>NZ_CP119082.1:1736666-2460000 GCF_029027965.1 Paracoccus sp. S3-43 | reverse complement strand
GGACCAGCCGAGCCTTGAGGATGACCAGAACAGACTGGAAAGTCTGGCCAGAGCGGGTGACAGCCCCGTATGGGAAGTCTGATGGGACGCATTAAGTAGGGCGGGACACGTGAAATCCTGTCTGAAGATCGGGGGACCACCCTCGAAGGCTAAGTACTCCTTACTGACCGATAGCGAACCAGTACCGTGAGGGAAAGGTGAAAAGCACCCCGACGAGGGGAGTGAAACAGTTTCTGAAACCGGACGCCTACAAGCAGTCGGAGCCTCCTTGAGGGGTGACGGCGTACCTTTTGTATAATGGGTCAACGACTTGGTCTGTCTGGCAAGCTTAAGCCGTTAGGTGTAGGCGCAGCGAAAGCGAGTCTTAAATGGGCGCTTGAGTCAGACGGATCAGACCCGAAACCGAGTGATCTAGGCATGAGCAGGATGAAGGTTGGGTAACACCAACTGGAGGTCCGAACCCACACCTGTTGAAAAAGGTCGGGATGACTTGTGCCTAGGGGTGAAAGGCCAATCAAACTCGGAGATAGCTGGTTCTCCGCGAAAGCTATTTAGGTAGCGCCTCGGACGTATCCCTCGGGGGGTAGAGCACTGCATGGATGATGGGGGCCCACAGCCTTACTGAGTCTAAGCAAACTCCGAATACCCGAGAGGACTATCCGGGAGACACACGGCGGGTGCTAACGTCCGTCGTGGAGAGGGAAACAACCCTGACCAACAGCTAAGGCCCCCAATTCGTGGCTAAGTGGGAAAGCATGTGAGACTTCCAAAACAACCAGGAGGTTGGCTTAGAAGCAGCCATCCTTTAAAGATAGCGTAACAGCTCACTGGTCTAATCAAGAGGTCTTGCGGCGAAGATGTAACGGGGCTCAAGCCACGAGCCGAAGCTTTGGATGCACCTTATGGTGCGTGGTAGCGGAGCGTTCTGTGATAGAGAACGCTGCCTCTTTTGCCCTGCGAAGGGTAACGGAGGCACTGTTCTGACTGTGAAGCCGGGCCGTGAGGCATCCGGTGGAGTGATCAGAAGCGAGAATGTTGACATGAGTAGCGACAAACAGGGTGAGAGACCCTGTCGCCGAAAGTCCAAGGGTTCCTGCTTAAAGCTAATCTGAGCAGGGTAAGCCGGCCCCTAAGGCGAGGCCGAAAGGCGTAGTCGATGGGAACCAGGTTAATATTCCTGGGCCAGGAGATGGTGACGGATCGCAAAGATTGTTCGACCTTATCGGATTGGTCGGGCAGTTCAGCGGTTCCTGGAAATAGCCCTCCACAAGACCGTACCCTAAACCGACACAGGTGGACTGGTAGAGAATACCAAGGCGCTTGAGAGAACCACATTTAAGGAACTCGGCAAAATACCTCCGTAAGTTCGCGAGAAGGAGGCCCGATTGGCAGGCAACTGTCGGTCGGGGGCACAAACCAGGGGGTGGCGACTGTTTACTAAAAACACAGGGCTCTGCGAAGCCGTAAGGCGACGTATAGGGTCTGACGCCTGCCCGGTGCCGGAAGGTTAAAAGGAGAGGTGCAAGCCTTGAATTGAAGCCCCGGTAAACGGCGGCCGTAACTATAACGGTCCTAAGGTAGCGAAATTCCTTGTCGGGTAAGTTCCGACCTGCACGAATGGCGTAACGACTTCCCCGCTGTCTCAAATGTGGACTCAGCGAAATTGAATTGTCTGTGAAGATGCAGACTTCCCGCGGTTAGACGGAAAGACCCCATGCACCTTTACTACAACTTCGCACTGGCATCAGGATTGCGATGTGCAGGATAGGCGGTAGGCTTTGAAGCGGGGACGCCAGTTCCCGTGGAGCCATCCTTGAGATACCGCCCTTCGCTGTTCTGATGTCTAACCGCGGTCCGTCATCCGGATCCGGGACCCTGCGTGGTGGGTAGTTTGACTGGGGCGGTCGCCTCCCAAACAGTAACGGAGGCGCGCGAAGGTTGGCTCAGAGCGGTCGGAAATCGCTCGTTGAGTGCAATGGCAGAAGCCAGCCTGACTGCAAGACTGACAAGTCGAGCAGAGACGAAAGTCGGCCATAGTGATCCGGTGGTCCCGAGTGGAAGGGCCATCGCTCAACGGATAAAAGGTACGCTGGGGATAACAGGCTGATGATGCCCAAGAGTCCATATCGACGGCATCGTTTGGCACCTCGATGTCGGCTCATCTCATCCTGGGGCTGGAGCAGGTCCCAAGGGTACGGCTGTTCGCCGTTTAAAGAGGTACGTGAGCTGGGTTTAGAACGTCGTGAGACAGTTCGGTCCCTATCTGCCGTGGGTGTTGGAGACTTGAGAGGAGTTGCCCCTAGTACGAGAGGACCGGGGTGAACGTTCCACTGGTGGACCTGTTGTCGTGCCAACGGCAGTGCAGGGTAGCTATGAACGGACAGGATAAACGCTGAAGGCATCTAAGCGTGAAGCCCCCCTCAAAACAAGGTCTCCCTTGAGAGCCGTGGAAGACCACCACGTCGATAGGCCGGAGGTGTAAGTGCAGCAATGTATTCAGCTGACCGGTACTAATGGCTCGATAGGCTTGATTTGATCCGGAAGAAGCAGGACTTCTTCCCGAAAGCATCCTTGGACAACACGTTCCCGAAAACGGAACACGCTGATCGCTTCTTTCCCGGTCTGGTGGCCCTAGCGCGAGCAAAACACCCGATCCCATCCCGAACTCGGCCGTTAAGTGCCGCTGCGCCGATGGTACTGCGTCAAAAGACGTGGGAGAGTAGGTCACCGCCAGACCTGGAAAGACGCGAACATCTCTCCGACACGATGAAAAAAACCGAGCAGGACATCCATTGGCGCGGGGTAGAGCAGCCCGGTAGCTCGTCAGGCTCATAACCTGAAGGCCGCAGGTTCAAATCCTGCCCCCGCAACCATCGTCACTTGCGATCCGCCCGCCCCTTCGGCGGGCTTTTTCGTTTGTGCGGAAATCGTAAGGATTCCAGCGAGATCGCCCTGAACGTCGATTTCCACCTTGCCGTCCACCGGCGTCAGCACGATCTTTTCCACCAGCGAGCGCAGGATGTCTGCTGCCTCGACCCGCTTCTCTTCCTCTTCGTCCTGCAGGGCTTCATAGAGCTGCTGCACCCGCCTGCGGTATTGCAGCGCCATCGAGGGGTGCAGAAGGGGAGGCGGTTCCTCGGCCTCGGCCAGGAACAGAGCCAGCTCCTTCTTGCGGTGTTCGAGCAGGACCATCTTGGAATTGATGGCGTCAGCCGCGCCGCCCTTGAGGATCAGGTTGAGCAGCGTGTCGAGTTCCCGGTCGATCTTCGCCATCTCGGCCTCGGCCGCGGCGATACCGGCGCGGCCTTCCATCCGCAGCCGGTTCATCTCCTGCGTAAACACCGCGCAGAAGTGAGCGAACAATTCGGGATCGACAATTTGGTGCGAAGCGCATTCAGCACGCGCGTCTCCAATTCGTCGCGGCGGATGTTGGTTCGGTTGTCGCAGGTGCCTTTGTTCCGTGCTGTCGAGCAGCCGATCAGCGTGGCCGAGATGGCGGAGTATCCTCCGCCGCAGCAGGCGCATTTGGTCAGGCCCGAGAAGAGATATTTCGGCCGGCGTCGGTAGTTCATCTTGCGGACGTCGGCGACGCCGCTCTCGTCCCGCTCAGTCCGGTTCTCGTCCTGCCTCGCCTTCACGGCGTTCCAGAGGTCGTCATCGAGGATGCGCAGCTCCGGCGCCTCCTGAATGACCCATTCCGATTCTGGGTTGGGCCGGGCCTGGCGCTTGCCGGTATCGGAGTCTTTGACGAAACGCTGGCGGTTCCAGACGATCTTGCCGACATACATCTCGTTGTTGAGGATGCCGTTGCCACGCTTCGGGTTGCCGTTGATCGTGCTGAACCCCCAGTCTCCGCCCGACGGCGCGGGGATACGGTCCCTGTTCAGGGCGAAGGCAATGGTCTTGGCCGACTTGCCGGCGGCGTAGTCGCGGAAGATGCGACGCACGACATCAGCCTGCGCCTCGTTGATGGTCCGGTCGCCGCGAATGGGCTCGCCATTGGCGTCGAACTTCTTGACGACATCATGGCCGTAGGAATTGCCGCCGCCCGACTTGCCCGCCTCGACACGCCCGCGCTGACCGCGCCGGGTTTTGTCGGCGAGATCTTTCAGGAACAGCGCGTTCATCGTGCCCTTCAGGCCAACATGCAATTCGCTGATCTCGCCCTCGGACAGGGTGAACATCCTCACATCGGCATAGCGCATGCGCTTGTAGATGCCGGCGATGTCTTCCTGGTCACGGCTGATCCGGTCGAGCGCTTCGGCCATGATCAGGTCGAAGCGGCCGCGCGAGGAATCCATGATCAGCGCCTGGATGCCGGGACGCTGAATCATGCTGGAGCCGGAGATGGCGTGATCGGAATATTCCTCGACCACCGTCCAGCCTTCCTTCTCCGCCCGCAGGCGGCACATGCGGAACTGGTCGGCGATGGACGCCTCGCGCTGATTGTCCGACGAATAGCGGGCGTAGATCGCGACTTTCACTGCACATCTCCTTTCGGCATCAGGAGGTGCGCTTCCCCCGTCGACGCGTCATCTTCACTCCTCGGCGTAGCATTCCCGCGCTGCCTGCCGCGCCAGAAACTCGACGAGACGCAGAAGGCGCGGATCGGGATTGCCGCACGGGGTGAACGTCAGTTCCGGCTCGTCGATCATCAGGGATTCGAGTAACGCTTCGCGCTCTCGTCCTGACATCTTTGCTGTGTTTCCGGGGGCTCGCAAGGTCATGCTTCGCAGCATCGCCACCTGAAGCCAGCCAAGCAACTGAAATCAAACCCGTAATTCTGGCGGTGGAGGAGGCGTGATCGGCGTCTTCCGCGCGGTCTGGCGAAGCGTAGCGCATCACAGCATATGGAAAATACTGGCGGGAACGCGCAGTTTTCTTCTGCACTAACGGTCTATGGTGCGAGTCGCGCGGCATCGCTGACATCCCTTGTTTGTAAGGATAATATCGGCTATATATCAGGATATAGAACGGAGGCCAGCAATGAGCAATGCCGCACAGAAAAGAGCGATCGAGAACTACCGGGCGCGCCTGACGCAGCGTGGCTTCAAGCGCTTTGAGGTCCTGGCATTGGAATCCGACCGCGAACTGATCCGGTCGCTCGCCCGCCAACTGGCGGAGGAGGGACCGGAAGCGGATCAGGCGCGGGCTGCGGTCAAGGCAGCCCTCGTCGCGGGTGAGCCGCCAAAATCTGGCGGCATCCTGTCCGCGCTGCGCCGTTCGCCCCTTGTCGGCGCCAATCTCGATCTGTCGCGCCCGCGCGAGGAAGGGCGCCGGGTCGATCTGTGACGCGCTATCTCCTCGATACCAACATCATCAGCAACGTCGTCAAGCCGCATCCGTCGGAAGCGCTGTTGGCGTGGTGGGCGGAGCAGCGCGACGAAGACCTGCTTATTTCGGCGCTGACCATCGCCGAGATCCGGCGCGGTATTCTGGAGAAACCGCGCGGGAAAAAGCGCGATGCTCTCGAGGCATGGTTCTCAGGACCGGAGGGGCCGCGGGAACTGTTCACCGGTCGAATTCTCTCGTTCGATGACAAAGCGGGCCTGATCTGGGCGCGGTTGATGGCGGAAGGGAAGGCGGCAGGTCGTCCGCGTAGCGCCTTGGATATGATCATCGCTTCTGTCGCAGGTGCGAACGACTGCATTGTGGTTACGGACAACGAGAAGGACTTCGCCGGGCTGGAGTTCGTCAATCCGCTGCGTCCGGGGGGATGATGCCAGGCAGGCCGGGATCAAGAACGGGTTCGTCCCACTTGCGTGCGACGCCGAGCCAGCGGTTCACGAATGCCTGAAACTCGGGCTCTCCGAAGCGAAGCTGGAACGTATAGAGGCGATTTACTACCTGCCGCATCAGATCACGCATTTCGTTGTCGTCAATGCGCGAAAGCTCTTGCCATGGAATTTGATTGCCGTCGGCATCGACGACGATAACATCGGAGAAATCTCCGGCTTTCGTTACCGGCACGCGCCCCGCATGGATGTTCTCCAGCATGGTGTTGCGTACGCAGATCATGGCCATCGCCTTGGCGAGTTGGGCCGCAATCCTTTCCTCGTCACGCCGCTTCATCCGGCCACTCCCGTTCGGTTTCTACAGACCCGGCAGTTCGAGGCTAAGTTGCCGGACGACATCTTCGTCTCTTTCCGGCTCCAATGAGGATAGCGTCACGCCAAGAAGCCGCACACCCTTTTCGACCGGGAACAGCGCCTCCAGAAGCACCCACGCGATCGCGGTGAGTTCCTCCGCTCCGCGCAGTCTGCGCTCGATTGTCCGGCTGCGGGTGATCTGCTGGAAGTCAGCGTGTTGATTTCCACCCAGAACTGAGCCGGCATTTCCATCGAGAAGTGAGCCACCTCTGATTATGGTTTTCGGGTCATTCAGTGGTCAAGGCGTGATTGCTCTCCTTCTTTTGGCGCGCTGCGGCGGCTGAACTGGCTTTGAAGCGGAAGCTGTCGTTTCCGGTCTCCAGGATGTGGCAGCGATGGGTGAGGCGGTCGAGCAGCGCGGTGGTCATCTTGGCGTCGCCGAAGACCGTGGCCCATTCGCTGAAGCTGAGGTTTGTGGTGATGACGACGCTGGTGCGTTCGTAGAGCTTGCTCAGCAGATGGAAGAGCAGCGCCCCGCCCGAGGCACTGAAGGGCAGATAGCCCAGCTCATCGAGGATCACGAGATCGAGGCGGGTCAGGCTTTCGGCGATCTGCCCGGCCTTGCCCTTGGCCTTTTCCTGTTCGAGGGCGTTGACCAGTTCGATGGTGGAGAAGAAGCGGACCTTGCGGCGGTGATGCTCTATGGCCTGAACGCCGAGGGCGGTTGCGGCGTGGGTCTTCCCCGTGCCCGGACCGCCAATCAGAACCACGTTCTGTGCCCCGTCCATGAACTCGCAACGATGCAGCTGGCGCACCGTGGCTTCGTTGATCTCGCTGGCCGAGAAGTCGAAGCCTGAGAGGTCCTTGTATGCCGGGAAGCGTGCGGCCTTCATGTGATAGGCGATGGAGCGGACCTCGCGCTCGGCCATCTCGGCTTTCAGCAGTTGAGACAGGATCGGCACGGCTGCATCAAAGGCCGGCGCCCCTTGCTCGATCAGGTCCGTCACGGCCTGCGCCATGCCATGCATCTTCAGGCTGCGAAGCATGATGACGATGGCGCCGCTGGCAGGATCATGACGCATGACGGCCTCCTGCAGCTTGGGTGCGCAGGCCGTCGTAGCGTTCGACATTGGCCTTTGGCTCGCGGCGCAGGGCCAAGGCCTGCGGAGTATCAAGGGGCGGCCCGCAATGACCTTTCTGTCGACCAGCCGGTGCAGGAGGTTCAGCACATGGGTCTTGGTTGCCACGCGCTCGGCCAGGGCCAACTCCACCGCGGTCAGCACGGCCTGTTCGTCGTGCTGGAGAACCAGGGCGAGAATGTCGACCATCTCGCGGTCCCCACCGGGTTTGCGGAGCATCTGCTCCTGCAGTTGCCGGAAGGCAGGCGGGAACTCGGCAAAGGGCGCGCCATTGCGCAATGCACCGGGCTTGCGCTGAAGAACGGCAAGATAGTGCCGCCAGTCATAGATCGTCCGCGGCGGCACCTGGTGATTGCGCTGGAACACGCGGCCATGCTCGCACAGGATGTTGCCCTCGGCCGCCACGACCAACCGGTCCGGATAGATCCGCAGGCTGACAGGCCGGTTTGCGAAAGACGCCGGCACGCTGTAGCGATTGCGCTCGAAGCTGATCAGGCAGGTGGGCGAGACGCGCTTGCTCAGTTCGATGAAGCCGTCAAAGGCGGGCGGCAACGGCATCAGCGCGGTCCGCTCCTCAGCCCAGACATCGGCGATCGTGCCGGGCAGCGTGCCGTGCGGGGTCTCCTGCCACACCTCCAGGCAGCGCTGTTCCAGCCAGGCATTCATCGTGGCAAGGTCGGGAAAGCCCGGCATCTCCTGCAGGAGCTGGCGGCGGGAGTCCTGAACGTTCTTCTCGACCTGACCCTTCTCCCAGCCTGCGGCCGGATTGCAGAACTCCGGTTCGAAGACGTAGTGGTTCGTCATGGCCAGAAAGCGGAGGTTGACCTGCCGCTCCTTGCCGCGGCCGACCCGGTCCACCGCCGTCTTCATGTTGTCGTAAATGCCTCGTTCGGGCACGCCGCCGAACACGCGGAAGCCATGCCAGTGGGCGTCAAACAGCATCTCGTGGGTCTGCAACAGATAGGCGCGCAGGAACGCCCGGCTGTGGGACAGCTTGATATGTGCCATCTGAAGCTTGGTGCGATCGTCGGTCAGATGCCCGTAGTCTTCGCTCCAGTCGAACTGGAACGCTTCGCCCGGTCGAAAGGACAGCGGAACAAAGGTGCCGCGTCCCGTGGTCTGCTGTTCGCGCTGGCGATCTTTCCGCCATTGCCGCGCAAATGCCGCAACCCGGTTGTAGGAGCCGGTGAACCCAAGCTTGACGAGATCGGCATGCATCTGCTTCAGCGTCCGCCGCTGCTTGCGCGACTTGCCGGCCTCCGTTTTCAACCAGCCGGCCAGCTTCTCGGCGAAAGGATCAAGCTTGCTCGGCCGATCCGGCGTCGCGAACTTCGGCTCGATCGTGCCCTCCGCCAGGTGCTTGGTAATCGTGTTGCGCGACAGGCCGGTGCGCCGCGCGATCTCGCGGACCGACAGCTTCTGCCGCAAGTGCATGCGTCGAATGAGGTTCAAAAGTCCCATGTGGATCACTCCCGTTACCCCCGCCGCTCATCGCTTTGGGGAAAGGTTCACATGGCTCAATTCTCAGTGGAAATTACGCGCCTATCCGGCTCAGTTCTGGGTGGAAATCAACAGCCTGACCTCAAATCGCGGCTTCGCAGAATGGGGCGAGATCTTCGGTGATCCCGTTGTTGCGACCGCGCTTCTGGATCGGCTCCTGCACCATGCCGTCGTGGTTCAGATCGAAGGCGCCAGCTACCGGCTACGCCAACACGCCGACCTGATCCCGGAACACACCCGGGCGCACGCCACCATTACGCCGCCGCCCCCGCCAAAGCGGCGCGATCGGCCGCTCAAAAATGGAGGAGCCCATCACCTGCACGGCTGATGGCCGAACCCGAAGGGTGGGGAATATTGCGCCAGCACTTCTGGGGAATTGTGATCCAGCATTTACACGACCTTCTGCGCTTCGAGACCGAAGCCCAGGCCGGGGAGCCGATAGACGACATCCGCGAGGTGTCGAACTATGTCGATGCGATGATGTATGGGCTGGAGCGGCTGGAGGAATTGCCGTTGTCCCTGCGCCTGATCCGCGAGATGCACGCGCGGTTGCTGCAAAGTGGGCGGGGCGGCACGAAAAGTCCAGGCGAGTTCCGCCGTTCGCAGAACTGGATCGGCGGCTCGCGTCCCGGCAACGCGCTCTATGTTCCGCCGCCCGTCACCGAACTCGATGCCTGCCTCGACGCGCTGGAGCGTTTCATGCACGAGGACAGTTCGCGATTGCCGGCGCTGATCAAGGCTGGCCTACTGCATGTCCAGTTCGAGACCATCCACCCGTTCCTCGATGGCAACGGCCGTATCGGCCGCCTGCTGGTGACGCTGTATCTTTGCGTCAACGGGGTGCTGCGCAAGCCGCTGCTCTATCTCAGCCTCTATCTGAAGACACATCGGGCCGACTATTACCGCCTGCTTCAGGAGGTGCGCGAGCATGGCAATTGGGAGGCCTGGCTGGATTTCTTCCTTGCCGGGGTGGCCGAGACGGCAAACCAGGCGTTCGAGGCAGCGACCAGGATCGTCGACTTGTTCAAGGAAGACCGCGAGCGCATCACTACCGAAAGTGATCGCGCCGGATCGACCCTCCGCATCCACGACCTCTTCCAACAAAACCCGTTCCTGACCTCCAACCAACTGGTCCGGCAGACAGGCCTGTCGGCTCCGACGGTCAATGCCGCCTTGGCCGATCTGGAGAAGATGGGCATCGTCGACGAAATCACCGGGCGCAAGCGGGGGCGGGTGTTCAGCTACCGCCGCTATCTTGCGATCCTTAGCGAAGGGACCGATCCCTTGCCTGCGGGTAGCTGATCTGTCCGTTCCCAAGGAACTCGAGACAGGCTAGGCAGCGTTGAATTGCCGACGATAGAAACGCGAAGCAGTGGTGAAAAGGTCGCATTCGGTTTCGGTCTGTCTCCTACGCTGCTGTGCGAAATACTTCGCCATGGAGCGATGTTTCCGTCCGGAGCAGCATAGCGCGAGGAGAATAGGGCGGTCACGGGCAACGACAATGGCAGCTTTCGAGTTGCTGTTTTCGGAGATGAAGCACCTGATCAGGTCAGGCCTTATCATTGTGCAGCGCGCAGCAATTCATGTGTCCTCTTAACCTTCTTGCGGTGCTATTCTCAGCAAGGAGGAAGGGACCATGGATAGATCATCGAAGATCAGGAAATCGGCACCACGTGACGCGATCAGCAAGGTTGCGCAGCAGCGGATGAGCGTGCTGGACCTGGCGCGAGAACTTGGGAATGTCGCCGAAGCCTGCCGCCAGCGGGGCATGGATCGCACCAGCTTCTATGACTGGAAGCGCCGCTTTCAGACGCAGGGCTTTGACGGCCTGAAGGACCTGCCGCCGATCCACAAGTCCCATCCTCGGGCGACCGCGCCGGAGGTCGTCGACCGCATCCGGGCCCTGGCGCTGGAGCATCCCGCCTACGGCTGCAACCGTCTTGAGGCCATCCTGTCGCTGGAGGGGACGCGGGTCTCGGCGATCACGATCCAGAAAGCTGCTCAACGACCATGGCTTGGGCACCAGGATCGAGCGCTGGCTGGCGCTGGAGGAGGCGAACGCCGGCAAGGTGATCGACATCACTCCCGAACAGGCTACGTTCCTTGAGAAGCTCAATCCCTGCTTCCGGGAGCGCCATGTCGAGAGCAGCGCTCCTGGCGCGCTTCTGTCGGCTGACACCTTCTTCGTCGGCAGCCTGAAGGGCGTGGGAAAAGTCTACCTGCATGCAGTGGTCGACACCTACGGCTCCTGCGCTTTCGGCTTTCTGCACGTCTCCAAGCAGCCGGAGGCCGCGGTGGCGGTGCTGCACAACGCCGTGCTGCCCTTCTCCGCGAATCTGGACCTGCCGGTGAAAGCCGTGCTGACCGACAACGGCCGAGAGTTCTGCGGCACCGAGAAGCATCCCTACGAGCTCTACCTGGATCTCAACGGCATTGAGCACCGCCGCACCAAGGTCAGGACGCCCAAGACCAACGGCTTCGCCGAGCGCTTCAACGGCACGGTCCTCGACGAATTCTTCCGCATCAAGATGCGCGAGACCTTCTACGACAGCGTCGAGGCGATGCAGGCAGATCTCGATGCCTGGCTTGTCCACTACAACACTGAGCTACTCCCCGATCCTTGGACAGCTTTCCGGCTGATTTAAGCTACTGCCTGTGCCTGCTGATCGGTTTCGCTGCTGTTGAAGTAGACCACGGCGGGCGGCTGCCCGCCATGGGCAGTGTGGGGTCGTCGATGGTTGTAGAAGTTGATCCAGTGCCCAATACCAACCTTGGCCTGCGATCCCGTTTCCCAGGCGTGCAGGTAGACGCATTCATACTTCAGGGATCGCCACAGACGCTCGATGAAGACGTTGTCGATGCAGCGCCCCTTGCCGTCCATCGAGATCCGAGTGCCAATGCGCTTCAGCCGATCAGTCCAGGCGAAGGACGTGAACTGTGAGCCCTGATCCGTGTTCATGATCCCGGGCGCGCCGAAGCGATGGATGGCCTCGTTCAGCGCCTCGACGCAGAAGTCGGCCTCCAGCGTGTTCGATATCCGCCAGGCCAGCACCTTGCGGGTGAACCAGTCCATGATCGCCACCAGATACAGAAAGCCCCGCCGCATCGGCAAATAGGTGATATCTGCGCACCAGACCTGACCGGGCCGATCCACCCGCAGCCCGCCCAACAGATAGGGATAGGTCTTGTGGCCTTTTCTCGGCTTGCTGGTGTTGGGCCTCTGGTAGATCGGCATCAGGCGCATGAGCCGCATCAGCCGCCGGATGCGTTTCTGGTTCACACCATGCCCCTCGTTCTGCAGGTGCCACGTCATCTGCCGCACGCCGTAGAAGGGTGTATCCAGGAACTGCTTGTCGATCAACAGCATGAGGTCGAGGTTCATCGCCGTCTCGCCCTGCGGCGCGTAATAGAACGACGACCGCGAGATCGATAGCAGGCGGCACTGCGCCCCGACCGACAGGCTTGGGTGGTTCTTCTCAACCATTCCGCGCCTCACTTGCCGATCCAGGGCTTGAGCTTTCGTGACAAAAAATCGTTGGCGACGGCCAGCTCTCCGATCTTGGCGTGCAGGTCACGGACAGTTTCTTCGGCAACCTCGGCCGCTGCCGCAGCCTTGCCGCCCCGCTCGAAGATCCCTGCGGCACCCTCCAGAAGCGACCGTTTCCATTGATGGATCATCGTCGGATGCACGCCATATTCGGCGGCCAGCTCTGACACTGTGCGCTCCCCCTTCACGGCTTCCAGCGCCACACGCGCCTTGAACGCCGCATCGTGGTTCCTGCGTCTCGACATCTCTGTTCTCCTCGTTCTTGGAGACCAGCAGACTTCAGATCGTAGCTTCCGTCACTGTCCGATTTTCGGGGGGTAGCTCAACACCGAGCGGCCGCATCTCGGCTACCGCAACATGGGGCGCAGACCAATCGAAACCGTCATGTCATTCGTTAGCCAAGAAGGTTAAGAGGACAATTCATAAAAATATTCACCGCATATGCTGGAATTTTTGATCCGGAGTCGCCTGTCAGTCGATATTGTCGACCTCATCATTAGAAAGTTCGGAATCCAATGCTTCCAAGCCGCGCTTCAAGATGATCAACGGAAGCTCCATAAGCGAGACAAGGCCTGTAGAGATGAATACGCTATGATCGCCATGCTTATCATCGAGATGAAGCATGGCAGAATCATCAAGATCAAAGCCGAGATCAACTTGTGCCACTATATCAGCTAGCCGATCCGGGGAACAGCAGAAGAGGCTGCTTGTCCCATCGGTATATATGACCCGAGTATCGACGCACATCTCTTCTAACTTTTCATCATCAAGATCGTGATCACCTATAAGCGTGTTGGCCAAGTGGATGAGTTTGTCGGAAAACTGGTCATTCGCGCGAACGCTGTGCCTTTCGTACATCAGATGCTCTAGGCATCCGTAAACTTCCATCGGCCAGCCTTCGACGTCGGCCGGGCCAACCTGCCAATCCCCTTCAATCTGATCCTCGGCTTCGTCGAGGAACGTAAACGCCTTTACTGAAGCCGGGCGACAGCAAACCATCTTGTTATTTAGTGTTTGGAACGAAATCCAGTTATCAGCCGCCACGGACTGCAGATCTGAGGAAAGGCGCCGCATTGTTGTGGTCGTGATCGGATACCAGCGGGAAAATGAAGCCTGAGGCAGGCGAAGCCCGATATTACCCCAGTAACCGCTCTCGTCCCCGGAAATCCACGCGAAAGGATCGGTGGTTTGATGCGCGATCACCGAGGTTCTGCCTACGAGACCATCCACAGTTGTTCCAAGGCAGATTGCCAGATCACGTAACGCGGCAAGGTTCGGTTCTGCTTTTCCCGCTTCCCATCTGGCGATTGTCTGCTGCGTTGTGCCTACCCGCTGGGCAAGTTCAGTTTGAGTAAGGCGGGATTTCTCCCTGAGCGCTTTCAGATTCTTCATACCATACCGCACATCAAAAATTGAGTTTTATACTCGTATAATGTGTTTTCTTGTTGGTCAACCTCTCCTTGTCAGCATCGATTTCGCCTGTGTCGTGTGATTTGCAGCCTTCGGTGGAACGACATGCCCAGTGCTACAGTGCTATTGAGATACCGCTCTTTATCATCCGACGGGCGGCCAGGTGAGATGGTACCAAACTGTATCATTTTGGTTCTGGCGCTAGAATGCTACATCAAGGTACCATATTGCTTCTTCATGCCCAATGAGATACATCTGCGTATCATTTGTGCGAGGATTTTATGGGCCTGTCCACGGCAGAAGAACGCTTGGCTCAAGAGTTCGGCGCAGCCATCCGGGCGCGCCGCAAGGCGCTTGGGCATACACAGGCGGACCTCGCTAGCATGATCGGCACCAATCGACGCTTCGTCAGTGAACTCGAGCGAGGAAAGGGGACCAGCTACCTTGCCCCGGCTCTGGCTGCGGCCGAGGCGCTGGGCATGCGGATTGAGGGTCTGTTCTCCGAGGGGCCGAAGTCTTCCGGCTCCATGCTGCCGCCTTTGTGAGCAGATGACCCATGCAGCTGTTCTATGAGCGTTATCCGGTCGGCGAGATCATCACGGGCGAAAGCACCGCCCCGGAGTTCCGCTATGATCCGGCATGGCTGGCGCAGGACGGTGCCTTTCCGCTCTCGACAACCATGCCGCTCAGCGCCGAGCCATGGGGCTGGCCGATGCTTGCTCCGTGGCTGATCAACCTGCTGCCCGAAGACAATGATGCCATCCGCATGATGGCGCGCATCCTTGATGTTCCTCATACCGATGTGCTGGCCCTGCTCGGACGGGTGGGGCGCGACACGTCGGGGGCGATTTCCTTCGCCGAGCGCGGCATGACCGGCTCTGAGGTGCGCGAGGTTGCCTCTGAAGAGGAACTCGAACGGATCATCGGCGAACTCCCGCGAAAGCCATTCCTCGCAGGCGAAGACGGGGTCTCCATGTCGCTTGCCGGAGTGCAGAGCAAGCTGGCCGTGCGCGTTTTGGAGGGCAGTCGTATTGCCATCCCGGTCAACGGCACAGCCTCGAGCCATATCCTGAAGCCGGACAGCGATCGCCTCTGGGGCGGCGTGCAGAATGAGGCGCTGTGCCTGACACTGGCGCGGCTGGTCGGCCTGCGTGCACCGGATGTTAGTACGGGCAGGGCGGGGCAGCGGTTCTATCTACTGGTCGGGCGTTATGACCGATTGCAGCAGGGCGAGGCCTTGCGGCGGCTGCATCAGGAGGACTTCTGTCAGGCGCTTGGCCTGCCACCCTCGGCGAAATACCAGCACAACCAGACGAACGGTCCGAAGGGCAGTTTCGCCGCCATGATGGACCGGCTGCGCGCCATCGGAGGCGCGGCCGAGGTGTTCCGGCTGTGGGACGCCATGGTCTTCAACGTGCTGTGCTGCAACACGGATGCGCATCTGAAGAACTATTCCATCCTGATCCGGGGCGATGGTATCGAACTTGCCCCGATCTACGATGTGATGTGCGCCAAGATCTGGCCCGGGATTACCGAGAACCTTGCCCTTGATGTCGATGACAAACGCCGCGGGGAGTATATCGAGGGGCGGCATTGGGCGCGCGAGGCGAAAAAATGCGGGCTCGCACCAAGGGTCGCGCTTGAGCGTGTGAAAGTGCTGGCCGAGGCGATCCAGGAACGGCTTGCCGATGCGAGAGCAGCCGTCGCGGCCATGTCGGCAGGCGATCATCCGATGCTCGACGAAGTCGAGAAGGCGATCCGGTCCAGGTGTGGCAGCATCCTGAAGACGCTGGATCGGTAAGCGATTGTGGAATACCGCATGGCCTGTCGTTGTCAGGGGCGACCTGTGTATGTAGCATGTCGGCGTCGTCGATCCGCCCCGGCAAGTTGCCTTCCCTGTAATTCTTCGTGTGAGTGGGCAGGCGGAAATTACGCTGCGGCGCGAAACGGACCGCCACTACCCTCCAATGCCAGAAGAGTTCTTGCGGTGTGTTCGACTGGGGCGAATTGCAGGTACTGATTGAGGGGCATACCTGCAACCATCTTTACTTGCTCCGGTCGCAAGTAAAGATCATAGCTTGCCCCCGCAACCAAAATCTAGCGCCAGATCAAATACATATGCCCCGCCACAACGCGGGGCTTTCTGCTGTGCGCAGATGACTCAACGCTGACTCAACAAAATGTTCCGAGATGGGAAAGCGGCAGTGGCAGGCCGCGTGACCTGCCACGGGATTTTTCCTCCACCGTCGATTAGAGTCCGGCCCAACCTGAGGACGGACAATGAAGCGAACGAGATTCACGGACGAGCAGATCATCGGCATTCTGGCCGAGCACGACGCGGGCGCGAAGTGCGCCGATCTGTGTCGGAAGCACGGGATGTCGGAAGGCACCTTCTACAACTGGAAAGCCAAGCTCGGCGGCATGACGGTGCCTGAGGCGAAGCGGCTGAAGGCGCTCGAGGATGAGAATGCCAAGCTGAAGAGGCTCTTGGCCGAGCAGATGCTCGACATGGCCGCGATGAAGGATCTGCTGGCAAAAAAATGGTGACGCCCGTCGTGAAGCGCGAGGCGGTCGCGCATCTGCAGGCCCGGTTCGGGGTCTCGGAGCGGCGGGCGTGCCGGATCGCGGGCGCCGATCGCAGGATGGTCCGCTATCGGTCGCGGCGCCCGGCAGATGGGGCGCTGCGCGGACGATTGCGCGAGCTTGCCAACGAGCGGCGCAGGTTCGGATACCGGCGGCTGTTCGTGCTGCTGCGGCGGGAAGGAGAGCCGTCTGGCATCAACCGGATCTATCGGCTCTACCGCGAAGAGGGGTTAACCGTCCGTAAACGCAGCGCCCGCCGCAAGGCGCTTGGCACCCGCGCGCCGATCCTGGTCGAGCCGCGGGCCAATGCACGCTGGTCCCTCGACTTCGTTCACGACCAGTTCGCCTGCGGGCGCCGGTTCCGGATCCTGAATGTGGTCGATGACGTGACCCGGGAATGCCTTGCCGCCATCCCCGACACGTCGATCTCGGGCCGCCGTGTCGCGCGGGAGCTGACGGCACTGATCGAACGGCGGGGGCGCCCGGGCATGATCGTCTCCGACAACAGCACGGAACTGACCTCGAATGCCATCCTGAAATGGTGCGGCGAGCATCGGATCGAGTGGCACTACATCGCGCCGGGAAAGCCCATGCAGAACGGCTTCGTCGAAAGCTTCAACGGCCGGATGCGCGACGAATTCCTCAACGAAACGCTGTTCCATAGCTTGGCCCATGCTCGCCATCTGATCGCGTCCTGGGTCCGGGACTACAACACAGAGCGGCCCCACTCGGCGCTCGGCTATCAGACGCCGGCAGACTTTGCCCGGGCTCTGATCACCGCAATCGACCGCCCCGTTGCGCGAATGGAGGCCCATGCAAGCCGAGCCATTGCTTTTACATCGAAGACACCCACAAATGATCACTGGGCTCCGGTCGCAACTGGATGAAAGACCAGTGGCAGGACATGAATAGCCCCATGTTTCGTGGACGCCTTTTTCGCTAACTTTGAGGCAAGGAGGCCATGATGGGCACAGGTAATTTCACTGACGATTTCAAGCGCGATGCGGTGGCGCAGATCACGGAGCGGGGCTACCCGGCCAAGGAGGTCTCTGAGCGGCTCGGGGTGAGCACGCACTCGCTCTATGCCTGGAAGCGCAAGTTCGCGAAGGCGGTGTCGGGTGAGACGGCAAAGGATGCCGAGATCCGACGACTGAAGCGAGAGCTGGTCCGGGTATCGGAGGAACGTGACATCCTAAATAAAGCCACCGCGTATTTCGCCAGGGATGCAAAGTGAGATACGCGTTCGTGGCCGAGCATCGGGGTCAGTTTTCCATCCGTGCGATGTGCCGGTGCCTGCGCATCCAGCCGAGCGGGTTCTATGCCTGGCTGCAGGCGCCGGTGAGCGCGCGAGCCCAGGAAGACAGGCGCCAGACCGAACTGCTGCAGAAGGCTTGGGCCGAGAGCGGCAAGGTCTACGGCTACCGCAAGCTGCATGATGATCTGGTTGAACAGGGCGAAAGCATTTGTCCGAACCGGGTCGCCCGATTGACGCAGCTTGCGGGGATCAAGGCGCAGATCGGCTACAAGCGCCGCCCCGGAAGTTATGGCGGCAAGCCGTCGGTCGTGGTCGACAACACCCTCGACCGGCAGTTCAACGTCGAGGCCCCGGACAAGGTCTGGGTGACCGATATCACTTACATCCGGACGCAAGAGGGGTTCGCCTACCTCGCGGTGGTCATCGATCTCTATTCCCGGCGTGTGGTTGGCTGGTCGATGCAAAGTCGGCAGACGACAGATGTCGTTCTGCAGGTGTTTGATCCCACGGTTTGATGGTGCGATCCTTTCTCAGGAATGGAGGGAAGCATTATGGGCCAGGTTCGTCACGGGAGCGCCACGACCACGCACGCCGTCAGAGCTGCAATACAACGATCGCAAGCTTCGCTCGCGACGCTGAGCCGGGAGCTCGGCATTAACCCCAAGACAGTGGCGAAGTGGCGCAAGCGAGTGACGGTCGATGATCTCAAGACAGGGCCGAAGGAGCCACGCTCCACGGTTTTGACAGAAGCCGAGGAGGCGGCCATCGTCGCGTTCAGGCTGCACACGCTTTTGCCGCTGGACGACTGCCTCTATGCCCTGCAGCCATCAATTCCACACCTGACACGCTCAGCGCTGCATCGGTGCCTTCAGCGCCACGGCATCTCTCGACTGCCCGACGTGGAAGGCGACAAGCCGAAACGGTCGAAGTTCAAGCGCTACCCTATCGGCTTCTTTCATATCGACATCGCCGAGGTGCAGACTGCTGAAGGCAAGCTTTACCTGTTCGTCGGCATTGACCGCACGAGCAAGTTTGCCGTGACCCAGCTCGTCGACAAGGCGGACAGGAAGACAGCTTGGGAGTTCCTGCAGCACATGCTCGAAGCCGTGCCCTATCAGGTCCATACCATCCTCACCGACAACGGTATTCAGTTCGCCGAGCAGCCTCGGAACCGGAACACCATCTATTCCAGACCTATGCGCTTTGACATGATCTGCGAGGCCAACGGCATTGAGCACCGCCTGACGAAGCCCAACCACCCGTGGACCAACGGTCAGGTCGAGCGGATGAACCGCACGATCAAGGACGCCACCGTCAAACGCTTTCACTACACCAGCCACGACGAGCTCCGCACGCATCTCGCCGACTTCATGGCAGCCTACAACTTCGCGCGTAGGCTCAAGACCCTCGGCGGCCTCACGCCCTACGAATACATCTGCAAGATCTGGACATCAGAGCCAGACAGATTCATCCTAAACCCGATCCACCAGATGCCGGGACTGAACACCTACCGGACCCGCGAAGACGCAAGGCAGGACGTGTTCGATTATATCGAGATGTTCTATAACCCGAAGCGCAAACATGCGAGAAACGGAATGCTGTCGCCCGCAGAGTTCGAGCGACGGCAGATGATGAGACGGGAAGGCGTCTAAGAAACTCGAAGGCTATTCACTCCCGGCCGCACCTCATAGGTGACAGCGCCGTTCTCCGTGACAGGGCGAATGTCCACTAAAACACCGAGCGGCCGCATCTCGGCTACCGCAACATGGGGCGCAGACCAATCGAAACCGTCATGTCATTCGTTAGCCAAGAAGGTTAAGAGGACATCTTAGACGATATGCAGCCGGAGTTCCCGGGCATGTGCCAATCGACGCCAACCAGCCGATCTCGAGGCTCGGGTCTGTGAACAGTCTGCTGAAAATGGGGTAGAAATGCTTGGCGTTTGGGGTGGAAGTGCCTGACAGGAATCCGGCCGATCTCCAAGTAATCGAACCTGATTGAGTCAATAATCGCTGACATCTGACAACAAGGGCTTAGGCATCGTTGCCTTGGCCCTTTTTCTTTTTCTCGACCCTGCATTCACAGACATCCGCCGCGCGCGAAGATTGACGACTCATCAGGCGAGGCATAGAACAAAACATAAACATTCATCTGCTGCCGTCATGTATGTCTGTCCATGTCCTGCGGCCTCTGGCGCCTGTGAGGCGGGTGCCGGACCTGTGCGCCGCCACCCTGGCCGAGATCATCTGCGCCGCGTCGCTGGACGGGGCGGCGGCGGGATTCGCGCTGGCGGCCCTGCCGGAAGGGGCGCTGTTCTGGGCGCAGGACCGGCTGAGCGGGCGCGAGGCGGGGGCGCCGTTCCTGCCCGGCATCGGCCGCCGCCTGCTGCGGGCCGATCTGTCGCGTCCGGCGGATGTGCTGGCGGCGATGGAGGATGCGCTGTCCTGTCCCAGCCTGGCGGCCGTGGTGGGCGAGATCTGGGGCGATCCCGCGGCGCTGGATTTCACCGCCACGCGACGGCTGGCGATGCGGGCCGAGGCCGCCGGGCGGCCCTGCTGGCTGCTGCGCCGGGCGGCCTCGGCGGATGCTTCGGCGGCGCGGATGCGGTGGCGGGTGGCGGCCTGTCCCTCGGTCCCATCGGCGGACGATCCGGCCGCGCCGGGCGATCCCTGCTGGCGGGTCGGCCTGTTCCGGTCGCGCCTGTCGCCGCCCGGCGAATGGCTGGTGCGCCATGAACGGGGCCGGGACGGGGCGCCGGATCGCCTGCATTTTTCTGCCCTCGCTGCCGATCGAGCGCTGGCAGAACCACCGGCTGAGACGGGGCGAAGCGGTGCCGAATGACGTGCCGGTCGTGCTGTCGGCCGAGGGCACGCATGGCCCGGTCGTCCATGACCTGAACCACGCCGCCCGGATCGAGGGGGTGCAGCGGGGCGCGCGCGTGGTGGACATGCGGGCGATCTGCCCGGCGCTTCGGACCGTGCCCGCCCAGCCGCAGGCCGATTCGGCCGCGCTGTCGCGGCTGATGTTCTGGGCGCGGCGGTGGGGGCCGTTTTCCGCCACCGATGGCGAGGACGGACTGGTCGTCGACACCACCGGCACCGCGCATCTGTTCGGGGGCGAGGAGTCGCTGCTGTCCGACATGCAGGCGCGCCTTGGCCGCGCCGGGCTGACCGCGCGGGTGGCGATGGCGCCCAACTGGGGCGCGGCCTGGGGGCTGGCGCGGTTCGGGGTCGGGGGCGCTGTCTGCCGCGATCTGGCCGACCTGCACCCGCTGCCCCTGGCCGCGCTGCGCCTGTCGGCCGAGACGCTGCTGCTGCTGCGCCGCCTGGGCTTGCGGCGGATCGGCGATCTGGCGGCGATCCCCCGCCCGCCGCTGATGCGCCGCTTTGCCCGCGCACCGGCCTGGGACAATCCGCTGACCCGGCTGGATCAGGCCATGGGCCGTCTGGCCGAGCCGCTGGTCGCCCCCGATCCGCCCCCCAATGTCGTCGTCGAGGCGCGCCTGGCCGAGCCGGTCCTGGATCCGACCGACTGGCTGCCGGGCCTGATCGGCGATCTGGCCGCGAAGATGGCCGAACATGACCTGGGCTGCCGCAGGCTGTGCCTGTCGGTGTTCCGCGTCGATGGCGAGCGGGGGGACATCCGCGTCTCGACCGCCGCGCCCAGCCGCGAGGCGGCGCATCTGCTGCGGCTGTTCAACGGCCGGCTGGAGGGTCTGGATCCCGGCTATGGCTTCGACCTGATCCGGCTGGCGGCCGAGGCGACCGAGCCCCTGGCCAAGGCGCAGGTCGGGCTGGACGGCAGCGCCGATGCCGCCCTGCACCTGTCGCGGCTGATCGACCGGCTGACGGCGCGCTTTGGCGCGGGGGCCGTTTCGCGCCCCGTGCCCGTCGAAAGCCATATCCCGGAACGGTCCCAGGCGCGGGCCAGCCCCATGCGCGACGATCCGCCCCCGCCGCCGCGCCCCGACCGCCCGATCCGGCTGTTCGACCCGCCCGAGGAGGTGCGCGTCCTCTATGCCGTGCCCGACGGCCCGCCCGCCTTGTTCCTCTGGCGCCGCCAGCGGATCGCGGTCGCCCGCCATGCCGGGCCGGAACGCATCGCCCCCGAATGGTGGCGCGACGGGCCGGGCACCCGGCTGCGCGACTATTTCCGCATCGAGGATACCGTCGGCCGCCGCCTGTGGCTGTATCGAGAGGGCCTGCCCGGCAACGGGCGGGGCGGGATGCCGCGCTGGTTCATCCACGGAGTCTTCGCCTGATGCCGCAGAACGATCATCAGGCCCCGCGCCGCACGCTGAGCGGCGATTTCGCGCCGAACCCGCGCGCGCCCTTCGTGGAACTGGGGGTCACCTCGGCCTTTTCGTTCCTGCGCGGGGCCTCGGAGGCGACGGAACTTGTCCTGACGGCGCATATGCTTGGCTATGACGCCCTGGGCATCGCCGACCTGAACAGCCTGGCCGGGGTGGTGCGCCTGCATGCCGCCGCCCATCGCGCCGCGCTGCGTCCGATCATCGGCGCGCGGATCGTGCTGACCTGCGGGACGGGCTTTCTGGCCTATCCCCGCGACCGCGCGGCCTATGGGCGGCTGTCCGCCCTGATCTCCAAGGGCCGGATGCGCGACCCTCAGGGACGCTGGCAGGCCAAGGGCCTCTGCGACCTGGTGCTGGACGATCTGGCCGATCATGCCGAGGGGCTGGCGCTGATCTGGCTGCCGGGCGAGGATCTGTCGGCGCTGCCCGGCCTTGCCGCCCGGCTGCCGGGGTTGCGCCATGTCGCGGCGTCGTGGCTTTGCCGCGGCGACGACGTGGCGCGGATCAACCGGCTGGACCGGGCGGCACGGGCCTGTGGGCTGTCGATCCTGGCCACCAACGACGTGCATTATCACCTTCCCGAACGCCGTCCCTTGCAGGACGTGATGACCTGCATCCGCCACGGCACCACCATCGACCGCGCCGGATTCCTGTTGCAGGCCAATGCGGAACGCCATCTGAAATCGCCCGGAGAGATGGTCCGGCTGTTCGCCCGCTGGCCCCATGCGATCCGCGCCGCCCGCGATCTGGCCGACGAGCTGACCTTTTCGCTGAAGGAACTGTCCTATGAATACCCGCGCGAGACCGCCCCGCCGGGGCGCGAGCCGCTGGACTATCTGACCGAGGTGACCTGGGCGGGGGCGGCGGCGCGCTATCCCGGCGGCGTGCCCGACAAGGTTCGCGCCGCGCTGA
Source organism: Paracoccus sp. S3-43 (assembly GCF_029027965.1). NCBI lineage: Bacteria > Pseudomonadati > Pseudomonadota > Alphaproteobacteria > Rhodobacterales > Paracoccaceae > Paracoccus > Paracoccus qomolangmaensis. The sequence goes on along the minus strand of NZ_CP119082.1, from coordinate 2,437,253 downwards.
ACCACGAGCTTGCGCTGATCGGCAAGAAGGATATCGCCCAGTATTTCCTGACCATCCGCGAAATCGTGGAATTCGCCCGGTCGCAGGGCATCCTGTGCCAGGGGCGCGGCTCGGCCGCCAATTCGGCGGTCTGCTTCGTGCTGGGCATCACGCCCGTCGATCCCGCGCATTTCGATCTGCTGTTCGAGCGTTTCATCAGCGAGGACCGCGACGAGCCGCCCGATATCGACGTGGATTTCGAACATGAGCGCCGCGAGGAGGTGATCCAGTATATCTATGACAAATACGGCCGCGACCGCGCCGCGCTGTGCGCCACGGTGATCCATTACCGCCCGCGTTCCGCCATCCGCGAGGTCGGCCGCGCGATGGGCCTGTCCGAGGACATCACCGGCGCGCTGGCCCGCACCGTCTGGGGATCCTGGGGCAGCGACATGGGCCAGGCCGAAGCGCATGAGGCGGGCGTGGACCTGAGCGATCGGCGCCTGCGCCGCACCTTGACGCTGGCCGAGCAGATGATCGGGATGCCCCGCCACCTGTCCCAGCATGTCGGCGGCTTCATCCTGACCCAGGGCCTGCTGACCGAGACGGTGCCCATCGGCAACGGCGCCATGGCCGATCGCAGCTTCATCGAATGGGACAAGGACGATATCGACGAACTGGGCATCCTCAAGGTCGATGTGCTGGCCTTGGGGATGCTGACCTGCATCCGCAAATGCTTCGACCTGATCGCCGCGCATCACGGCCGGCGGCTGACGCTGGCCGACCTGAACCCCGCCGCGCCCGACGCAGGCCCGGTCTTCGAGATGCTGTGCCGGGGCGACAGCGTGGGCGTGTTCCAGGTCGAAAGCCGGGCGCAGATGAACATGCTGCCGCGCCTGAGGCCGCGCAAATTCTATGATCTGGTGATCGAGGTCGCCATCGTCCGTCCCGGCCCGATCCAGGGCGACATGGTCCACCCCTATCTGCGCCGCCGCAATGGGCAGGAACCGGTGGAGTATCCGCAACCGGGGCCGTCCCATCCGCCGGACGAGCTGAAGAAGATCCTGAAACGCACGAAAGGCGTGCCGATCTTTCAGGAACAGGCCATGAAGATCGCCATGGTGGCGGCCCAGTTCGATTCGAAGAAGGCCAATGAATTGCGCAAGGCGATGGCGACCTTCCGGTCGCGCGGCACGATCCAGGATCTTGAGAACGACATGATCGAGGGCATGACCCGGCGCGGCTATGACCCGACCTTCGCGCGGCGCTGCTTCGACCAGATCAAGGGGTTCGGCGAATACGGCTTTCCCGAAAGCCATGCGGCGGCCTTCGCGCATCTGGTCTATGTCTCGTCCTGGCTGAAGCATTACTATCCCGCGGCCTTCGCCGCCGCGCTGCTGAACAGCCAGCCGATGGGCTTCTATGCCCCCGCCCAGATCGTCCGCGACGCGCGCGAGCATGGCGTTCCGGTGCGGGCGGTGGATGTGAATTTCTCGGACTGGAACAATACGCTGGAACCGGACGGGGGCGGCGTGGCCCTGCGGCTGGGGCTGCGCCAGGTCGAGGGGTTGGGACAGGCGGCGGCCCAGCGGCTGATCGCGGCGCGCGACAGGCCCTATGCGGGGCTGGCCGATCTGCAAGGGCGGGCGCGGCTGGATACGGGGGCGATCCGGCGGCTGGCTGCGGCGGATGCGTTCCGCTCGGCCGGGCTGGACCGGCGTGCGGCGCTGTGGGATGCCAAGGCGCTGCGCGACGCGCCCGACCTGCCGCTGTTCCGGCAGGGCCAGGACGAGGGGCCGGAAACCCCCGTCATCCTGCCCGCGATGCCGGTCTGCGAACAGGTCGTGGCCGATTACCAGACGCTGCGGCTGTCGCTGAAGGCGCATCCGATGCGCTTCCTGCGCCGCTCGATGACGCGGCAGGGCTATGTCCGCGCCGCCGACCTGCCGGGGATCGGCCAGGGCCAGCCCGTGCGGCTGGCGGGGCTGGTCCTGATCCGCCAGCGGCCCGGCAGCGCCAAGGGCGTCTGCTTCATCACCGTCGAGGACGAGACCGGCACCGCCAATCTGGTGATCTGGCCCCAGACCTTCGGCGCCTTCCGCAAGGTCATCATGACGGCGCGGTTGATCGACATCCAGGGCCGGGTGCAGCGCGGCGAGGGGGTGATCCACGTCGTCGTCGCCCGACTGGCCGACCGCAGCGACGTGCTGGCGCGCCTGTCGGGCGAATTGCAGCCCCTGCCGGGGGCCGAAGGGGCTGTCCGCGCCCTGCCGGACCGCCGCCAGACCCATCCGCGCGATGTCAGGGTGATCCCGAAGTCGCGGGATTTCCACTGAGGACCGGATGGGCCGAACAGGCGGTCATCGGCGGTCGGGGACGGAATAATTCCTGAAAATTCTAAAAAGATGAAGTTTCTGAAATGCCCTTGCCTGACGGGCCGCCCCCTTGGACAGGGCTCATCAGGTTGGCACTGGTCTCGCCTCAGAAAACTCCCGTCAGATACAGGATGATGATGACGATCACGGGCACGCCCAGCCACCAGGCGACAAGACCTTTCATGAGAACCTCCTTCGGATGTTGCGCGGTTGAAGGGCTAACGTGGGGTCATTCCTTCGGTTCCGCCCGGCCTTCATGGCGGCGGTTTCGTCGGTTATAGCGGCAGGGTCGTCCTGTCCGGGAAAACCATGTCCTATCGCGCCCTTGCCCATGTCGTCGAAGCCTCTCTTCGCCTGCGCGCCCTGGCGGGCGGGGCCGAGGCGCTGCGGCAGCGGCTGGCCCTGGATGCCGTCGCGCCGGCCGATATCTGGGTCCATGGCGCGTCGGTGGGGGAACTGACCTCGGCCCGGCCGGTCATCGCGGCCCTGGCGCGGACGCATCGGGTGCTGGTGACGGCCAACAGCGTCACCGGGCGGGACCGGGCCGCGGGCTGGGGGCTGCCCGCGCGCCTGGCGCCGCTGGATGTGCCGGGGGCGCTGGCGCGGTTCCTGGACCGGGTGCGGCCCCGGTTGCAGGTCACGGTCGAATCCGAGTTCTGGCCGCTGCGGTCGCAGGCCCTGGCGGCGCGGGGCATTCCGCAGGCGGTGATCGGCGCGCGGCTGTCGCAGCGTTCCGCCGCGCGGTGGGCGCGCCTGCCGGGGCTGATCGGCCCGACCCTGCGGCGGCTTGCCGCCCTGTCCGCGCAGGATCCCGGCAGCGAATCGCGGCTGCGCGGGCTGGGGCTGCCCGCCGCCTCCATCCTGCCGCCGCTGGATCTGAAGCTGCTGACCCCGGCGGGGATCGTGCCGCCTCCGCCCGGACCGGACCGCGACCGGACGCTGCTGGCGGCCTCGACCCATGAGCGAGAGGAAGCGGCGGTTCTGGACGCATGGGCGCAGGCGCGGCGGCATCGCCCCGACCTGCGGCTGATCCTGGCCATCCGCCATCCGCCGCGCGGCGATGCGGTGGCGGCCCAGCTGGCGCAACGCGGCCTTGCCTTCGAACGGCGATCCCAGGGCGGGGCGGGGGGCACGGTGCTGCTGGCCGATACGCTGGGCGAAATGGACCGCTGGTATGCGGCGGCGGGGATCTGCTTTGTCGGCGGGTCGCTGACCGACCGGGGCGGACATACGCCCTGGGAACCCGCCGCCCATGGCTGCGCGATCCTGCACGGCCCGCATGTCGGCAATTTCCGCGATGCCTATGCCGCACTGGACGGCGCGGGCGGGGCATGGTCCGTCGATGCGGCGGGACTGGCCGACCAGGCGGCGCGGCTGGCGGGCGATCCGGCGCAGGCCCGCCGGATGGGGCGGGCGGCCCGCGCGGTGCTGGACCGACGCGCGGGCGATCCGGCCGCCCTGATCGCGCATCTGCGGGAACTTGCGGGAAGGCCGCGCCGACCCGATATAGGCGGGGAAGGGGAAAGGTTCGACCGATGATCCGCTATGCTTTGCGCTGCGACCAGGGCCATGATTTCGACGGCTGGTTCCGTTCCTCCGACGCGTTCGAGCGGACTCGGGCGGCCGGTCATGTCGCCTGCACGCATTGCGGATCGATCAGGGTCGAAAAGACCCTGATGGCCCCCTCGGTCGCCGCCAAGCCCTCGGAACCGGCCCCCGGCTCGGCCGAGGCCGCCCTGCGCGCCCTGCGCCGGCAGGTCGAGGCGAACAGCGATTATGTCGGCCTGAAATTCGTCGACGAGGCCCGCGCCATGCACGAAGGCCGCGCCCCCAGCCGCGCGATCCACGGCGAGGCGAAGATCGAGGATGCACGCAGGCTGATCGAGGACGGCGTGCCGGTGGCGCCCTTGCCCTTCATTCCCCGACAGAAGGCGAACTGATGACGATCCTTGTGACCGGCGCCAGCCGGGGCATCGGCCATGCGCTGGCCGCGGCCTATGCGGCGGCGGGACAGCGCGTGATCCGCGCCAACCGCAATCCGGTGGGCGATCAATGGCGGCTGGACGTGACACGGCCCGCCGATTTCGATGCGCTGCGGGACCGGCTGGAGGGCGAAAGCCTTGACCTGCTGGTCTGCAACGCCGGGATCTATAACGACGAGGCGTCGGCGGATGCCCAGCGGACCGCCGAACTCTGGGCTCAGGCTTTCGCGGTCAACGTCACCGGCGCCTTCCTGACCGTCCAGGCCTGCCTGCCCGCCTTGCGGCGCGGGGCGGGCAAGATCGCGCTGATCGGCAGCGCCATGGGGTCGGATCAGCGCGCGCCGGGCGGATCCTATGCCTATCGCGCCAGCAAGGCCGCGCTGCTGAATCTGGGCCGCAATCTGGCGGCCGATCTGGACCTGCCGGTGGGCATCTATCACCCCGGCTGGGTCAGGACCGACATGGGCGGGGCGGGGGCCGAGATCGAGCTGCGGCAATCGGTGGCGGGGCTGATGCAGCGCTTTGCCGAACTGGACACGGACAGCAGCGGTTGTTTCCGGGCCTTCGACGGCAGTTCCGTGCCGTTCTGACCCATCGCGGTTTTCCGCCGCCTTTTTCCGCCCTTGCGGTTTCGCCCCCCCGCCCATAAAAGCCGCGCCGAACAGGAAACCCCAAGCCGGAGACCCCGCGATGCCGCTTCTGGTGATGAAATTCGGCGGAACCTCGGTGGCCGATCTTGACCGGATCAAGAACGCGGCCACCAAGGTCCGGCGCGAGGTCGAGCGCGGCTATGACGTGATCGTCATCGTCAGCGCCATGTCCGGCAAGACCAACGAACTGGTGGGCTGGGTCGAACAGACCTCGCCGCTGTTCGACGCGCGCGAATACGACGCGGTGGTCAGTTCGGGCGAGAACGTGACCGCCGGGCTGATGGCGCTGACGCTTCAGGAAATGGGCGTGCCCGCGCGGTCCTGGCAGGGCTGGCAGGTGCCGATCAACACCACCGCGCAGCATTCCGCCGCGCGTTTCGTGGACATTCCGCGCGCCAATATCGACGCGAAATTCGCCGAGGGCTTCAAGGTCGCCGTGGTCGCGGGCTTCCAGGGGCTTGGCCCGGACGGGCGCATCACCACGCTGGGCCGGGGCGGCTCGGACACCACCGCTGTGGCCTTCGCCGCCGCCTTCGGGGCCGAACGCTGCGACATCTATACCGATGTGGACGGCGTCTATACGACCGACCCGCGCATCACCTCGAAGGCCCGCAAGCTGAACAGGATCGCCTTCGAGGAGATGCTGGAACTGGCCTCGCTGGGCGCCAAGGTGCTGCAAACCCGGTCGGTCGAGCTTGCGATGCGCTACAAGGTGCGACTGCGCGTGCTATCCTCGTTCGAGGACACGGACGAAAATTCGGGCACCCTGATCTGTGCCGAGGAGGAAATCATGGAATCCAAAGTCGTCAACGGCGTCGCCTCGTCCCGCGACGAGGCCAAGATCACCCTGGTCACGGTCGAGGATCGCCCCGGCATTTCCGCCGCCATCTTCGCCCCCCTGGCGGATGCCGGCGTGAACGTCGACATGATCGTCCAGAACATTTCCGAAAAGGATTACGAGGATCACCCCGGTTCGGTGACCGACATGACCTTTTCCGTCCCGATCAACCAGGTCGAACGCGCCAAGCGGGCCATGGAAGAAGCCAAGGCCGCGGGCCATATCGCCTATGACGAACTGGTCGTCGATACCGAGGTCGCCAAGGTCTCGGTCGTCGGCATCGGGATGCGCAGCCATGCGGGCGTCGCCGCGAAGATGTTCAAGGCGCTTGCCGATGAAAACGTCAACATCAAGGTCATCGCCACCAGCGAGATCAAGATTTCGGTGCTGATCGACCGCAAATATATGGAATTGGCGGTGCAGGCGCTGCATGATGCCTTTGGCCTGGAAGCGGCCTGACATCTTCGCCACGGCGTGCCGGACGGCATCTGCGGGCAAAAGCAAGGCAGGGCAAGACAAGGCAGGCGATGCAAGACCGCAAGGACAGCGACTCACGAAACCTGTTGCGACGGTTGAAGGAAATCCTGGGCGCCCCCGGCGGCGGCCAGGACCGGCTTGACCAGATCACCCACCACATCGCCGATTCCATGGGAACGCAGGTCTGCTCGATCTATCTGTTCCGCGATCCCAACACCCTGGAACTGTGCGCGACCGAGGGGCTGCGCCCCGAATCCGTCCACCGCACCCGCCTGCGCCTGGGCGAGGGGCTGGTCGGCCGCGTGGCCCGGACGGGGCGCTATGTGAACACCGCAGACGCGCCGTCGGAACCCGGTTTCCGCTTCATGCCCGAAACCGGCGAGGAGGTGTTTCCCAGCTTCCTGGGCGTGCCGATCCAGCGGGTCGGCGAAAGGCTGGGCGTTCTGGTCGTGCAGTGCCGCGAGGCGCGGCTGTTTTCCGAAGACGAGATCTATGGCCTGGAAGTCGTCGCCATGGTCCTGGCCGAAATGACCGAGCTGGGCGCCTTCCAGGGCAGCCAGTCCGACAGCCTGCCGCCCAAGCACCGCTTCCCGCTGATGATCCGGGGGTCCACCGGGCAGGAAGGCGCGGCCGAGGGGCGGGTCTGGCTGCACGAGGCGCGCGTCGTCGTCACCAACCCGGTGGGCGACGATCCCGACCGCGAGATCGCGCGCCTGCACGAGGGCGTGGCGATGCTGCGCAATACCGTGGACAAGATGGTCGCGGCCGCCGACATGGGCGGCGACGGCGAACATACGGCCGTGCTGGAAACCTATCGCATGTTCGCCCATTCGCGCAGCTGGCTGAAGCGCATGGAAGAGGACATCCGCCTGGGCCTGTCGGCCGAGGCCGCGGTGGAAAAGGAACAGTCCGCCGCCCGCGCCCGGCTGGAGATGTCGGCCGATCCCTATCTGCGCGACCGGCTGCACGACCTGGACGACCTGTCGAACCGGCTGCTGCGCATCCTGACCGGGCAGGGGACCGATACCGGCGCCGAAATGCCCGACAACCCGATCCTGGTCGCGCGCAACATCGGCCCCGCCGAACTGCTGGAATACGGCCGCCGCCTGCGCGGCGTCGTGCTGGAGGAAGGATCGGTCGGCAGCCACGCGGCCATCGTCGCGCGGGCCTTGGCGATCCCGCTGATCATCCACGCCGCGCGCATCACGACCGAGGCGCTGAACGGCGACACCATAATGGTCGACGGCGACCAGGGCATCGTCCACCTGCGCCCCGAGGAATCGGTCTACAAGGCGTTCCTCGACAAGATCGCCATGCAGGCCGAGGCGCAGAACCGCTATGCCAGCCTGCGCGGCCTGCCCGCCACGGGCACCTGCGGCACGACCGTCCAGCTTTACATGAATGCGGGCCTGATGGCCGACCTGCCGTCCCTGGCCGGTTCGGGCGCCGAAGGCGTGGGCCTGTTCCGCACCGAATTGCAGTTCCTGATCCGCAACCACGTCCCCCGCCGGGGCGAGTTGGCGGAACTGTATCGCCGGGTCATGGACAACGCCCAGGGCAAGCCGGTGATGTTTCGCACGCTGGACATCGGGTCCGACAAGGTTCTGCCCTATATGAAGCCGCAGGACGAACCGAACCCGGCGATGGGCTGGCGGGCGATCCGCGTGGGGCTGGACAAGCGCGGCGTGCTGCGGATGCAGTTGCAGGCGCTGATCCGGGCGTCCGTCGGGCGGCCGCTGCATGTCATGTTCCCCTTCATCGCCGATATCGGCGAATACGAGGTCGCCTACAAGATCCTGATGCAGGAGCTGTCGCGCGAACAGCGCGTCGGTCATCCGATGCCCAGCGACATCCGCGTGGGCGCGATGCTGGAAACGCCGTCGCTGGCCTTCGCGCCGAAGAAGTTCTTCGAGATGTGCGATTTCATTTCCGTCGGCGGCAACGACCTGAAGCAGTTCTTCTTTGCCGCCGACCGGGAAAACGAACGGGTGCGGCGGCGCTACGACACGCTCAGCTCGTCCTTCCTGCTGCTCTTGCGCCAGATCATCGCCCGCTGCGAAGAGGCACGCGTGCCGCTGTCCTTCTGCGGCGAGGATGCGGGCCGCCCGGTCGAGGCGCTGACCTTCGCCGCCCTGGGCATCCCGCGCCTGTCGATGCGCCCGGCCTCGATCGGGCCGGTCAAGCACCTGATCCGCCGGGTGTCGCTGGCCGACCTGCGCAAGCTGATCGACGAAGGGCTGGATTCGGGCCAGCCGAACCTGCGCCGCCCCATCACCGAATGGCTGGCGCAGCAATAGGCGGAAAGCCGCGAAACCGGGCAGGGGCCGGGCGGCCGCGCCAGCCCCTGCTGGTCCCGCAGGCTTCGGCTTGCGCCTTGCTGCGACACCGCAGCATCCTTATAGTGAAACGGTTTTTGGCAAGCATCACCTGATATGAAACGCCGTCATTTTCTGAACGCAGCGACCGCCCTGGCCGCAGGTGGGGCGTTTGTCGCCACGCCCGCGCAGGCGCAGACAGCACCGGCCGGAACGGCGCCGGCCGGGGCAGGGACCGACACCGCTCCGGCCGCGCCGCCGACCCCCTTCGGATTCGAGGATGTCGCGGCCCTGGCGGCGGAACGCGCCACCCGCGTCTATGAACAGCCGGTGGCCGAACAGGTGGGCAGTTTCGCGAACCTGACCTATGACCAGTATCGCGCCATCCGGTTCCGCCGCGACCGCGATCCCTTGGCGGGCAATCCGCGCTTCGGCATGGATCTGCTGCCGCCCGGCGCGATCTTCTATGAGCCGGTCAATATCAGCATCGTGCGCGACGGCGTGCCGCAGCGGCTGGACTTCGACCCCTCGATGCTGAACTTCGACCCCTCGCATTTCCCCAAGGGCGCGGATGTGCAGAACAAGGGGCAGATGGGCTGGTCGGGCTTTCGGATGCGCACGATCCTGAACCGCCCCGGCGTGATGGACGAATTCCTGGTCTTCCAGGGCGCGACCTATTTCCGCGCGGTGGCGCGCGGCACGATCTATGGCCTGTCCGCGCGCGGGCTGGCGATCAAGACCGGCAGCCCCGATGGCGAGGAATTCCCCCTGTTCACCGATTTCTGGATCCAGGAACCGACCGACGGATCGGACTGGGTGCGCATCTATGCGGTGCTGGACAGCAAGTCGGTGGCGGGCGCCTATCAGTTCGACGTCAATCCCGGCGCGGTGACGGTGGTGCGCACCCGCGTGGCGCTGTTCCCGCGCGTCGATCTGCAAAACACCGGGCTGGCGCCCCTGACCTCGATGTTCTGGTTCGGTCCGGCCAGCCGCCGCGACGTGGACGACTATCGCCCCGCCGTCCATGACAGCGACGGATTGCAGATGCATACCGGCGCGGGCCAGGCGCTGTGGCGGACCCTGGGCGCGCACAAGACCTTGCAGATCTCGTCCTTCGTGGACAACAATCCGCGCGGTTTCGGCCTGGTCCAGCGCCGCCGCGATTTCGACGCCTACCAGGATTCCGAGGCGCTGTATCACCTGCGCCCCTCGGCCTGGATCGAGCCCGAGGGCAATTGGGGCGACGGCGAGGTGCGGCTGGTCGAAATCCCGGTCGAGAACGAGTTCAACGACAATATCGTCAGCTGCTGGATCCCCAAGGAGCCGCTCGCCCGCGACAAGCGCCACGAATTTCAATACCGCCTGATCTTCGCGCCCCTGCCCGCCAACGACCTGCCCCTGGCCAAGGTGCGGCAGGTCCGCAGCGGGCGGTCGATCAATTCCCCCGCCGCGCGCAGCGTCATCGTGGATTTCGACCTGTCGCTGTTCACCGACGCGATGCCGGAATCCAAGGTCACGACCTCGACCGGGTCCATCATCCATGCCTATCTGAAGCCCCTGGTGGATCAGGGCGTGCTGCGGCTGGCCTTCGAATTCGAACCGGGCGACGCGACGCTGGCGGATTTGCAGGCGGTGCTGACCAGCCCCGACGGGGTGGCCCAAAGCGAAACCTGGCTGGCGCGCTGGACCGCATGAGCCCGGCAGATCCGCGTCCCGGCGATCCGGCGGTTTCCTTGGCCACGCCGCCCGAATCGCCCCTGGCCATGCCGGTGCAGGATTTCGGCGCCCCGCCCCGGCTGGCCTTTCCCCGCCAGCGGAACGGCTGGCGCGTCTGGATGGCGCGGCTGGTGGCCTTCGGCGGCATGGCGGCCATCGCTTTCGTCGGCTTCCAGCAGATGCTGCGGACCTTCGGCGACAACCCGACGCCGATGCAATGGGCGCTGCTGGTGCTGTTCGTGCCCACCTTCGCCTGGGTCGGCTTTTCCTTCTGCAACGTGCTGGCCGGGCTGTTCGCGTCCCGCCCGACGACGCCCGACGGCCCCAACGACGCCCGCCTTGCGGTGGTGATGCCGATCTATCACGAGGATGCGCAGAAAAGCATCGGCCTGCTGACCGCCCTGGCGCGGGAGCTGGAGCGCGAGGGCATGGCGGGCCGGACCGAGATCTTCGTTCTGTCCGACAGCCGCGACCCGGTCATCGCCGTGAACGAGACGCTGGTGATCGACGCCGCGCGCAAGCTGTCGCCCCTGCCGATCTGGTATCGCCGCCGCATCACCAACGAGGATCGCAAGACCGGCAATATCAGCGATTTCGTGCGCCGATGGGGCGGGCGCTATGACCAGATGGTCGTTCTGGACGCCGACAGCATCATGACCGGCGCGACGATCCGGGCGCTGTCGGCGCGGATGAACGCCGATCCCCGGCTGGCGCTGATCCAGACCATGCCGATCCTGGTGGGCGGAGAGACGATCTTCGCCCGCCTGACGCAATTCGCGGGCCGCGTCTACGGCCCGATGATCGCGCGGGGGGTGTCGGCCTGGTCGGGCGATACCAGCAATTTCTGGGGCCATAACGCCATCATCCGCATGTCGGCCTTCGCGTCGGCCTGCGGGCTGCCGCGCCTGCCCGGCAGGCCGCCCTTTGGCGGCACCATCCTGTCCCACGATTTCGTGGAAGCCGCCGCCCTGTGCCGCGCGGGCTGGAAGGTGCGGCTGGACCACGACCTGCGCGGCAGTTTCGAGGGCTGCCCGCCCACCCTTCTGGACATGGCCGCGCGCGAACGCCGCTGGGCGCAGGGCAATCTGCAACATTCCCGCCTGTTCGGGATGCGTGGCGCCCGCGCCATCACGCTGGCCCATTTCACCATCGGCATCCTGGGCTTTCTGATGAGCCCGCTGTGGCTGGCGCTGATCCTGGTGGGCCTGGTGCTGTCGGCCACGGTGCTGCTGTCCACGCCCGAATATTTCCCGACCGCCTATCAATTGTTCCCCGATTGGCCGGTCTTCGACGCCCGGCGGATGCTGTGGCTGTTCGCCGCCGCCATGGGGCTGCTGCTGCTGCCGAAACTGATCGCGACTTTCCGCGCCTGGTCGCGGCCCTTGGCACGCAATTCCGGCGGACCGGTGCGGATCTTCGCAAGCTCGCTGTTCGAGATCCTGCTGTCCGCCCTGATCGCCCCGGTGCAGATGCTGATCCAGACCCGCCAGATCTATGAGATTCTGCGCGGCCGGGACAGCGGCTGGAACGCGCAGGTCAGGGCCGGATCCATGCCCGACTGGAACGTGGTGATTTCCCGGCACTGGGTCCATGTCCTGCTGGGCATCGGCACGCTGATCGTGCTGGCGCAGTTCTCTCCCGCGCAGCTGATCTGGCTGTCGCCGATCCTGGCCGGGCTGATCCTGTCGCCGGTCACCTCGCGCCTGTCGGCCAGCCCGGTCTTCGGCCGCTGGGCGCGGATGCGCGGCCTGCTGGTCACGCCCGAGGAGCGCGATCCCCCCGCGATCCTGTCGGCTGCGAACGCCGTCGTCCGGGCGATGCCCCGGCCGCTGAAGGGTGCGGCGGGCCTGCTGGAATTCGGCGGCGATGCCGACCGGATCCGACGCCATGTCGCGCTGCTGCCCGCAGACCCGACCCGGCCCGAGGACAAGCGCCTGGCCCGCATCACCGCCGCCGCCAAGATCGCCCATGCCCGCAGCCGGGCGCAGGCCCTGGACTATCTGACCCGCGACGAGACCGACGCCCTGGTTTCCGACGCCGCCCTGCTGCGGCAGTGGAGCGTCCTTCCCTCATGAATCGGCTGATCGCTCTGGACATGCTGCGCGGCTATGCGCTGGTCTGCATCATGCTGGACCACATGCCGATTTCGGCCCTGCGCCGGTTCACCCTGGCCAATTTCGCGATTTTCGACGCGGCGGAACTGTTCGTGCTGCTGTCCGGCTTCCTGGTCGGCATGGTCTGGCTATCGGTCGAGACAAAACACGGCCGCCGCGCCGCGCAATGGCGTTTCGCCCGCCGCGCCTTCGAGGTGTGGCGCGCCCTGGTGTTCGGCGGGCTGCTGATGGCCCTGGTCTCGGCCGGGCTGCTGGCCCTGGACATGGACCACACCGCGATCTGGCACCAATACGCGGTCTGGATCCTGGAAAATCCGGTCGGATTCTTCGGCGTGCTGGCAAGCATGTGGTTGCAGCCGAACCTGCTGGACGTGCTGGCGGTCTATGTGATCCTGCTGGCCTCGGTCCCGCTGCTGGTGCCGCTGCTGCTGCGCCATCCGATCAGCTTCGCGGCGGGATCCTTCGCCTTGTGGTGCTTTGCCCCGGTCCTGAACGCCTTCGTGCCGAATCACCGGCTGGGCGGGCTGCTGTTCAACCCCTTCGGCTGGCAGATGCTGTTCTTTTCCGGCATCGCCATGGGTCTGTTCCGCAAGCAGGTCATGCCGGTCCTGATGCCGCACCGCCGGCTGCTGACGATCCTGTCGGCGGGCATGTTCGCCTTCGGCAGCACCATCGTCATCGCCGCCAAGTTCGGCGAACCGGCCTTGCCCCTGCGTGATGCGCTGCGCCTGGTCTATGGCGGAGAGATCGGCAAGTGGGATCTGGACGGCGCGCGCTACATGGCGATCATGGGGGCAAGCTGGCTGGTCGCCGTGCCCCTGGCCGGGATCATGGAGCGCATGGCCGCCAGCCGCCTGGGGACGGCGCTGCAACAGATCGGCCGGGGCGGGCTGTTTTCCTTCCTGGCCTGCGTGCTGCTGTCGGTGCTGGGCGACGCCTTCCAGATGAACCCCCTGGGCCAGGGCATCGCGCGCCGCATGGCGGTCGATGTCTGGGCGATGGTCGCGCTGTGGTGGATTTCCGCCCTGTGGCTGAGCTTCGGCGCGCCCTGGCAACTCTCCGTCCGCTTCCGCCGCGAAACCGGGGCCTGACGGCAACAGATTGCAGGGCAAGGGAAACCTTGGAGGCGGGTACCGGAATCGAACCGGTCTTCACGGATTTGCAATCCGCTGCGTAACCTCTCCGCCAACCCGCCGCCGTTCGAGGTTCGCATGGAATAAAGGATCGGCGGTCCGCTTGCAAGACGGGAACGCGCGACGTTGCCCAGCCCCCGGAATCGTGGCAATAAGCGCCAAAGCAGCTCGCAGAGGTTCCCGGAGATGAGCGATTTCGCCGCGCGGCGCATCATGATGGTGGATACGCAGGTCCGCCCCAATGATGTCACGAAGTTCCCCGTGATCGAGGCCATGCTGGCGGTCCCGATGGAGGATTTCGTTCCCCCTTCGCGCCGGGCCGTGGCCTATTCGGGTGAAAACCTGGATCTGGGACATGGCAGGGTGCTGCTGGAACCCCGCACCTTGGGCAAGATGATCGACATGCTGGACCTGCAGCCGGACGGCCTGGTCCTGGATCTGGGCTGCGGCTATGGCTATTCCTCGGCGGTGCTGGCGCGGCTGGTCCAGGCCGTCGTCGCCATCGAGGAGGACGCCGACATGGCCGCCGAGGCCGAGCGCCGCCTGAACGAGGCCGGCGTCTTCAACGTCGCGGTCCTGAACGCGCCCCTGAACGAGGGTGCGCCCAAGCAGGCCCCCTATGATGCCATCCTGATCAACGGCGGGGTCGAGGACGTGCCCGAAGCGATCCTGTCGCAACTGAAGGAAGGCGGCCGCATCGCCGCGCTGTTTGTCGAGGGCGCCCTGGGCGTGGTCAGGATCGGGCATTGCCTGAACGGCCGGATCGTCTGGCGCTATGCCTTCAACGCGGGCGCGCCGCTGCTGCCGGGCTTCGAGCGCGCGCGGAGTTTTTCGCTGTGAGGGGGCTTCGTTTCTTGGCGGCCGCCGCGCTGATCGCATTCGGCGGGCAGGCGGCCAAGGCCGAATCGCTGGCCGACACCATGGTCGCGGCCTATCGCCATTCCGCGCTGATCGAACAGAACCGCGCCGTCCTGCGCGCCGCCGACGAAGACGTGGCCGCGGCCATCGCCGCGCTGCGCCCGATCGTGCAATGGACTGCCGCCCATACCGTCCAGCGGGCCGAGGGGTTGGCCGGCTATACCACGGCGCGAACGACCTCGCTTCAGATCGGGGCGCAGATGACGCTCTATGACTGGGGGCGGTCGCAACTGGCCATCGACGCGGCCAAGGAACAGGTTCTGGCGACGCGCCAGGGGCTTGTGGCCGTCGAACAGGATATCCTGCTGGCCGCGGCGGTGGCGTTCTTCGACATCAAGCAGGCCAATGAGCGGGTGGCCTTGCAGCAGAACTCGGTCGAGGTTCTCGGCCGCGAACGCCAGGCCGCCCAGGACCGCTTCGACGTGGGCGAGATCACCGTGACCGACGTGGCCCTGGCCGATGCGCAGCTGGCGCAGACCCAGGCGGGGCTGGCCTCGGCCCAAGGCGATCTGGAAATCGCGCGCGAGGGGTATCTGGCGGCGACCGGCCGATTCCCCGGACGGCTGGACGCGCCCCCGCCGCTGCCCAAGCTGCCCGCCTCGGTCGACGAGGCGCGGGCCATCGGGCAGCGCAACCATCCGCTGATCGCGCAGGCGCAGCGCCGGGCGGCGGCGGCCGAACTGGGCGTGGCCATCGCGGCGGCGGAACGCAACCCCACGCTGACCGGCAACCTCGGCGTGGGCGTCACGCGCAGCCCGCAGACGCAGTTGGGCGGGGTCTATGACAACCGCAACAGCGCCTCGGTCGGGCTGGAACTGAACCAGACCATCTATTCGGGCGGCCGTCTGCCCGCCGCGCATCGCCGGGCCATGGCGGAACGCGATCAGGCGCGGTCGGCGCTGCTGAACCTGTCGCGCCAGATCAGCCAGCAGGTCGGCGAATCATGGGCCAATATCGACGTGGCCCGCGCGCAGATCGGCGCCATCGACGAACAGATCGCCGCAGCCCAGCAGGCCTATAACGGCGTCCGAGAGGAAGCGGCCCTGGGCGCGCGCACCACGCTGGACGTTCTGGACGCGGAACAGTCGCTGCTGGAGGCGCGGGCCGACAAGATCACGGCGGAAGCCAATCTCCAGTTAGCACATTATCAACTTCTGGCTGCTATGGGTCGTCTTACGGTAGAACACCTGAACCTAGGGATTCCGACCTATGACCCTTCGCAATACTACAACGCCGTGCGCGATGCGCCTTACACCAGCAAGCAGGGCGAAAGCCTTGATCGCGTCCTGCGCGCGATCGGGCGCGACTGACGCCCTGAACGGCGGGGGGCAGCATGGCTGACCCCCGCCTGTCCCAGAACGCCGCCCGCCTGTCGGAAGACATCGGCGATGTCCTGTCCGCCATCCGCCGCATGATCGCCGACGACGACGCGCTGTCCTCGGCGCGCGACAACATCCGCGCCGAACGCAGCAGCCTGGTTCAGGACGACGCGGGCGAATTCCTGGCGCGCCGCTATGGCGGCAACGCTGCCTTGGCGCGGCAGATGGTCGAAACGGCGGTGCGCCCGGTGCCCGCCCCGGTCGTCCCCGAACCCGAACCGGCCCCTGCGGTCCCGCAATTCATCCTGCGGGCCAAGCCCGAGGTGGTGCCTGCGACCAACGTTTCTCCGCTGCGGCTTGGGGCCGAACGGCGGGTCGATGAACCCGAGGCGCAGAAGGCATCGGGCTGGCGTGCCTGGCTGCGCCCCGAGACGCGGGAACCCGAACCGCGGGTCGAACACGACCCCACGCGCGGCCCGGTGAACCTTGCCGAGGCGGTCCAGGATTTCAGCGACGACGCCGACGATTTCGCCGAGGCCTTTGACTGGAAGGCCCGGATGCGCCCCGAGTTGGAGGAACCGGCCCCGGCCGCCCTGGCCGAGGCGAAGCCCGCCGAACAGCGCCTGTCCGGCTGGGCTTTGCCGCCCCAGCCCGCGGCCTTCGATCCGGTCGCCCGGCTTGCCGCCGAGGCCGAGGCCTTCGCCGCCGAACAGCACGCCCAGGCCGACCCGACCGACGAGGAGCAGAGCATCCGCGACCTGCTGCGCGAAATGGTGCAAGAGGAGTTGAACGGCGAACTTGGCGAACGGTTCTCGGCCAATCTGCGCGCCGTGATCCGGCGCGAGATCGCCGCCGCCATCGACGCGCATCTGGACCGTTTCTGACAGTCTCGGACAGCGCCCGCCGAGGCGCTGTCCGACAAGGCCGCTCAGTTCCGGGCGTTTTGCAGGGTCTTGGCCCACCAGGACAATTCGTCCAGCGTCGCCTTCAGCGAGCCTTCCAGGTTGCCTTCGATCTCGGACATCGGGGCGTTGGCGCCCAGCGGCGAGACCTTGAAGAAATCGCCCCCGCCGATATGGACGGCATTGCGCAGCGGCACCATCTGAAGCTCGATCCCGATCAGGCGCAGATGTTCCAGGGCGCGCGCGCCCCCCATGCTGCCATAGGCCAGGGCGCTGAACGGCTTGCGGTTCCATTCCTTGTAGGCCTGGTCCAGGGCGTTCTTCAGCGCCCCCGTGATCGAGCGGTTGTATTCCGCCACCACGAAGAGGAACCCGTCGAAACTGGCCAGCTTTTCCTGCCAGGCGACCGCATTCGGGTCGCTGGACGGCATCCACAGGTTCGACGCCGGTTCGTTGAAGAAGGGCAGGTTCGCGTCGCGCAGGTCGATCAGTTCGAACTCCAGATCCGCGTGATCCTTCACCTTGTCCATGAGCCATTGCGCAGGCTTGTCGGCGAAGCGCGTGTCACGGGTGGAACTGATGATGACGCCGATGCGGGGCTTTGCCATGAGGGTCTCCTTTCGGGCTGTTGCCGTCGCAGCGTAACGCCGAACCTGCCGCGTTGTTCGGTTTTTATTGCGGCAGTGGCGCACATCGGTTCTTGCGTTCCCGCACATCGGCCCGTGCATCCCGCACAACGGCCTTGCCTGGGACGCGCGGCAATGGTCTATGAATCGCATGAAAAAGTCCGACAACCCCGCCGATCCCTTCAAGAAGGCCCTGTCCGAGGCGACCCGCGCCCTGGCTGACGACCGGGATCTGAACGTGACCTTCAGCGCCGATCCCTCGGGCGTGGCGGGCGACACGATGCGCCTGCCGCAGGTCAGCCGCCGGATGGGCCGGGATGAGGTGTTGCAGGCCCGCGGCACCGCCGACGCCCTGGCGATGCGGATGCGCCACCACGACACGGCGACGCATACGCGCTTTGCCCCCTCGGGGCCGATGGCGCGGGAGTTGTACGAGGCGATGGAAACCGCCCGCTGCGAGGCGCTTGGAGCCCGTGACATGCCGGGCGCGCTGTCCAATATCGACGCCCGGATCGGCGCGGATGCCGACAGAAAGGGCTATGCCCAGATCAAGGCGCCGGCCGACGCGCCGCTGGCGGTGGCGGCGGGATATATCGTCCGCCAGGCCGCGACGGGCCGCGCGCTGCCCGGCGGGGCCCAGCATGTGGCCGACCTGTGGCGGCCTTTTGTCGAACAGCAGGCGGGCGGGTCGCTGACCCATGTGAACGAGGTGCTGGCCGACCAGGCGGCCTTCGCGCGGCTGTCGCGGCAGGTGATCAGCGACCTGGGCTATGGCGACCAGCTTGGCGAGGATCCCGACCAGTCCGAGGACGACGCCGAGGACAATGCCGAACAGCAGGAGGAAGCGGGCGACAACCAGTCCCGCGACCAGGACGACAGCGAGGATGCCGAGGCATCCCCCGAACAATCGCAGGAGCAGCAGCAGGACGAGCGGCAGGCCCAGGTCAGCATGGACGACCAGTCCGACGAACAGTTGACCGACGAGGCCGAGATGCCGGAATCTGACACTCCGCCCGATCTGCCGCCGCCGGTCAGCGAGGCGAGCGCGGATTACAAGGTCTTTTCGCAGATCTGGGACGAGGAAATCCGCGCCGAGGATCTGGCCGATCCGGCGGAACTGGAGCGGCTGCGCGCCTATCTGGACAAGCAGCTGGAACCGCTGCGCGGCGCCGTCAGCCGGCTGGCCAACAAGTTGCAGCGCCGCCTTCAGGCCCAGCAAAGCCGCAGCTGGGAATTCGACAAGGAGGAAGGCGTTCTGGACGCGGGCCGCCTGGCGCGGGTGGTGGCGAACCCGACGACGCCGCTGTCCTTCAAGGTCGAGAAGGACACCGAGTTCCGCGATACGGTGGTGACGCTGCTGATCGACAATTCCGGGTCGATGCGCGGGCGTCCCATCAGCATCGCGGCGATCTGCGCCGACGTGCTGGCCCGGACGCTGGAGCGGTGCAGCGTCAAGGTCGAGATCCTGGGCTTCACCACCCGCGCCTGGAAGGGCGGGCAGTCGCGCGAGGCCTGGTTGCAGGCGGGGCGGCCCGCCCAGCCGGGGCGGCTGAACGACCTGCGCCACATCATCTACAAGCCCGCCGACGCGCCCTGGCGGCGGGTGCGGCCGAATCTGGGCCTGATGATGAAAGAAGGGCTGCTGAAGGAGAACATCGACGGCGAGGCGCTGGAATGGGCGCACAAGCGCCTGGTCAAGCGCAGCGAGGCGCGCAAGATCCTGATGGTGATTTCCGACGGCGCGCCGGTCGATGATTCGACGCTTTCGGTCAATCCGGCGAATTACCTGGAAAAGCACCTGCGCGACGTGATCGCCATGGTCGAGAAGAAGCGCATGGTGGAACTGCTGGCGATCGGCATCGGCCATGACGTGACGCGCTATTACGAACGCGCGGTGACGATCACCGATGCCGACCAGTTGGCGGGCGCGATCACCGAACAGCTTGCGGCGCTGTTCGACGCCGATCCGCGCAAGCGGGCGCGCGCCCTGGGAATGGTCGCGCGGCGCGGCTGATTGCGTCCCGCGAGGGCAGGGGGCTGTCCGCTCCCTGCGGACGCCTGCGGCGTCCTGCCCCCGAGGATATTTCAGCACAGAAGATCGGGCAGGGCGGTCCGCAGCTTTGTCATGCCGCCGGGGCGCCATCCGATCCGGTGCAGCCGGTCGCAGCGTTGCACGCGCAACGGCGCGGGATCCGCGCGGGCGGGCAGGGGATGCGGGCAGCCGGTCAGGGCCTGGACCCGTGCCAGCAGATCGTGGCGGTCCAGGATCAGGTCGCTGCAATTCACCTGCCGGGGCGGGTCCGGCTGGTCCAGCAGCAGCAGGATCGCGGCGGCGAGGTCGTCGCCATGGACCTCGGTCGCGATGCGGGGCGGGACGGGGCGGCCGGCCAGATAGTCCTCGAAGAGGTCGCGCCATTTGTTCGCGGGGCCGGGGCCATAGACTCCGGTCGCGCGGACCGCCGTGCCGTTCACGGGCAGCCGCGCAAGGTGGGTCTCGGCATCCGCCTTGACCTGGCCATAGAGATCGGCGGGCCGGGCGGGCAGGTCGTCGGGCAGCGATGTGCCTGCGGGATAGCCGTCATGGACCGCGCGCGAGGACAGGAAGACGATCCGTTCGACCCCGTCGCGGGCGGCCGCGTCGAACAGGCGGCGGGTGCCGTCGCCGTTCAGGCGCAGGAAGGTTTCGGGGTCGTCGCCCTCTCCTCCCCGATAGCGGCCGGGGGCATGGGCGAAGGCGCAGTGGATCAGCGCGTCATGGCCGCGCAGGTCAGGGTCGCCGCCAAGCTGGAAGCCGTTGCCGCGGTCCAGGCGCGTGACCCGGTGCCCCGCCGCCTGCGCCGCGCGCAGCACGAAGCCGCCGACGATGCCCGAGGCGCCGGTCAGGGCGATGCGCATCAGGCGGCGGGGCGGACCTGGGCTGCCAGGTCGGGCACCGGCTGACCCTCGGCGATGGCGCGCCACAGGTCGATCAGGGGGCGCAGAAGATGGGTCTTGCCGTGGTCCTGCCAAGGCTTTTCGTATTGGAAATGCAGGATGCGGATGTCCTCCCAGCTCCACAGCTCGGGCATGTTCATCCAGACATATTGCAGCATGTTGTGATGGATCGACAGGCCGTGCCAGTCGGGGAAATAGTCTTGCAGGAAGGTCTGGTCGGTGCGCCGCCAGAAGACGCCGGGGCGGTCCAGATGCGACATCATCGCGTTGAAGGTGCGGATGTCGGGGCGGGCCGTGAAGACGCCCGAATTCATCCTGTGGAACCCGTCCAGCCCGTCATAGACATTGGGCGCGGCGCAGAATTCCGGCAGTTCGAACAGCTTTTCGACCGACCGCAGCACCACCGCGTCGGCGTCGATGAAGACGCAGCGGTCGTAATCCAGCTGCCACAGCCGCAGCTTGACGAAATTGTCCAGCGGGGTGTGGAAATCGGGCTTGCCGCCCTGGGTGAACGCCGCGCGGGCGTGCAGCGCGTCCCTTGCGTGGGCGCGGTCGAACGCATCCGAGGTCGGCAGCAGGTCGGCGGCGATCAGCCGGGCGCCGTGGGCGCGCAGCCGCGCCAGATGCGCCGGGCCAAGGCCGCGATGCATCACCGCCAGATCGGCGCGCGTGCCGGTCAGCTTCAGCGACCGCAGCAGCGCCTCGGCCCCCGGAAGATAGTCGGGATTGGTCACCAGCGTGACATAGGCCCGGTCGGACCGTGCCCCCGTCTCGGGCCGCAGGCCCTGGGGCAGGGCGTGATCGCCACCCTGCGCTGCGGTTGGGTACAAGGGGGAAATCCGGTTGGTGTCCATCTGGGATCCTGGAAAGTCCAAATTCTGGCAAGGGCCTGGCTGGCGCGACGGTATGGCGTTTTTGTATCCCTTTGATGACAGAACGCGGTGGGGTTTGCCAAGTTTCATCTTGCCGCTA
Organism: Paracoccus sp. S3-43; assembly: GCF_029027965.1. Lineage (NCBI taxonomy): Bacteria > Pseudomonadati > Pseudomonadota > Alphaproteobacteria > Rhodobacterales > Paracoccaceae > Paracoccus > Paracoccus qomolangmaensis. The sequence goes on along the minus strand of NZ_CP119082.1, from coordinate 2,416,003 downwards.
ACCTGCCGCCAACAACGAGGGGACCGAACCATGAGCCTGCCCACCGCGATTTCCGGCCGCTTGCGCGCCATCCTGGGCAACCGCCTGTCCGAAACCGCCGCGGACCGCGACCACCACGCCCAGTCCGAGGCGTTCCACCGATCCCCTCCGCCCGATGCCGTGGCCTGGCCCGAGACCGCCGAGGAGGTCGCGGCGATCCTGTCGGCCTGCAACGACGCGCGCGTTCCTGTGATCGCCTGGGGCACCGGCACGTCGCTGGAGGGCCATGCCCTGCCGTTCAGGGGCGGCATCAGCCTGGATCTGTCGCGCATGGACAAGGTGCTGGAGGTGCGCCCCGAGGACATGCAGGCCAGCGTCCAGCCGGGCGTCACGCGCGAGGCGCTGAACACCGAATTGCGCGCCACCGGGCTGTTCTTCCCGGTCGATCCCGGCGCCAATGCTTCCCTGGGCGGGATGGCGGCGACGCGGGCCAGCGGCACCACGGCGGTGCGCTATGGCACGATGCGCGACAATCTGCTGGGCTTGCAGGTGGTGCTGGCCGACGGGCGCATCATCCGCACCGGCACCCGCGCCGCGAAATCCAGCGCGGGCTATGACCTGACAGGGCTGTTCGTCGGATCCGAGGGCACCCTGGGCGTCATCACCGAGCTGACGGTCCGCCTGCACGGCCAGCCCGAGGAGGTCGCGGCCGCCGTCTGCGCCTTCGACAGCCTGGATCAGGCGGTGGAATGCGTCAGCGCGACGATCCAGTCGGGGATCCCGATGGCGCGGATCGAATTCGTCGACGCGGATTCTGCCCGCGCCTTCAACCTGGATTCGGGCAGCAGCCTGCCCGAAACGCCGCATCTGATGATCGAATTCCACGGCAGCCCCGGCGCCGTCCGCGAGGATGCGGCGCGGTTCGGCGAGATCGCCGCCGAATTCGGCGCCCAGGGCTTCGACTGGGCCACCACGGCCGAGGATCGCGCCCGGCTGTGGCGGATGCGCCACGGCGCCTATCATGCCTGCCTGGCGTTACGGCCGGGCGCCTCGGGGCTGATCACCGATGTCTGCGTGCCGATGTCGCATCTGCCCGCCGCCGTCCATGCCGCCGCGCAGGACATCGCCGCCGAGGGGCTGGTCGGCCCGATCCTGGGCCATGTGGGGGACGGCAATTTCCATTCCCTGCTGCTGGTCGATCCGGGCAATGCCGACGAGATCGCGGCGGCCAAGCGGGTGGCCCTGCGCATGGCGGAACGGGCGCTTGCCGTGGGCGGCACGATCAGCGGCGAACATGGCGTCGGCATCGGCAAGCGCGGACTGATGGCCGCCCAGCATGGCGAGGGATGGCAACTGATGGGCCAGATCAAGGCGGCGCTTGATCCCCATGACATCCTGAACCCCGGAAAGCTGGTGCCGGACCGGAACTAGGGTTCGCGTCCTGCCGTTGCATTTCCAAGCCATTCGGAGATGAACCCCATGTCCCACAACGACAACAACCCGCAGCGGTCGGCCAGCCGGCACCGGCCCGCGCTGATCGCGATCGTCGTCGCGCTGCTGGCGGCGATCCTGGCCTTTCTGGTCTTCCGGCCCGGCATGAACGAACAGAACGACGGCATCGCCACCACGCCCCCGCCCGCCGAAACCCCCGTCACCGGCGCCGAGGGCACGGACGGCACCGCGCCCCCGGCGGTGTCGCCACCCGGCACCCCGCAGGTCGAGGAAGGCGCGGTCCGGGGCACCGACGCCGCGCCCGTCGCCGAGGGAGAGCCTGCCGACCAGTAAGCCCTTCTCTGACGCACTCGTGACCGTCACGGCCCGGTGACTTTGCCTCACGCCTTTGCGATAAGCGGGGCGCAACAAGATCCGGTTCAGGACGGCATTCGAGGGCAGGATGAGGGTTTTTTCTACGCTATTGCTTGGCTTGATGTTGGTATTGGCGGTGGCCTGCGCGCGCACGCCCGAACGCGGCGGATACAGGCCCGCCCCAGGCCCCGGCGCCAACCCGCAACTGGGCGATTCCGCCCCCCACGACTGGGGCGGGCGCCACCCCTACGCCCATGCGGTCCACGGCATCGACGTGTCCCGCTGGCAGGGCGACATCGACTGGAACCGTGTCCGCAACGCGGGCATCAGCTTTGCCTTCATCAAGGCGACCGAAGGAGGCGACCATTACGACCCCAGCTTCCATCGCTACTGGCGCGAGGCCGCCGAGGCGCGCATCCCGCGCGGTGCCTATCATTATTACTATTTCTGCCGCTCAGGCGCGGAACAGGCCGCCTGGTTCATCCGCCAGGTGCCGCGCGAGATCGGGTCGCTGCCGCCGGTCATCGACCTGGAATGGACCAATTCCCGGACCTGCCCCTATCGCCCCTCTCCGCAGGAGATCAAGCAGCAGGCGTCCATCTTCATGGACATCGTGGGCCGTCACTATGGCCAGCGGCCGATCATCTATACGACCGTCGATTTCTATCGCGACAACCGGCTGGGCGACATGCGCGCCGAATTCTGGCTGCGGTCCGTCGCGAACCATCCCAGCGTTCCCTATCCCGGCCAGCGTTGGGCCTTCTGGCAATATACCGGGACCGGCATCGTTCCGGGGATCCGCGGGAATACCGACCTTAACGCCTTTGCCGGGACACGCGCGGATTGGGTCCGATGGTTGCAAACACGACTGACACGGTAAGACCCCGGATCTGGCTGGGGATCGAGTTCGCGGCGCTCTATATCGGGGCGCCGCTGGCGATTGCGCTGTTCATGCCGGGCCGTCACCTGTTCGAGGCGCTGGCCGTATTCTCGCTGGTGGGCCTGTTCCTGCTGTGGCGCACCGGCGGCTTCGGTTTCCGGTCGCTGGTCCGGGGCTGGCGCCGGGTGCCCTTGCTGGAGGTTCTGGCCCTGTCGGCCGTCACCCTGCTGGCGGGGGTGGCGATCCTGTATGTGACCTATCCCGAACGGCTGTTCACCATGCTGCGGTCGGGGATGCTGCCGCTGATCTGGGTGTTCTATCCGCTGCTGTCCGCCCTGCCGCAGGAACTGATCTTCCGGCCGCTGTTCTTCCACCGCTATGGCGCGCTGCTGCCTGCGGGGCAGGGGGCCATCGCCATCAATGCCGGGATCTTCTCCTTTGCGCATCTGATGTACTGGTCGGCGGTGGTGGCGGTCATGACCTTCGTCGGCGGCTGGATCTTCGCCCGCGCCTATCTGCGCTATGGCTTTCCGGCGGCCTGGCTGCTGCACGCGGTTGCCGGGAACGTGCTGTTCACCGTGGGCATGGGCGCCTATTTCTATACCGGCAACGTGGTGCGTCCGTTCTAGACAGGTTGACTTCCCGCCCCCGCCGCGCTTGATGCGGGGCGGATTATTCGGGGAACGACCATGCACGCCTATCGCAGCCATACCTGCGGCGATCTGACCGCCGCGAATGCCGGTGAAACCGTCCGCCTGTCGGGCTGGGTCCACCGGGTCCGCGATCATGGCGGCGTGCTGTTCGTCGACCTGCGCGATCATTACGGCATGACCCAGGTGCTGGCCGACAGCGACAGCCCGGCCTTCGCCGCGATGGACAAGCTGCGCGCGGAAACCGTGATCCGCATCGACGGCCGCGTGAAGCTGCGCGACCCCAGCCTGGTGAACGCCAAGCTGCCCACCGGAGAGATCGAGGTCTATGCGACCGACCTGGAGGTGCTTGGCCCGGCGGACGAACTGCCGCTGCCGGTCTTCGGCGACCAGGAATACCCCGAGGAAACGCGCCTCGCCTATCGCTTCCTGGACCTGCGGCGCGAGAGCCTGCACAACAACATCATGCTGCGTTCCAAGGTGATCCGGTCCTTGCGCAACCGCATGTGGGACCAGGGCTTCACCGAATTCCAGACGCCGATCATCACCGCGTCCTCGCCCGAAGGCGCGCGCGACTTCCTGGTGCCCTCGCGCCTGCATCCGGGCAAGTTCTACGCGCTGCCGCAGGCCCCCCAGCAGTTCAAGCAGCTGATCATGGTCGCGGGCTTCGACCGTTATTTCCAGATCGCCCCCTGCTTCCGCGACGAGGATCCCCGCGCCGACCGCAGCCCGACCGACTTCTACCAGCTTGACCTGGAGATGTCCTTTGTCGAGCAGGAGGACGTGTTCGCCGCCATCCAGCCGGTGATCCAGGGCCTGTTCGAGGAATTCGGCGGCGGCCGCCCGGTCGATGCCGACTGGCCGCGCATTCCTTACGCGGAATCGATGCTGAAATACGGCAGCGACAAGCCCGACCTGCGCAACCCGATCCAGATGCAGGTGGTCAGCGACCATTTCCGCGGCTCGGGCTTCGGCATCTTCGCCAAGCTGCTGGAGCAGGAGGGAACCGAGGTCCGCGCCATCCCCGCGCCGACCGGCGGTTCCCGCAAGTTCGCCGACCGCATGAACGCCTTCGCGCAGCGCGAGGGCCTGCCGGGCATGGGCTATATCTTCTGGCGCAAGGCCGAGGACGGGTCGACCGAAGCCGCCGGTCCCATCGCCAAGGCCCTGGGCCACGAGCCGACCGAGGCGATCCGCATCCAGCTTGGCCTGGGCGAGGGCGATGCGGCCTTTTTCCTGGGCGGCAAGCCCGAACAGTTCGAGGCCGTCGCGGGCCGCGCCCGCAACGAGATCGGCCGGGAACTGGGCCTGACCGATGAAAACCAGTTCAAGTTCGCCTGGATCGTCGATTTCCCGATGTATGAAAAGACCGACGACGGCAAGATCGACTTTTCCCACAACCCGTTCTCCATGCCGCAGGGCGGGCTGGAGGCGCTGTCGGGCGACCCCTTGCAGGTCAAGGGCTTCCAATACGACCTCGCCTGCAACGGCTATGAACTGATCTCCGGCGCGATCCGCAACCACAAGCCCGAGATCATGTTCAAGGCCTTCGAACTGGCGGGCTATCCGGCCAGTGAGGTGGAAAAGCGTTTCGGCGGCATGGTCAAGGCCTTCCGCTATGGCGCGCCGCCGCACGGGGGATGTGCCGCAGGCATCGACCGGATCGTGATGCTGCTGGCCGACGAGGTGAACATCCGCCAGGTCATCATGTTCCCCATGAACCAGCGGGCCGAGGATCTGATGATGGGCGCCCCTTCGGAACCCACCAACGAACAATTGCGCGACCTGCGCCTGCGCGTCCTGCCGAAAGAGTAGGCCCCTGCGCCACGTCCGCGCCCATGCTCCCTGCGTCATGGGCGGGGGTGTCCGGCATCTGGAACGCAGCGTCTTTCCGGGCCTCGACATGGGCGAGGAGCCGCGCATTCTGACGCGACCGCAGCCCGGACGATCAACGATGCCAGACCATTCCCGGCCCGACCTTGCCGGTTTCGCGCCGCCGCCCGGCCCCGGCGGACCGGCCGATCCACAGCGCCCTGTTGCCGCCCCTGTGGCCGAACCATGACAGCCTGTGGACTTATATGCCCTACGGTCCCTTTTTTGCCGATGGGCAGGGGTATCGGGCCTGGGCCGTGCGGGCCGAGGCTTCCGGCGATCCGCTGTTCCGGGCGACCCTGGATCCCGGCACCGTACGGGCTGCCGGCCATGCGTCGTTCCTGCGCATCGTCCGCCCGGCCGGCTTGATCGGCGCAGCGATGGGCGCTGATCACATCCCTGCGACGCGGGCCAGCCGTTCCTGGACCAGCCCGCTGATCCGCGCAAGATCGGTGGCCAGGGCGTGGCCCGCGTCGCGGTCGCGCGCAAGCGCGGTGGCCGCGGCCTCCAGCACCGGGTCATGGGCGGAACGGGCGATTCCCGCCAGGAAATGCGCGATATAGTCGACCGCCGCGGTATCCTGCGCCGTGGACAGGATTTCGGCCACATGGGCCAGATCATCGCGCAGCCCCGAGGGGTCGGGCCGGATCACCTCATTCGCCTCATCCGGCAGGATGTGCAGGCCGAGGCCCCGCGCCTCGACCGGCAGGGCCGACAGGATGGTCTGCTGGAACACCGCCAGGCTTTCGATGGGCTTGGCCAGGAAACCGTCCGCCCCCGCCATCAGGGCCGCATCGGCCAGGTCGGGATCGCCCGAGATGCCCAGCAGCACCGGAACGCGGGGTTCGGTCGCGGCGATCTGGCGGATCAGATCCGCGCCGTTGCCGTCGGGCAGGCCCAGATCGACGATCACCACCGCCGGGCGATAGGTCTGCAAATGCCGGGCGGCCGAGCGCAGGCAGTCGGCCCGCCGGATCCGCGCCCCCGACCGCAGGCACAGCAGCCGCACGGCCTCGCTGGCGAAGCGCGAATCCTCGACCACAAGAACGGTCAGGCCGGTCAGCGGCCGGTTGGGCATCGAGACGCGCCAGATGGGCAAGGCGTCGGTCACCTCGGATGCGATGTCGTTCTGCATGTCATGTACCCCTTACCGATGTGGCCCTGTCAGTTAGCCGCCGATTCGCTAAGAAGCGGTTAACGCGGTTGGGTTTTCCTTTCGCCGCCGCGCGGAAAGCCCTAGAACCGCCCAAAACCCGGAGGACAGGATGATCGGACGTCTTAACCATGTGGCCATCGCGGTTCCCGACCTGGCTGCGGCATCCGCCCAATATGCCGATACGCTGGGCGCCAGGGTCGGCGCGCCCCAGGACGAACCGGACCATGGCGTGACGGTGGTCTTCATCGAACTGCCCAACACCAAGATCGAACTGCTGTATCCCCTGGGCGAGAACAGCCCGATCCAGGGATTCCTGGACAAGAACCCGTCCGGCGGCATCCATCACATGTGCTTCGAGGTGGAGGACATCCTGGCCGCCCGCGACCGCCTGAAATCCGAAGGCGCCCGCGTCCTGGGCAGCGGCGAACCCAGGATCGGCGCCCATGGCAAGCCGGTCCTGTTCCTGCATCCCAAGGATTTCAACGGCTGCCTCATCGAACTGGAGCAGGTCTGATGAACCTGACCGGGGGCATCGTCCTGTTCGCCGTCCTGTGGTTCCTGACGCTGTTCATCGTCGTTGTGATCGGCCAGCGCAGCCAGCAGGACGCGGGCGAGATCGTGCCGGGCACCCCGGCAGGCGCGCCCGCCGACCTGCGGCTGAAGGGCAAGCTGATCTGGACCACGGTGATCGCGGCGATCATCTGGGCCGCGATCGCCTATGTGATCCTGGGCGGGCTGATCACCCGCGCGGATATCGAGAATCTGGACCGGCTGATCCGCTGATCAGGTGGAACAGATGCGTGAAGGCCGCTGCCGCCAGCAGCGGCACCGCGATATTGACCAGGGGAATCACCAGGGCCACCGCGACCAGCACGCCCGCCAGCGTCACGCGCCCCGCATTCGCCTTGCGCAGGGCGGTGGCTTGGGGTTGATCCATGTGGCGGCGGGCGGCCATCTGAAAGAACTCCCGCCCCAGCAGCCAGCCGTTCGCGCCGAAGAACAGCAGCGGCGCCAGCGGACCCAGGACCGGCGTCAGGAACAGCGACAGGATCGCGACCGCCAGCACGGCCAGCATCACCGCGACCGATTCCAGCAGCCCGTCCAGGAAATCCAGCGAGGCGCCCTGGCGGGCGGGATAGTGCATCTCCTCGACCGCGTCGGCGACATGATCGGCGAACAGGCCGGAAAAGCCTGCGGCGACGGGGGCCATCAGGAAGAACCCCATCAGCGGGAACAGCGCCAGCGACCCCCAGGACAGCGCCGATCCGACATCCAGCGTGCCGATCCAGGGCAGCGACAGGCTGCCCGGCACGAAGCTGCGGACCGCCCAGAACAGCGCCGATTGCAGGACGACGAACAGCAGGACGGTCAGCGCGACGCCCATCAGGGCCAGCCGCAGGATGCGCGGCCGCAGCAGATCCAGCCAGCCCAGGGTGAGGGCGCGAAAGACGATCATTCCAGCCAGCACGTCTTGGCGGCGACGTCGGGGCGCGGGCGTTCGGGCGGCGCGTCCCCCCGGCTGCCCAGATGGACCAGGCCCACCAGGCGTTCGCCATCGGTCAGGCCCAGGTGGCTGCGCCCGAAGGTCTCGTCCAGCACCGCCGGACCGGTCAGCCAGGCCGCCCCCCAGCCCGAGGCGAGCGCCGCATTCACCAGCCCCAGGCAGACCGCGCCTGCCGACAGGAACTGTTCCCAGCCCGGCACCTTGTCGCTGGCGACGGGCGCCGACACCACCGCCACGATCACCGGCGACCCGAAGGCCGAGGCCGCCTTGTCGGCCGCCGCCTGATCCTGGCCCGCGGCCAGCACCTGCGCGCGCAGCACCGGCGCCAGCCGGTCCAGGACCGCGCGTTCCAGCACCACGAAGCGCCAGGGCTCCAGCTTGCCGTGGTCGGGGACGCGCGCGGCCAGGGTCAGCAGGCGCAGGATCTCGGCCCGGTCGGGGGCGGGTTCGCGCAGCATCTTGGGCGGGTGCGACCGGCGCGTCGCCAGAAAGTCCAGGGCGGCATCGTTGCGATGGGTCATGGCGTTCTCCTTTCCGGCTGTTCTTCCCGAAACGGGCGGGACGCGCAAGCAAGGCTTGCCAGCGGCGGCGGCAGACGGGATGCTGCGGCCATGAGCGACGATCTGCGCCATCTGGCCGTTCCCGGCGCCACCCTGGCCGTGCGCGTGACGCCCCGCGCGCGCCGCAATGCCGTCATCCTGGCCGAGGATGGCCTGCGCGTCCACACCACCACCGTCCCCGAGGACGGCAAGGCGAACGACGCGGTGATCCGGCTGCTGTCAAAGGCCCTGGACGTGCCCCGGTCGCAGCTGACGCTGCTGCGCGGCGCCACCTCGCGCGACAAGCTGTTCCGCGTCGATCAGCCCCGGTCGATGCGGTAATTCCCCTCGGGCAGGTTCAGGGCCAGGCGCAGTTCGGCCAGCTGGTGCATCGACAGGGTGATGCGCACCACCTCGTCGTCTGGACCGACCTGTTCCAGCACCACGCGGTCGTCGAAGGACAGGATCACCACATCCTCGTTCAGCGGGCCGGTATCGGGATCGGCTTCGTCGATCAGGGTGATGACGGTGGCGTCGAAATCATGCTCGATGGTGAACATCGCGGGCCTCCTTGGTTCGGGACGACATTCGCGTGATGCGGCGCCAGGGGCAAGCGGGCAGGGTTTGCGCGGGTTTTCACGACCGGCTAAGATCGGCCAACGCAAACGGTACGACCGCGCCGGGCCAAGGCGCGGCGATGGGGCAAGGGGCAGGCGATGAAGCGGGTCACGGCGATCTTGGGTGCAGGGCTTCTGGGCGTGGCCGCCTGCGCGCCCCGGCCGATGGATCCGGTCAGCATTCCGTCCGGACCTTACGGCGCGCCCCAACCCGCGCCGGTCCTGACCAATGACGGCAGCCCGCAATCGGCCGCGCGCATGTTCGTGGCGGTGATGCGCCGGATGGAACCGGCGATCGAACGCGAATGCCTGCAACGGCGCACCCAGCCGATCAACTGCGATTTCCAGTTCGTCGTCGACGACCGTCCGGGGCAAGAGGTCAACGCCTTCCAGACCATCGACGCCACCGGCCGCCCGATCATCGGCTTCACCCTGTCCCTGATCGCCCAGACCCGCAACGGCGATGAGATCGCCTTCGTCGTGGGTCACGAGGCCAGCCACCACATCCTGAACCACCTGGATCGCAAGGCGGGCGCCGCCGCCGCCGGGGCGGTGATTCTGGGCAGCATCGCCTCGGTCTATGGCAACAACCCGGAAGCCATCGAGACGGCGCAGCGAATCGGCGCCTCGGTCGGGTCGCGCTATTATTCGCGAGAATGGGAGCTTCAGGCGGATTATCTGGGCGCCATCATGGCGCTGAACGCGGGCTTCGATCCGATCCACGGATCGCTGTTCTTCGAGCGAATCCCCGATCCGGGCGATCATGTCCTGGGCACCCATCCCCCGCGCGCGGCCCGTCTGGCCCAGGTCAGGCGCGCTGTGGCGGATGTCCAAAGCGGCCGAATCCGCTGAACGCGGCATATCATACAAAAGTTGCGGCAGAAAAGTCACAGGTTACCCCGCGTTAACGCCAGGGTTGTCCGAAGGCCCGATTTTCATTGTGAAAAAACCGCTGAAATGCGGGCGGAAAATCAGCGCCTTGGTGCAAATCTCCTGCCCGGAACAGGCGTGCGGCGGAAAGCCGCCGAAAATTTTTGAAAAAAGCTGCTCAACCGGCGGAATTTTGCTTTTTCCGACATTACCATGCACATAAACTGCAATCAGATTTGATCACATTGACGCGATGCCACGGCATCCGTGTGGAGTCTCGGAATGATCGGGGTTGTCGTCTGGAGCAGTGCGGAACGTGAAAAGGCGGTGATCTGGTGCGAGGATCATGCGGCCCTTGCCTATTTGCAGGGGCGCGAAAACCTGACGCGGGCGGTCTGCTGGCCGCAACCCGGCGATCTGGTCGAACTGGAAAGCGAAGCCATCGGCGCCCTGCGCCATGCGCGCAATGTCACGATGCTGTCCGAACAGGAATTCACGCATCTGCCCGACATGCTGCGCGCCAACACCCCCCCGGCCGAGCCGCATCTGCGAATCGTCTCCTCGACCCCCGAACCGAGAGAGCAGACGGCGGCCCAGCCGGTTTTCAGGGCCGCCGCCGCCCGCTGAGCCGCCCTAGACGCCGCGCGACAGGGCCGCGACGCCGGTCCGGGCCAGATCGGTCAGCCCCAGCGGCCGCATCAGGTCGGCGAAGGCATCCAGCTTGCCGGGCGTGCCGACCAGTTCGAAGACAAAGCTTTCCAGCGTCGAATCGACCACATTGGCGCGGAAGATTTCCGCGATCCGCAGCGATTCGACCCGCTTTTCCCCTTGTCCCCGCACCTTGAACAGCCCCAGTTCCCGTTCGACGGCCGGGCCTTCCACGGTCAGGTCGTGGACCTCGTGGACCGGGACGATCCGGCCCAGTTGCGCCTTGACCTGGGCGATCACGGCGGGGGTTCCGCGTGTGACCAGGGTGATGCGCGACCGGTGGCCGGTGTGATCCACCTCGGCCACGGTCAGGCTGTCGATGTTGTAGCCGCGCCCGGAAAACAGCCCGATCACGCGCGCCAGGACGCCCGGTTCGTTTTCGACCAGCACGGCCAGGGTGTGGCTTTCCTCGACCTGGGAATTCGGATCGCGCAGGTCATAGGCCGAATGGCTGGACGCGCCCTTCTGGATGTTCAAAGCGTTCATTGTGTTGCCTCATCTTGGCAGAAATATCCCGAGGGGGTGAGGAGCGCCCGGAAAAGGGTCCGGTGGACCATATTCAGCGACGAACGCCTGCCCCCCCGCCGGCAGGCGGGGGCAAAGCCCCCACGCGACAGTTTCAAACCAGCACCGCGCCTTCCGATTCGATCACCCCGAATGTCGCGGCCTCGCCCAGCAGCATCTCGTTATGCGGCTTGCCCGAGGGGATCATCGGGAAGCAGTTCTCGTGCTTCTCGACCAGGACATCCAGGATGAACGGGCCGTCGTAATCCAGCATCTGCTGGATCGCCTCGTCCAGACCTTTCGGATCCTTGACCACCGCGCCCTTGCAGCCGAAGGCGTCCGCCAGCTTGACGAAATCGGGCAGGCTGTCCGACCAGGACTGGCTGTAACGCTCTCCATGCAGCAATTGCTGCCATTGCCGCACCATGCCCAGCCGTTCGTTGTTCAGGATGAACTGCTTGACCGGCAGGCGGAACTGCACCGCCGTGCCCATTTCCTGCATGTTCATCAGCCAGCTGGCATCGCCCGCGACATTGATGACCAGGGCTTCGGGATGGGCCATCTGCACGCCGATGCTGGCGGGCAACCCGTAACCCATGGTCCCCAGCCCGCCCGAGGTCATCCAGCGATTCGGCTGGTCGAAATGCAGGTATTGCGCCGCCCACATCTGGTGCTGGCCGACCTCGGTCGTGATGTAACGGTCGCGGCCCTTGGTCAGCGCCTCCAGCCGTTCCAGGGCGTATTGCGGCTTGATCAGCGAATCGCTGTTGCGATAGGCAAGGCATTTCCTGGCCTTCCAGCCCTCGATCTGCGCCCACCACTCGCGCAGGGCCGGGCCGTTGACCTTGCGGCCGCGCGATTTCCAGACCTTCAGCAGATCCTCCAGGACATGGCCCACATCGCCGACGATGGGGATGTCGACCCGGATCACCTTGTTGATGCTGGACGGGTCGATGTCGATATGCGCCTTGACCGAATGCGGGCTGAAATCGGCCACGCGCCCGGTGATGCGGTCGTCGAAGCGCGCGCCGATATTGATCATCAGGTCGCAGCCATGCATCGCCAGGTTCGCCTCGTACAGCCCGTGCATCCCCAGCATTCCCAGCCAGTTCTTGCCCGATGCCGGATAGGCGCCCAGCCCCATCAGGGTCGAGGTCACCGGGAATCCGGTCGCATCCGCCAGTTCGCGCAAAAGCTGGCTGGCGCCGGGACCGGAATTGATGACGCCGCCGCCGGTATAGAGGATCGGTCGTTCCGCCCCCTCTATCAGTTCCACCAGCCGGGTGATCGCCTGGATGTCGCCCTTGCGGACCGGCTGATAGCGGGCGGGTTCCACCTGCTTCGGCCCGACATAGGCGCCGCTGGCGAACTGCACGTCCTTCGGAATATCGACCAGCACCGGCCCCGGCCGCCCCGAGGTGGCGACCTGGAAGGCCTTGTGGATCGTCTCGGCCAGCCTGTCGGTGTCCTTGACCAGCCAGTTGTGCTTGGTGCAGGGGCGGGTGATGCCGACCGTATCGGCCTCCTGGAAGCCGTCGGTGCCGATCATGAAGGTCGGAACCTGGCCCGACAGCACGACCAGCGGGATCGAATCCAGCAGCGCGTCGGTCAGCCCGGTGACGGCATTCGTCGCGCCCGGACCCGAGGTGACCAGCACGACCCCCGGCTTGCCCGTGGACCGGGCATAGCCTTCGGCCATGTGGACCGCGCCCTGTTCGTGGCGCACCAGGACATGGGTGATGTCGTTCTGCTGGAAAATCTCGTCATAGATGGGTAGCACCGCCCCGCCCGGATAGCCGAATACCGTATCGACGCCCTGATCGCGCAAGGCTTCGACAACCATTCTTGCACCCGTCATCATTCGGGACATGCCTTCCTCCATCACATCTAGACCCGGCGGCGCAAACCGTCCGCGAGTCGGCGCAAACTATGGAGGCGGCCGGACAGGGTCAATGGGGTCGCGCGGATAAAATGACGCGTATCGCGCAAAAATTGTAATTTTCTTTCGCGGATCAGCGATCGAATTGCGGCAGGGCGATGCGCGCGACCTGTTCGACGATGGGATCGACGGACAGGGGATGGGCCTCGTTCGAATGATCCTGGGGGTCGCCGATATTCTGCCAGACCCCGCCCTTGTAGATCTCCAGCGCGGAAAAGCGCGCCTTGTAATCCATCTTGCGGCTGCCCGGCACCCAATAGCCCAGATAGATATAGGGCAGCTTGGCCGCCCGCGCGATCTCGATATGGTCGAGGATCAGGTATGTGCCCAGGCTGGCCGGTTGCAGGATCGGATGGTAGAAGCTGTAGACGAGGCTCAGCCCGTCATCCAGCACGTCGGTCAGGCAGACGGCGGCCAGGAAATCGTCGCCGGGCGCCAGCCGTTCGGGATTGTCCCCGCTGCACCGGTATTCGATCACGCGGGTCTTGACCGGCGTCTCCTCGATCATGGCGGCGAATTCGAAGATATCCATGTCGGCCATCCCGCCGTCCGCATGGCGGCTGTCCAGATAGCGGCGGAACAGGTCGAACTGTTCCTCGGTCGCCCAGGCGCTTGTGGCCAGGCGCCGCAGGCCCGCATTGCGCCGCATCAGCCGCCGCTGCGTGCGCGAGGGCTGGAAATCCGCCACCCGGATCCGCGCCGACATGCAGGCCACGCAGCTTTCGCAACTGGGCCGATAGAGGACGTTCTGCGACCGCCGGAAACCCTGGCGCGACAGGGCGTTGTTCAGTTCCGCCGCATTGTCGCCATGCAGCGCGGTGAACAGCTTGCGTTCGGCGCGGCCATGCAGATAGGGGCAGGGCTGCGGAGCCGTCACATAAAATTGCGGCGCATGGGGCAGGGTATGACGCATCAGCGCGGGCCTTTACGGCGGAGTGTCGTTCCAGAATTGATCATGCGCCAAAAAGGATCCGTGTTTCCGACCTGTCGATTGCGCGAAAGCCTAACAATGATTGCACCACCCGCCAAGCGGGGAAAGGGTTAAAGCTTGAACGGCCCGCCGAACGGGGCGTTGACGGCAAAGGGCCTTGGGCTAGTCTGCCGGGCATGGATTTCGCAGCCCGCATCACCCGCCACCCGATCGCCGCCGACCCCGACCGGGCGCGGCATGTGCTTGCCCTGTTCCTGACCCTGGATCCGGCGCTTGATCCGGCCCTGTCGGACCTGATCGGCGGTGCCGCCGGATGCAGCCCCTATCTGGCGGGACTGCTGGCGAAAGAGGCGGACTGGCTGCCCGGCGCGCTGAACCATGACGACGTGGTCGCGCGCGAGACGGCGGGATTCGAGGCCCTGTCCCCCGACGACCTGGCGGTGGCCCTGCGCCGGGCCAAGCGCCGCGTGGCGCTGTTGACCGCCCTGGCCGATCTGGGCGGTGTCTGGCCGCTGGAACAGGTGACGGGCACGCTGTCCGACCTGGCCGACCGCGCCGTCGACCTGGCGCTGCGGGTCCAGGTCGCCCAGGAACGCCGGCGCGGCAAGCTGCCCGAAACCGCTGCCGATGCGGGCGGCCTCTTCGCCCTGGCGATGGGCAAGGGCGGCGCGCGCGAGCTGAACTACAGCTCGGACATCGACCTGATCGTGCTGTTCGATGAAACCGCCTATGCGGGATCCGACCAGCAGGAGGCGCGCGCCGCGTTGATCCGGGCCACGCGCAAGATGGCGACGATGCTGTCGGACGTGACCGAGCACGGCTATGTCTTCCGAACCGACCTGCGGCTGCGGCCCGACGCGGCGGTGACTCCGGTCTGCATCTCGACCGCCGCCGCCCTGGCCTATTACGAGGCCGAGGGACGAACCTGGGAACGCGCGGCCTTCATCAAGGCGCGGGCGGCGGCGGGCGACGTCGCGGCGGGCGAACGCTTCCTGCGTGAATTGCGCCCCTTCGTCTGGCGCAAGCATCTGGACTTCGCGGCGATCCAGGACGCCCACGACATGCGCCTGCGGATCCGCGACCACAAGGGCCTGGGCGGGCGGCTGGAGATTCCCGGCCACAACCTGAAGCTGGGTCGCGGCGGCATCCGCGAGATCGAATTCTTCACCCAGACCCGCCAGTTGATCGCGGGCGGGCGCGACCCGGACCTGCGCCGGCGCGACACGGTGGGCGGGCTGGCGGCCTTGGCGGACAAGGGGTGGATCCCTGCGGATGTGGCGCGGCAGCTGACCGATCACTATCGCGAACATCGCGACATCGAACACCGCATCCAGATGGTGAACGACGCCCAGACCCATTGCCTGCCGCGCGATGCGGCCGGGGTGGCGCTGATCGCGGCGATGATGGGCGATGCCGACGCCGAGGCCTGGTCCGCCCGGCTGCGCGCGCGGCTGGAACATGTCCACGATCTGACCGACAGCTTCTTCTCGCCCGCAGATACGGCGGCGCGCCCCGCGATCTCGGCGGAATCGCAGGCGATCATCGACCGCTGGCAGACCTATCCCGCGCTGCGGTCCACCCGCGCGCAGCAGATCTTCCGCCGCGTCGAACCGGAACTGCTGTCGCGCATGGCCCGCACCGGCCACCCGAACGAGGCGCTGTCGCGCTTCGACGCCTTCCTGTCGGCGCTGCCCGCTGGCGTGCAGATCTTTTCCCTGTTCGAGGCCAATCCCCAACTGATCGACCTGCTGGTCGACATCTGCGGCAGCGCGCCGGGCCTTGCCGCCTATCTGACCCGGCATTCGGCCGTCCTGGACGCGGTGCTGGGGGGCAGCTTCTTTTCGCCCTGGCCGGGCGCGCGGGGGCTGCGCGCCGATGCCGACCGGCTGCTGCATTCCGCGCTGACCGGGCCGGGCGGCGGATACGAGGCCGCCTTGGACACTGCCCGCCGCTGGGCGCATGAATGGCATTTCCGGGTCGGCGTCCATCACCTGCGCGGGCTGATCGACGCGGACGAGGCCGCCGTCCAATATGCCGATATCGCCGATGCCTGCCTGGGCGCGCTGTTTCCCGTCACCGCCGCCGATTTCACCCGCAAGCATGGGCCGCCGCCGGGGCGGGGGGCGGTGGTGCTGGGCATGGGCTCGCTGGGCGCGCGCAGCCTGAACGCGGGATCCGATCTGGACCTGATCGTGATCTATGACGCGGCGGGGACCGAATCCTCGGACGGGCCGCGCCCGCTGGCGGCGCGCCCCTATTACGCGCGGCTGACCCAGGCGATGATCACCGCCGTGTCGGCCCCCACGGCCGAGGGGCGGCTTTATGAGGTGGACATGCGCCTGCGCCCGTCGGGGCGGCAGGGTCCGGTCGCGACCGCGATCCAGAGCTTCGAGAGCTATCAGATGACCGAGGCCTGGACCTGGGAACATCTGGCCCTGACCCGCGCCCGCGTCGCGGCCTGGGCGGGCGACAGGGCCGAGGAACTGGCCCATGATGTCGAGGCGCTGCGGCTGGAGGTCTTGCGCAGTCGCGGCCGCGATCCGCGCGTGATGCCGGATCTGGCGGACATGCGCGAACGCATCTTCGCCGCCCGTCCGCTGGATGGCGCGTGGGAGGCCAAGGTCGGGCCGGGGCGGCTGCAGGACATCGACCTGCTGGCGCAATCGCTGGCGCTGCGGGCGGGCGATCCGGCGCGGGGGACGCTGGCGCAACTGCGCGCGGGGCGGCGGGCCGGGCTGATCGCTGCGGCGGATGCGGACCGGCTGGGGTCGATCTGGCGGTTTCTGTGGCGGCTTCACGCCTCGGGGCGGCTGCTGACCACGAAGCCGCTGGACATGGAGGAGATCGGCTTGGGCGGACAGGAATTGCTGCTGCGCGAAAGCGGCGCGGCCGGCGTGGACGACCTGGCCCGGCGGCTGCGCGACCACTGCGCCGAGGCCGCGTCCCTGATCGACGCGGCCCTGCCGGTCGATGTGGGCTGACAGGCGCCCGCGCCCGGTGGGGGACAGCGATGCCGCCCCTGTCACGCGCCCGTCCGGTTCAGGCGCTTTTGCGGACCGGCACGGCAGGCGGCGCGGCGATGTCCACAAGGGGCGCGGGCGCTGCGCGCCGGACGGCGGAGGCGGGATCGCCGATCTGTCCCAGCAGGGGGATCGAAACGGTCCCCTCGGGCAGGGTCACCGCCGCATCGGCCGCGTCATAGATGCCATGCGCGGTCTTGTCCCAGTAGAAGGGCTTCACGACGACCTCGTAGATGGCCTTCCACCCGGCCAGGCAGCCCAGCGGGAAATACAGGTGCAGGCTGGGCACCCAATAGATCAGGTGGCGATGCTTGTCGGCGCGCACGGCCCACATGCCGACCCCGATCGACAGCAGTTCGGAGGCGACGAACGTCCCGAACAGCGCCGGAATCGCATAGCCGCCCCAGACCCCCGCCAGCGGCTCGCGCAGCGGATGGGGCAGGCCCAGGCTCAGCAGCCAGAAGCTCCACAGGATCGGGGCCAGCAGGTATTGCGACAGGCTGCCCAGGAACTGGATCTGGAAGCCGATGAAGCGCCAGGCGCCAAGTTCGCGCCACAGCAGGCGCGGGTTGCGCATGTGGACGCCCCAGGTCATCGCGTAGCCTTTCAACCAGCGGGACCGCTGCTTGATCCAGGGCAGGGCGCGGCAATTCGCCTCTTCGTCGGTGGTGGTGTCGATGATCTCGGTCCGCCAGCCGCGCCGGGCCAGGCGCACGCCCAGGTCAGCATCCTCGGTCACGTTCCAGGCGTCCCAGGCGCCGACCTGCTCCAATGCGTCGCGGCGGAAGAACAGCGTCGTCCCGCCCAGCGGCACGACCAGGCCCAGCCGCGCCACGCCCGGCAGGATCACCCGGAACCAGGCCGCGTATTCGATGGTGAAGCAGCGCGCCAGCCAGTTGGTGCGCGGGTTGTAGTAATCCAGCGCGCCTTGCAGGCAGGCCACGTCGGTGGCGGCGAAATGGAAGCGGCGCGCGACGGTATGCAGCTGGTCGGGATCGGGCCGGTCCTCGGCGTCCCAGACGCCGATGATCGCGCCCCGGCAGAAGTTCAGGGCATAGTTCAGCGCGCGGGGCTTGGTCTGGACGGGGCCGTTCGGCACCTCGACCACGCGGATCCAGCCGGGCAGGCGCGCGCCTTGCAGGGCGTTGCGGGTCACCTGGTCGCTGGCCTCGATCACCAGCAGGATGTCCATCAGCTCTCGCGGATAGTCCAGGCGCGACAGCCGCACCACCAGCTTGCCCGCGACATCGCTTTCGCGAAACAGCGGCACCATGACCGAGATCACGGGCAGCGGGCCGGTCATTTCGGCCCGCGCGGCGCGGCCCTGGGCGAGGTCTTCGGACTGGGCGCGTTCCTCGGCCTGGATGCGGCGGCTGGCGACAAGGGCCGCCAGCTTCAGACCGCTTTGCGCGATCAGCGACAGCGTGGCCCACAGGGTCAGCGCCGACAGCACCGCCACCGGCACCAGCCACAGCCCAAGCGCCAGCCCCGCCATGACGCCCAAGGCGATGCGGCCGGTCCGCGCCTCGTTCCGGGACCGGCAGGATTCGGCGGCAGGCACGCGCATCTCGGCCTTGCGGATCATGGCGATGCGGCGCGATGCCAGGACGGCGGCCTGCACCTGGTCTTCGGAACACAAAAGCATCCGCACCTTGCCGAAGCTGTCGGGCAGGCCGGGGATCAGGTCCGCGAAAAGCTCGGGGCGGGCGGTGGCGATCCAGGTGACGCCGCCGATGCGGCGCCAGGGCAGGATGGCGTTGGCCAGGCAGAATTCCGCGCCCAGGGCGTCGATCAGGCGCGGATCGCCCGGCGTCCGGGCGGGATCGAGCGCCGAGGTCCGCCACTGGCGGCACAGCGCGCGCAGCAGCGCCTCGGGCGTGACCCAGCCTTGCGACAGAAGGATCTGGCCCAGGCGGCTGTCCTGCCGCCCGCGCATCACGCTGGCCTTCAGCAGGTTGCCGGGATCGACGGCGCCGTCTTCCAGCAGCAACTGCCCCAGCGGCGCCTGGTGGCGCGGCGCCATGGTCGGCGCGGGGGCAGCATCGTGGGGAACAAAGGCAACTGGTTGAGGACTGACCATGGGCGATTCCCTGTTGGATCGCCCATGGGTGGCATAAAAGCGGTTAAGAAGGGGTTAAGCGCCCGCGCGGCGGCTGCGCATGGCGTCGGCGAAACGCTGGAACAGATACAGGCTGTCCTGCGGCCCCGGCGCGGCCTCGGGGTGGTATTGCACCGAGAACACCGGCTTGCCCTGAACCCGGATGCCGCAATTGCTGCCGTCGAACAGGCTGACATGGGTTTCGATCACGCCCAGAGGCAGGGTCTGGCTGTCCACCGCGAAGCCGTGGTTCATCGAGGTGATCTCGACCTTGCCGGTTTCGGTGTCGCGCACCGGATGGTTCGCGCCGTGATGGCCGTGGCCCATCTTCACCGTCCGCGCGCCAAGCGCCAGCGCCAGCATCTGGTGGCCCAGGCAGATGCCGAAGATCGGCAAGTCGCGGTCCAGCAGGGTCTGGATCATCGGCACGGCATATTCGCCCGTCGCCTCGGGGTCGCCGGGACCGTTCGACAGGAACACGCCCTCGGGGTCATGGGCCAGAACCTCCTCGGCCGTGGCGGTGGCGGGCAGGACGGTCACATCGGCGCCGTAAGCCACCAGCGACCGCAGGATGTTGCGTTTCGCGCCATAATCCAGGGCCACGACCTTGAAGGGCTTCCGTCCGGGCTGGGTGCCGAAGCCCTTGCCCCATTCCCAGGCGCCCTGGTCCCAGCGATAGCCTTGGCGGCAGGTGACATCCTTGGCCAGATCCAGCCCGACGATGCCGGTCCAGGCGCGGGCGCGGGCGACCATCGCGGCGATGTCGAAATTGCCGTCCGGGTCATGGGCCAGCACCACATGCGGCGCGCCCTGCTGGCGGATCGCGCGGGTCAGGCGGCGGGTGTCGACGCCGCCCATGCCGATGCGGCCGCGCCGGGCCATCCAGTCGGGCAGGGCGCCCGCCGCGCGCCAGTTCGACGGCTGGGTCGGATCCCAGCGGACGACGATGCCGCTGGCGACGGGATCGGGGGCCTCGTCATCCTCGGGCGTGACGCCGGTATTGCCGATATGGGGAAAGGTGAAGGTGACGATCTGGCTGGCATAGCTGGGATCGGTCATGATCTCTTGATAGCCGGTCATCGCGGTGTTGAAGACCAGTTCGGCCACGACCTCTCCGGGGGCGCCGAAGCCCTGGCCGTAGAAGACTGTCCCGTCGGCAAGCGCAAGGCAGGCGGTCGGTTTGTTGGCCATGGCGGCACCCTTTGTCTGAATCAGGCGGTGAATAGGGGGCCGGGCGGCCAAGGTCAAGAACACAGCCCGGCTTGATTTGCCGCGCCCGCTGGCCTAGATAGCAGGCTTTCGCGACCAGGAGACGCCAATGGACCTGCGAGCCAGGCTGCAAGCCGCCACCAAGGAAGCCATGAAGGCCAAGGACAGCGCGCGGCTGTCCACGCTGCGCCTGATCGGCGCCGCCATCAAGGACAAGGAAATCGCCGCCCGCACCGGCGACGGCGACGGCACGCTGACCGACGCCGACCTGATCGCGATCCTGTCGAAGATGGTCAAGCAGCGCCAGGAATCCGCCAAGGCCTATGAGGAAGGCGGCCGGCTGGAGCTGGCCCAGAAGGAAGAGGCCGAGATCGCCATCATCCAGGAGTTCCTCCCCCGGCAATTGACCGAGGCCGAAGCCACCGCGGCCATCGACGCCGCCATCGCCGCGCTTGGCGCGACGGGCATCCGCGATGTGGGACGCGTGATGGCGGAACTGCGCGACCACCATGCCGGGCAGATGGATTTCGGCGCCGTCGGGCCGATGGTCAAGGCGCGGCTGCTGAACTGAATCGGCCGCCATGCGTTCCGCCGGGCAGGAGGTAACAGCCATGCCCGCCAAATCGAAAGCCCAGCAGAAAGCCGCAGGCGCGGCCCTGTCCGCCAAGCGCGGCGAGACCAAGGTCAAGGATCTGAAAGGCCCGTCCAAGGACATGTATGACAGCATGTCCGAAAGCCAGCTTGAGGATTTCGCCGAAACCAAGCGGAAGGGCAAGCCCGAGCACGTGGCGAAGAAGGACTGATCAGCGCAGGCTGGCCAGCCGCCGCATCAGGTCGTCATAGAGGCTGCGGCGTTCCTGGGGCGTGAGGAAGGCACCCAGTTCGATTTCCCTCTGGCCGTCGGTCAGGGTCAGGTAGGATTCGACCGGACCTTTGCGCAGGGCGGGCCGCAGCCAATAGCTGTTGGTCGTCCATTCCCGCAACGCACCGCCGGGATCGCGGCGCGACACCCGGACGGATGTGCGGTCCAGGACCAGCTCCTCGGCCATGTCGGCCTGGGCATAGCTGCGCTGGATCGCATACCAGACGCCGCCGATCACCAGCAGCACGAAGGGCAGCAGACCCCACAGGACGGCGGTGCCCAGCATCGCCACCACCGGCAGCGCCATGAAGCCCGCCGTCAGGCCGATGAACCAGACAAACCCCTTGCGCGGCAGCGACCGATAGGGCCACAGCCGCAGCCGATATGACAAGGCCCCGGAGTGATCCGGGGCCGTATCCTGCCATTCATAGGGCATCGATGGGCATCAGTGCGCGTGGCTGTGGTCCCAATCCTCGCGCCGGGGAAGCTGCTCGAACGTGTGTTCGGGCGGGGGCGAGGACAGGGTCCATTCCAGCGTGTCGGCATGTTCGTTCCAGTAGTTGTTCTGTGTCACCCGCTGGCCGGCGCGCAGCGTATAGGCGATGATGCCGATGAAGAACAGGAAAGAGGCGAAGCTGATATAGGCGCCGATCGAGCTGATATTGTTCCAGTAGGCGAATTCGACCGGATAGTCGATATAGCGGCGCGGCATGCCCTGACGGCCCAGGAAGTGCTGCGGGAAGAAGGTCAGGTTCGCGCCGATGAACATCATCCAGAAATGCAGCTTGCCCGCCCATTCGGGATATTGCCGGCCGGACATCTTGCCGATCCAGTAATAGACG
This sequence comes from Paracoccus sp. S3-43, assembly GCF_029027965.1. NCBI lineage: Bacteria > Pseudomonadati > Pseudomonadota > Alphaproteobacteria > Rhodobacterales > Paracoccaceae > Paracoccus > Paracoccus qomolangmaensis. Next base: position 2,394,017 of record NZ_CP119082.1, on the reverse strand, counting down.
CCCGCGAACAGCGCAAAGACCGCGCCCAGCGACATCACATAGTGGAAATGCGCGACGATGTAATAGGTATCGTGGTAAACGCGATCCAGCGGGGCCTGGGCGATGACGACCCCCGTCACGCCGCCCACGGTGAACAGGAACAGGAAGCCGAAGGCCCAGAGCATCGGCGTCTTGAACTCGATCGACCCGCCCCACATCGTCGCGATCCAGGAAAACACCTTGATGCCGGTGGGCACCGCGATGGTCATCGTGGCCAGCATGAAATAGCTTTGCTGGGTCAGCGACATGCCGACCGTATACATGTGGTGGGCCCAGACGACGAAGCCCAAGACCCCGATCGCGGCCATCGCCAGCACCATCGGCAGATAGCCGAAGATCGGCTTCTTGGCGAAGGTGGCGATGACATGGCTGATGATGCCGAAGCCCGGCAGGATGATGATATAGACCTCGGGATGGCCGAAGAACCACAGGATGTGCTGGTACAGGACCGGGTCGCCGCCGCCGGCCGGGTTGAAGAAGTTGGTGCCGAAGTTGCGGTCCATCAGCAGCATGGTGATGGCGCCGGCCAGCACCGGCAGGGCCAGAAGGATCATCCAGGCGGTGATGAAGACCGACCAGGCGAACAGCGGCACCTTGAACAGCGTCATGCCCGGCGCGCGCATGTTCAGGAAGGTGGTGATGATGTTGATCGACCCCAGGATCGACGACGCGCCCGAGACGTGGACGGCGAAGATCGCCAGGTCCATGGAATACCCGGCTTCGGTCGTGGACAGCGGCGGATACAGCACCCAGCCGACGCCCGACCCCATCTGGTCCGACCCGCCCGGCGCCAGCAGCGAGGCCACGCCCAAGGCGACGCCCGCCACATACATCCAGTAGGACAGGTTGTTCAGGCGCGGAAAGCTCATGTCCGGGGCGCCGATATGCAGCGGCATGAAATAGTTGCCGAAGCCGCCGAACAGGGCCGGAATCACCACGAAGAACATCATCAGGACGCCGTGATAGGTGATCATCACGTTCCACAGATGGCCGTTCGGGGTGCATTCGGCCGCCGCGTCGGCGATGAAGCGCGCGCCCTCCAGGCACATGTATTGCACGCCCGGATGTTGCAGTTCCATCCGCATGTAGACGGTGAAGCAGACCGAGATCAGCCCCACGATCCCCGCGGTGAACAGGTATAGGATACCGATGTCCTTGTGATTGGTGGACATGAACCAGCGGGTGAAGAACCCGCGCGTGTCGTGATGGTCGTCGTGGCCATGAACGGCTGCGTCTGCCATACCCGAACTCCCTCAGATATAGTGATCCGGTCCGGCAGACCGGCAATTCCCTGTGGTCGTTCTAGACCAGCCGTGCCGACCCGGCAATGCCCTAAGGTCGCCGGGACGACAGCTTTTGGTGGCAGATGCCGGGCGGCCGGATCAGCGATAGACCAGCACCGGAATCTTGGAATGCGTCAGGATCCGGGTGGCCTGGCTGCCCATCACCACCGCAGCCACGCCGCGCCGCCCGTGCGAGGCCATGGCGATCAGGTCGCAGCCCTCGTCCAGCGCGGTGTCGATGATCGCCTGATAGGGATTGTCGTGCCACTTGTGATGCGTCTGGACCCGGACGCCCGCCGCCTCGGCCTTGGCGCGGGCGGCCTTCAGAACCCGGTCGGCATAGGCGGCGGCATCCGTGTCATAGCTGGACCGGCTGCTTTCCACCTGCACCGCATCGGTGCTGAGGATGTGGAACGGTTCGGTCACGATGACGACCGTCACCGCCGCGCCCAGGCTGGCGGCCAGGGCCAGGCCCTTGTCGATGGCCTGCCCGGCCAGTTCGGACCCGTCGGTCGGGATCAGGATATGCTTGAACATGATGCTCCTCCTCTCGCGGCGGCAGCGCGCCGCTGGGGCGCGGGCCTGGTTGCGGCGCCGACGCTGCCACAACAGAGGCAGGGGAAACATGATGTGAATCAAACAGGCCGGCCTAGGGGGACCGGCCCGCCGACGTGGCGCGTCGGCCCGCGCTATTGCCCGGCGCTGGCCAGGAAGGCCGCGATATCGGCCTGGTTCTTGTTCAGCTTGAAGGTCATCTTGGTGCGGGCCGACGAATCGCCGGTCTTTTCCTGCACGAACTTGTTGGGATCGGTCATGTAGGCGGCCAGATCCTCGGGCGTCCAGACCTCGCCCGCATCCTTCAGGGCAATCAGCGCGTCGGAATACTTGAAGCCTTCCTCGGATCCCGCGGGCCGTCCGACCACGCCAAAGAGGTTCGGCCCCGTCTTGCCGCCCTTCACGATATCCTCGCCCGAGGGCGACTGGATCATGTGGCAGGCCTTGCACTTGCGGAATTCCTTTTCTCCGGCGGCGGCGTCGCCGTCCTGTGCAAGCGCGGGTGTCGCTAGGGCAGCGCCCAGCAGGGCGCCGATGATGGCAAATCTCATTCTTTTCCTCGCTATTCCAAAGATCTTGGAAGTCCCAACAGAACACATTAAGGCGCCGAAACGGATTCGCCACCTGTCAGAAGGTCGCATCCGGCCCCGCCGCCCTGGTCGAAGATCGTATCGAAGCCGTGGCGCAGCGCCAGATCCAAGTCGCCCATGCCGACCGGCAGGCCCAGGTCGACCAGGCTGGTCACGCCATGACCGCTGATTCCGCAGGGCACGATCCCGGAATAATGGCTCAGCTCGGGTTCGACATTGATGGCGATGCCGTGAAAGCTGACCCAACGGCGCAGCTTGACGCCGATGGCCGCGATCTTGTCGTCGCGCATCGTCCCGTCGGGCAGGGGCGCCTTGTCGGGGCGCGGCACCCAGACGCCGACCCGGCCGTCGCGGATCACCCCGGTCACGCCGAATTCCGCCAGCGAGGCGATGACCCATGCCTCCAGCCGGGCCACGAAGGCGCGCACGTCGCGCCCGCGCCGGTTCAGATCCAGCATGACATAGACGATTCGCTGGCCCGGCCCGTGATAGGTGTATTGCCCGCCCCGCCCGGTGACATGCACGGGAAAGCGCGCCTCCAGCAGGTCGCCGTCGCGCGCGCTGGTTCCGGCGGTGTAGAGCGGCGGATGTTCGACCAGCCAGACCAGTTCGTCCGCCTGGCCCGCATGGATCGCCGCGACCCGCGCCTCCATGAAGGACACGGCCTCGTCGTAACCCGTCAGCCCCGGTGCCGTGATCCATTCCACCATGCGCCCGGATCTGGCCCGGCGCGCGCGCGGCGTCAAGCCGGGGGCGACAGAATCCCCCTTTTCAATCCCCCCTGCCTCGGCTATCACCCGCCGCACTGCCCGGATGCGGTCGTGGCGGAATTGGTAGACGCGCAGCGTTGAGGTCGCTGTTCCTTAACCGGAGTGGAAGTTCGAGTCTTCTCGACCGCACCATACCTTCCCATACCCATCCAAGGAAACCGGGCAACGGCCCGTTGCGGATGAGGGATGCGATGAAGATAGCGGTTGTCGGCCTTGGCTATGTCGGCTTGTCGAATGCGGTTCTGCTGGCGCAGCACTCCACCGTGGTGGCCCTGGACATCGACAAGGCCCGCGTCGATGCCGTCAACGCCCGCAAGCCCCCCATCGAGGACGCCGAGATCAGCCGCTTCTTCGCGGAGCGCGACCTGGACCTGGCGGCCACCACCGATGCCGGGCAGGCCATGGCGGGCGCGGATTTCGTGATCGTGGCGACGCCCACCAATTACGACCCCCGGACGAACAGCTTCGACACCAGCTCGGTCGAGTCGGTGATCGCCCTGGCCCGCCAGCACACCCCCACCACGCCGATCATCATCAAGTCCACGGTTCCGGTGGGCTTCACCGAACGGATGCGGGCCGCGACCGGCTTCCAGGGCGTCATCTTCTCGCCCGAGTTCCTGCGCGAGGGGCTGGCGCTGCACGACAACCTGCATCCCAGCCGGATCGTGGTCGGCGACAAGGGCGAGGCCGGGCGGCGCTTCGCGGCGCTCCTGGCGGAAGGCGCGCTGGACCGGGACGTGCCCGTCCTGTTCACCGAATCGACCGAGGCCGAGGCGATCAAGCTGTTCGCCAACACCTTCCTGGCGATGCGCGTGGCCTATTTCAACGAGCTGGACAGCTATGCCCTGACCAACGGGCTGGATCCGCGCGCGATCATCAAGGGCGTCGGGCTGGATCCGCGGGTGGGCGATTACTACAACAACCCGTCCTTCGGCTATGGCGGCTATTGCCTGCCCAAGGACACCAAGCAGCTGCTGGCGAACTATTCGTCGGTGCCGCAGAACCTGATCGCGGCCATCGTGGAATCGAACCGCACCCGCAAGGACTTCATCGCCGAACAGATCGTTGCCCAAAATCCCCGGACGGTCGGCATCTATCGCCTGGTGATGAAGGAAGGGTCGGACAATTTCCGCGACAGCGCCGTCCAGGGGATCATGAAGCGGATCAAGGCCAAGGGCATCGCCTGCGTCGTCTATGAACCGGCCCTGGCGGCGGATCATTTCTTCCATTCGCCGGTGGAACGGGATCTGGCGGCGTTCAAGGCCCGGTCCGACCTGATCGTCGCCAACCGCCGCCACGACGACCTGGCCGATGTGGCCGACAAGCTGTTCACCCGCGACCTGCTGCAACGCGACATATGACGCCGGCCGCCCGCATCTCTGCCGCGATCGGGATCCTTGATCATGTCCTTGCGGGCCAGCCCGCCGAACAGGCGCTGCTGCGGTGGTCGCGGTCCAGCCGGTTCGCGGGATCCGGGGACCGGGCGGCGGTGCGGGATCTGGTCTTCGACGCCCTGCGCCGCCGCGACAGCCATGCGGCGCTTGGCGGGGCGCTGACGGGCAGGGGGCTGATGATCGGCGGGCTGCGTGCTGCCGGGCGCGATCCGGCAGGGCTTTTCACCGGCCAGGGCCATGCGCCCCCGCCGCTGGGACCGGGCGACCGGCCCGGCACGGCGGAAGGCATCACCGACATCCCCGCCTGGATCCGCCCCCTGTGGGACGCGTCTCTGGGAGACCGGGCCCAGGCCGTCGCCGACCGGATGCGCCAGCGGGCGCCGGTCTGGCTGCGGGTCAATCCGGTCAAGGCGGATGCCGCCCTGGCCATCGGCGCGCTGGCCCAGGACGGGATCGCGGCGGAACCCGATGCGCGCCTGCCCACCGCCTTGCGGGTGACGGCGCATGAACGGCGCCTGTCGCAAGGCCGCGCCTATCGCGACGGCCTGGTCGAGCTTCAGGATCTGTCCCCGCAACTGGCCTGCGCCGCCTTGCCCCTGGCTGCGGGGATGCGGGTGCTGGACTACTGCGCGGGCGGCGGCGGCAAGACGCTGGCCATCGCGGGCCGCGCGCCGGGGCTGAGCCCGGTGGCCCATGACGCCGATCCCGCCCGGATGCGCGACCTGCCGCAACGGGCCGAACGCGCGGGCGTCAGCGTCCAGATCGTGGCCGCCCCGAAGGGCGCCTTCGATCTGGTCATCGCCGACGTGCCCTGTTCGGGGTCGGGAACCTGGCGGCGCACGCCCGATTCGAAATGGCGCCTGAACGCGCAGGGCTTGCGCGACCTGATGGCGGTGCAGGCCCAGATCCTGCGCCGGGCGGCGGGTCTTGTCGGGCCGGGCGGGCATCTGGCCTATATGACCTGCTCGGTCCTTGACGATGAAAACGGCGCGCAGGTCGACCGGTTCCTGGGTGAAAATCCCGGTTTTCGACAGGTTTCGCGGCAATCCTGGACCCCGCTGGAGGCCAGCGACGGCTTTTTCCTGTCCCTGATGGCGCGCGGATGAAGCGGCGGGCCGCCATTAACGGCTTGTTAAGCGGTTTGGCGGTATCGACGATCCTGAAGGCTTGGAAAGGGGCTAGACGGATGACATTCGGGGAAACGCAATCCGCCGTCTCTCGCAATGCGGCCGTGGCGCTTCCGCTGCTGATGCTGCCGGTGGTGGTCGCCGCCGTGGCGGCCCTGGCGCTGCCGCAAAGCGGCTATGGGCTGGCGGGGCTGGTGATCGGCACCATCGCGGTTGCCTGGTATATCCTGGGGGGCGTGATCTCGCTGGGCTATGTGCTGGACCGGCTGGCGGCGCGGCGCGCCCTGGCCTCGATCCGGCACGAGGTCGCGGCGGCCGCCGATCCGATCTGGATCTGCGATTCCGACGGCCTGGTGGTCTTGCAGAACGAGGCGTCGCGGACCGGATTCGGCGACATCGCCGGGCAGAACATCCTGCGGCTGGTCTCGCAGTTGCGGGCGGACGCCGTGGACGACGTGAACGGGCTGGTGCGCCGCGCGGGCTATGTCGGCTGCGCGGATCTGGCGCTCGGCTCGGGCGATACGCTGACGCTCAGCCGGGCCGAGGATGCGCCCTTGCAGGTCTGGTCCTATCACCGGCAGGGCACCCCGCCCGCCGATCCCCTGGCCGCCGACGAGGCCGAGGCCCCCGACGATTTCGAGGCGATCCCCGTGGCCCTGCTGCGCATCGCGCCCAACGGCTATATCCGCCGGGCGAATGCGGCGGCGCGGCGGCTGCTGGGCGCCAGCCTGCCGCAGGGGGCCGATCCCGTCCATATCGGCAGCCTGCTGGACGGTCCCGGCCGCCCGGCGGGGGAATGGATCGCCGAAACCTATGCCGCGCGCCGCAGCGACGGCCGGTCCGAGGTGCTGCGCCTGCGGTCGCCCGACGACGCGGCCAAGGAACAGCATTTCCAGGTGACGCTGGCCATGGATCCGGTCGAACAGCCGGGCCTGATCGCGGTCCTGAACGACGCAAGCGCGCTCAAGACGCTCGAGGCGCAGTTCGTGCAAAGCCAGAAGATGCAGGCCATCGGCCAGTTGGCGGGGGGCGTCGCGCATGATTTCAACAACCTGCTGACCGCGATCCGCGGCCATTGCGACCTCTTGATGCTGCGCCACGACAAGGGCGATCCCGACTATGCCGACCTGGACCAGATCGGCCAGAACGCCAACCGCGCGGCCTCGCTGGTGGGGCAGCTTCTGGCCTTCTCGCGCCGCCAGCAATTGCAGTTGGAAACGCTGGACACGCGCGACGTGCTGGCGGAACTGACCCACCTGCTGAACCGCCTGGTGGGCGAGAAGATCACCCTGACGATCAGCCACGACCCCACCCTGCGCGCCATCCGCGCCGACAAGAGACAATTGGAGCAGGTCATCATGAACCTTGTCGTGAACGCCCGCGACGCCATGCCTGCGGGCGGCAATATCGAGATCCGGACCGATGTCCTGTCGATCGACGGCGATCTGGCCCGCGACAAGGTGTCCCTGCCCAAGGGCGATTACCTGCGCATCCGCGTCACCGACGAAGGCTGCGGCATCGACGCGGCCCTGCGCGACAAGATCTTCGAGCCGTTCTTCACCACCAAGCGCGTGGGCGAGGGGACCGGGCTGGGCCTGTCCACCGCCTATGGCATCGTCAAGCAGACCGGCGGCTATATCTTCTGCGACAGCGAACTGGGCAAGGGCACCTGCTTCTCGCTCTACTTCCCCGCCCAGGCCGGCGTCCGGCAGGCCGTCCGCCCGGTGGCGGCGGTGGCCGCGATGACCCAGCCCGCGCAGCGCGCCAGCGTCCTGTTGGTCGAGGACGAGGCCCCCGTCCGCGCCTTCGCCGCGCGCGCCCTGCGGCTGAAGGGCTATGAGGTCCACGAGGCCGCCAGCGCCGAGGAGGCGCTGGCCCTGCTGAACGGCGGGCTGGCGGTCGACATCTTCGTCACCGATGTGGTGATGCCCGGCATGGACGGGCCAAGCTGGGTCCGCGCCGCCCTGCGCGACCGGCCCGGAACCAGGGTCGTCTTCATGTCCGGCTATACCGAGGACATCTTCGGCGAAGGCCATGACCCGATTCCGAACGCGGCCTTCCTGGCGAAACCCTTTACCCTGAACGAACTGATCCAGGCGGTCGCCCGCCAGATGCAGGATCCGCCCCGCAGGTTGGATGCGTGAAGGGTTTGTCAATCACGCGGGGTCCAGACTGGTTGAGGAAATGTGAGTCCCCGGCCGGATAATGCTTGAAAAACTGGCCGGGAACGCGCATTTATCCACAGGAACAAGAAGTGAACATAAACCATCATGGCCGGCAGATTGCCCCGTCGGCCAGGCTGTGAAATAACGGTGAGGACGTATGGCACAGGCGAGCATCTTCGACATGAACGACAAGCGCAGCGCGGACAAGCAGAAGGCGCTCGACAGCGCCCTGGCCCAGATCGAACGCCAGTTCGGCAAGGGTTCGATCATGAAGCTGGGCAAGGACAGCCCGGTGGCCGAGATCGAGGCGACCTCGACCGGATCGCTGGGCCTGGACATCGCGCTTGGCATCGGCGGCCTGCCCAAGGGCCGCATCATCGAGATTTTCGGCCCGGAAAGCTCGGGCAAGACCACGCTGACGCTGCATGTCGTGGCCGAGGAACAGAAGAAGGGCGGCGTCTGCGCCTTTGTCGACGCCGAACACGCGCTGGATCCTCAATACGCCAGGAAGCTGGGCGTGAACCTGGACGAGCTGCTGATCAGCCAGCCCGATACTGGCGAACAGGCGCTTGAGATCGTCGATACGCTGGTGCGCTCTGGCGCGGTCAGCCTGGTGGTGGTCGATTCGGTCGCGGCGTTGACGCCCAAGTCGGAGATCGAGGGCGACATGGGCGACATGCAGATGGGCAGCCAGGCCCGATTGATGAGCCAGGCGATGCGCAAGCTGACCGCCAGCATCGGGCGCAGCAACTGCATGGTGATCTTCATCAACCAGATCCGCATGAAGATCGGCGTGATGTTCGGCAACCCGGAAACCACCACGGGCGGCAACGCGCTGAAATTCTATGCCTCGGTGCGCCTGGACATCCGCCGCACCGGCGCCGTCAAGGACCGCGACGAGGTGATCGGCAACACCACCCGCGTGAAGGTCGTCAAGAACAAGGTGGCGCCCCCGTTCCGGCAGGTGGAATTCGACATCATGTATGGCGAGGGCATCAGCAAGGTGGGCGAGTTGATCGACCTGGGCGTCAAGGCCGGCGTGGTGGAAAAGTCGGGCGCCTGGTATTCCTATGGCGACGAACGCATCGGCCAGGGCCGCGAGAACGCCAAGCAGTTCCTGCGCGACAATCCCGACCGCGCCATGGCCATCGAGGACAAGATCCGCGCCAGCCACGGCCTGGAATTCGCAGCCGAGGGCGGCGACTCCGAGGAGGACAGCCTGACCGAGGAGTGATCGGCAGGCAGGCCGCAAGACCGGGCGCGCGGGCAGGGTTGTCCGCGCGTTTTTCCGTTTCCGGCGACCCTGTGCGGCAAGCCCGGCCTTGCGGCGATTGCTGGACAGGACGGGCCGCCGGTTATAGACCATGCGCCAGCCCGGCCCGTCCGGCCCCGCCCCTAGATTGCGAAAGCCCACCATGCCCACATTGAACGACATCCGCTCGACGTTCCTGAGCTTTTTCGAGCGCAACGGCCACCGCGTCGTCGAGTCCTCGCCCCTGGTGCCGCGCAACGATCCGACGCTGATGTTCACCAATTCGGGCATGGTGCAGTTCAAGAACCTGTTCACGGGGCTTGAGACGCGCGACTATAACCGCGCGACCACCGCGCAGAAATGCGTGCGCGCGGGCGGCAAGCACAACGACCTCGACAACGTGGGCTATACCGCGCGGCACCACACGTTCTTCGAGATGCTGGGCAATTTCAGCTTTGGCGACTATTTCAAGGACCAGGCGATCCCGTTCGCCTGGGAACTGCTGACCAAGGACTTCGGCATTCCGAAAGACAAGCTGCTGGTCACGGTGTATCACACCGACGACGAGGCCGCGAATATCTGGAAGAAGGTCGCTGGCTTGACCGACGACCGGATCATCCGCATCCCGACCAGCGACAACTTCTGGCAGATGGGTCCGACCGGCCCCTGCGGCCCCTGCACCGAGATTTTCTTCGACCACGGCGACCACATCTGGGGCGGCCCTCCGGGATCGGCGGACGAAGACGGCGACCGCTTCATCGAGATCTGGAACCTGGTCTTCATGCAGAACGAGCAGTTCGAGGACGGCTCGATGCGCGCGCTGGACATGCAGTCGATCGACACCGGCATGGGGCTGGAGCGGATCGGCGCGCTGCTGCAAGGCAAGCACGACAACTATGACACCGACCTGATGCGCAGCCTCATCGAGGCGTCGGCCCATGCCACCAGCAACGACCCGGACGGGCCGGGCAAGGTGCATCACAGGGTGATCGCCGACCATCTGCGCTCCACCAGCTTCCTGATCGCCGACGGGGTGATGCCCAGCAATGAAGGGCGCGGCTATGTGCTGCGGCGAATCATGCGCCGGGCGATGCGCCACGCGCATATGCTGGGGGCGCAGGATCCGGTGATGCACCGGTTGGTGCCCGCCCTGGTGCGGCAGATGGGCGCGGCCTATCCCGAACTGACCCGCGCCCAGGCCCTGATCGAGGAAACCCTGCGCAGCGAGGAAACCCGCTTCCGTCAGACGCTGGACCGCGGCCTGCGCCTGCTGGACGACGAACTTGCCCGCCTGCCCGAAGGCGCGAACCTGCCGGGCGAGGCGGCGTTCAAGCTGTATGACACCTATGGCTTCCCGCTGGACCTGACGCAGGACGCGTTGCGCGAAAAGGGCCGGTCGGTCGATACCGCCGGTTTCGACGCGGCGATGGCCGAACAGAAGGCCAAGGCGCGCGCCGCCTGGGCGGGGTCGGGCGAATCCAGGGACGCCGCCATCTGGTACGAACTGGCCGAAAAGCATGGCGCGACCGAATTCCTGGGCTATGACACGGAAGAGGCCGAGGGCCAGATCCTTGCCGTCGTCGCCGATGGCGCCGATGTGGGCGAGGCGACCGAAGGCCAGAGCGTGCATCTGGTCGTCAACCAGTCGCCCTTCTATGCGGAATCCGGCGGCCAGGTCGGCGATACCGGGCTGATCAAGACCGAAACCGGCGCGGCCCGCGTCACCGACACGAAGAAGGTGGCGGGCGTGTTCCTGCATGTGGCCGAGGTGACGCTGGGCACGATCAGCCGGGGGCAGGGCGCGACCCTCTCGGTCGATCACGCCCGCCGCAGCGCGATCCGGGCGAACCATTCGGCCACCCACCTGCTGCACGAGGCGCTGCGCCGCGCGCTTGGCGAGCATGTCGCGCAGCGCGGCAGCCTGAACGCGCCCGACCGGCTGCGCTTCGACTTCAGCCATAACAGCGCGGTGTCGCCCGAGGAACTGGCCCGGATCGAGGCCGAGGTGAACGATTTCATCCGCCAGAACAGCCCGGTGGAAACCCGCATCATGACGCCCGACGACGCGCGCGCCCTGGGCGCGCAGGCGCTGTTCGGCGAGAAATACGGCGACGAGGTGCGGGTCGTCTCGATGGGCAGCCTGACGGGCAGCGGAAAGGGCGGGGACGGGGCGACCTATTCGCTGGAGCTGTGCGGCGGCACCCATGTCGCGCGCACCGGCGACATCGGCGCCTTCGCGCTGCTGGGCGACAGCGCCAGCAGCGCCGGGGTGCGGCGGATCGAGGCCTTGACCGGGCAGGCCGCCCTGGCCCATCTGCGCCATTCCGACAGCCAGTTGTCGGAAATCGCCGGGCTGCTCAAGGCACAGGCGGGCGATGTGGTGAACCGCGTCAAGGCGCTTGCCGAGGAACGCAAGGCGCTGGCGAATGAGGTCGCGCAACTGAAGCGCCAGTTGGCGATGGGCGGCGGTCAGGCCCAGGCCGCGAAAGAGATCGGCGGCGTCAGGTTCATCGGCCGCAGGGTCGAGGGGGTCGGCGGCAAGGAACTGGGCGCGCTTGTCGATGAGATGAAATCGCAGCTTGGCAGCGGCGCGGTGCTGGTCCTGGCCGAGGCCGAGGGCAAGGCGACCGTCGCGGCGGGCGTGACGCCGGATCTGGTGGACCGGATCAGCGCGGTGACGCTGGTCCAGACCGCCACCGCCGCGCTTGGCGGCAAGGGCGGCGGCGGGCGTCCCGACCGCGCGCAGGGCGGCGCGCCCAGCCTGGAAGCGGCCGATGACGCCATCGCCCAGGTCGAGAAACTGCTGGCGGAATCGGCATGACCGCGCTGTGGATTGCCCATGTGACCGTCACCGATCCGGACGCTTACGCGAAATATGCCCAGGCCGCCGGTCCGGCGATCGCGGCGCATGGCGGGGTCTTCCTGGCGCGCGGCGGGCGTTACCAGCAAATGGAGGGCAAGGACCGGCTCCGCAACGTGGTCGCCCGCTTTCCCAGCTTTGACGCGGCCGTGGCCTGCTATAACAGCAGGGAATACCAGGCGGCGCTGGCCCATGCGCGGGGTGCGTCGGAACGCGAACTTGTGATCGTCGAGGAAACGCCCCCGCTGGCGGAATAGGCTGTTCATGACGGAAAGACGACACGACGAGGCAGGGTCATGTGCCGTTGGGCCGCCTGGCTGGGCCAGACGGTCTTTCTGGCAGATATCGTCAGCCGCCCGGATCCAACGGCCGCGCCGTGGCGCTAGAACCGCTGGAGACGGAAAAAAGCGACTGGACCGCGAGGTGCCGCCCGGCAGCTTCCGCATCTTCGACCGGGACAGCGTGACGGTGCAGCCGTTGATTCCGCCGGTGCAGGCCCGCGCGGCCTGATCAGGGCTGCATCAAGGCTGCGAGGACGGGGCGTGGCGTGGCGCGGGCGGCATCGCCTCGGCCCCGGCGGCGACGGTATCCTGGGGCTTTGCGCCCTCCGCATGGTCGCTGGGCTGCGGGGCCGCCGCCTGCGGCAGATCCGGCACGGGTTCCGGTGCGCGCACCGGCGACGCGGCGGCGGGATATTCCGGCTGCGGCTGGCGGGCGGGCGCAGCCGCCGCGGGGGCCGGGACCATGCGGCGGAACACCAGCAGGTTGTGATAGACCGTGCTGCGTCCGGTCAGGCCGCTGCGCTCCTCGGACGGCAGCACGTCGGCGCGGACATATTCCCAGCCGTCGCGGGCCATCCGGTTCAGTTCCGTGGTCAGCGCCGCCGAATAGCGGTCCGAAGGGGTCTTGGCGTCCTTGGCCTTTTCGCCGCGCGCGGGGGCGGGGATGACGCTGTATTCGAAATGGCTCAAGGCGCGGCTCCTTTCGGTGGGGGATGGGACCGGGGACGGGCGGGCCGTCACATCCCCAGCTTGCGGGCGACGAGGTCGTTGACGGCGGCCGGATTGGCCTTGCCGCCGGTGGCTTTCAGCACCTGGCCCACGAACCAGCCCGCCAGCTTCGGATTGGCGCGGGCCTTTTCCACCTGGGCGGGATTGGCCGCGATGATGTCATCCACCGCCTTTTCGATGGCGCCCAGGTCGGTGACCTGCTTCATGCCGCGCGAATCCACGATCTCGGCGGGATCGCCGCCCTCGGTCCAGACGATCTCGAACAGATCCTTGGCGATCTTGCCGGAAATCGCGCCCGAGGCGATCAGGTCGATCACGCCGCCAAGCTGGGCGGGGGAGACGGGCGAGGTTTCGACCGTCAGCCCCTCTTTGTTCAGCCGGCCGAACAGCTCGTTGATGACCCAGTTCGCGGCCATCTTGCCGTCGCGGCCTCCCGACTCTCCTCCACCGACCACGGCTTCGAAATAATCGGCGTTCTCGACCTCGGCGGTCAGCACGCCCGCGTCGTATTCCGACAGGCCCAGATCACGCACGAAGCGGGCCTTCTTCTCGTCGGGCAGTTCGGGCATGGAGGCGGCGATGCCCTCCACCCAGGCCTGCTCGATATCCAGCGGCAGAAGGTCGGGATCGGGGAAATAGCGATAGTCATGCGCTTCCTCCTTGGACCGCATCGACCGCGTCTCGCCCTTGTCGGGATCGTAGAGGCGGGTTTCCTGCACGACCGTTCCGCCATCCTCGATGATGGCGATCTGGCGGCGCGCTTCGTAGTCGATGGCCTGCTGGATGAAGCGCAGCGAATTCATGTTCTTGATCTCGCAGCGGGTGCCCAGATGGCTGAAATCCTGGGTTTCCTGATAGCGTTCGTAATCGCCGGGCTTGCAGACGCTGACGTTCACGTCGGCGCGCAGGTTGCCGTTCTGCATGTTGCCGTCGCAGGTGCCCAGATAGCGCATGATCTGGCGCAGCTTGGCGACATAGGCCGCCGCTTCCTCGGGGCCGCGGATGTCGGGGCGGCTGACGATCTCCATCAGGGCGACGCCGGTGCGGTTCAGGTCGACAAAGGACATGGTCGGGTCCATGTCATGGATCGACTTGCCCGCATCCTGTTCCAGGTGGATGCGCTCGATGCGGACGCGGCGGGCAATGCCGGGGGCCATGTCGACGATCACCTCGCCCTCGCCCACGATGGGGTGGTAAAGCTGGCTGATCTGATAGCCCTGCGGCAGGTCGGGATAGAAATAGTTCTTGCGGTCGAAGGCCGAACGCAGGTTGATCGCGGCCTTCAGGCCCAGGCCCGTGCGCACCGCCTGGGCCACGCAGAATTCGTTGATGACCGGCAGCATCCCCGGCATGGCGGCATCGACGAAGGCCACATGGCTGTTCGGTTCCGCCCCGAAGCCGGTCGAGGCGCCGGAAAACAGCTTGGCGTTCGAGGCGACCTGGGCGTGGACCTCCAGCCCGATGACCAGTTCCCAGTCGCCCTTGGCCCCGGCGATGGTCTTGGGCTGGGGCGCGGTGAAGGAAAGATGGTCGAGCATCGGAAACCTCGGATCGGGCTGGCGGGTTTTGCAGGTGCAGGTCTTTTAGGTCAGCGCGCGGATGATGTCACGGGGGCGGTGGACCAAAAGCGGCAAGGCCCCGGCGAATCGCGGGCTGGCACGAAACGGGCGCAGGAATCGTTAACGCCGGGTCGGCAAAACGGCTTTCGGCGGATTTCCGACCATGGGACATCCGCCGTTTGGCGTGATGCCGCCGACGGTTGTGCGTCGGGCTTGCGCGATTTTCCAAGCCGGATAAGGGGATGGCTGACGAAACAACCCCCTGAGGTTCCGATGCGCGCTGCGCTTGCGCCCCTGGCCGCCCTGGCGTTTCTGGCCGCGTGCCAGTCCACCCTGTCCCCGCAATCCGAAGGCAAGGCGCCGGTCGACGCGCAGCAGATGCACCTGGCAAGCACGCCGCCGATGCGGTGGGGACAGGCAGCCGGGTCCGAGCAGTGGACGCGGGCCACGCTGGCCGCCCTCGACCGCGAAGGGGTCACGATCCTGTCGAACGTTCCGGGCGACATCCACACCTACTGCCCCAACTATGCCGAACTGAACACCACCGGGCGCAAGGCGTTCTGGGCCGGGCTGCTGTCGGCGGTGGCCAAGCATGAAAGCACCTACAACCCGCAGGCCAGCGGCGGCGGCGGCAAGTGGCTGGGCCTGATGCAGATCGCGCCCGCGACCTGGCGGCATCACGGTTGCGACGGCAACATCAGAAACGGCGGCGACAACATGTCCTGCGCGGTCAAGATCATGTCGCGCCAGGTGGCGCGGGACAATGCGGTCGCCCAGGACGGCGGGGGCTGGCGCGGCATTGCCCGCGACTGGGCGCCGCTGCGCAATGCGTCCAAGCGCGCGGATATCGCCGCCTGGACCAGCAGCCAGAGCTATTGCCAGCCGAAGGCGTAAGGGGCTTCGCCCCTCGGCCCGTTCCGGGCCTCACCCCAGGATATTTAAGTGAAGAAGAAGGGCGGGGGTTTTTCCCCGCCTTTCCTTATCGCAGCGCCGCGAGGATCCGCGCCCAGGACCGTGCGCCCTTGGCGAAGCTCTGCACGTCGTATTTCTCGTTCGGGGAATGGATGCGGTCGTCGTCGCGGGCGAAGCCCACCAGCATCGAATCCATGCCCAGGATGGACTTGAAGTCCCCCGCGATGGGGATCGATCCGCCGCTGCCGATGAAGGCGGCCTCTTGCCCCCATTCGTCGCCCAAGGCGCGGCGCGCGGCGGCGAAGGCGGGGTCGCGGGTATCCATCACGCTGGCCGGGCTGCCGCCATGGTCGTGGAATTCCACCGAGCAGTCGGGCGGCAGGAAGCCCCGCACATGGTCGCGGAAGGCGGCCCGGATCGCGGCCGGATCCTGGGTGCCGGTCAGGCGGAAGCTGACCTTGGCGCGGGCCTCGGCCGGAAGCACGGTCTTGAAGCCCTCGCCGGTATAGCCGCCAGTGATGCCGTTGATTTCGGCGGTGGGGCGGTTCCAGGCCATCTCGACCGGCATCCGGCCCTTTTCGCCGATCGGATCGGACAGGCCCACGCGGCCCAGCATCGCGCCGGCGTCGAAGCCCAGCGAGTCCCAGTCGCGGCGCAGGTCAGGGGACAGTTCCTGCACGCCGTCGTAGAAGCCGGGCAGGGTGACGCGGCCATCGGCGTCCTTCAGCGCGGCAAGCGCCTGGGCCAGCACCATGGTCGGATTGGCGGCCAGCCCGCCGAACAGGCCGGAATGCAGGTCGCGGTCGGCGCCGCGGATCACGACCTCTTCGCCCACCAACCCGCGCAGTTGCGTGACGATGGCCGGGCGGGTGCCGCCGAACAGTTCGGTGTCGCAGATCATCGCCAGCGACGCGCGCAATTCGTCGGCGTTTTCGTGCAGGAACGGCCGCAGCGAAGGCGAGCCGGATTCCTCCTCGCCCTCGAACAGCAGGATCAGGTCGCTGGGCAATTCGCCGTGAACGTCGCGCCAGGCGCGGAGGGCCTCGACGAAGGTCATCAGCTGGCCCTTGTCGTCGGATGCGCCGCGCGCGCGGATCACCTTGCCGTCCGGCCTCTCCTCGATCAGCGGATCGAAGGGCGGGCGGTCCCACAAGGACAGCGGATCGACCGGCTGCACGTCATAGTGGCCATAGAACAGCAGGGACCGCGCCCCGCCGGGCTGCGAGCGGGCGACCACCATCGGATGGCCCGCCGTGTCGCGGACCGATGCGTCGCAGCCCAGCCTTGCCAGTTCGTCGCGCAGCCATTCCGCCGCCGCCCGCACATCCCCTGCATGGGCCGGATCGGTCGAGATCGAGGGGATGCGCAGGAAGGCGGCCAGCCGATCCAGGGCCGCATCCAGATCCTGGTCCAGCCGATGCAAGACGGCGTCCAATGTGGTATCCTGTGTCATCCTGTCCCCTGTTTCCCGAGTGGTTTCATAGGATTTTTGCATGGTCCTTTGGTCGACCTGCGACAATTTTAACCTGTCATTCGCGTCATTTGACATGTATCAACGCAGGACCGCGCGCGATCTGACAATGATTGCACCCAGCCAGCTATGCAAGGGAACGCCCGCAATGAATTATGATGCCGCCTTGGACCAGGCCATCGGTCGGCTGCATGAGGAAGGCCGCTATCGCACCTTCATCGACATCGAGCGGACGAAGGGCCAGTTCCCGCAGGCCGTCTGGACGCGCCCCGATGGCGAGACGCAGGACATCACCGTCTGGTGCGGCAACGACTATCTGGGCATGGGCCAGCATCCCGTGGTGCTGGAGGCGATGCACGAGGCCCTGGACGCGGTGGGCGCCGGGTCGGGCGGGACGCGCAACATTTCCGGCACCACCGTCTATCACAAGCGGCTGGAGGCCGAACTGGCCGACCTGCACGGCAAGGAAGCGGCCTTGGTGTTTTCCAGCGCCTATATCGCCAATGACGCGACGCTTTCGACGCTGCGCAAGCTGTTTCCCGGCCTGATCATCTATTCGGACGAACTGAACCATGCGTCCATGATCGAGGGGATCAAGCGTTTCGACGGCGCCAAGCGGATCTTCCGCCACAACGACCTGGCCCATCTGCGGCAGTTGCTGGCCGCCGACGATCCGGCCCTGCCCAAGCTGATCGCCTTTGAATCCATCTATTCGATGGATGGCGATTTCGGCCCGATCAAGGCGATCTGCGACCTGGCGGACGAATTCAACGCCCTGACCTATCTGGACGAGGTTCATGCGGTCGGCATGTACGGGCCGCGCGGCGGCGGCGTGGCCGAACGCGACGGGCTGATGGACCGCATCGACATCTTCAACGGCACGCTGGGCAAGGCCTTCGGCGTCTTCGGCGGCTATATCGCGGGCACGGCCAGGATGATGGACGCGATCCGGTCCTATGCGCCGGGCTTCATCTTCACCACCTCGCTGCCGCCGGCGGTGGCGGCGGGGGCCGCGGCCTCGATCGCCTTCCTGAAGGGGGCCGAGGGCCAGCACCTGCGCGACGCCCAGCAACTGCACGCCCGGATCCTGAAGATGCGGCTGAAATCGCTGGGGATGCCGATCATCGACCATGGCAGCCATATCGTGCCGGTCCATGTCGGCCATCCGGTCCATTGCAAGATGCTGTCGGACATGCTGCTGCGCGACTATGGCATCTATGTCCAGCCGATCAACTTCCCGACCGTGCCGCGCGGCACGGAACGGCTGCGCTTCACCCCGTCCCCGGTCCATGCGCCCCGCCAGATCGACCATCTGGTCAAGGCAATGGACAAATTGTGGTCGCATTGCGCACTCAACCGTCAGGAAATGAGTGCCTGATCCATTCGACGGGTGAACTGCTCTCGCCTGCGTGATAAGGTCGCGTTAAACAACAAAAGGTAACGTCTGATTCGGGCGTTTCCGACATCGGGCGATGAGGCGGACAGGTCATGAGCAGGCTGCGGGTCGATGACCCGGCAGAGGAGAATAGGCAGGTGGAGGAAGTGGACCATTTCCTCGACAACGACACGCGCCTTGGCGACATCATGCGGGGCGAACGGGCGACCATGGGCAAGTCGCTGCTGGATGTGCAGCGCGAATTGCGCATCCGGGCCTCTTACGTCGCCGCGATCGAGAATTGCGACATCACCGCCTTCGACACGCCCAGCTTCGTGTCGGGCTATGTCCGGTCCTATGCGCGCTATCTGGGCATGGATTCCGACTGGACCTTCCGGCGGTTCTGCCTGGAATCGGGCTTCCAGCCCACGCATGGCATGGCGCCCACCGCAGCCGGGCCGAAGCCCGCCAGGCGCCCCTCTGACCCGGTCGAGGCCCTGGCCAATCCCAAGGCGCTGTTCATCCCCCAGGAGGAAAGCTTCTGGTCGGATATCGAGCCGCGCGCCATCGGCGCCCTTCTGGTGCTGATCGCCCTGGTCTGCGGCCTGGGCTATGGCGGCTGGGCGGTCCTGCAAGAGGTTCAGCGCGTGACCCTGACACCGGGCGAAAACGCGCCGGGCATCGTCACCGCGCTGGATCCGGTCGAGGGGACGGGGATGGCGGAACCCGCCCTGGATCTGTCCGATACCACCGACCTGGCCCAGTCCCTGCCGCAACCCGAGGGGTTGGACAGGCTGTATCGCCCGCAGATCCTGGAAGCGCCGGTCCTGACCGCGCGCGACGGTCCCATCGCGGCCATCGACCCCGGCCTGGCGCAGGTTCCCGCGCCCCAGGACATGGCCGCGGCCCAGGCGACCCCCGCCGCCGCGACCGACATTCAGCGCGCCCTGGCCGAGGCCGGCGCCACCCCCTTTGGCCCGCCGATGCCGGAACAGCCGGGTGCCGCCGCGATCACCGTGGCGCCCGACGCGCCTGCCCTGGAACTGCTGGCGGCGCGGCCCGCCTGGGTGCGCGTGACATCCGCGGATGGAACGGTCCTTCTGGAAAAGATCATGGATGCCGGGGAACGCTTCACCCTGCCGGCTTTGGAGGAGCCGCCCGTCCTGCGCACCGGCAATTCGGGGGCGGTCTATTTCGCGGTGAACGGCCAGACCTATGGTCCGGCGGCGCCGGGTCCGCAGGTGGTCAAGAACATCAAGCTGTCGCCCGAAGCCGTGACGGGCAGCTTTGCCCTGGCCGATCTGAACGCCGATCCCGAACTGGCGCAGATGGTCGCCGTGGCGCAGGCGGCGCCCATCGCCGATCCGCAGGCCACCGCCACCGAGTAGCGTGCCGCGATGGCCGGGGGCGCTTCGCCCCCCCCCGCTCGGGCCTGCCGACCCCTTCCTCGCTGAAAAAGGTCCACAGGATCTTTTTCCAAGCGCTTCGAAGCCCCCGAGGATATCCAGGCCAAGGTGAAGAATGGGGATCATTCCCCCCAGGTGCGCTCCAGCAGGGTGATCCAGTTCTCGCTGGCGATCTTGCGGATCAGCGTGTCGCCATAGCCACGCCCGGCCATCGCGTCCAGAAGCGCGGGCAGGGCGGCCGCGTCGGGCAGGTCGCGCGGCATCAGCGCCCCGTCGAAATCAGAGCCGAGCGCCACGCCGTCCTCGCCCAGGATCGCCAGCAGGTGATCCAGGTGGCGCAGCATCGTGTCGAAGCCTTCCAGCGGCAGGCGGCGGCCATCCTCGCGCAGGAAGCTGGAGGCGAAGTTCAGGCCGACCAGCCCCCCGCTGTCGGCGATCACCCGCAATTGCCGGTCAGTCAGGTTGCGGCTGCTTTCGCTGATCGCGTGGACGCAGCTGTGGCTGGCGACCAGGGCCGCGTCCGAGAGGGCGGCGACATCGTTGAACCCGGCCTCGTTCAGATGCGACAGATCCAGCATGATCCGCAGGGCGTTGCATTCGCGGACCAGGGTCTTGCCCGCCGGGGTCAGGCCGTCGCCGGTATCGGGCGATGACGGAAAGGCGAAGGGCACGCCCTGGCCGTAAGCCGTGGGCCGCGACCAGACCGGACCCAGCGACCGCAGCCCCGCCGCGTGCCACAGGTGCAGCGCATCCATGTCGGGGATCGCCTCGGCGCCTTCCATATGCATGATCGCGGCGATGCGGCCCGCCGCCACCGTGTCGCGCAAGCCGCGCGCCGTCGTCACGATGTCCAGCGTCCCGGTCCGTTCCAGGGCCTTCAGCGCGGCGGCCTGGGCGAAGGCGTGGGGCAGGGCCTCGGCAAAGGGGATCCGGGGCGGCAGGGGCATCGCGAAGGGCGGGTTTTCCATCAGCGCGACGGCGGCGGCGTCGTTCGGGCCGTGGGGCGCGGGGATCCAGATCGCGAAGAAGCCGCCGACAAGCCCGCCCGCGCGGGCGCGGGGCAGGTCCAGATGGCCGGTGCCGTCGCCCTCCAGCCAGACCTGGGGGCCGGATGCCACCACGCGTTGCAGGAAATCGTTGTGGCCGTCGAATACCGGGATCATCCGCTTCTCCTTGCTTTGTGCCGACCATGCACATCCGGGCGCGGGCGGCAATGGCCGGCGCTTGGCGAGGTGCGCGATTCGGCGCTAGGCTGGGCCTTGCAAGCCAAGGGAGAGGCCAGCCATGCCCGACATCCGCCGCGATTTCGACGGACAGACCGTCATCACCACCTTCGAGGTGACACCCGGCAGCGCCCATGACGTGCTGGATCTGCTGACCGATGCCTGGGATCAGGTGATCCGCCGCCAGCCGGGCTTCGTGTCGGGGGCGATCCATCTGAACGACGCGCAGACCCGCATCGCCACCTATTCGCAGTGGCGCGACCGCAAGGACTATCAGGCCATGCTGCGCAGCGAGGAGATGCGCCGCCGCAACCGGGAAATCCACGGCATGTGCAAAAGCTTCGAGCCGGTCATGTACGAGGTCCAGTCCGTTTTCGACGACTGATGCTGCATCTGCAAAAAGGCCGTGCAATCGCACCGGGCGGCGGCTAACCTTCCGAATACGTCAGGCGGGGGCAGCAGGCGATGGCAGGCAGGATCATCACGGTCGCGCAGCAAAAGGGCGGGTCGGGCAAGACGACCCTGGCCGTGAACCTGGCCGTCAGCCTGCACGGGCGCGGCCATTCCGTCGCGCTGATCGACACCGATCCGCAGGGCAGCCTGGGCCGCTGGTTCATCGAACGGATGCACAGCCAGGGCGAGGATGAGGCGATGGATTTCTCGACCTCCTCGGCCTGGGGGGCCAGCTACGAATCCGAGAAGCTGAAGAAGCGGTTCGATTTCGTCATCATCGACACGCCCCCCAAGATCGACAGCGACCTGCGCCCGGCGCTGCGGGTGGCCGATCTGGTGCTGGTGCCGGTGGCGACCAGCCATGTCGACCTGTGGGCGACCGAGGGCGTTCTGGATCTGGCGCGCCGCGAAAAGGCGCAGGTGCTGGTGGTGATGAACCGCGTGCGCCCGCATACCCGCCTGTCGGCCGAGGTCGCGCAGAAGGCCGCCGAACTGGGGGCCGAGGTGGCCGAGACGCAGGTGTCGAACCGGGTGCTGTATGCCGAAACCCTGGGCCAGGGCGCGGGCGCCATGGAACGCGCGCGCAGCGGCCCGGCGCGGGACGAAATCGCCGCGCTGACGGACGAGGTGCTGGCGGCCATCGGCTAGACCGGCAGGATCGCCGGGCCGTCCGGCGTATCGACCCGGCGCACGGTGATGCCGAAGGCGCGGCGCAGCAGGTCGTCGCGCAGCACCGCATCGGCGGGACCGTCGGCCAGCACCTGCCCGTCCCAGATCAGCACCAGCCGCGTGCAGAACCGCGCCGCCAGACCCAGGTCGTGGATCGAGGCCAGCACCGTCCGCCCTTCCGCCGCCAGATCGCGGAACAGCCGCAGGCAGGCCAGTTGCTGCGCCGGATCCAGCCCCGCGATGGGTTCGTCCGCGATCAGCAGAGGCGTGTCCTGCGCCAGGGCGCGGGCGATCAGCGCGCGGTTCTGCTCGCCCCCCGACAGGCGCAGGGCGGTGCGCTTGCGGAACGCCTGTAACCCCATGCGGGCGATGGCTTCGTCGATGGCCGCGCGGTCGGCGGTGCCCCGTCCGCCGCCGGGCCAGGGAATGCGGCCAAGCGCCACCAGATCCTGAACGCTGAGGGGCCAGGCGATCTCGCGCGACTGCGGCAGATAGGCGGCGTGGCGGGCGCGCGCGCCGGGCGTCATGGCGGCCAGGGTGGATGCGCCGGTGAAGGGGATCAGGCCAAGCGCGGCCTCCATCAGCGTGGATTTCCCGGCGCCGTTGGGACCGATCAGGCCGACGAACTCGGCCCGTTTCAGGGCCAGAGAGACGCCGTGCAGCACCGGGCGGCCGCGGCGCGTGACGGTCAGGCCGGACAGACGCAGGACCATCAGACGCGCCCTCCGCTGCGGGTTTTCCAGATCAGGTGCAGGAACAGCGGCGCGCCGACGATGGCGGTCAGCACGCCCAGCTTCAGGTCGCGGTCGGGCACGATCAGCCGCACGGCGATGTCGGCCCCCAGCAGCAGCGCCGCCCCGCCAAGCGCCGAGGCGGGCAGCAGGGCGGATGGCCGCGCGTCCACGAAAGGCCGCAGGATATGCGGGACGACCAGCCCGATGAAGCCGATGGCCCCGGCCACGGCCGTCGCCGGGCCGACGATCAGCGCCGTGCCCGCGACCAGCCGCCAGCGCAGCGCGGCGGCGGACACGCCCATCGCCTGGGCCGCGGCCTCGCCCAGGGTCAGGGCGTCCAGGGCGCGGCGGGTGGACAGGATCAGCGCGGCGCCAAGGACCATGGGCGGCAGGGCCAGCCAGACATGCAGCATGGACCGGTCGGCCAGCGATCCCATCAGCCAGAAGACGATCTCGTTCGCGGCATAGGGGTTGGGCGACAGGTTCAGCGCCAGTGCCGTGCCCGCGCCCGCAAGCGCCGAAATGGCGACCCCCGCCAGGATCAGCGTGACCGAGCCTCCGCGCGGCCCGGCCAGCGCCACCAGCAGGCTGACGCCGACCGCCGCCCCCGCAAGCGCGGCCAGCGGCAGGGCCAGCACCGCCGCCATCGACAGCCCGGTCTGGATCGCCAGCACCGCCCCAAGCGCCGCCATCCCCGAGACGCCGATCAGCGCGGGTTCGGCCAGCGGGTTGCGCAGATAGCCTTGCAGGGCGGCGCCCGTCAGGCCCAGCCCGGCGCCCACCGCGATCCCCAGGATCGCGCGGGGCAGGCGGATTTCGCGCATCACGATGGGCAGCGGGCCATCGCCGCCCAGGACCAGGGCGCGCAGCGAGTCCGTCACCGGCAATCCCGCGGGCCCGGTCAGCAGCGAGGCCAGGAACAGCGCGGCCACCAGGCCGGACAGGAAGACGAACAGCCCCCTCATCGCAGCGACCGGATGGCCTGGACGATGAAGGGCGTGCCGCAGACCCAGTCGCGGTCGGTCACCTGCCCCTCGGCCGGGGCGATGGCGGACAGGGCGGGATGATCCAGGATCGCCTCGCCCCGCGACTGGCCGGGCCATTTCGCGCCGGTGATCAGCCGGTCGGGACGGGTCATCACCAGCAGCTCCATCGGCAGGGGGGTGGTCGTCGCGATGCCGTAATCGCCCGCCACATTGTCATAGCCCGCCGCGTCCAGGATCGTCCCGGCCAGCGTCGCGCGGCCCGAGGTGAAGCCGTTCGCGTAATACAGCGCCGCGCGGCCCCGGCGGTCGGGGCTGCGCGCCTGGGCCAGGTCGGCGTCGAAGCGGTCCAGAAGATCGCGCGCGGCCTGTTGGCGGCCCAGCAGATCGCCCATGCGAAGGATTTCCGCGCGGACCGCGTCAAGGCTTTCGGCGGGGGGCAGGGTCTCGACCCGGATGCCCAGGCGGCGCAGCATCGCCACGGTCGCGGCGGCGGTGAAGGTGCCGGCGATCACCAGATCGGGCCGCATCAGATAGATTTCCTCGGCCCGGCCGGTGTTCTTCGCGTAATCCGCCGCCCGATCCGCCATCGGCGACATGCGCGGATCCCCCGCCAGGTCGCTGACGGAGATCAGCTGCCCCGGCGCGGCCAGCAGCATCGCCAGCTGGTCGCTGCACAGGTTCATCGACACCACGCGCCGCGGCGCCGCCTGCGCGGGCAGGACGGCGGCGATCAGGGCCGCCGCCGCAAGAAGGACGCTAGAACGACGCACGCAGCCCCGCATAGATCGCCCGGCCCGATGTGCCATAACCGCTGACCCACTGGTAATCCTCGTCAAGGACGTTTTCCAGCCGCAGATAGGCGGTGGCGTCGTCGCGGATGGAGTGGCTGACCAGCAGGTCCACGGTGGTGAAATCGTCCATGTCGTTCGGACGGCCGGCGACGTGTTGCACCTGGATGCCCGCCGTGGTGCCGGTGGCAAACACCGTCTCGGCCCCCAGGTTCAGCACGCGTTCGGGCACCTTGGCCCATTCCGAGTCGACCTGGTTGTCGATGAAGGTATAGCTGGCGGTCAGCGCATGGCCCGCGCCAAAGACATAGCGGCCGTCCAGTTCGACGCCCCGGCGGCGGGCGGTGCCCGGCACCTGGTTATAGCCGTCGTCCGACCAGTCGGCGGTGCCGCGATCATCCCAGCCGATCAGGTTGTTCGCCCGCAGCCAGAACGCGGTCGCGCGCAGATGGCTGTCGCCCCATTGCTTTTCCACGCCGATCTCGTGCGTGCGGCTTTCCTCTCGTTCCAGCGAGGCGTTGCCATAGGGGCCGAACAGTTCGTAAAGCGAGGGCGCGCGGAAGCCGTTGCCCAGGGCCGCGCGGAACAGCAGGTCGTCGGTCGCGCGCCAGACCGCCGTCACCCGGCCCGAGGTGAAGCCGCCGAAGCGCGAATGATCGTCGCGCCGAAGCGATGTCGTCACGTCGATCCGGTCGCCAAGCGCCGTGGTCGTTTCCACGAAAACGCCGTTCAGGCGGGCATCGCCGTTGCCTTCGGCTTCCTCTTTTTCCGTGTCGGCGCCGAACACGGCGCGGATGCCCGCGCCCAGGTCGGTCGCGCCCTGCCAGGACAGTTTCGTGCGCGTGCCGACAAAGGGCGAGACGGTGCCGTTCGACCAGCTTTGCCGGTCGATGCGGTAACGCGTCAGGGCGATCTCGTGATCGACGGTGCCGGTCTGGAACTGCGCGAAGCCGCGCAGGCCATAGCTTTCGCGGTCGTTATAGTCGTCGCCTGGCGTGCCAGCCACATCGCCGTTGAAGTCGTCGAAATCGCCGCTGCTGTCTTCCCAGAAGCCGTTGAAGCCGATGGTCGCGCCGTTTTCCAGCGCATAGGCGGAATAGAAGGACAGGCGCGTCGCCTCGTAGCCGTCATCCTCGAAATTGCCGTTCTGTTCGTCGCGGGCGGAAAAGCCGTCGCTGCGGATATGGCTGACCTGGAAGGCCAGGTCCGCATCCGCGCGGCGCAGCGTCGCGCCATAGCTGGCGGTCAGGGTGTCGAAGCTGCCTGCCTCGATCCCGAAATGGTGGTGCAGGCCGTCCTGCGTCGGGCGCAGGGATTGCAGCGACAGCACGCCCGCCACCGCGCGCGAGCCGTACAGCGCCGATTGCGCGCCGCGCAGCAATTCGGCCCGGTTCACCGACTGGCCGATCATCCCGCCGATGTCATAGGATGGCTGGCCCGCCGCGGGATCCGCAACCTCGATCCCGTCGATCACGACGGGCAGGTATTGCGCCGGGGCGCCGCGCAGGATCAGCGATCCGGTGGTGCCCAGCGGCCCGTATTGGCGCAGGGTGACGCCCGGCAGCCGCGACAGGCTGCGGGCCAGGGGCTGGCCTGCGCGATCGGCCAGGTCTTCGGCGCCCAGCACGGAGACGGAACTGCCCGACCGGCTCAGGTCGGTGGCCTCGCGGTTGGCGGTCAGGGTGATGTCGTCCAGGACGATGGCGTCGGGGGCGGCATCCTGCGCGGCGGCGGGCAGGGCCGTGGTCAGGGCCAAGGCGGCGGTCAGGGTCAGGACAATGGGTCTTGCGGTCACGAATGACATCCTTCCAGGAACCCCGGCCAGGGGCCAGGGCGCGATGCGGTTGGTCTGGCAGGTTTTGGCCCGCCGGACAGCGACACCACCACGACGGAAGTTTCCGTTTCCGGCGCGCCCCTCGCACGCCGTCAGGGTGATCGCGTTCGGCAGGTCTCCTGACTTGCGGGTCAAGGCTTGGCCGGGCCTTCCCGGTCCCTCTGGGACCAGTGGCGTTGTCCGGCCCGGCTCTCCGCTGACAGTTGCGGGGGCAGTCGCGGATTTTCACCGCGTTCCCTTTTAACCGGGTTTGAGGCCCGGAACCGAGGCATCGCTGCCATAGCCCAGGGACCGGCGCGCAGGCAAGCGCAATCAGCCCAGCGAGGCCACCCAGTCCGGCACCGTCCGGCTGGCGGGCCCGGTGATGCGGCGGTGGAAGTCGCGCGCATTGGCGCTGGCATCCAGGTTCAGTTCCACGCATTCGACGCCGCGCCGCCGGACATGTTGGGCAAAGCCCGCCGCCGGATAGACATTGCCCGAGGTGCCGATGGCCGCGAACAGCTCGGCGCTTTCCAGCGCGTCCCAGATGCGTTCCATGTGATAGGGCATTTCCCCGAACCAGACGATGTCGGGCCGGGTTGCGGGGCGGGCGCAGGCGGGGCAGGGGTCGGCGGGGGACATGACCGGCGGCGCGGGCCAGCGATATCCGCAGGCCGCGCACAGCGCGCCGGTCAGGCTGCCGTGCATGTGGATCACGTCCGGGCTGCCCGCGCGTTCGTGCAGGTCGTCGACATTCTGCGTGACCAGCGTCAGGTCGTGCCGCCGCGCCAGATCGGCCAGGGCCAGATGCGCCGGATTGGGCTGCGCCGCCGCCGCCGCCGCGCGGCGCATGTTGTAGAAGCGATGCACCAGGTCGGGATCGGCGGCAAAGCCTTCGGGCGTCGCCACGTCCTCGACCCGGTGGTTTTCCCACAAGCCGTCGCTGGCGCGGAAGGTCGCCAGCCCGCTTTCGGCGGAAATGCCCGCGCCGGTCAGGACGGTGATACGCAATGCAGGCTTACCGGCAATAAGCCTCGGCCTGGGACGCGAACCGCTTGTAGCGTGCCCAGAAGGCGTTGTCGGCGTTGGATTTCGACATCCGGACCTCTTGCGCCTCGTGCGGGTCGCGGAAGAAGGAGGCGGCGCGGCGTTGGTCGGACCGCGACAGGGTCTGGTTCGCGACCTGCTGGATGCAGCCGCATAGCGGCGCATTGCCGCGCGCGCGGTCGGACCGGACGCAGGCGCTGTCGATGGGACCGGCGACGGCCAGCGGCGCGGTCATCATGATGGCCGCGGCCGCAATGACGATGCGGTTGAGCATGAACTGTCTCCTCGGTTTGCCTTGTCTGCGAGGGCGGGTGCCGGTTGTCCCGGTCTGTAACGGCCCGTCCGTCCGCGACGGTATCAGAAAGGGCCCGCCCGCTCAATCGGGCGCTGTGCGGCGCCTTCGCCTGCGGCGTCAAGGCGTTGCGTCTGTCAGGCGGGGCCGACCTCGTATCCGGCGCCGCGAATCGCCTGTGCCGCGCGGTCGGCGTCCAGCCCGTCCACCGCGACGGTCTTCTGCGCCAGATCGACCGTGGCGCGGCCGCCCGCCTCGGCGATGGCGGCTTCGATGGCGGCCTTGCAATGGCCGCAGGTCATGTCGGGAACGGTGAAGGTCATGGCAATCCTTTCGGGGGTTTGACAAGCTGGCGCCAGCATGGTCCTGCATGACGGCGACGGCAAGACGGGGGATGCGATGATCGAGGCCATCGGACTGGATGCCGACGACACCCTGTGGGAAAACGAGACGTTCTTCCGCGTGACCGAAGGCGAATTCGTGGCGCTGCTGGGCGATCATGCCGAAGGCGCCGACATCGCCAGCCGCCTGCTGGACGTGGAACGCGCGAACCTGGCCCGTTACGGCTTCGGCATCAAGGGCTTCATGCTGTCGATGGTCCAGACCGCCATCGAACTGACCGACGGGCGCATCGACGGGTGCGCCATCGGCCGGATCCTGGAACTGGGGCAAGAGATGCTGGCCCATCCGGTCGATCTGCTGCCGGGCGTTGCGCAGGCGCTGGACGCGCTGAACGGGCGGCGGCTGATCCTGATCACCAAGGGCGACCTGATCGACCAGGAACGCAAGATCGCCGCATCCGGGCTGGCAGACCGCTTCGAGGCCGTCGAGATCCTCGCCGACAAGTCCCCCGAGACCTATTCTCGCATCCTGTTTCGCGCCGGTGTCGCGCCCGACCGCTTCGTGATGGTCGGCAATTCGATGAAAAGCGACGTGCTGCCGGTCGTGACCTTGGGCGGGCACGGCGTCTTCATCCCCCATGACCTGACCTGGGCCGTCGAACAGGCCGAGGCGCCCGATCATCCCCGTGCGCACCGGCTGGAGACCATCGCCGATCTGCCCGCCCTGATCGACCGGCTGGAGTCCCGCCATGCATAACCTGCGCGCCGCCCTGCTGATGGTCCTGGCGATGGGCGCCTTCGCGGCCGAGGACGCGCTGCTGAAGGGCCTGTCGGGCGGCATCCCCACCGGGCAACTGCTGGCCATGCTGGGGTTTTCCGGCATGGTCGTGTTCGGCCTGTGGATCGCCCTTGGCGGCGAGGGGCTGCACCCGCGCATCCTGCTGCGCCCGCAGGTGGCGCTTCGCAACCTGTGCGAGGGGGTCTGCGCCATCACCTTCGTGACCGCGCTTGCCACGGGCGATCTGTCCATCGCCTCGGCCATCCTTCAGGCCCAGCCGCTGCTGATGACGCTGGGCGCGGCGCTGTTTCTGGGCGAACGGGTCGGCTGGCGCCGCTGGTGCTCCATCGCGGTGGGCTTCTGCGGGGTGCTGCTGATCGTGAAGCCGGGCACCGCGTCCTTCGAGATGAGCTCGATCTTCGCGGTGATCGCGGTGATGACGCTGGCTGTGCGCGACCTGATCACCCGGCGCCTGCCGCCCGAGGTGGGGTCGGGCCTGCTGTCCGCGGGGGCCTTCGGGTCGATGGGCATCGCCGGGCTGGTGCTGCTGGTCCTGGGCGGACAGTCGCCGGTCGTGCCCACGCCGGGGCAGGGCGCGCTGATGGTGACGACGCTGGGCTTCGGCATCCTCGGCTATATCACCATGGTCATCGCCACCCGCATCGCCGAGATCGCGGTCATCGCGCCGTTCCGCTATTCCCGGCTGCTGTTCGCGCTGATCCTGGCGGTGACGCTGTTCGGCGAACGCCCCGATGCCCTGACGCTGACGGGGGCCGCGCTGATCGCCGGGGCGGGCATCTATTCCATGTGGCGCGAAGCCCGGCGGCGGCAGGCGGTCCTGGCCGCCGCGCCCTGATCCAAACCCTCTTCCCGCGGGCGTTTCCCCCTTGTATAGCCCGGCCATGACCCAGCTTTCCCTGATCCGCAATTTCTCGATCGTGGCCCATATCGACCACGGCAAATCCACCCTGGCCGACCGGCTGATCCAGTTGACGGGCACCGTCGCCGAACGCGACATGAAGGCCCAGTTGCTGGACAGCATGGATATCGAGCGGGAACGCGGCATCACCATCAAGGCCAACACCGTCCGCATCAGCTATCCGGCGAAGGACGGCCAGACCTATGTGCTGAACCTGATCGACACGCCGGGCCATGTCGACTTCGCCTATGAGGTCAGCCGGTCGATGCGCGCCGTCGAGGGCTCGCTGCTGGTCGTCGATGCGTCCCAGGGGGTCGAGGCGCAGACGCTGGCCAATGTCTATCAGGCCATCGACGCGGGCCACGAGATCGTGCCGGTGCTGAACAAGATCGACCTGCCCGCCGCCGAACCCGAACGCGTCAAGGCCAACATCGAGGAGGTGATCGGCATCGACGCGTCCGACGCGATCCCGATTTCCGCCAAGACCGGCCTCGGCATCCCGGACGTGCTGGAGGCCATCGTCACCCGCCTGCCCGCGCCCAAGGGCGACCGCGACGCGCCGCTGACGGCGATGCTGGTCGACAGCTGGTATGACGCCTATCTGGGCGTCGTGGTGATGATCCGCGTCATGGACGGCATCATCCGCAAGGGCGACCGGGTGCGCATGATGCAGACCGGCGCCATCTACGGCATCGACAAGCTGGCCGTGCTGACCCCGCAGATGGTCGACATCCCCGAACTGGGACCGGGCGAGATCGGCGTCTTCACCGCCTCGATCAAGCAGGTCCGCGACACCCGCGTGGGCGATACCATCACCCATGAAAAGCGGGGCGCGGCCGCCGCCCTGCCCGGCTTCAAGCCCGCCCAGCCGGTGGTCTTCTGCGGGCTGTTCCCGGTCGACGCCAACGATTTCGAGGCCCTGCGCGACGCCATCGAGAAGCTGGCCCTGAACGATGCGTCCTTCAGCTATGAGATGGAAACCTCGGCCGCGCTCGGCTTCGGCTTCCGCTGCGGCTTCCTGGGGCTTTTGCACCTGGAGGTGATCCGCGACCGGCTGGAACGCGAATACGATCTGGACCTGATCACCACTGCGCCCTCGGTCGTCTTCAAGCTGCACATGCGCGACGGCGAGGTGCGCGACCTGCACAATCCCGCCGACATGCCCGACCTGACCCATGTCGATCATATCGAGGAGCCGCGCATCAAGGCGACGATCATGGTCCCCGATGAATATCTGGGCGACGTGCTGAAGCTGTGTCAGGACCGCCGCGGCATCCAGCTGGACCTGACCTATGCGGGCAACCGCGCCATGGTCGTCTATGACCTGCCGCTGGCCGAGGTGGTCTTCGACTTCTACGACCGGCTGAAATCGGTGACCAAGGGCTATGCCAGCTTCGATTACCAGATTTCGGAATACCGCGAGGATTTCCTGGTCAAGATGTCGATCCTGGTGAACGACGAGCCCGTGGACGCCCTGTCGATCATGGTCCACCGCGACCGCGCCGAGGCGCGCGGCCGGGTGATGGTGGAAAAGCTGAAGGAACTGATCCCCCGGCACATGTTCAAGATCCCGATCCAGGCGGCCATCG
Organism: Paracoccus sp. S3-43; assembly: GCF_029027965.1. NCBI lineage: Bacteria > Pseudomonadati > Pseudomonadota > Alphaproteobacteria > Rhodobacterales > Paracoccaceae > Paracoccus > Paracoccus qomolangmaensis. The sequence continues at coordinate 2,362,617 of NZ_CP119082.1, read as the reverse complement.
GCGCACGGGTGATCGCGCGCGAAACGCTGTCGGCGATGCGCAAGGACGTGACGGCCAAGTGCTATGGCGGGGATGCGACCCGCAAGAAGAAGCTGCTGGAGAAGCAGAAGGCCGGCAAGAAGAAGATGCGCCAGTTCGGGAAGGTGGAGATTCCGCAGACGGCGTTTATTCAGGCGTTGAAGATGGAGTGAGGGATGGAAATTTACGGTGTAGAGGACGTATTTGTTACTGAGGGGGTTCCCGAGCACACGTTTGTGCGCCCGCCAAACTATGGGGAAATTCTTGTCGACATACGTCGGCCAGGAAAGCCGGTTATTGTTGAGGGGCAGTCCGGGACTGGTAAGACCACCGCAGTCAAAAAAATTATTGCGGAGATTGACCCTGCTGGTGCAGCCGTTTTGCTTACGCCTAGAAATCCGAAAGATATTAGTAAGATTGAAGCAATATCGCTCGACAGCGGCAACAAAACTTTCATCATAGACGACTTTCATCGGCTTCCAGAAGTAGAAAAGGAGCGGCTCGCAAACATCGCTAAGGTTATCGCTGAAGCTGATGATAGAACTGAGTTTCCAAAGATAGTAATAATTGGAATAAACAATGTCGGCGCTGACTTGATTGAGTTGGTTCATGACATCGCAAAGCGGATAGGCATTCATCGAATCCAACCGGGATCGAGGGAAACAATTGCCGCCCTTGTAAACGCGGGGTGTCAAGCACTAAACATCCGCTTTGTTGATGCAGCGCAAATCTTTGAAGCAAGTCGAGGAGATTATTGGCTTGCTCAGCAGCTAGCCAAGACAGCTTGTGTTGCTGCCAATGTAACAGAGACTTCTTTGGATTTTAAGCCGATTGATCTCGATATGCCGAGCGTTCGACATCGAGTCGTTCAAGCACTTCAGCACACTTATGATGATGCAGTAAGGCAGTTTTGCCGAGGCGCAAAATTTAGGCCGACGAATGATCCATATTTTAAGTTATTGCGCTTGGTCGGCGAACAAGGAATATCCAGTGTCGATTTGAATGAGCTTGCAAACGCTCATCCTGATGTGCGAGGAAGTATTAATAACGTCAAGGATGTGCGGCTTCCTGCACTGCTAGCCTCAAAGCCAATTTGCGCTGAATTTTTCTACTATAATTCAAGAACAAAAAACTTTGCTATTGAAGATCCCGCTCTCTTTTTCTATATTCAAAATTTAGATTGGGATGATCTTAGAAGGCGAGCTGGTTTTCGCAATGGGGCAAACGACTACGAACACGATATAGCCATATCTTTTGCTGGAGAAAACCGTGCACTTGCCCAGTTTATATCTGAGCAACTTGGTGTTCTAGATATTGGTGTCTTCTACGACAGACACTACGAAGACAATTATCTTGGTGGGGCATGGCACGCCGTATTCTCCGAAAAGTTTGCGGCAAAATCTCGGCTGGTTGTGGCATTGCTTGATAAGAGGCATCTAGAGAAAATATGGCCAACTTTTGAGCGAGATTGCTTCCGACATCGTGTTGTAAACTCCGAGGTAATTCCTGTTCGCTTGGATGATAGCATATTCCCAGGCATTCCTAATGACATCAACTCGATCAGGTTCAATTTTAAAGGAGATGTTGATGCCCAACGGGACGAGATTATCGATGACATAGTGCTTCGAATAGCAGCACGTTTGGAAGTATGACGGCTCAGCAAGCGTAGGACGGGGTTCCACCCCACCGTTCCCACGCTTCCGCTACTAAACAGTGGGGTAAAACCCCACCCTACGCCTCACGATCCTCAACCGACACATGGCCCGTCACTGGGCCGTGGTGGGGTGAAACCCCACCCTACGGGGCGCAGAGGCGGCTTGCCCAATCCACCCGGCCTGCCGCCATGTCGCGGTGAAACGACGAATACGGCCAATCCTTGGGGCGGGCCACCAACCCATGCTTCACCGGATTGACCCAACAATACCGCATATGCGCGGCGCAATCGGCCTCATCCCGCAGATGATGCTCCCAAAACCGCCGCTGCCAAACGCCCGCGTCCCCCTCGCCACCTTGGACGCCGACCGTAGGGTGGGGTTCCACCCCGAACGGCCGTTCCGCCCGCGTCATCCTCACCGCCCCTCGCAGTGCCTCGACCTGATCCACCAACAGCCATCCCCACGCTGCGCCAGGGCAACGGTGAAGAACACCGGCACATCGGACAAACGGGCGCGGAGATAGCGCGGCATCCCCCATCATCGCAGGCAGAACTTAACAGGGGGTTGCCGGACGCGCCGTCACTTGCGCGGACCGATCCCCCACATCCGCAGCCAGGACTCGGCCCAGGCCTTCTGCCAGTCCCGCATCATCCGGGTCTGCGCCTTGCTCATCTCGGCCATCATCTGGCCCTTGGCCGCGCCGGTCGCGCTGTTGGCGGCGGACAGCCACGCGCTCATCCAGGGGTTCTTCATGGGTGTCTCCTGTGAAAGATCAGTCGAAAAACGGTAAGATCATCACCCGGCAGAAACTGCCCACCGCCATGCCGACCGGAATCGACCCATCGCGCGGCCCGCTGCCGAATTGCGACAGGCCCGCGCCCTCGGCCTGCCGCGCGGGATCCAGGGTGAAGAGGATCCCCTCGCCCGCCCGGCGCGGTCGAAGACGGCGGCGATGCGGTGGCGGGCCTCGGGGTCGGCCAGTTCGCTGTTTTCCGGCGTGACATTGGCGGGCAGCCTGGCCTCGCGCAGCAGCCATTCGGCCGGATCCTCATAGGCGGGCAGCACGTTGTCGCCGGAAACCCCCAGTTCGGCGGCCATGTCCCGCAACAGATCCTGCGCCTGCACGGGCGTCGCCGCCGCGCCGCCGCCGGTTTCGCGCGCGATCAGGTGAGGGTTCTGCCAGACCGGCTGGCCGTCGCGCCGCCAATACAGCGAGAAGGTCCAGCGGGGTAGCGTCTCGCCCGGATACCACTTGCCCTGGCCGTGATGCAGGAACCCGTTCGGCGCGAAGCGGTCGCGCAGCTTGCGGATCAGCACATCGGCGCGGCCGCGTTTCGTCGGGCCGACCGCATCGGTGTTCCATTCCGGGCTTTCGAAATCGTCGATGGACACGAAGGTCGGTTCCCCGCCCATGGTCAGGCGCACGTCGCCCTCGCGCAGGGCGGCGTCGACCTGATGGCCCAGGCGGTTCAGGTCGGCCCAGGCGTCGTCGCTGAAGGGCCTGGTGATGCGCGGATGTTCGGCCACGCGGCGGACCTGCATGTCGAAGGTGAAATCGACCTCGGCAAAGCTGGCGGCGCCGGAAATCGGCGCGCAACTGCGGTAATGGGGCGCGGCGGCCAGCGGGATATGGCTTTCCCCCGCCAGCAGGCCCGATGTCGGATCCAGCCCGATCCAGCCCGCGCCGGGCAGATAGACCTCGGCCCAGGCGTGCAGGTCGGTGAAGTCGTGAGCGGTGCCCGAGGGACCGTCAAGCGCCTGGAGATCCGGTTTCAACTGGATCAGGTATCCCGACACGAAGCGCGCGGCAAAGCCCAGCCGGCGCAGCGCGTTGACCAGCAGCCAGGTGGAATCGCGGCAGGATCCGCTGCGCAGGGCCAGCGTCTCCTCGGGCGTCTGGACGCCGGGTTCCATGCGGATGGTATAGGCGGTCTCGCCTGCGATGCGCGCGTTCAGCGCCACCACGAAATCGACGGTGCGGGTGCGGTCGCGCGGGACCGCGTCCAGCAGCGCGCGCAGCAACGGCCCGGCGGGTTCGACGGCGCGATAGGGGACCAGTTCCTCGGCCAGGTCGGGGGCATAGTCGAAGGGCCAGTGTTCGGCGCTGTCTTCCACGAAGAAGTCGAAGGGGTTGTAGACGGTCATGTCGGCTGTCAGATCGACCTCGATCTTCAATTCGCGGACGGGTTCGGGAAAGACGAAGCGGGCCAGCCAGTTGCCGAAGGGATCCTGCTGGTGGTTCACGAAATGGCCTTCGGGCGTGACCTTCAGCGAATGGGAGATCACGCGGGTGCGCGAATGCGGCGCGGGGCGCAGCCGGATCACCTGCGGGCCAAGGATCACCGGACGGTCGTATCGGTAATGCGTCAGGTGATAGATGCTGGCCTTGATCGACATGGGCGTCCCCGTGGTCTTTCCCGCAGCTTACACAATGCGGTCCGGGGCGCGAGGTCTTGCGGAACCGTTGCCTAAAATTCGCGCAGGGCGGCGGAGAGGCGGTCCCATTCCGCGTGATCGGCCGGGATGCCCAGCCGCAGGCGGCAGTCCGGCCAGGCGGGCCGATGCAGGCGGATCCGCGCGCGGGCCAGTTGGTCCTGCGCCGCCGCCGCATCGCCGCTGTCGTACAGGCGGAACAGATGCGTGCCGCCCGCCGGGCGCCATCCCGCCGCCACGGCCAGCCGGTCCAGGCGCAACGCGGCCTCGGCCAGATACAGGATCGTCTGGTCGGCCCAGCCCCGGTCGGCCAGGGCCTGGGCGCCAAGCGCCAGGGCCGTGCCATCGGGGGCCGTGCCACCGGGGGGCGTATCATCGGGGGGCGGGCGATCGGACAGGCGGTCCAGAAGGGCAGGGTGCGCCAGCACCAGGCCAAGCCCTCGCAGGCCCCAGAACGGAAACAGATCCCGCAGGATCAGCGCATTGGCGGGCAGGGCAGGGGCCAGCGACAGGTCGGGGCGCGGATCGGCAAGGCTTTCGTCCAGGACCAGATGGCCCACTTGGCGGGCCAGCCGGGACAGCGCCTCGGGCCGCCATTCCCGGCCATCGGCATCGTCCGGGTTCCTCACCACCGCCAGGTCGGCGCCCACCATGTCGCGGATCTCCGCGACCTGGGCCACCTGCCAGCCCGCCGCGCGCAGGCGCACCGCATCGCTGGCATCGCTGGCATCGCTGCCCGCCAGCACCGCCGCCCGGCCGGGCGGCAGGCGCAGGATCGCCGCGCGCGCATCCGCCACCGCAACGACCTGCGCGGGATCGCAGCCCAGCCAGTCCGCCGCGGCCCGCGCCAGCCGGCCCTGCGATCCGGCCGCGGGATTCGCGCCCCCCGGCCAGGGGCGGCGGTTGACCGCCCCGGACAGGTCGATCCAGCCCTGCGCGGCCGCCTTGTCGATATCCCCGCCGGGACCGTCTTGCATGGCCTTCGCCTGTCTTGGGGATCGGTTGGCGCTATTTAGCCAATCGGCATGTTTTCCGCAATCTTTCGGGAATTTTGCTTTACAGCGGGCAAAATCATGACCACGATATGCTGTAGGAACATCCGGGCAACCCCGCCCGGTCTTGTTTCACGCACAAGGGACAGCGGCATCGTATCGCGTCCCGTCCGAGGCAGGATACGAGATGGCGCAAACGGAAGCAGTGATTCCGACCGATGAGATTCATCCTATCGACATCGTCGAGGTGGTCGCCGCCCATCACGACTGGGATTTCGACCGCCTGGCCGACGACCAGATCGTCATGACGGTCCAGGGGCAGTGGCGCAGCTATACCCTGACGCTGGCCTGGTCCCCTCGGGAAGAGGTGCTGCGCCTGATCTGCACCTTCGACCTGGACCCGCCCGCCGACCGGCTGCCGCTGATCTATGAGACGCTGAACCTGGCCAATGATCAGGTCTGGGACGGCGGCTTCACCTTCTGGTCCAAGCAGCGGCTGATGGTCTGGCGCTATGGCCTGGTGCTGGGCGGCGACGCCGTGGCCTCGGCCGAGCAGGTGAACCAGATGATCGGCAGCGCGCTGCTGGGCTGCGAACGGTTCTATCCGTCCTTCCAGCTGGTTGCCTGGGGCAACAGCACCCCCGCCGCCGCACTGGACATCGCCCTGGGCGAGGCCTACGGACGGGCATAAGGGGCGCGGCCCCGCTGCAAGAGACAAGGGGGGGCCGGATGGGCGAGTTCGACGATATCAACAGGCGCGGGCTGGTGCTGGTCGGCTGCGGGCGGATGGGCGGCGCGATGCTGCGCGGCTGGCTGGCGCGCGGCCTGGAACCCGGCGCGGTCACGGTGATCGACCCCCGGCTGGCGCCCGAATGGCAGGACAAGGGGCTGCGGGTGAACGCCGCGCTGCCCGACCACCCGGCGGTGCTGGTGCTGGCCGTCAAGCCGCAGATGATGGCCGATGCCCTGGGCGGCGTGCCGCGCCTTGCCGATACGCTGGTGCTGTCGGTCGCGGCGGGCACCACCCTCGCCACCTTCGAAGCCGCCTTTCCCGGCGCGCCCATCGTCCGGGTGATGCCCAACACCCCTGCCGCCATCGGCCAGGGCATCAGCGCGATGATCGGCAACGGCCAGGCGATCCCGGCGCATCTGGATCTGGCCCAGACGCTGATGGCGGCCGTGGGCCGCGTCGTGCGCCTGGAGTCCGAGGACCAGATGGACGCCGTCACCGGCCTGTCGGGCAGCGGCCCGGCCTATGTCTTTCACCTGATCGAGGCGATGGCCCGCGCGGGCGAGGCGCAGGGCCTGCCCGCCGCGCTGTCGCTGGACCTGGCGCGCATGACCGTCGCCGGGGCGGGCGCGCTTGCCATCGACGCCGACGAGGATCCGGCGGTCTTGCGCGAAAACGTCACCTCGCCCGGCGGGACCACGGCCGCCGGGTTGCGGGTGCTGATGGACCCGGTTACCGGCCTGCCGCCGCTGATGGCGCGCACCATTGCTGCCGCCACCGAACGGGGGCGCGAACTGGGAAAGGCTTCACAATGACGATCGGCTTCGATGATTTCCTGAAGGTCGACATCCGCACCGCCACCATCACCCGCGCCGAGCCCTTCGCCGAGGCGAAGAAGCCCGCCTTCAAGCTGTGGCTGGACGTGGGCGAGCTGGGGGAACGCAAATCCTCGGCCCAGATCACCCGGCATTATGATCCGGAAAGGCTGGTCGGCAGGCAGGTTCTGTGCGTGGTGAACTTTCCGCCCCGCCAGATCGGCCCCGTCCGGTCCGAGGTTCTGGTCCTGGGCGTCCCCGACCCGGACGGAGAGGTCGTGCTGATCCGCCCCGACCTGAACGTGCCGAACGGCGGGCGGCTGTTCTGATGCGGCTGCTGGTCACGCGGCCCATGACCGACCGGGCCACCCAGGCGATCCGCGACCGCTTCGACGCCACCTTCCGCAACAATACTCCGCTGTCGGACTCTGAAGCCGCGCAGGCGCTGCGCGATTACGACGCGATCATCCCGACGCTGGGCGACGCCTTCACCGCCGCCGCCTTCGCGGGACGCCCGCGCTGCCGGATCCTGGCGAATTTCGGGGCGGGCTATAACCATATCGACGTGGCGGCCGCGGCGGCGGCGGGGGTCGTGGTCACCAACACGCCCGGCGTCGTGACCGACGCCACCGCCGACATCGCGCTGACGCTGATCCTGATGACCCTGCGCCGCGCCTCCGAGGGTGAGCGGATCCTGCGCGCCGGTCAGTGGCGGGGGTGGAACCCGACGCAGCTTCTGGGCGGCCAGGTCAGCGGGCGCACCGTCGGCATCGTCGGCATGGGCCGGATCGGCAAGGCCGTCGCCCGGCGCTGCCATTTCGGCTTCGGGATGCAGGTGGTGTTCTTCAACCGGTCCCCGGTCGCCGACCTGGATTTCCCGGCCCGCCGGATCGCCGACCTGGACGGGATGCTGGAACAGGCCGATGTGGCGGTCGTCGCCGTTCCGGGCGGCGCGGGAACCCGGCACCTGATCGGCGCCCGGCAGATGGCGGCGCTTGGGCCGCGGGGCTATCTGGTCAATATCGCGCGCGGCGACGTGGTGGACGAGGCCGCGCTGATCCAGGCGCTGAACGCGGGGCAGATCGCGGGCGCGGGGCTGGACGTCTATGAACGCGAGCCGCTGGTGCCGCAGGCGCTGCTGGATGCCCCGAACGCCACGCTGCTGCCCCATCTGGGCACCGCCACGGAGGACACGCGCACGGCCATGGGGCTGCGCGCCCTGGACAACCTGACGGCCTTTGCCGAAGGGCGCGACCCTCACGACCGGGTGAACTGAGGCAGGCGCGCGGGAACCCTGCGGCGGAGCCGGATGTTCATTCCCCAGATCACTCGCTTCGAAAGGAGACAGACATGAACTGGGATATCATCCAGGGGAAATGGAAACAGGTCAAAGGCTCGCTCAAGGAAAAATGGGGCGATCTGACCGACGACGACCTGGACCGGATCGACGGCAACAAGGACCAGTTGGCCGGCACGTTGCAGGAAAAATACGGCTGGACCAAGGACGAGGCCGAACGCAACATCGACGACCATTTCCGCGACCGCACTATCTGAGGCGGCGACGGGCCACGGCGGCCACGGGCCGAACGGGAAAGGGTGCCTTCCGGGCACCCTTTTTCTTTGGCTGGCGGCAGGCTACCAAGGCGGTGTTTGCCCGGATCGGGCCAGGATCGGGAGCGCCGCCATGATGTATTCCTATGTCATCCGCAACGGGCGCATCGTCCGGCAGGACAAGGACGCCCTCTTGGCCGAGGCGATCTGGATCGACCTGATCGCGCCCGGCAAGCAGGAAACCGCGCTGCTGCGCGAACTGGGCGTGGACGTTCCCACCCTGGCAGACATGGAAGAGATCGAGATCTCGAACCGCCTGTATCGAGAGGAGGGGATGGACTACATGACCGCCGTCCTGCCGGGGGAACGGGGCGACGGCGACCGCGTGACGATGCCGGTCAGCTTCATCCTGTCGCCGGGGCGGCTGGTCACGGTGCGGCACCATTCGCCGCGCCCCTTCCTGACCTATCCCGAACGCGGCGAACGATCGACGCTGGGCTGTTCGACCTCTCACCGCCTGTTCCTGGGCCTGGCCGAGGAGATCATCGCCCGGCTGGCCGACATCCTGGAAGGATCGGGCCGGCTGCTGGACGAGGCGACCATCTCGATCTTCGAGACCCGCAGCGCGCGCGGCCAGGGCGACCGGCTGCAAGCCGCGCTGCGCCAGGTGGGCCGCGAGGCCGAGGCCATGGCCCGCGTGCGGCTGTCGCTTCTGACCATCGAGCGGATGCTGGCCTTCTATATCGCGACCATCGACGAACAGCCCGAATCCGGGCGGCTGCGCCCGGTGGTCAAGGGCCAGTTGCGTGATGTCCAGGCGTTGGAGGTCCATGCCGATTTCCTGGGGTCTCGGGTCAGCCTGGCGGTGGATACGACGCTGGGCATGATCAACCTGGAACAGAACAACACCGTGCGTATCCTGTCGGTGGTGGCCGCGCTGTTCCTGCCGCCGACGCTGATCGCCAGCATCTATGGCATGAACTTCGAGATGATGCCGGAACTGGACGAGACCTGGGGCTATCCCATGGCGCTGTTGCTGATGGCGGGGACGGCGGTGGCGACCTGGCTGGTGCTGCGATGGAAGCGCTGGCTGTAGGGGCGGAAGCCCCGGCGGCGCAAAGGCCCTTGCCGCCCCAGCCCCAGCCGCCTATTGGTCGGTCCGTAAAGGGGGGAAACCCGATGCGTTCGTCCTTGTCCTATCTTCGTGGGCCATTCATCGCCACGGCGACGGGCGTCGTCCTGGCCGCCTGGCTGGGTTATCGCTTTACCGGCAGCGCCTCGGGCGCGGTGTCCTTCCTGATGATCGCGGTGGTGCTGGCGATCCTGGAAATCTCGCTGTCCTTCGACAACGCCATCGTCAATGCCAACAAGCTGAAGGAAATGGCCCCCGCCTGGCAGCGCCGCTTCCTGACCTGGGGGATCCTCATCGCGGTCTTCGGGATGCGGGTCATCTTTCCGCTGCTGATCGTGGTGATCGCCGCCGGGATCGGGCCCTGGGCCGCGATCAGGCTGGCCGCCACCAACCCCCAGGAATATTCCCGCCTGATCAAAGAGGCGCATCTGCCCATCGCGGCCTTCGGCGGCGCCTTCCTGATGCTGGTCGCGCTGACCTTCTTCTTCGACCAGTCCAAGGAGGTCGACTGGATCGGCAAGGTCGAACGCGCGCTGCGCGCCTGCGGATCGGTGCGCGGGATGGAGGTGGGCTTCGTGCTGGTCATCATCCTGGTCTTCGTCTGGCTGCTGCCGGTGCGCGACGAACACCTGTTCATGTTCAGCGCCATGTGGGGGATCGTGACCTTCCTGGCGGTGGACGCGCTCGGCCATGTGCTGGACCGCTGGGGCGAGGCGCAAGAGCGGTCCCACAGCACCGCCCAGGCGGGGCTGGGCGGGTTCCTGTATCTGGAAGTTCTGGACGCGTCCTTCAGCTTTGACGGCGTGATCGGCGCCTTCGCCCTGACTCAGAACCTGTTCCTGATCGCCATCGGCCTGGGCATCGGGGCGATGTATGTGCGGTCGATGACGGTGATGCTGGTCGAACGCGGCACGCTGGCCGAATTCCGTTACCTGGAACACGGCGCCTTCTGGTCGATCCTGATCCTGTCGATCATCATGTTCGGCCAGACCATGTGGCATCTGCCCGAGGTCGTGACCGGAATGCTGGGCGCGGTCTTCATCGGGGCGGCCTTCGTCAATTCGGTGATGTGGAACCGCCGCCACAAGCGTGGGGCGCATCGCTGAGGTCAAAGCCGGGGGTTTCACACCCCCGGACCCCCGTGGGATATTTGTGCCAAGATGAAGGGGCGCCGTCCTACATCTGGTCGATCAGGTCCAGCATGTCGGGCGGGATCTGCTGTTCGCGCAGGGTGAAGCTGCGGGTCCGGCGATCCTCGGTTACGGTGATCCGATAGGTCAGCCGGTCGGCGCAGTCGCCGCAGGGCTGGCTGGCCAGGCGGGCGAGTTCGTCAGGCTCGAACGCGTGGCACAGTTCCTGGCGCATCTGTTCGGGCTGGTCCGCCACGTCGATGGTCTTGTGCAGGTTGGCGGCGGCGATGCCGCCAAAGCCGCCCTGCGCCGCGATTTCGATGATCATGGCCGGATTCCCCGCTGATGCGGGAAATCTAGGGTCAGATGGCGATTCCCACAAGTTTCCAGGCGCGGCGCAGCATCACCGCCTCATAGCTGCCGCGGCTGGTCAGTTCGATGGCGGCGTCCATGGTCTGGTCGGCCCAGTCGGAAAAGCTGGCCATCGGGTTGTTCAGGGTCTGAAGCGCGCGATACCAGACCCGCCCCGGCAGTTCCCAGGCCCGCCCGCCCAGATAGGCGCAGAACAGATAGAAGGCGTGGTTGGGGATGCCGGAATTGATATGCACCCCGCCGTTGTCGTCGCTGGTCGCCACGAAATGATCCATGTGCCAGGGCTGCGGATCCACGCCCAGCAGGTCGTCGGAATAGGCGGTGCCCGGCGCCTTCATGCTGCGCAGCGCCGCGCCGTTGATGCCGGGGCCGAGGATGCCGCGCCCGACCAGCCAGTCGGCCTGATGAGCCTCTTGCCCAAGCGCCCGTTGCAGCGCGAGCGAGCCGAACACGTCGGCGATGCTTTCGTTCAGCGCGCCGGACTGGTTTTCATAGATCAGCCCGCCGGAATGCTGGATGACGCCATGCGCCATCTCGTGCCCGATCACCGACAGTTCCAGGAAGGTGCGGAACACCTTGCCGTCGCCGGTGCCATAGGCCATCTGTTCGCCGTTCCAGAAGGCGTTGTTGTAATCGCGCCGGTGGTGGACGGTGGCGACCAGCGGCATTCCCGCGCCGTCCAGGGAATTGCGGCCGTATTCCTCGGCAAACAGCGAGAAAACCTGGCCCGCCGCGTCATAGGCCGTGTCGGCATCCGCGATGCCCGTGGGATCCTGGCCTTCCGACCGGATCAGCTTGCCGGGCAGGGCGGCGCGGAACTGGCCGTCATGGATGCGGCGGTCGGGGCAGCACAGATCCTCGGCCGGGGTGACGGCCGTGGAGGCATAGGCGCCGCCGGGGGCCTCGGCCGGGGGCAGGCCCGCGCGGGTGAATTCCGCCCGTTCCTCGCGCAGCTTTTCGGTCTGCTTCAGCAGCGTGCGCGCCATTTCCGCCATCCTGGCATCGCCGCGCAGGACCAGCACCCGCAGCATATAGGGCGGCACGATGCACTGGATCGAAGGGTGCTGCGAACCGGTCAGCGAAAAGCACATGAGGCGAATCCCGTCCTGGAAGATTCATCCCAGAATAGCACGGGCCGAACATGAACGAAATAGGAACATCAGTCGATGCGGCGCCCGCTTTCCGCCTGAAACAGGTGCAGCGATCCGGGGCGCCAGGCCAGGCGCAGGCTATCCGGCAGTTCGGTCCCCGAGGGCAGCGTCACCGTCAGCCGCTCGCCCCCGGTCTGGCCGTGGACCAGGCGTTGCGCGCCCAGTTCCTCGACCGCCAGAACCTCCATCTCGATGGGTCCGTCCGGGGCGGGGGTCAGATCCTCGGGGCGGATGCCGATGGTTCCGGCATGGGCCGTGCCGGGCAGGTGCGGGACCGCGCGATTGCTGATCAGGTTCATGGCCGGGCTGCCGATGAAGCCCGCGACGAAGGTCGAGGCGGGCTTGCGATAGACCTCGAGCGGGGTGCCGATCTGTTCGATCCGGCCCGCGTTCAGCACCACCAGCCGGTCAGCCAGGGTCATCGCCTCGAGCTGGTCATGCGTGACATAGATCGAGGTCGTGCGCAGGCGGCGCTGCAAATCCTTGATCTCCAGCCGCATGGTCACGCGCAGCTTGGCGTCCAGGTTCGACAGCGGCTCGTCGAACAGAAAGGCGGCGGGGTCGCGGACGATGGCGCGGCCCATGGCGACGCGCTGACGCTGGCCACCCGACAGGGCACGGGGCTTGCGGTCCAGATAGGGGCCGATTTGCAGGATCTCGGCCGCTTGGGCCACGCGGCGGTCGATTTCCGCGCGCGGCGTGCGGCGGTTCTTCAACCCGTAGGCCAGGTTCTGGCGCACCGACATATGCGGATAGAGCGCGTAATTCTGGAACACCATGGCGATGTCGCGGTCGGCGGGCTCGATGTCGTTGACCACCTGGTCGCCGATGCGGACCGTGCCTTCGCTGATGCCTTCCAGCCCGGCGATCATCCGCAGCAGCGTGGACTTGCCGCAGCCGGACGGGCCGACCAGCACGATGAATTCGCCGTCCGCGATGTCGATGGACACGTCGCCCACGGCGCGGGTGCCGCCGGGATAGATCTTGCCGACCTTGTCGAGGGTGATGGATGCCATGTCTTACTTCTCCGTCTCGACAAGACCTTTGACGAACAGGCGCTGCATCCCGATCACCACCGCGACCGGGGGCAGCATCGCCAGCATCGCCGTCGCCATCACCAGATGCCATTGCGGCAGCCCGTCCACCGCATCCGCCATCCGCTTGATGCCCGCGACGATGGTATAGTAATCGCTGCTGGTGGTGATCAGCAGCGGCCACAGATACTGGTTCCACCCATAGATGAACAGGATCACGAACAGCGCCGCGATATTGGTGCGCGACAGCGGGATCAGGATGTCGCGGAAGAATTTCATCGGGCCCGCGCCGTCGATGCGGGCGGCCTCGGTCAACTCGTCGGGGATGGTCAGGAACACCTGGCGGAACAGGAAGGTCGCGGTGGCCGATGCGATCAGCGGCACCGACAGCCCGGCATAGCTGTTCAGCATCCCCAGGTCGGCGACCACCTGGAAGGTCGGGACGATGCGCACCTCGACCGGCAGCATCAGGGTGATGAAGATGCACCAGAAGGCCAGTTGCCGCAGCGGAAAGCGGAAATAGACGATGGCGAAGGCCGAGGTGATCGAGATCGCGATCTTGCCGCAGGCGATCAGCAGCGCCATGATCAGGCTGTTCAGCATCATCGTGCCGACCGGCGGCGTGCCGCTGGTGGAAACGCCCGAATCCAGCATCCGGGCATAGTTTTCCAGCAGATGCGGGCCGGGCCACATCGGGATGGTCCCCGACATGAAGTCGGTCGCGGTATGGGTCGAGGCGACGAAAGCCACCCAGACGGGCAGGGCGACGATGACGACCCCCAGCATCAGCGTCAGATGCGCCAGCAGGTTCAGGCCGGGGCGGTTCTCGATCATCAATAGGCGACCTTCTTTTCGACCCAGCGGAACTGGATCACCGTCAGCGCGATCACGATCAGCATCAGCACCACCGACTGCGCCGCCGACGATCCCATGTTCTGGCCCACGAAGCCGTCGAAATAGACCTTGTAGACCAGGATGTTGGTGGCCTGGGCCGGGCCGCCCTCGGTCGTGGCGTCGATCACGGCGAAGGTGTCGAACATCGCATAGACGATGTTCACGACCAGCAGGAAGAACGTCGTCGGAGAGATCAGCGGCAGGGTGATGTCGAAGAAGCGGCGCACCGGACCCGCGCCGTCGATGGCGGCGGCCTCGCGCAGGGATGCCGGGATGGATTGCAGGCCCGCCACGAAGAACAGGAAGTTATAGCTGATCTGCTTCCAGGCGGATGCGATCACCACCAGAATCATCGCGTCCGTCTTCGAACCGATATGGTTCCAGTCATAGCCGACCATCGCCAGCACATAGGGCATGACGCCGATGGTCGGGTTGAAGATGAACCACCACAGGATCCCCGCCACCGCCGGGGCCACCGCATAGGGCCAGACCAGCAGCGTCGTATACAGGCTGGACGACCGGATCATCCGGTCCACGGCCACCGCCAGCAGCAGCGAAAACCCCATCGACAGGATCGTGACCGACACGGCGAAGACCGCCGTGACCTGCAACGAATTCAGGTATTCCGCGCTGTTCCACAGCGCCCTGAAGTTCGCCATCCCGACGAATTGCGTGCTGATGCCGAAGGCGTCCTGGCGCAGGACGCTTTGCCGGATGGCCTGGGCGGCGGGCCACAGGAAGAACACGAAGGTGATCGCAAGCTGCGGCGCCAGCAGAAGCCAGGGCAGAAGCTGGTTGCGGAAGATCGTGCGCTTCATGGGCCCGCCTTGTCAGGGGACGGGGCCGCGACGATGCGCGGCCCCGTGCCGGTTACTGGTTCTGCGCCTGGAACTCTTCCAGCAGCGCGTTGCCGCGCTCGACCACGGAATCAAGCGCTGCTTGGGCATCCTTGGACCCCGACAGCACCTGCTCGAACTCCTCGTCGATGATGCCGCGGATCTGGACATAATTGCCGAAGCGCAGGCCCTTGGAATTCTCGGTCGGCTCGTTCAGGGTCATCTGGCGGATGCCGGTATCGGCGCCGGGGTTTTCGGCGAAGAAGCCCGCCATCTCCTCGGTGGCCGCCTGCGTGATCGGCAGATAGCCCGAGAAGGACGCCCAGTCGGCCTGGACCGAAGGCGAGGACAGGTATTCGAAGAACTTGGCGACGCCCGCATATTCGGCATCGTCGCGGCCCGACAGCACCCACAGCGTCGCCCCGCCGATGATGGAGTTCTGCGGCGCGCCTTCGACATCGTCGTAATAGGGCATCATCCCGAAGCCCAGTTCGAAGTCCTTGGCATTGGCGACGACGCCTGCCCGGCTGGCCGAGCTGTTCATGATCATCGCGCAGTCCTGCGCATAGAACATCGGCGGGGCGTTGTCGCCGCCGACCGGACCGCCGTATTTGAACACGCCCTCGTCGGCCCAACGCTTGAGGTTTTCCCAATGCTTGACCTGCACCGGCCCGTTCACCGTCAGCCGGGCCGAGGTGCCGCCGAAGCCGTTCTGTTCCGTGCCGATCGGCTGGTTGTGCCAAGCGGACAGGTTTTCGGTGTGGATCCAGCTGATCCAGCCGGTCGTGAAGCCGCAGGTCGCCGCGCCCGAGTCGATGATCTTCTTCGAGAACTCCTCCATCTCGGCCCAGGTCTTCGGCGGGGTGTTCGGGTCAAGGCCCGCCTTCTCGAACACGGTCTTGTTGTAATACAGGATCGGGGTCGAGCTGTTGAAGGGCATCGACAGCATGTTGCCCTCGGTGTCGCTGTAATAGCCGACGACGGCCGGGATGAAGGCGGCCGGATCGAAGGCCACTTCGTTATCGGCCATGAGCTGGTGGACCGGAATGATGGCGCCCTTGGCGGCCATCATGGTGCCGGTTCCGACCTCGAACACCTGGACGATGGCGGGCTGCTGCTGCGCGCGGAAGGCGGCGATCGCGGCGGTCATCGTTTCGGGATAGGTGCCTTTGTAGGACGGCACCACGGTGTATTCGTCCTGGCTGTCGTTGAAGCCCTTGGTGATCTCTTCCAGCTTGGCGCCCAGCTCGCCGCCCATGGCGTGCCACCACTGGATCTCGGTCTGCGCATTCGCCGCCGACAGCGATGCGATCAGCGCCATCGCGGACGCCGTGATAAGTCGGTTCATGATTTACCTCCCTTATGGAGCTGCGGTTCGCGACGGGCCTAGCGGGCCGAGGTGACGCAAACGCAACATCCGCATGACGGAAAGGTGACATCCCTTGACCATCCGGTCAATCTTTCCGGGCCGCCGTCCGCCTTAATATAATTTCAGGCGGTTGCGTCGCGTGGCCGGTCACGCCCCGCGCAGCCGCGCCATCAGCGGCACCACCGTCGCCTGCAAGACCGGGTTGATGATGCGGTGGATGACGGGGATCAGGATCAGGCCCAGGACCAGCCCGAAGATGCCGTCGAAAAACGCCGTCACCACCCAGGCGACTGTCCCCGCCGCCTGCGGAACGGCATGGGCCGCGGCCTCGGCCCGGTGGTGGATCCAGTCATAGGGACCGGCCCAGCCCAGTTCGGCAAAGCCGTGCAGCACGATCTGGCCGCCGACCCAGATCATGGCGGCGGTGCCGACAATGGTCAGCGTCGTCATGAAGCCGGGCATGAATTTGACAATGCCGCGCCCGATGGCCGAGGACAGGCCGTTGCGCCGCGTCGCCAGGTGGACGCCCATGTCGTCGGCCTTCACGATCAGCGCCACGAAGCCATAGACGGCGGCGGTGATGCACACCGCCACCAGGACCAGGATCAGCGCCTTCGTCCAGATCGAATCGCCGACTGGAATGGTCGCCAGCGCGATGGTCATGATTTCCGCCGACAGGATGAAGTCGGTCTTGATCGCGCCCGCAACCCGCGCCTCCTCCAGCGCCGCGCCGTCCGAATCGGGATGGACATGTTCCGCGCTGTCATGCGTGTCGCCATGGCCAAGCGCATGGGCGATCTTCTCGGCCCCCTCATAGCACAGATAGGCGCCCCCCACCATCAGCAGGGGAGAGATCGCCCAGGGCGCGAAGGCCGACAGCAGCAGCGCCACCGGCAGCAGGATCACCAGCTTGTTGAACAGCGACCCCCGCGCGATCTTCCAGACGATGGGAATCTCGCGGCTGGCATCGAAGCCGTGGACGTATTTCGGCGTCACCGCCGCGTCGTCGATCACCGCCCCCGCCGCCTTGGCCCCGGCCTTGGCCGCCTGTCCCGCCACATCGTCGATGGACGCGGCCGCGACCTTGGAGATCGTGGCCACATCGTCCAGAAGTGCTAGAAGTCCGCTCATCCGATCCTCACCGGCTGTTTCCGGCGCGATCCTTGGCGCTGTTCACGCCGAAAGCAAGCCTTTGTTGGGCGGGTTTGTTCAATCCAGCCTGACGTTGGCGTCGCGGACCACGGGTTCCCATTTCGCCATCTCGGCCTTCACATGCCGGGCCAGTTCCTCGGGGCCCGAGGCGACGATGGTGGCCGAGAATTCGGCCATGCGGGCGGCGACCGCCGGGTCGGCCATGGTTGCCTGCGCCGCCGCGGCCAGGGCCTCGATGGCCTCGGGCGGGGTGCCTGCGGGGGCGAACAGCGCGTTCCAGCTATAGGTCTCGTAGCCCGGCAGGGTTTCGGCGATGGTCGGGATGTCCGGGAAGCTGGGGCCGCGTTCCGCCGTGGTCACGCCAAGCGCGCGCAGCTTGCCGCTGCTGATATGGCCCGATGCCGAGGGCAGGTTGTCGAAGATGATCGGCACCTGATTGCCCAGCACGTCGGTCAGCGCCGGGCCGGATCCCTTGTAGGGTATGTGGTCGATCTGGATCCCCGCCATGGACTTGAACAATTCGCCCGACAGGTGCAGCGGCGTGCCGTTGCCCGAGGACGCATAGGCCAGCGGTTCGGTCTTTGCCAGGTCGATCAGTTCCTGCACGGTGTTGACCGGCAGTTCCGGGTTCACCGCCAGCACGTTCGGCACCAGCACCAGCAGCGACACGGGCGCGAAATCGGCCACCGGATCATAGGGTTTCTGCTTCAGGATCAGCGGGTTCAGCGCATGGGTCGCGACCGTGCCCATCAGGATCGTATAGCCGTCCGCGTCGGCCTGGGCGACCTGGTCCGCGCCCAGCGATCCGCCCGCGCCGCCGACATTCTGGACGACGACCTGCTGGCCCAGTTCCTGGCCCATGCGTTCGGCGACGATGCGGCCCACCACATCGGTGGACCCGCCCGCCGCGAAGGGGATCACCAGGGTGACGGGGCGGTCGGGAAATTCGGCGGCGGCGGCGCCGGCAAGGCCAAGCGCCAGGGCCGTGCCCAGCAGGATGCGGCGGGTGATGGTCTGCATGGTTTCCTCCTTGGTTGGGTCAGGCGTCGCTTTCGGTAAAGACCTCGTCGCGGCGCTTGCGGATCTGGGGCAGAAAGACCAGCACCAGGATCGCCAGCGACAGGACCAGCAGGCCCGCGCTGATCGGACGGGTCACGAAGGTGGTGGGATCGCCGCGCGACAGGATCATCGCCCGGCGCAGGTTCTCCTCCAGCAGCGGCCCCAGGACGAAGCCCAGAAGCAGCGGCGCGGGCTCGCAGCGCAGCTTGGACATGACATATCCCAGCAGGCCGAAGAAGGCGACGGCAAACAGGTCATAGGCGTTCGAGTTGACCGAATAGACACCGATGGAACACATCGCCATGATGATCGGGAACAGCACGTAATAGGGCACGGTCAGCAGCCTGACCCACAGCCCGATCAGCGGCAGGTTCAGCACCACCAGCATCAGGTTGCCGATCCACATCGACGCGATGATGCCCCAGAACAGCGCGGGCTGTTCGGAAACCACGTTCGGTCCCGGCACGATGCCCTGGATGATCATCGCCCCGATCATCAGCGCCATCACCGGGTTCGCCGGAATGCCCAGCGTCAGCAGGGGGATGAAGCTGGTCTGCGCGCCCGCGTTGTTGGCGCTTTCCGGCCCGGCGACGCCTGCCAGGGCGCCCTTGCCGAATTCCTCGGGGTGTTTCGACAGCTTCTTTTCGACGGTGTAGCTGGCGAAGGACGCCAGGATCGCGCCGCCGCCCGGCAGGATGCCCAGCACCGAACCGACCCCTGTGCCGCGCAGGACCGGGCCGATCATCTGGCGGAATTCCTCGCGCGTCGGGAACAGGCGGGTGATGTTTCTGGTCGTCACCTGGCGGTCGTGTTCGTCTTCCAGGTTGCGCAGGATCTCGGCGATGCCGAAGACGCCGACGGCGACGGCCACGAAGTTCAGCCCGTCCGCGAACTGGGTCATGCCCATCGTGAAGCGCGGCGCGCCGGTATAGACATCGGTCCCGACCATGCCCAGCAGCAGGCCCAGAACCACCATCGCCAGGGCCTTCAGCACCGATCCATGCGCCAAGGCCACCGACATCACCAGCCCCATGACCATCAGGCTGAAATACTCGGCCGCGCCGAATTTCAGCGCGATGGTGGTCAGCGGCGGCGCGAAGATCGCCACCAGAAAGGTCGCCACGCTGCCCGCGAAGAACGATCCTAGGGCCGCCACCGCAAGCGCCGTTCCCGCGCGGCCCTTGCGCGCCATCTGGTATCCGTCGATGGCGGTCACGGCCGAGGAGCTTTCGCCCGGCATGTTGATCAGGATCGCCGTGGTCGAGCCGCCATATTGCGCGCCGTAATAGATCCCCGCCAGCATGATCAGCGAGGACACGGGTTCCAGTTGAAAGGTGATCGGCAGCAGCATGGCGATGGTGGCCGTGGCGCCGATGCCGGGCAGCACGCCGATCAGCGTGCCCAGCAGCACGCCGATCAGGCAGAACATCAGGTTCGCCAGCGATGATGCGACGCTGAAGCCCAGGGCCAGGTTGGAAAGCAGGTCCATGCGCGCGACCCTTACAACGGCAGCCAAGGGCCGAAGCGCCGGAAGGGCAGGCCCAGGCCATAGGAGAAGATCAGCGTGGACAGGATCGTCACCGCCACCGCCAGGATTAGCGCGGCCAGCGGCCGCATCCGCACCGATGCCTGCGTGGCGATCAGCGTGGTGATGAACAGGGCGGGCACGAAGCCCAGGCCGCGCACCGTCAGGCCGAAGAAGATCGGCGCGGGCAGGATGAACAGGATGCCGCGCCAGGCGACGGCTCCGAAGGGTTCGTCATCGGCGCGCCCGAAGGCCTTGACCAGGATGATCGCGCCCAGCAGGAACAGCAGTCCCGACAGGACCATCGGGAAATAGCCCGGCCCCATGCGGATCGAGGTTCCCATCTCCAACCCCAGGCTCTGCCAGGCGAAGAAGGCGGCGATGGCCATGAACAAAAGGCCCGCCGCGATATCGGTGCCGTCTTTCGGTTTCGTGGACATGATCCCCTCGCGTGCCGGAAAAACCCGCCGCCCGTGGGACGGCGGGGCATGGGTCAGTCGGCATAGACGCCCGCGGCCTCGATCACCGGCTTCCAGCGGGCGATTTCGGATTCCAGCTTGGCCTTCAGCGCCTCGGGCGTGGCGTCCTCGGACGAGAACGGCGCGGTGCCCAGGTCGGCCATGGCCTTGGCCACGCCTTCGTCGGCCAACGCCTTTTGCAGCGATTCCGACAGGCGCTGATTGATCTCGGGCGCGGTGCCCTTGGGGGTATAGATGCCGTGCCAGATGCCGAACTGCATCGCCTCCAGCCCGGATTCGGCGGCGGTGGGCAGGTCGGGGAACAGGTCCAGCCGTTCGGGCGTGGTCACGGCATAGGCCTTGATCCTGCCCGCCTTGATCTGCTGGGTG
The DNA here is from genome assembly GCF_029027965.1 of Paracoccus sp. S3-43. Lineage (NCBI taxonomy): Bacteria > Pseudomonadati > Pseudomonadota > Alphaproteobacteria > Rhodobacterales > Paracoccaceae > Paracoccus > Paracoccus qomolangmaensis. The sequence goes on along the minus strand of NZ_CP119082.1, from coordinate 2,341,921 downwards.
GTGTTGGTGGTCTGGTCGCACATGATGTCCACCTGCCCCCCCAGCAGGTCGGTCATCGCGGGGCCGGTGCCCTTATACGGCACAGTGACCAGGGGCGCTTCCAAAGCCTGCATCAGCAGCATCCCGCACAGATGGCTGGCCGCACCGATGCCCGCATTCGCCAGGGTCAGTGAATCGGCGTTCGCCTTGACGTAGTCGATGAAGGCCGGGAAATCGGCCGGTTCGAAATCGGCCCGCGCAGTGACGACCATAGGCACCTCGGTGACAAGGCCGACATATTCGAAGGCGTTCAGCGTGTCATAGGGCAGGTTGCGATACAGCGTGGCCGAGGTGGCCATGCCGATGTGATGCAGCAGCACCGTGTATCCGTCGGCCTCGGCCTTGGCGACCTGGGCCGCGCCCAGCGTGCCGCCCGCGCCGCCGACATTCTGGATCACGATCTGCTGTCCCAGGTCGTCCGACATGCGTTCTGCGACCAGCCGGGCCACGGTGTCGGTCGGGCCGCCTGCGGAAAACGGCACCACCATGGTGATCTGGCGTTCGGGATAGCCCTGGGCAAAGGCGGGCGCGGTCAGGATCGTGGCGGCGAAAAGCGCGCCGATCAGTTTCGAAGCGGTCATGTGTCCTCCCAGACTGGCCGGCGGCGCGGTTGACGCCGCCGTCATGCTGACGACAGCTTGCGCCAGCATTCGGACAAGGCACAATCTTTTTTTTAGCCTTTGGAAAGCGCCGCGACCGGGTCCATCCGCGCGGCGCTGCGGGCGGGCAGAAAGCCGAAGGTGATGCCGATCAGGGTCGAGCTGATCAGCGCCGCTATCATCGCGTTCGGCGACTGGATCATGGTGAAGCTGGTGCTGAAGCGGTCGAAGACCAGGCCGAATCCAAGCGCCGCCGCGATGCCCAGGATGCCGCCGATCATGCAGACCAGCACGGCCTCGATCAGGAACTGTTGCAGGATGTCGCTGCGCCGTGCGCCGACCGCCATGCGCAGGCCGATTTCCGACACCCGTTCGGTGACCGAGACCAGCATGATGTTCATCACCCCGATCCCCCCGACCACCAGCGAGATGACGGCGATGGCCGCGATCAGCAGGGTCAGCGCGCCGGTGGTGCTGGTGATGGTCTGGCGGATCTGGTCGGTGTTGACGATGAAGAAATCCTGCGTGCCGTGCCGCTGGGTCAGGAACGCGGTCACGGCCGATTGCGCCGCCCCCATGTCGGCATCGTCGGCGATCCGCAGCGTCAGGCTGGACAGGGTGCTGGTCCCCAGATAGCGCGCCTGCACCGTGGTATAGGGCGCGTAAAGCCGCAGGCTCTGGCTGCCGCCCGGCCCGCGCGAGGCGATCTCGGCCACGCCGACCACCTGCAACAGCGCATTGCCCGCGTGGATCACCTGGCCCACGCCGCCGTCCGCGCGGTCCGGGAACAGGCTGTCGCGGGTGTTGGTGTCGATCACCACCTCTTGCGCCATGCGGTCGATGGCCGCCTGGCCGAAGCTGCGACCGGCGACGATGGCCGACCCGGTGACAGCGAAGTAATCTGCGCCGACGCCGCTGATCTGGGCGCTGGCCTCGGTCCCGCCGAAGCGGATGGTGGCGGTGGTGGCGGTGCCGGGGGTCGCGGCGGCGACGAAGGGCAGGCGGCCCAGGGCCTCGGCATCCGCCGCGACCAGGGTCTTGATCCGGCCCGAGCGCATGTCGCCGAAGTCGCGGCCCGGAAACACCTCCAGCGTGTTGGTCCCCAGCGACGAGATATTGGCCAGCACCTGCTGGCGCGACCCTTCGCCAAGCGCCACCACCGACACGACCGAGGCGATGCCGATGATGATCCCCAGCATGGTCAGGAAACTGCGCAGCTTGTGCGCGCGCATCGACACCAGGGCCATGCGCAGCGCCTCGCGGAAGGCCGAGCCGGGCAGGGCGGATGCGCCCCGGTCAGCCTTGTCGCGGCGGACGGGGGCGGTTTCGGGGCGGTTCTGGCGGTCGGCGATGATGCGGCCGTCGCTGATCTCGATCACGCGGCGGGCGCGGGCGGCGACCTTGGGGTCGTGGGTGACGATGATGATCGTGCGCCCGTCGGCGTTCAGTTCTTGCAGGATCGACAGCACCTCCTCGCCGCTGCGGCTGTCGAGCGCGCCGGTCGGCTCGTCCGCCAGGATGACGCTGGCGTCGTTCATCAGCGCGCGGGCGATGGACACGCGTTGCTGCTGGCCGCCCGACAGGGCCGCCGGGCGATGGTCCAGCCGCGCGCCCATGCCCAGCCGGTCCAGCAGCCCGGCGGCCCGCGCCCGGCGGACCGATGCGCCCTCGCCCCGATAGACGGCCGGGATCTCGACATTGCCAAGCGCGGTCAGTTCCGGCAGCAGGTGATACCGCTGGAAGATGAAGCCGAAGCGTTCGCGCCGCAGCGCTGCCAGTTCGGAATTGTCCAGCCCGCCGGTATCCTGGCCCGCGAACAGATAGCGGCCGGTGCTGGGCCGGTCCAGGCAGCCCAGGATGTTCATCAGCGTCGTCTTGCCCGACCCCGACGCGCCCATGATCGCCACGAATTCGCCGGGCCGGATGGTCAGGTCCACGTCGCGCAGCACCGTCAGGCTGCCCTCGCCCTGGGGATAGCTGCGCCCGATGCCCGTCAGCTGGATGATCGGCCGGTCCACCGGATCAGCCCCGCATCCCGCGCGGCATCCCGCCCAGCGGGTTGCGGGCGGGGGCGCCGCCGTCTGCGCCGCCGGTGCCGGTCACGATCTTCTCGCCCTCGGCCAGGCCCTCGGTGATCTCGGCCATGACCTTGTCGTTCAGCCCGACGCTGACCAGGCGTTCGGACAGCGTGCCGTCGCTGCCCTGGACCTGAAGCCGATAGCGCCCGTCCGGGCCGGGCGATCCAAGCGCCATCGACGGCACCGTCAGCACGTCCTGCGCGCCGCCCAGCACGATGTGGACCTGGGCGGTCATATAGGTGCGCAGGGTGCCGTCCGGGTTCGGCACGGTGAAGCGGCCGTTGTAATAGATCGCCTCGGACGTGGCGCTGCTGCCGGTTGCGGCGCTGCCGGCGATGCTGGGATCGTTGACGATGGAATCGGGGGCGGGGGCCAGGGCCTCCAGCACGGCGTCATAGCGGCGGTCGGGCGCGCCCAGGGTGGTGAACCAGACCGCCTGTCCGGGCCGCACCTGGCCGATATCGGCCTCGGATATCTCGGCGAAGACCTCCATCTGCGTCAGATCGCCCAGCACGACGATGGTGGGGGCGGATTGGGCGGCGTTGACCGTCTGGCCCTGCTGCGCGGTGATCGCCAGCACGGTGCCGTCGCTGGGCGCGGTGATGCGGGTATAGTCCAGGTTCGCCTGCGCCGTCTCGATGGCGACCTGGGCCTGGGCGATCTGGGCGTCCAAGGCCTCGATCTGGGCCTTGGATACCGCGACATCCGACACGGCCGTATCGTATTCGGCCCGCAAGGACAGGTTGCTGCGCTGCAATTTCGCCAGCCGGTCCAGGGTGCGTTCGGCCAAATCCAGCGTCGATTCCCGCTCGACCCGCTGGGCGCGGGCGACGGCCAGGTCGGATTGCGCGGATTTCAGCGCGTTCTGCTGGTTGACGGAATCGATCTCGGCGATCAGGTCGCCCTTCTTCACGGCCTGGCCCAGGTCCACGGCGATGCGGGTGATCCGCCCCGAGGCCTGCGCGCCCACCGCGACCAGGTTCCTGGGCTTGAGCGTGCCCTGGGCCAGCACCGTCACCTGGATGTCGCCGCGTTCCACGGGGGTGGTCAGCACGGTCGCGCCGCCGCGCGCGGTCTGGCCGATGCCCACCGCCGCCGCCCCGGCGGCAAGCGCCGCGCAGATCGCCAGTGCCAGCACCCCGTGGCGAAACCGAACCCGCATCTGCCCGTCCCTTTTCGGAAAACCATTCTCCGTCCCATAGATAGCGTCGGGGGCGGCAGATCCAATGCCGCACGCGCGGCTGGCGCGACAGATTTGCAAACCACTGTTGCGGCGACGGCGCGGGAAACGTCCGGTTGCGGATTTCCGCGCCGGCGGCGCGCCGGGCGTTCTGGTCCGGGTCGAACATGCGCCCCCACGGGGAGCGGCAGCGGGCGGTGTTGCCGACAAGATGATTGCAAGATGATTGCTGGCGGGCGGGATCAGGAAACGCATCGCGTTTCCCCCGCCCCTGGTGTGAGGTTTCCACCAGAGACGGTCCGATCCCACGACCACGGAAGGTCGGCGCCCGCCTGGGGGCGGGGCGGGCGCTGACCGGGCCTTGAAGGCCCGGCGGTTCGGGAAGGACAGGGCATCGCGTGGCGAAGGCGATGGCCTTCGCCAATCGGTTCGTCCGGCCTTACTGCACCGCCCGGATCGCCGGATAGGCGGCGCGGAACGCCTCGTATCCCGCCTCGAAGCGGTCGCGCAGCGCGGCGTCTTGTGCGATCTCCTCGACCACGTCGGGGGCGGTCATCACCTGGGCCACGCTGCCCGCCCCCGCCGCGACCATGCCCAGCCGCGCCGCGCCAAGGGCCGCGCCGAATTCGCCGTCCGCAGGCAGGGTCAGCGTCACGTCCAGCACCGTGGCGATCGCCCGCAGCCAGTATCGCGACCGCGTCCCGCCGCCGATGGCCATCATCCGATCCAGCCGCGCGCCGGTCGCCTTCAGCGCCTGATGGCTGTCGCGCAGGCCGAAGGCCACGCCCTCCAGCACGGCGCGCACCATGTCGTCGCGCGTCGTGCCCGACCCCAGGCCGGTGAAGGCGCCGCGGATGACCGCGTCGTTATGCGGCGTGCGCTCGCCCGACAGATAGGGCAGGAACCGCACCGCTCCGGGCGCTTGCAGCCTGTCGCCCAGGCCCGCCGTCAGGTCGGCGGGCCGCGCCCCGGTGATCCGCGACAGCCAGTTGAGGCTGTCGGTCGCCGACAGCATCACCCCCATCTGATACCATGTCCCCGGCACCGCATGGCAGAAGGTGTGCAGCGCCGTCCGGGGCGCCGGGTGATAGCCGTCGCGCGCCGCCACCAGCACGCCCGAGGTTCCCAGCGACACGAAGCCTTGGCCCTCGGCCATGGCGCCGATCCCGCAGGCGGCGGCGGCATTGTCGCCCGCCCCGCCCGCGACGGTCACGGGATGCGACAGCCCCCAGGACCGCGCCAGATCGCCGCGCAGCTGACCGGCGGGGTCCGACCCCTCGACCAGCCGGGGCATCTGGTCGCGGCGCATGTGGCCCGCCGCCAGCAGCGCGTCGGACCAGTCGCGCGCGCCGGTATCCAGCCAGGACGTGCCCGCCGCATCCGACATGTCGGTGACGTGATCGCCCGTCAGATACAGGTTCAGGAAGGCCCCGGGCAGCAGCACGCGCGCGATGCGGGCGTAATGGTCGGGTTCATGCGCGCGCACCCAGTCCAGCTTGGGCGCGGTGAAGCCCGGAAAGACGATGTTGCCCGACAGATCGCGGACGCCGGGGGTGGCGTCCAGGGCGGCGGCCTGTTCATGGCTGCGGGTGTCGTTCCACAGGATGCAGGGGCGGATCACCCGGTCCTCGGCATCCAGCAGCGTCGCGCCATGCATGTGGCCCGCCACGCCGATGCCGCGCAGGGCGGCGAATGCGGGATGGCGGTCGCGCAACTGGGCGACGGCGCCCTCAAGCGCGGCGATCCAGTCGGCGGGATCCTGTTCGGACCAGCCGGGATGGGGATGACTGACGGGATAATGCCGCTCGGTCGCGCCGATGGGCCTGCCGCCGCTGTCCACCAGCAGCGCCCGCAACCCCGATGTGCCAAGGTCGATCCCCAGAAAGCTCATGTTTCCCCCCGAATGCGTTCATCGCTCTGTCGGCTGCCGATCCAGAAGCGCGTCCAGCATCCCGTCCATGTCCGGCAGCACCACGGCGGCCCCGGCCTCGGTCAGGCGGCGCGCGTGATCGGCCTGCATCCCGGCCAGATGGCTGCCCCCGGTAAAGCCCACGGCGCGCATCCCGGCGGCGCGCGCGCCGACGATGCCATGGGGCGAATCCTCCATCACCGCGCAGGCTTCGGGTGGGATGCCCAGCCGCTCGGCCGCCAGCAGGAACAGGTCGGGGGCGGGCTTGCCGCGCTTGACCTGATCGGCGCTGAAGACGCGGGCGCCGAACCGGTCGGCCAGCCCCGCCACCCGCAAGGTCACGCCCAGCCGGTGGACCGAACTGCCGGTGGCGTTGGCCACCGCCACGCCGCGCGCCGCCAGATCGTCCAGCAGCGCCGGAATGCCGGGGATCACCCGCAATTCGGCGGGATAGCGCGCCAGCAGCCGGGTTTCGAACTCGCGGGCGAAATGGGGCAGGTCGTCGCGGTCCAGGGCCTCGGCGATGTGGCTGACGATGGACTGGATCGACACGCCCAGGAACCTGCGCCGCAGCTCGTCGATGGTGGTGTCCAGCCCCTCGGCCGCCATCAGGTCGGCCAGGGTTTGCAGCGCCATCGGCTCGCTGTCGACCAGGCAGCCGTCCATGTCGAAGATCACGGCGCGGATATCGGACATGCGGCCCCCGTGTGTTGGCGTTAACGGCCCGATCCCTACACCCAACGGGCGCGGATGACAAATGCCGCCGCCTGCGCTATGGCCGGGACCATGACCCATCCCCATCTTTCCCCCGTCCGAGAGCTTTACGTCTCGCCCGACGCCGCCGCCGCCCTGTTGGCCGAGGCCGGCAAGCTGCCCGCCTGGAGGCTGGAGGGGCGGCAGGCGGGCGACCTGGCGCTGCTGATGAACGGCGGCTTCTTCCCGCTGCGCGGCTACATGACCCAGGCCGACCACCACGCCGTCCCCGAGGCGGGCTGGCCGGCGCCGCTGGCCTTGCAGGTGACGGCGCATTTCGCAGCGCGGATCCAGCCCGGCGACGACATCGCCCTGTGCGACGAAGACGGCGTGGCGGCGGTGATGTCGGTGACCGACGCCTGGGGCGATCCGGTGCTGCTGGGCGGCAAGGTCAAGGGGCTGCGCCGCCTGGGGCAGGGTCCGACACCCAACGCCCTGCGCGCGCTGTTCCGCGACAGGGGCGCGGACCGGGTGCTGGCGGTCCAGCCGGACCGGCCCGATCAGGTCGCGCCCGCCGCCCGGCTGGCGCGGGATCTGAACGCCGCCCTGCTGATCCAGCCCCTGCCGGGCGTGGTGGCCGATGTCCCGGACGGCGCGATCCTGGCGCCGCTGCCGGTGGCCCCGCCCGCCGGTCCCCAGGGCGCGCAGTGGCAGGGGCAATGGCAGTGGCAGGGAATGGTCGCGCGCAACCACGGGGCCACGCATCTGATGCTGTTCGACGCCGCCGCACGGGACGGCTATCGCCCCCATCAGGACCGGATCGGGGTGAGGATGATCGGGCCGGACGAAACCCCGTGACAGCGGGGGCCGCCCGGTCCTGAGGGGCAGGGCGGCCCCCGCCCGCCGTCACCCGCCCGCCGTCAGTGGACGCTGACCGGCGTCAGTTCGTTCTGGCGCGCCAGCAGGAAGGCCAATGAGCGTTCCTTGACCAGGGCCAGCCGTTCGCCGTCCGCGTCGTGGACGGCATAGAGGCTGTCGATGCCCTCGAGCTGCCTGCGGACCTCGACGGGCAGGGTGCTGGTCTCGACCTGCCGGATATAGACGGTCTTCGCGGCGTCGCTGCCGCCGAAATCGAATTTGGTATCCATGATGATCCCCTTTACTTGCGGCTGATCGGAATGGTCTGGACGATCTGCCGGGGCTGCACACGCTTCAGATCCACATGCAGCAGTCCGTTTTCGATGGTCGCGGCCTCGACCTCGACCCCGTCGGCCAGAACGAAGCTGCGCTGGAAGGCGCGGGCGGCGATGCCCCGGTGCAGGAACACGCGGTCCCTGTCCGGTTCCGCCATCCGGCCGCGGATGACAAGCTGCCGGTCTTCGGTCGTGACGGACAGGTCCGGCTCGGCGAAGCCGGCGACGGCCAGCGTGATCCGAAACCCGTCGGGGGCGATATGTTCGATGTTATAGGGGGGATAGCCCTCGGCCCCCTTGGCGGCCCGTTCGGCTAGGCGTTCGATCTGGTCGAAGCCCAGAAGATAGGGATGCGCCCCCAGTGAAATCTTCGTCATGTCAGCCCTTTGCCCATCAAGCGACTGTGGCGCGGACCCCGTTTGCGGCAATCCGCCTGGGTTCAATATGTGGACGGGGCGGGGACCGTGCAAGGGGCGGTCCGGGATCAGGCCCGCCGGGGCCAGGAATATTCCGGCCGACACCGGGCGCAACGAAGCATCTTGTTAACATGCGCCCTGCTAACGATTATAGTCGATGCGAAGACCATTCGCGTCCAGCCGGGCAAGCCAGATGAACATGCACCACGAAATGTCCCATGACGAAATCGCCCGCGCCAAGCTGGCGGCGCTGCGCTGCGAACATCGCGACCTGGACGAGGCGATTGCGGCGCTGTCGGCCCAGCAACTGACATCCTCGCTGGCGCTGCAACGGCTGAAGAAGCAGAAGCTGGTGCTGAAGGACCAGATCGCCCGGCTGGAGGATGAGATCACCCCCGACATCATCGCCTGATTGCGGCGACGCGCCCCCCGCGCTATGGCAGGCGGGCAGATGCGGGGGATAATGATGGACAAACCTGTGGGAATCGTCATGGGCAGCCAGTCCGATTGGCCGACCATGCGCGAGGCCGCGGCGATCCTGGACGACCTGGGGATCGGTTACGAAGCCCGGATCGTCAGCGCGCACCGCACCCCCGACCGGCTGTGGCTTTACGGCAAGACCGCCGTGGAACGCGGGCTGCGGGTGATCATCGCGGGCGCCGGGGGGGCTGCGCATCTGCCGGGCATGATGGCATCCAAGACGCGGCTGCCGGTGATCGGCGTGCCGGTCCAGACCAAGGCGCTGTCCGGGGTCGATTCGCTCTATTCCATCGTGCAGATGCCCAGGGGCTATCCGGTCGCCACGATGGCCATCGGCGCGGCGGGCGCGGCCAATGCCGGACTGATGGCGGCGGGGATCCTGGCGCTGTCCGACCCGGCCCTTGCGCTTCGGCTGGATGCCTGGCGTCACGCGCTGTCCGATTCCATCCCCGAGGAGCCGCGCGATGAGTGACATCCGGACCATCGGCATCCTGGGCGGCGGTCAGCTGGGCCGGATGCTGTCGGTCGCGGCCAGCCGCCTGGGCCTGCGCTGCCACATCTATGAACCCGGCGCGGCGCCTGCGGGCGACGTGGCCTGGCGGGTGACGACCGCGCCCTACGAGGATCAGGCCGCGCTCCGCGCCTTCGCCGACAGCGTGGACGTGATCACCTATGAGTTCGAGAACGTGCCGACATCGGCGCTCGACCTGCTTGAAAGCCTGCGCCCGATCCGGCCCAACCGCCGCGCCCTGGCGGTGTCGCAGGACCGACTGACCGAAAAGACCTTTTTGAACGAGATCGGGCTGGCGACCGCCCCCTTCGCGGACGTGCCCGAACAGGCCGATCTCGACCCCGCCATCACCCGGATCGGCCGCCCCTCGATCCTCAAGACCCGCCGCATGGGCTATGACGGCAAGGGACAGATCCGTGTCGGCGACGGTCCGGCCGAATGGACCGGCGCGCCCTCGGTCCTGGAAGGCTTGGTCACCTTCAGCGCCGAGATCAGCGTCGTCATCGCCCGCGGCACCGACGGTCAGGTCGCGGCCTTCGACCCCGGCCTGAACGTCCACGACGGCGGCATCCTGCGCACCACCACCGTCCCCTGCGGCCTGCCCGGCAAGGTGACGACCGACGCGGTTCTGATCGCCGCGCGCATCGCCAATGCGCTGGATTACATCGGTGTCATGGGGGTCGAGCTGTTCGTGACCCCGCAGGGCCTGATCGTGAACGAGATCGCGCCGCGCGTCCATAATTCCGGCCACTGGACCCAGGCGGGCTGCGCCGTGGACCAGTTCGAACAGCATATCCGCGCGGTCGCGGGCCTGCCGCTGGGCGACGGCCGCCGCTACGCCGATGTGGTGATGGAGAACCTGATCGGCGACGACCTGGACCGCGTCCCCGACCTGCTGAAGGCGCCGGACACGCAGATCCACCTGTATGGCAAGGGCGCGCCGCGACCGGGGCGCAAGATGGGGCATGTCAACAGGATCATCCGGTGAAACCGCCCCGGCTGGCCGTCCGCGCCGCGATCCTGCGGGACGACCGGCTGCTGATGGTCAACGCCTATGCCGGGCGGAAATACGACCTGTGGTGCCTGCCCGGCGGCGGGGTCGAACCCGGCCAGTCCCTGCCGGAAAACCTGATCCGCGAAGTGGCCGAGGAAACCGGCCTGACAATTGCCGTCGGCGCGCCGATCCTGGTGAACGAATTCCATGACCCCACAGGCGGCTTCCACCAGATCGACCTGATCTTCCGCGCCAGACTGGCGGATGACAGCCCGGTCACGCTGAACGACCCCGAAGGCGTGGTGAACCGCGTCCTATGGGCGACCCGCGCCGATCTCCGCGCCCTGCGCCACTAGCCCGACACCCTGGCCCGCGCGGTCTGGGGCCAGCACGCCGCCTGGTATGACCCGCTGGAACGGATCGTCCGCTAATTCGTCTTCACCTAAATATCTTCGGGGGGTCCGGGGGGCGAAGCGCCCCCGGCTTATTCCGCCGCCTCGTTCATCGCCGTCTCGGAGCCGGCCTTCATGCGGAAGCCGCGCTCCAACTGATCGAAGGGCGCCACCGGATAATCGCCGGAAAAGCAGGCGTCGCAATATTGCGGGCGGGCATTGTTGCGGCCCTGCGCCTCGCCCACGGCGCGATAGAGGCCGTCCAGCGACACGAAGGCCAAGCTGTCCACGCCGATCCAGTCGCGCATCTCCTCGGGCGTCATGTTCGCGGCCAGCAGCTTGTCGCGGTCGGGCGTGTCCACGCCATAAAAGCACGGCCAGGCGGTGGGCGGCGAGGCGATGCGAAAATGCACCTCGGCCGCGCCGGCATCCAGGATCATGTCCTTGATCTTGCGGCTGGTCGTGCCGCGCACCACCGAATCGTCCACCAGCACCACCCGCTTGCCCGCGATCAGCGACCGGTTCACGTTCAGCTTCAACCGCACGCCCATGTTGCGGATCTGCTCGGTCGGCTCGATGAAGGTCCGGCCCATATACTGGTTGCGGATGATCCCCATGCCATAGGGGATGCCCGATTCCTGGGCATAGCCGATGGCGGCGGGCGTGCCGCTGTCGGGGACCGGGCAGACCAGATCGGCCTCGATGGGCGCCTCGCGGGCCAGTTCCACGCCGATCTGGCGGCGGGTTTCATAGACCGACCGCCCGCCGATGATCGAATCGGGGCGCGAGAAATAGACATGCTCGAAGATGCAGAAACGGCCGGTGGAGGGTCCGAAGGGACGCGAGCTTTCGACCTCGCCGCGCGAGATCACCACCATCTCGCCCGGCTCGATCTCGCGCAGGAAATCGGCGCCGATGATGTCCAGCGCGCAGGTTTCCGACGCCAGCACGAAGCCGTCGTCGCCGACCTTGCCCAGCACCAGCGGGCGCACGCCCAGCGGATCACGCACGCCGATCAGCTTGGTCCGCGTCATGGCGATCACGGAAAACGCGCCCTCGATCCGGCGCAACGCGTCCTTCATCCGTTCGGGGATGTTGCGCTGGATCGACCGCGCCATCAGGTGGATGATGCATTCGCTGTCGCTGGAGGACTGGAAGATCGAGCCGCGCTCGATCAACTCGCGGCGCAGGGCGGCGGCGTTGGTGATGTTGCCGTTATGGGCGATGGCGCAGCCGCCCATGTGGAACTCGCCGAAAAAGGGCTGCACGTCGCGGATCGCGGTGGCGGCCTTGGTCCCGGCGGTGGAATAGCGCACATGGCCGATGGCCAGCGGCCCCGGCAGGGTCGCCATCACATCGGCCTTGGTGAAGTTGTCGCGGACATAGCCGAAGCGGTGGGCGCTGTTGAAGCCGCTTTCCGGGTCGTGGGCGACGATGCCGCCTGCCTCTTGCCCGCGATGCTGCAAGGCATGCAGGCCCAGGGCCACGAAGTTCGAGGCATCGACGACGCCGATGGCCCCGAAAATGCCGCATTCCTCGTGCAGGCGGTCCGAATCGAACGGATGGGCCAGGAAGGGTTTCATCGCGGCATCCTGAATGGCTTTGGGCTGTCACGCCCCATGTAGTGCGGGTGCGTCCCAAAGTCACGCCCCCACGGCGCGGCAGGGGCGGATTTTCGTCATCGAAGCGTCATGCACAGGACAGCCATGCGGCCCCTGCATCAGTTCGCGGCAGGCGGGGTTTCCTGGGCCGAGGGCGTGGAGGCAGCCGTGCAGCCCGCCACCATCTGCTCGTAGCGGCTGACGATCCAGCCCGGCGCGTCGTCGGGAACCTGACTGTCCAACTGCCCGCGCATCCGTTCGAACACCTGGGCGGACCGGCTGTTTTCCACGACCGCGACCTGCTGGCTTGTCATCACGCGGTCATAGACGATGAAGGCGATGGCGACCAGCAGGATGCCGCGCGCCACGCCGAACAGGAAGCCCATGCCCTGATCGACCCCGCCAAGCGCGGACCGCTGCACCACCGAGGAAAACAGCGGCGTGATGATGGAAAACACCACAAGCGCCAGGGCGAAGACCACGGCGAAACCGGCGATCGTGGCAAGCTCGCAACTGTCGCCCAGGAAACGGTCCAGCACCGGAAGCTGCGCGATCAGCGGGCGCATGGCGGCGGCGAAGATGAAGGCCAGGATGGCCGCGCCGATCCAGCCCAGGATCGCCAGCGATTCGCGCACGAAGCCGCGCGACCAGGCCAGGATGGCCGAAAGGATGATGACCGCAGCCACCACCGCGTCGATAATCGTGAAACCGTCCATGGAACTGCCCCTCGCGCCGGTTATGGTTTCAAGTCAAGCACTTCAGCCGGCGCCGAAGACCTCGCCCACAAATCCCGTCAGGTCGGCGATGCGCCTTGTGCCCATGCCGCCCCCACCCTCGACCTTCTGGCTGTCGGGTAAAATCGCCTGTGAAAAACCAAGTTTCTGCGCTTCTTTCAACCTGTTTTCCGCCTGCGCGACGGGACGTAGCGCGCCGGACAGGCTGATTTCGCCAAAGAGCACCGCATCCGGGGGCAGGGCGCTGTCCTCGCGCGCCGACAGAAGCGCGCCCGCGATGGCCAGATCGGCGGCCGGTTCGTTGACCCGCATCCCGCCCGCGACGTTCAGGAACACGTCGAGGCCCGCGAAGGGGATGCCGCAGCGCGCCTCCAGCACCGCCAGGATGGTGCTGACCCGGCCTGAATCGAGGCCGACGACCGTGCGACGCGGGGATGCCAGGGTCGAAGGCGCCACAAGCGCCTGCACCTCGGTCAGGACCGGCCGCGTGCCCTCGATCCCGGCGAAGACGGCGCTGCCGGGAACCGGCTGGCCGCGTTCGGACAGGAACAGGGCCGAGGGGTTGGCGACCTCGGCCAGACCCGCGCCGGTCATCTCGAAAACGCCGATCTCATCCGCCGGGCCGAAGCGGTTCTTGACGGATCGCAGGATGCGGAACTGGTGGCCGCGCTCGCCCTCGAAATAGATCACCGTGTCGACCATGTGTTCGACCACGCGCGGCCCGGCGATCTGGCCTTCCTTGGTGACATGGCCGACCAGGAAGATCGCCACGCCCTTGCGCTTGGCGAAGGTGACAAGCTCATGCGCGGCGGCGCGGACCTGGGCGACGCTGCCCGGCGCGGCCTCGACCTGGTCGGACCACAGCGTCTGGACGGAATCGATGATCGCCAGATCGGGGCGTTCATTGTCCAGCGTGGTCAGGATGTCGCGCAGGTTGGTTTCCGCCCCCAGCCGGACCGGCGCATCGGCCAGTCCCAGACGCTGCGCGCGCATCCGAACCTGGGCGCTGGCTTCCTCGCCGCTGATATAGACGGCGTTCAGCCCGCGCCGGGCAAAGGCGGCCGCGCCCTGCAACAGCAGCGTGGACTTGCCGATGCCGGGATCGCCGCCGACCAGCACCGCGCTGCCGGGCACCAGCCCGCCGCCCAGAACCCGGTCCAGCTCGTCCATCCCGGCCAGGTGGCGGGGCGGCGCGGCCTCGGTCGTTTGCAGGCTGGACAGGGGCACGGCGCGGCCCTTGTGGGCGCCGAGGCCACGGCCCGGACCCTGGGACAGGGGCGCCTCCTCGACGATGGTGTTCCAGGCGCCGCAGGCATCGCAGCGCCCGGCCCATTTCTTGTGCGCGGCGCCGCAGGCGGTGCAGGTGAAAGCGTTGACGGGTTTTGCCATGGGGCCGATGTGGCACCTGGCGGCCCCTGTCGCAAGATGGATATTTGAGTGAAGAAGAAGCCCCTCACGCCTTTGTCGGCTTGATCTTCGCGCGGCGTCCGGTCAGGTTCCGGGCGCAAAATCAAGGCGTCCCGATGGCCAACCCCCGACCGTTCTCTCGATACGAGTTCCTGATCGCCTGGCGATACCTGCGCGCCCGCCGGGCGGAAGGGGGCGTCAGCGTGATGACCTGGATCAGCCTGATCGGCATCGCCCTGGGGGTGATGGCGCTGATCGCCACGCTGGCGGTGCGGGCGGGGTTCCGGGCGGAATTCGTGGACACGATCCTGGGGGCGAACGCTCATACGACCGTCTATATGGCGCCGCAGCGGATCACCAACGACTTCACCGACGACGTCTATGTGGTGCCGGGCCGGATGGCCGATTACGACGCGATGGCCGCCAGGCTGGCGCAGGTTCCGGGCGTCACCCGCACCGCGCCGGTGGTGCGCGGACAGGTCATGGCGACCGCCAACGACAGCTCGAACGTGGCCGAGGTTTTCGGCATAAGCCTCGACAATCTCAAGGCAATGCCGCGGATCGTGGATCCGGCGACCTCGGTCGGCAGTCTTGAGGATTTCGACCGGGGCATCGCCATCGGCTCGGGCATCGCGCGCGAACTGGCGGTGGGCCTGGGCGACCGGATCCGCCTGATCGCCCCCGAAGGCGCGCGCACCGCCATAGGCACCACGCCGCGCGTCAAGGCCTATGAGGTGACCTATATCTTCAGCGCCGGGCGATACGACATCGACCGCACCCGCATCTATATGCCGATGGCCGAGGCGCAATCCTATTTCAACCGAGAGGGTGTCGCGGACGAGATCGAGGTCTTCGTGACCCACCCCGAACAGGTGGACGACTGGACCCTGCCTCTGCTGGCGGCGGCGGGCGAGGGGGCGCAGGTCTGGAACTGGCGCGACAGTTCCGGCAGTTTCCTGGCGGCGCTGGACATGGAGGATGACGTGATGTTCGTGATCCTGTCGGTGCTGGTGCTGATCGCGTCGATGAACATCACGTCCGGCCTGATCATGCTGGTCAAGAACAAGGGCCGTGACATCGGCATTTTGCGCACCATGGGCCTGACCGAGGGCGCGGTGCTGCGGGTGTTCTTCCTCTGCGGCGCCTTCACCGGGATCATCGGCACCATCGCGGGCGTGATCCTGGGGGTGCTTCTGGCGCTGAACGTGGACGGCATCATGGCGGCGCTGAACGCGCTGACCGGCGGCGGCGCCTGGCAGCCCGAGGTGCGCGGCATCTATCGCCTGCCGGCCGAGTTGCGGGCCTGGGACATCTTCCGCGCGGTGGCCCTGTCGCTGGTGCTGTCCTTCGTCGTCACCATCTTCCCCGCGCGCCGGGCCGCGCGCATGAACCCGGTCGAGGCGCTGCGCTATGAATGAGGTGCTGCGGCTGGAAGCGGTCGGCAAGACCTATGGCAAGGGCGGTCCCGCCCCGGTCGAGGTGCTGCGCGGCCTGGATCTGACGGTGGCGCGGGGCGAGGTGGTGGCCCTTGTCGCGCCCTCGGGGGCGGGGAAATCGACGCTGCTGCATATCGCCGGGCTGCTGGACACGCCCGATGCGGGCCGGGTGATCCTGAACGGGCGCGACATGACCGGCCTGCCCGACAGGCCCCGGACCGAGGCGCGGCGGCGCGAGCTGGGCTTCGTCTATCAGTTCCACCACCTGCTGCCGGAATTCAGCGCGGCCGAAAACATCGTCCTGCCGCAGCTTGCCAATGGCGTGGCCCACCGCGATGCCGCCGCCCGCGCCGCCGACCTGTTGGGCCGGGTCGGCCTGTCGGCGCGCGCCGATCACCGCCCGGCGCAACTGTCGGGGGGCGAACAGCAGCGGGTGGCCTTCTGCCGCGCGCTTGCCAATGCGCCCAGCCTGCTGCTGGCGGACGAGCCGACCGGCAACTTGGACCCCGAAACGTCCGACCGGGTGTTCGACATGCTGATGGCCCTGGTCCGCGACACCGGGCTGGCGGCGCTGATCGCCACCCACAACCATGGCCTTGCCGCCCGGATGGACCGGGTGATCGGCCTGAACGCGGCGGTTGCCTGAGGCATCCCGCCGGGGCAAACTTGCCGAAAGCAACCAGAGAGGCAGCGATGAAGGCGATATATGGGGCGGCCCTGACCGGACTGGCGATGGCGGGCGTGATCGCCGCCTGCGCGCCCACCCCGACCGACCAGGCCCGCGCGCGCAATGATTTCAACACGCTCTGCGTGGATTGCCACGGCCCCACCGGCCATGGCGACGGCCCGGCGGCCGAGGGGATGGTGCCGCATCCGGTCGACCTGACCCGCGTGGCCGCCGAGAACGGCGGCGTCTTCCCGCGCCTTCAGGTGATGGGCCATATCTACGGCTTCACGCCGGGGCGCAGCGAATCGCCGATGCCGGAATTCGGCGACCTGCTGGACGGACCGACCATCCCCTATGACGCGGGCGACGGCGTGCTGACGCCCACCCCGGTGCGGCTGGTGGCGCTGATGGAATATGTCGAGGCGATGCAGCGTTGAAGATCCTGCCCGTCGCGGCCCTTGCGGCGAGTCTGGCCCAGCCCGCAGCCGCCGACCCGTTCGAGGATTTCGGCACCGCGATGAAATACGGCCTGCCGCTGGCCGCCGCCGTCTGCGCTGCCCGCGACGACCGGCTGGAGGATTTCGCGATCCGGGGCGCCCTGCAAGCCGTCATGGTGCTGGGCCTGAAGACCTGGCTGGACGGCACGCCGATCTCGGTCAGGCCGAACGGAGAGGGGCGGGGCTTTCCCTCGGGCCATTCCGCGTCGGCGGCCTTCGGCGCGGCCGACCTGGCGGGCAAGTGCTTTCCCGACGACCGGGCGGCGGGGATCGGGCTTTACGGCGCGGCGGGCCTGACGGCGGCCAGCCGGGTCCATGCCGGTGAACACAGGATGCAACAGGCCCTGACGGGCGCGCTGATCGGCGTTTCGTTCGGCGCCGCCGATTTCGGCATCGGGACCGAGGGCGCCAGCTTCAGCGTCGGAATGCGCTTCTGAGCCGTCCGCAGCGGTCCAGCCAGGCGTCGAACGCGGCCAGCGAGTCCGGTTCGTCCAGCCAGGGGACATGGGCGCGGCCCGGCACCTCGGCAAAGATCGTGTCGGGGCGGCGACGGACCATCTCGGCCGCGACCCCGGCGGACAGCAGGTCGGAATTCGCGCCCCGGATCAGCGCCACCGGCAGGCCCGCCGTGGCGTCCCACAGGGGCCATTGATCCGGCGCCCCGCCCTGGAAGGCCCCCAGGAAGGCCTCGCGCAGGGCCGGGTCATAGCGGATCCGCAGCCCGCCCGGCGTTTCCTCGTAATGCCGCCGCGCATCCTCCAGCCAGCGGCCCTCGGGGACATCGGCAAAGCCCGGCATCGCCGCGGGCAGCCGGTCCGCAAGCGCCTGATGCGTCCGCGCGGACGGGTTGCGCCCCACATAATCGAAGATCCGCTCCAGCCCCGTCCGTTCGATCACCGGGCCGACATCGTTCAGGCACAGCCCCAGCAGCCGGTCATGGGCCAGGGCGGCCAGCAGAAGCCCGATCAGCCCGCCGCGCGACGTGCCCAGCACCGCCGCCCGCTCGATCCCCAGATGGTCCATGAGCGCCAGGGCGTCCTGGCCCTCCTGCGGCACGGTATAGCTTGCCGCGCCGGTGAAATCCGACTGCCCGCGCCCGCGATAATCCATGCGGATCAGCCGCACGCCCGAAAGATGCGGCGCGACATAGTCGAAATCGCCCATGTTCCGCGTCAGTCCCGACAGGCACAGGACCGGCAGCCCCCGACCCTCATCCGAATAGGCCAGCCGCGCCCCGTCATTCGCCGTGAAGAACATGGCCCGCCCCTTTGCCTTGGCCGAAATATCCCGCAGGGGCCGCCGGACGGTGCGCCACCGGTTTCAGAACCGGCGGGCGACGGGCTGGCCCCCGGCTTTGCTCACAGATTCTCGCTCTGCGGCATTCCCAGAATGTGATAGCCGCCGTCCACCAGCACCACCTCTCCGGTCGTGCAGGCGCCCCAGTCCGACAGCAGCCAGACGGCGGTGCCGCCGATCGCCTCCAGCGTCGCGTTCCGGCGAAGGGGGGCGTTTGCCTCGGTATGGCGGAAGGTCTTGCGCGCCCCGCCGATGGCCGCGCCGGCCAGCGTCTTCATCGGGCCGGGGCTGATCGCGTTCACGCGGATCCCGTCCGGTCCCAGGTCGTTCGCCAGGTAACGCACGGTCGATTCCAGCGCCGCCTTGGCCACGCCCATGACGTTGTAGAAGGGCGTCACCCGGTTCGACCCGCCATAGGTCAGGGTGATCAGCGACCCGCCTTCCGCCATCAGCGGATGCGCGCGCCGCGCCACCTCGATCAGCGAATAGCACGAGGTTTCAAGGCTGTGCTTGAAATTCGCCCGGCTGGTATTCATGAACCGGCCGGTCAGTTCGTTCTTGCTGGAAAAGGCGATGGCGTGGATCACGAAGTCCAGCTTGCCCCAGCGTTCGGTGATTGCCCCGAAGGCCGCGTCCAGCGATGCGTCGTCGGTCACGTCCACGTCCAGCAGGACATCCGACCCCAGAGACGCGGCCAGCGGCTGCACGCGCTTGCCGAACGCCTCGCCCTGATAGGAAAACGCAAGCTCGGCCCCCTGGTCCGCCACCGCCTTCGCGATGCCCCAGGCAATGGAATGGTCGTTCGCGACCCCCATCACAAGCCCGCGCTTGCCCTTCAGAAGATCGCCCATCCATGACCTCGTTTCTTATTCTTTGTATCGCGACATCAGCAGGGTGGCGTTGGTGCCCCCGAAGCCGAAGCTGTTCGACAGCACGGAATCCAGTCCCGCATCGTCCACCCGGCTTGTCGCAATCTCGCCCGGCTGGATCTCTGGATCCAGAGTAGCCACATTTGCAGATGCTGCAATGAAGTCATTTTGCAACATCAGCAGGCTATAGATCGCCTCGTGCACGCCGGTCGCGCCCAGCGAATGCCCGGTCAGCGACTTGGTGGAACTGATCGGCGGCGTGTTGCCCTCGCCCCAGATGCGGCGGATCGCCTTGACCTCGCCGATATCGCCCACCGGGGTCGAGGTGCCATGCGCGTTGATATAGCTGACCTTGCGCCCCTCGGGCAGGGTGGCGAGCGCCAGCCGCATCGACCGCTCGCCGCCCTCGCCGGACGGCGCCACCATGTCATAGCCGTCGCTGGTCGCGCCATAGCCGGTCACTTCGGCATAGATTTTCGCGCCGCGCGCCAGGGCGTGTTCCAGCTCTTCCAGCACCACGACGCCGCCGCCGCCCGCGATGACGAAACCGTCGCGCGTCGCGTCATAGGGGCGGGACGCCGTCTGCGGCGTGTCGTTGTATTTCGACGACATGGCGCCCATCGCGTCGAACAGGCAGGACAGCGTCCAGTCCAGTTCCTCGCCCCCGCCGGCAAAGACGATGTCCTGCTTGCCCATCTGGATCTGCTCCACCCCGTTGCCGATGCAATGCGCCGAGGTCGAACAGGCCGAGGTGATGGAATAGTTCACGCCCTTGATCTTGAAGGGCGTCGCCAGGCAGGCCGAATTGGTCGAGGACATGCAGCGCGTCACCATGAACGGCCCCATCCGCTTGGGGCTGCCCTTCTGGATGACGGTCTGGTGGGCCTCGAAGAAGTTGCTGGTCGACGGCCCCCCCGATCCCATGATCAGGCCGGTGCGCGGGTTCGACACGTCGCCTTCCTCAAGCCCCGAATCCTTGATCGCCTGTTCCATGGCGATGAAGTTATAGGCCGCGCCCGGACCCATGAAGCGCAGGTTGCGCTTGTCGATATGATCCTCCAGCACGATCTGCGGCATCCCGTGGACCTGGCTGCGGAATCCGTGTTCGGCATAGTCGGGGGCAAAGACGATGCCCGAACGGCCCTGTTTCAGGCTCTCGGTCACTTCCTTGGCGTTGTTGCCGATGGGCGAGACGATGCCAAGGCCGGTGATGACGACGCGTCGCATGGGGCCTTCCTCCTTCTGGTTAGATGACCGCCATCAACTGGATGACAGCGCGACCTTCATGTCCCTGACCTGATAGATGGTCTCTCCATCCGCCTCGACGCGGCCATCGGCCACACCCATGGTCAGGCGCCGTGTCTGCACGGCCTTCGTGAAATCCACGTGATAGCGCAGCAGCTTGCGGTCGGGGCGGACCATGCCGGTCAGCTTGACCTCGCCCACGCCCAGGGCATAGCCGCGCCCCTGCCAGCCGCGCCAGCCCAGGTTGAATCCGGTCAGCTGCCACAGCCCGTCCAGGCCCAGGCAGCCCGGCATGATCGGATTGCCGGGGAAATGGCAGGCGAAGAACCACAGGTCGGGGGCGATGTCGAATTCCGCGACCACATGGCCCTTGCCATGTTCGCCGCGATCCTCGGAAATGTCGGTGATGCGGTCCATCATCAGCATGGGCGGCTCGGGCAGTTGCGCATTGCCGGGGCCGAACAGTTCTCCGCGCGCGCAGGCCAGAAGGTCGCCCTTGTCGAAGCTGGTTTTCTCCATCGCCATGCGGGTCTTGCCTTTCGTGTCGGCACGCGGCCGGGCCTGTCCAAGTTGACGTTCCGTCTATCACCCGCCGGGAAGGCGGTGCAAGTCCAAGCCGCGCGCCCAGACTCAGCGTTTGCGCACGAACTCGGTCCGCAGCACCAGGCCCTTGATCGTGTCGTGGCGGCAGTCGATTTCCTCGGGATTGTCGGTCAGCCGGATCGACCGGATCACGGTGCCCTGCTTCAGCGTCTGGCCCGCGCCCTTGACCTTCAGATCCTTGACCAGCACCACCTGGTCGCCATCGGTCAGCACATTGCCCGCCGCGTCGCGCACCACGGCCCCCGCCGCCGCCTCGGCGGCGATTTCGGATGCCGGTCGCCATTCGCCGGTCGCCTCGTCATAGACATAATCCTCGTCGGCCATCGCCCGTCCTTTCGCTGCGGTTTCCCCGCCCCTACGCCGCCGCCGCGCCCGGCGCAACGCTTGCATCCCGCCCCGCGCCGCGCCACAAGCATCCCAGCCCCCGCAAGGAGAACCGCATGAGCCTGTATGTCGCCCTGCAAATGGACCCGGTCGAGGATGTCTCGATCACCGCCGACAGCACCTTCCGCATCGGGCTGGAGGCCCAGGCGCGCGGCCACAGGCTGTTCCAGTATACGGTCGATCAACTGCGCTATGACGAGGGCCGGGTGATCGCGCGCGGCCGCCCGGTGACGTTGCGGCGCGAGCAGGGCAACCACGTCACCTTCGGCGACTGGGCCGAGGTCGACCTGTCCGACTTCGACGTGGTCTGGCTGCGCCAGGATCCGCCTTTCGACATGGCCTATGTCACCTCGACCCACCTGCTGGACCGGGTGCATCCGAAGACGCTGGTCGTCAACGATCCGTTCTGGGTCAGGAACTGCCCCGAAAAGCTGATGGTGCTGGATTTCCCCGACCTGACGCCGCCCACCATGATCGCCCGCGACCCCGCCGCGATCCGCGCCTTCCGCGAACGCCACGGCGACATCATCGTCAAGCCCCTTTACGGCAATGGCGGGGCAGGGGTGTTCCACCTCGACCCCGAGGACCGCAACCTCTCGGCGCTGCTGGAACTGTTCTCGGGGATCAGCCGCGAGCCGATGATCGCGCAGAAATACATCCACGCCGTCAGCCAAGGCGACAAGCGCATCATCCTGGTCGACGGCGAGCCCGTGGGCGCGATCAACCGCGTCCCGCAACTGGGCGAGGCGCGGTCGAACATGCATGTCGGCGGCCGCGCCGAAAAGATCGGCCTGACCCCCCGCGAATACGAGATCTGCAAGCGGATCGGCCCGGTCTTGCGCGAAAAGGGCCTGATCTTCACCGGCATCGACGTGATCGACGGCTGGCTGACCGAGATCAACGTGACCTCGCCCACGGGGATTCAGGAGCTTGAGCGGTTCGACGGGATCAACGCGGCCGAGGCGATCTGGGTGGCGATCGAGGGGCGGGTGGCTGCCGCCTGATCTTTGCCTTGGTCCAAATATCCTCGGGGGGTCGCCGGTTGGTGCGCCACTGGTTCGAGAACCAGCCGGCGACAGGGCGAAGCGCCCCCGGCTTCACCCCGCCTCCCTCACCCGTTCCTCGACCACCTCGAACGGCACCCCGGGCTGGTCCTTCGCCGCCCGGATCACCAGCGAGGTCTTGACGCTGGCGACGTTCGGCGCCGCCGTCAGCGATTGCGTCAGGAACCGCTGGAAGCTCGACAAATCGGGCGAGACGCATTTCAGGATGAAGTCGATCTCGCCGTTCAGCATGTGGCATTCGCGGACCAGCGGCCAGCCCTGCACAAGCGCCTCGAAGGCCGACAGGTCGCGTTCGGATTGCGACGCCAGGCGCACCATGGCGAAGACCTGCACCTCGAAGCCCAGTTCGCGCGCGTCGATGTCGGCGTGATAGCCGCGGATGAAGCCCGTCTCCTCCAGCGCCCGGACACGGCGCAGGCAGGGCGGGGCCGAGATGCCGACGCGGCGGGCAAGCTCGACATTGGTCATCCGGCCGTCGGCCTGCAATTCGGCCAGGATCTTGCGGTCGATGTCGTCCAGTTTCGCGCCGGCCATGCTGTTCTTTCTTTATCGGGTTCTTGGCGTTGCCGGAAACTACAATGGGGGCGACAGGCGCGCAACATTCTTTCCGGGCGCGTGCTGCGTTGCAGAGTCGGGTGGGAAGGACTACCTCATGCACAAACACCGGATGGGACGCAAGATGACCGACACGACGCATGTGAAACTTCTGATCGTTGGCTCCGGCCCGGCGGGCTATACCGCCGCCGTCTATGCCGCGCGGGCCATGCTGAGGCCGATGCTGATCCAGGGGATGCAGCCCGGCGGCCAGCTGACCATCACCACCGAGGTCGAGAACTGGCCCGGCGAGACCGAGATCCAGGGCCCGGACCTGATGGTCAGGATGGAGGAGCACGCCCGCGCCATGGGTGCCGAGATCGTCGTGGACATGGTCACCCACCTGAACCTGCGCCAGCGTCCCTTCGGCGCCACCTGCGACAGCGGCCGGGTCGTGACGGCCGATGCGGTGATCCTGGCGACCGGCGCGCAGGCCCGCTGGCTGGGCCTGCCGTCCGAGGAGAAGTTCAAGGGTTTCGGCGTCAGCGCCTGCGCGACCTGCGACGGCTTCTTCTATCGCAACCGCGAGGTGCTGGTGATCGGCGGCGGCAACACCGCCGTTGAAGAAGCCTTGTTCCTGACCAGGTTCGCCAGCAAGGTGACGCTGGTCCACCGCCGCGACAGCCTGCGGGCCGAGAAGATCCTGCAACAGCGCCTGTTCAAAAACCCCAAGGTCGAGGTGATCTGGGACCACGAACTGACCGAGGTTCAGGGCGTGGACATGCCGCTGGGCGTGACGGGCGCGGTCCTGACCTCGACCAAGGACGGCGGCACCCGCACGGTTCCGGCGGACGGCATCTTCGTGGCCATCGGCCATGCGCCCGCCAGCGATCTGGTGCGCGGCCAGCTGGACCTGCACAATGGCGGCTATGTGAAGGTCGAGCCGGGCAGCACCCGCACCTCGATCCCCGGCGTCTTCGCGGCGGGGGATCTGACCGACCACATCTATCGCCAGGCGGTGACGAGCGCGGGCATGGGCTGCATGGCGGCCCTGGATGCCGAACACTGGCTGGCCGAACATGACGCGGCGGGCGAGCCCGACCCGGCCCACGGCGAGCTGCCCGAGGACGTGGCGGGATAGCTGGGCGCGACGGCTATGCCGGATTGCGGAGGTCGGTTTGGCGCACCCCTCTTGCCCTGCGGCTTGCGCCTATGGGCAATCGGTCCGGCAAACCGTTGAAAAAGCGAAAGCCGGGGACATCGCCCCGGCTTCGGTCTTCCTTGATCCTTACTGCGACAGCGTGAACGGTTCGGTCATCTGGTCCACGTTGTCGGCATTGACCAGGATGCAGTCGAACAGTTGCTTTTCGGTCTCGACACCGGTCGAGCCGTTCTTGATGACGTTGTCGGCCTGGCGCACGGCTTCCTCGGCAAAGACCGCGACGGGTTGCAGCACGGTATACTGCATCTCTCCGGCCTTCACCGCCGCCACCGCGTCGGGGGTTCCGTCGAAGCCGCCGACCTTCACCTGGTCCAGCTTGCCCGCCTCTTTCAGCGCCGCGATCGCGCCGAGCGCCATTTCATCATTGCCCGAGATCACGCCGATGATGTCGGGATTGGCTTGCAGCAGCGACTGCATCTTCTGATAGCCCTGTGTGCGATCCCAGTTGGCGACCTCTTGCCCGGCCTTCACCAGGTCGGGATACTGGCTCAGCACCGTCTCGAACCCGTTCGACCGGGTCTGGGCGTTGTTGTCCGACGGGGCGCCGAACAGTTCGACATAGTTGCCGGTATCGCCCACGGCCTCGACCCAGGCCTGCGCGCCAAGGGCCGCGCCCTGGGCATTGTTCGACACCAGCTGCGCCTTGGCCAGGCCCTCCTGGTTGATCTCGGCGTTGATCAGGATGACCGGGATGCCCGCATCGACGGCCTTCTGCACCGCGCCGACCGATCCGTCGGCATTGGCCGGATCCAGGATCAGCGCCACCGACTTGTTGGTGATCGCGGTATCGACCAGGGTGCTTTCGGTATTGGTGTCGCCGCGATGGGCCGCGACATTGGCGGTATAGCCCAGATCCTCGGCAGTCTTCCGGGCGACCTCGCCCTCGGCGAACCAATAGGGGTTCGCGGGGTCGTTGACGATGATGGTGATCAGCCCCTCGGCCTGGGCCGCGGCGGCCATCAGCGGCAGCGAGGCGGCGGCGGCAAGCAGCGCGCGGCGCGTCAGTTTGAACATGTGGTCACTCCCTTGAGGTTGTTTCACTGCCGGTCGGGCAGGCTTTCCGCCCGGACCCCCTGTGGCCCGGACGGGGAAGGTCCGGCGCGTCAGCCCTTGCGGGTGCCGCGCCCGTATTGGATCGAATTCATCAGCACCGCCAGCACGATCACCGCGCCGGTGAACACCGTCTGCCAGTATGACGACACCCCGATGATCACCAGGCCCGCCGACAGAAAGCCGATCACGAAGGCGCCCAGCATGGTGCCGCGCACCCCGCCGCGCCCGCCGGTCAGGGCCGCGCCGCCGATCACCACCGCCGCGATGGCGGTCAGCTCATAGGTGGTCCCCGCCGTCGGCCCGGCCGAGGTCAGTTGCGAGGCCAGCACCAGCCCCGCCACCGCCGCCAGCGCGCCCGAGACGGTATAGACGGTGATCTTGACCAGCCGCACCGGCACGCCCGACAGTTCCGCCGCGCGCTCGTTCCCGCCCGAGGCGTAAAGCCACCGCCCGAAGGCCGACCGCGACAGCATCAGCCCGGCCAGGATCGCCACCACCGCCAGCACGATCACGCTGATCGGCACACCCCACAGCCGGTTGAAGCCCAGCCAGTTGAAGCCGGTATTGCCCAGGGCCTCGGACCCGCGCAGGTTGTTGTAGGTCAGCCCGTTGGTCATCAGCAGCGCGACCCCGCGCGCCACATACATCACCCCCAGCGTGGCGACGAAGGGCGGCACCTTGAAGACGGCGATCAGCACCCCGTTCAGCGCCCCAACCAGGGCGCCCACGGCGATGGTCAGCACCACCACCGCCCAGACCGGCGGATAGAGGATCACCCCCGCCCAGTCCAGCGTGACGCCCTGCATCATCGCCCCCGCCACGACGCCGCACAGCGCCAGGATGGACCCCACCGACAGGTCGATGCCGCCGTTCAGGATCACCAGCAGCATCCCGATGGACAGGATGCCATAGATCGCTACCTGCGACGACATGATCAGGAAGTTCGACAGCGTGAAATAGTTGGGCGACAGGATCGAAAAGACCGCGATGATGGCGATCAGCGCGAAGAAGGCGCGGCCCTCCAGCAGCAGGCGGCCCAGGCTGAAGCCGCCGGACTTGGGCGCAGTGGTCGTGGTGGCAGACATTGGTTTCCTCCCCTCGATCCGTCAGGCAGCCACGGACTCGCCCGAGGCGGCCATGATCTTTTCCTTGGTGACGGTGGAATCGAATTCGGCCGAGATCCGGCCCTTGTGCATGACCACGATCCGATGGGCGACGGACAGGCATTCGCCGACCTCGGAGGTGGAATAGATCACCGCAAGCCCCTGGCGGGCGCCCTCGGCCAGCAGGCGGAAGACCTCGGCCTTGGCGCCGATGTCGATGCCGCGCGAGGGTTCGTCCAGCAGGATCACGCGGGGTTTCGTGGCCAGCATCTTGCCGATCACCACCTTCTGCTGGTTGCCCCCCGACAGCGACCCGATGGGCGCAGCCCCTCCCGCCGTCTTGACGGTGACGCTGCGGATGCTGTCCTGGATCAGCTTGCGTTCCGCCCGCGTGCTGGTGAACAGCCCGCGCGTGAAATCGCGGATGGATGCCAGCGACAGGTTCTGGCCGACGCTCATCGTCTGGACCAGGCCGTCGCGCTGCCGGTCCTCGGGGACGAGCGCCAGGCCGCGCGCGATGCGTTCGGCGATGGACAGGTGGCTGATCTCCTGGCCTTCCAGCACGATCTCTCCGGCGCTGGCGCGCAGCCGTCCGGCGCAGGTCTCCAGCAGTTCCGTGCGCCCCGCGCCCATCAGGCCATAGATGCAGACGATCTCGCCCGCGCGCAGGTCCAGCGACAGGTCGCGCACCAGATCCTTGCCGGTCGCGTCGGGCACCGACAGATTGCGGATCGACAGGGCGATGCCCTGCTTGTCGCTGTCGGGCGGGCTGCCCAGGTCATAGTTCTCGCCCACCATGTTGCGCACGATCCAGTCCAGGTCGATCTGATCGCGCGGCGCATAGGCGGTCATCGTGCCGTCGCGCAGCACCACCGCGTGGTCGGTGATGGTCAGCGCCTCCTCAAGGTGATGCGAGATATAGACGATGCTGACCCCCTTGGCGGTCAGGTCACGGATGACCTTGAACAGCACCTCGACCTCGCTGGCCGACAGCGCGCTTGTGGGTTCGTCCATGATCAGGATGCGGCTGTCCACCGACAGGGCGCGGGCGATCTCCACGATCTGCTGCTGGCCCAAGCGCAGTTCCTCGACCGGAGTCAGGGGGTCGATCTCCTCCTCCAGCTCCTCCATCAACCGGCGAGTCTGGCGCTCCTCCTCGGCGAAATCGACGCCCATCGGGCCACGGATCTCGCGGCCCATGAAGATGTTGTCGCGCACCGACAGGTTCGGTGCCAGGGACAGTTCCTGATGGATGATCGAGATCCCCCGGTCGCGCGCCTCGTTGGCATTGGCGAAGCTGACCGGCTGGCCGTCCAGGATGATCTGGCCGGTGGTGGGCCGGATCACGCCCGACAAGATCTTCATCAGCGTCGACTTGCCCGCACCGTTTTCGCCGAACAGCGTCGTCACCTGGCCGCGATGGATGTCGAAGTTCACGCCCTTCAGCGCGTGGACATTGCCATAGGACTTGGCGACGTTGCGGGCGGCCAGCACGACCTGTCGCGCGTCGGGGGCGCCTTGGGTCTGCGCGCTCATTGGACCGAAAGCTCCACCGGGGTGATCATCCAGTTCTTGGGATTGATCAGGCGGAACGCGCCGGTGACGGTCACGGTCCTGCCGGTCAGGGCCGCCGTGTCGATTCCGTCCAGCACGGCGGCCTTCATGGCGCGGTTGATGCCGGACCCGGCGTCCTGATATTCGATCTGGTTCTTGAAATCGCCGAAGGCGATGTCGCCCGGCGCGTCGCGCAGGTCGGTGCCGTTGATCGCCGGGCCGGTCTGGACGCGGACCGTGATCTCCTCGGGGACGCCCTCGACCGCCAGCGGATAGACGCCTGATCGCGGCTCGCCCGCGATGCCGGTCAGGGTCACGAACATGATCGCGCCGGTGGACGACGCCGTGCCGTATTTCTGCGCCGCCGCGTCCTTGTCGGCCAGAATCTCGGGCGCCAGGGTCGCGGCATCCACCGCCTTTTCGGTCACGAAGGCCTGGATGCGGGGAAACTGTTCCTGCCCATAGCTGTCGGCGGAAAAGGCCTGCGCGCGCAGGTCCGATTCCGATCCGATATGGACCACTGTGGTATCAAGCGCGATGCCGCCGACCAGCAGAACGGCGGCCGCCACGCCGATCAGCAGGCCGCGCCGCGAGGATGCGGGGGCCTTGGGCCCGGGGGTGGTGATGGTCTGCGTCATGGATGATCCCTTCGGCCAAAGATGCGGATCAGCGGGCGCGGAACCGGGACCGCGCGGAACCCGCCCCGCCGCCGGGCATTCACGGATCCAGTGCTGCATATGCGATTCCCCCCCCCTGCTTTCCCTGCGGCGCTGCCTGCGATCCTGGGACCGCGACGGGCAGGCCGGGCAGCGGCGCCTCCTCAGGGCGCCCTCGCCTTCATTACACCTTAACTGAAAATAATTTCGGTGTCTGCAAAAAAATGCATTCCCGATCCTTGTCCTTTCGTGTATGGATTTTGGACGGGGCGTGGTCCTGCGATGGACCTGCGCAGGAGGAATTGGAATGAACGCCGACGCATTCGGCCCGGCTGGCAGGGGCCTTGTCCATGGCCGGTCGTGACATCCTGATCGGCGTCGATGCCGGAACCTCGGTCATCAAGGCGGTGGCCTTCGACCTGGGCGGGCGGCAGGTCGCGGCGGCCTCGGTGCCGAACCGCTATCATTCGGGCGCGGACGGATCGGCCACGCAGTCGCTGGCCCAGACCTGGGACGATTGCGCCGCGGCCCTGCGCGGCCTGGGCGCCAAGGTGGACGGGCTGGCGGGCCGCACGGCGGCGCTGTCGGTCACGGCGCAGGGCGACGGGACATGGCTGGTGGGTCGCGACGGGCCGGTGTCCGACGCCTGGCTGTGGCTGGACGCGCGCGCCGCCCCGACGGTGGCGCGGCTGGCGGGGCGCGCGGCCGACCGCGCCCGGTTCGAGGCGACGGGCACCGGGCTGAACACCTGCCAGCAGGGCGCGCAGATGGCGCATATGGACACCCGGACCGACCTGCTGGACCGGGCCGAGGTCGCGCTGCATTGCAAGGACTGGCTGTATCTGAACCTGACGGGGGTGCGCGCCACCGATCCGTCCGAGGCCAGCTTCACCTTCGGCAATTTCCGCACCCGCCAATATGACGATTCGGTGATCGCCGCGCTTGGCCTGACCCATCGCCGCGACCTGCTGCCGCCGATCATCGACGGCACGCAGGTCACACATCCGCTGACGCCCGACGCCGCGCGCCAGACCGGGCTGCTGGCGGGGACGCCGGTCGCCCTGGGCTATGTGGACATGGTGATGACCGCGCTTGGCGCGGGCGTCTATGGCGGGGCGGCGGGCGACGTGGCCTGTTCGACCGTGGGATCCACCGGCGTCCACCTGCGCGCCATGCGCGACGACCGGGTGCATCTGAACGACCAGGGCACCGGCTATGTGATCTGCCTGCCGATCCCCGGCATCGTCACCCAGGTCCAGACCAACATGGCGGCGACGCTGAACCTCGACTGGGTTCTGGGTCTGGCGGCGGGGCTGCTGTCCGACATGGGCCATGCCGTGACCCATCGCGATCTGGTCGCCCATATCGAGGGCTGGCTGGCCCGGTCCCGGCCCGGCCAGATCGTCTATCACCCCTATATCTCGGACGCGGGCGAGCGCGGGCCGTTCGTTAACGCCGACGCCCGCGGCGGATTTGTCGGCCTGTCGGCGGGCCACCGCTATCCCGACCTGATCCGCGCCGTGGCCGAGGGGCTGGGCATGGCGATGCGCGACTGTTACGCCGCGATGGGTCCGCTGCCCGGCGAATTGCGCCTGACCGGCGGCGCGGCCCGGTCGCGGGGGCTGCGCGCGATCCTGTCGGCCAGCCTGAACGCGCCGGTCCGCGTGTCCGACCGCGACGAGGCCGGCGCGGCGGGTGCCGCGATGATGGCCGCCGTCGCCATCGAAGCCTATTCCGACATGGACGCCTGCATCGCCGAATGGGTCACGCCGCTGCTGGGGAACCCCGAATCCCCCGATCCCGCCCTTGTCGCCGCCTATGATGCGCTGTTTCCTGCCTTCACCGCGTCGCGCCGGGCCCTGCCGCCCGCCTGGAACGCGCTGGCCGCGGCCCGATCCCTGAAAGGACAAAGACATGAGCCATGACACCGACATGATCGACCTGTTCGTCATCGGCGGCGGCATCAACGGCGCGGGCGTCGCGCGCGATGCGGCGGGCCGGGGCCTGAAGGTGGTCTTGTGCGAAAAGGACGACCTGGCGCAGGGCACCTCCTCTCGGTCGGGCAAGCTGGTCCATGGCGGGTTGCGCTATCTGGAATATTACGAATTCCGCCTGGTGCGCGAGGCGCTGATCGAACGCGAGGTGCTGATGGCCGCCGCCCCGCATATCATCTGGCCGATGCGCTTCGTGCTGCCGCATTCGCCGCAGGACCGCCCCGCCTGGCTGGTCCGTCTGGGCCTGTTCCTGTATGACAACCTGGGGGGCCGCAAGAAGCTGCCCGGCACCCGCACGCTGGATCTGCGCCGCGACCCCGAGGGCGCGCCGCTGCTGGACCAGTATCACAAGGGCTTCGAATACAGCGACTGCTGGGTGGACGATTCCCGCCTGGTGATCCTGAACGCCCTTGGCGCGGCGGAAAAGGGCGCGACGGTGCTGACCCGCAGCCCCTGCATCTCGGCCCGCCGCGAAAACGGCGCCTGGACCGTCCAGACCCGCAGCGAGACGACCGGAGAGATCCGCACCTTCCGCGCCCGCTGCGTCGTGAACTGCGCGGGGCCGTGGGTCAGCGACGTGATCAACAACGTCGCCGGGTCCAATTCCAGCCGCAACGTCCGGCTGGTCAAGGGCAGCCACATCATCGTGCCGAAATGGTGGGCGGGGGCGAACGCCTATCTGGTCCAGAACCACGACAAACGGGTGATCTTCATCAACCCGTATGAAGGCGATCTGGCGCTGATCGGCACCACCGACATCCCCTATGAGGGCCGGGCCGAGGATGTGGCGGCGGGGGAGGACGAGATCGCCTATCTGCTGGCCGCCGTGAACCGATACTTCAAGGAAAAACTGCGGCGCGAGGATGTGCTGCATTCCTTCTCGGGCGTGCGGCCGCTGTTCGACGACGGCAAGGGTAACCCCTCGGCCGTGACGCGGGATTACGTCTTCGACCTGGATCAGACGGGCGGGGCGCCGCTGCTGAACATCTTCGGCGGCAAGATCACCACCTTCCGCGAACTGGCCGAACGGGGAATGCACCGCCTGCGCGGCATCTTCCCCAAGATGGGACCGGACTGGACCGGCGAGGCCCCGCTGCCGGGCGGAGAGATCGCCAATGCCGATTTCGAATCCTTCGTGGAATTGCAGCGCGAACTGAACCCCTGGATGCCGCGCCCGCTGGTCCTGCATTACGCCCGTCTTTATGGCGCGCGGACCAAGGACGTGGTGGCGGGCGCGATGACCTTGGACGGGCTGGGCCGCCACTTCGGCGGCACCCTCTATGAGGCCGAGGTTCGCTATCTGGTCGCCCGCGAATGGGCGCGGACGCCGGAAGACATCCTGCTGCGGCGCACCAAGCATTACCTGCACCTGACCCCGACCCAACGCGATGCCTTCGCCGACTGGTTCGCCGGGTCGGATCTGGCCCAGGCTGCGTGACCGCCATGCCCCTGACGCTGTCCCTGAACACCAACCCGCTGGTCAACCGCTTCGCCGACCCGGACGACCTGATCGACACGGTGGCGCGCGATTTGCGCATCCGCGATCTGCAACTGACCCATGAGTTCATCAACCCCGGCTGGCCCGCCCCGGTGATCCGCCGGCTGACCCGCCGGATGGGCGCGGCCCTGGACCGCACCGGGGTGCGCGTGACCAGCGGCATGACCGGACCTTACGGGCGGCTGAACCATTTCGGCCATCCCGACCGCGACGTGCGGCGGTTTTATGTCGACTGGTTCAAGACCTTCGCCGACATCATCGCCGACCTGGGCGGCACCTCGGTCGGCACGCAATTCGCGATCTTCACCTATCACGACTATGACGACCCGGCCCGGCGCGAATCGCTGATCCAGACCGCCATCGACTGCTGGGCCGAGGTCGCCGACCACGCTAAATCCGCCGGGCTGTCCTATGTCTTCTGGGAACCGATGAGCGTCGGGCGCGAATTCGGTGAAACCATCGCGGCTTGCATGGAGTTGCAGGACCGGCTGACGGCGGCGGACATGGCGGTTCCGATGTGGATGATGGCCGATATCGACCATGGCGACGTGACCAGCCCGAACCCCGACGACACCGACCCCTATGCCTGGGCGCGGGCGGTGCCGCGGTTCAGTCCGATCATCCACATCAAGCAGTCGATGATGGACAAGTCGGGCCACCGCCCCTTCACCGCCGAATACAACGCCAGGGGCCGGATCCAGCCGGAACCGCTGCTGGCGGCCTTGGCCCAGGGCGGCGCGGTCGACAACGAGATCTGCCTGGAGCTGTCCTTCAAGGAACGAGAGCCGAACGATCGCCAGGTGATCGCCCAGATCGCCGAAAGCGTGGCCTTCTGGGCGCCGCATATCGACAGCGGCGCCGGGGATCTGAGGGTCTGATGCAGCCCTTCGCCTTCGCCACCGCGACCGAGATTCTGTTCGGCAGGGGGCAGGCGGATCATGCGGCGACGCGCGTGGCGGGGATGGGGCGGCAGGTGCTGCTGGTCCATGGCCGCGACGGCGGGCGCGCCGCTTGGCTGGCGGATGAATTGGCCGGGCAGGGCTGTGCGGTGACGGGTCTGTCGGTCCCGCGAGAGCCGGACACCATGCTCATCGAAGACGGCATCGCCGCCGCCCAAGGCGCGCAGGTGGTCGTGGCGCTTGGCGGCGGCGCGGTGATCGACGCGGGCAAGGCCATCGCTGCCCTGCGTCCCGCCACCCGCCCGATGCTGGATCATCTTGAGGTCGTGGGCCGGGGCCTGCCGCTGGACAACCCGCCCTTGCCCTTCGTCGCCATCCCCACCACGGCGGGCACCGGGGCCGAGGTCACCCGCAACGCCGTGATCGGCGTGCCCGAACACCGCCGCAAGGTCAGCCTGCGCGACGCCCGGATGCTGCCGCGCCTTGCCATCGTCGATCCGGCGCTGACGGATGGCTGTCCCCGCGCGGTGACGCTGGGCTCGGGCCTCGACGCCATCACCCAGGTGATCGAGCCGTTCGTCTGCACCCGCGCCAACCCCCTGACCGACGCGCTGTGCCGCGACGCGATCCCGCGCGGGCTGGCGGCGATCCGGCGGCTGATGGAGGGCGAAGACGCCGGCGCCCGCGACGACATGGCCTGGGTCTCGCTGTCGGGCGGGCTGGCGCTGGCCAATGCGGGGCTCGGCGCGGTCCATGGCCTCGCCGGCCCGCTGGGCGGGCTGACCGGGGCGCCGCATGGGGCGATCTGCGGGGCGCTGCTGCCGCCCGTGCTGCTGGCCAACCGCCGCGCCGCGACCGACCCCGCCGCCATCGACCGAATCGATCAGGTCGCCCGCTGGATCGGCGCGGCCTTCGACACGCCCTTCGCCTCGATGGCCGAGGCCGCGCGCGTCCTGGCCGACTGGTCCCACCGCGCGGGCCTGCCCGCCCTGTCGGCCCTGGGCATCGGTCCCGAGGCGCAGGCCGCGGCCGTCAAAGCCGCCGCAAGCTCCTCCTCGATGAAGGCCAACCCTGCGACCCTGACCCCCGGCGACCTGCGCCGGATCATGGAGGATGCGGGCTGATGGCGCGCGGCGATCCCGAACAAAGCCTGGCGATCCGCGCGGCCTGGCTGCATTACGCGGGCGGGCTGACGCAGGCGGCGGTCGCCAAGCGGCTGGGCGTGACCGGCGTCAAGGCCCACCGGCTGATCGCCCGCGCCGTGGCCGATGGCGTCGTCAAGGTCAGCGTCGACGGCGAGATCGTCGAATGCGCCATGCTGGAAGACCGGCTGTGCCAGCGATACGGCCTCGAATTCTGCGAGGTCGCGCCCGATCTGGGCGAGGACGGGCCGCCCTTCCGCGCGCTTGGCCTTGCCGGGGCCAGCTTCCTGCGCCGCCAGATCGAAAGCGGCGAACACCGCGTCATCGGCCTGGGCCATGGCCGCACCCTGGCGGCGGCGGTGGAACAACTGCCGCGCTTCGATGCGAACGGCGCGCATTTCGTGTCGCTGCTGGGCGGGCTGACGCGGCATTATTCGGCCAACCGGCATGACGTGATGCACCGGCTGGCCGAAAAGACCGGCGCGCAGGCCTATGTCCTGCCGGTGCCGTTCTTCGCCAATTCCGAATCCGACCGCGCGGTGCTGCTGGCCCAGCCGGGCGTGGCCGAGATCGTCGACCTGGCGAACGGCGCGGGGCTGAAGGTCGTGGGCATGGGCACCGTCGATCCCGGCGCGCAGCTTGTCGCCTCGGGCATGATCGAGCCGCGAGAGATCGACGAAATCCGCGCGGGCGGCGGCGTGGGCGAGATGATGGGCCATTTCTTCGACGCCGACGGCCGGGTGCTGGAGACCACCCTGTCGGCGCGCACGCTGTCGGCCTCGCTGGACGGGCCGGGCGACAGCCGCACCGTGGTGATCGCGGGCGGCGCCGACAAGGTCCAGGCCATCCGCGCCGCGCTGCGCAGCGGACGGTTGCGCGGGCTGATCACGGACGAGGCGACGGCCGAAGCGCTGGCCGGTTGACCAGCGGAGGGGGACGGGCTGAGGGGGACGGGCCGGGCAAAGCCCGCCCCGGACGCTGCCGCTGGGCCCGAGGCGCGCTGACGCGCGCGCTTCTTCTTCACGAAAATATCCTCGGGGGGAGTTGCGGCCTCGCCGCAACCGGGGGGCAGACAGCCCCCCGACTTCTGTCCGCCGTCTTCCGGCCCCCGCCTTCGCCCGACGAAAAACGGCCCGCGCGACGCGGGCCGTTCGTTCGAACATCACGGCACGGGATTACTTGCCGGTCAGCGCCTTGGCCCGCGCGACGATGGCGTCCGTGGTGATCCCGAACTCCTGATAGAGCCGGTCGATGGGGGCGGAGGCGCCGAAGCCGGTCATGCCGATCACGTCGTCCTCGGATGCGACATAGCGGGTCCAGCCGAACTTGCCCGCAGCCTCGACGGCGATGCGGGGCGCCTCGCCCAGAGTGGCCTTGCGATACTCCTCGGGCTGGGCGTCGAACAGCTCCCAGCTTGGCATCGACACGACGGCGACGTTCAGGCCGCCCCCGTGCAAGGCCTCGGCGGCCTGCACGGCCAGCTGCACCTCGGTGCCGGTGGCGATCAGGGTCACATCACGGTCCCCATCGTCCCTGGCACCGAACTGGCGAATGACATAGGCGCCCTTCGCGGTCAGGTTCTCGTCGCCCGCCTCCAGCCGCAGTTGCGGCACGTCCTGGCGCGACAGGGCCAGCAGGGACGGCACATGGCGGTTGCGGATGGCGATGTCCCAGGCTTCCAGCGTTTCCACCGTATCCGCCGGGCGCAGCACCGTCAGGCCGGGGATGGCGCGCAGGGATGCCAGATGCTCGATCGGCTGGTGGGTCGGGCCGTCCTCGCCCAACCCGATGCTGTCATGGGTCATCACGAAGATCGTGCCCACGCCCATCAGCGCCGACAGGCGGACGGCGTTGCGGGCGTAATCCGAGAACACCAGGAACGTCCCGCCATAGGCGATGAAGCCGCCATGCAGGTTGATGCCGTTCATTGCCGCCGCCATGCCGAATTCGCGCACGCCATAGCCGATATAGCGGCCCGGCGCCTGCCGCGTATACTGGCTGTCCACGGCCTTGACGCGGGTCAGGTTCGATCCGGTGAGGTCGGCCGATCCGCCGATCATCTCGGGCAGCACGGCGGTCAGCGGTTCCAGGGCCATCTGGCTGGCCTTGCGGGTCGCGGCCTTCTTCGGGTCCGCGAACAGCGCGTCGCGGGCGGCCTTGACGGCGGCGTCGTAACCCTCGGGCAGGGTGCCCGACTGGCGGCGGTTGAATTCGTCGCGGATCTCGGCGGACTTCGCGGCAAGCCGCGCTTCCCAGGCTTCGCGATCCCTGGCGCCGCGCGCGCCGATGGCGCGCCATTCGGCGGACAGGTCGTCGGGGATCACGAAAGGCTCGGCCGTCCAGCCGATGGCTTCCTTGGTCAGCGCGGCCTCGTCCTTGCCCAGGGGCGAGCCGTGGACCGCATAGCTGCCCGCCTTGTTGGGCGAGCCGAACCCGATCACCGTCTTCATCGCGATCAGCGAGGGCTTGCCGGTCTCGGCCCTGGCCGCTGCAATCGCGGCATCCAGAGCCTTGCCGTCATGGCCGTCGCAGGATTGCACATGCCAGCCGCAGGCCACAAACCGCGCCGGAACATCCTCGGAAAAGCTGATCGAGGTCGGGCCGTCGATGGTGATGCTGTTGTCGTCATAGAGCACGATCAGCTTGCCCAGGCCCAGATGGCCCGCAAGGCTGATCGCCTCTTGCCCGATGCCTTCCTGCAAACAGCCGTCGCCCACGAAGACATAGGTGTGATGATCGACCAGATCGTCGCCGAACTCGGCCGCCAGCCGCCGTTCGGCAAGCGCCATGCCCACGGCGGTGGCGATGCCCTGGCCCAGCGGGCCGGTCGTGGTCTCGATCCCCTTGGCATGGCCGTATTCCGGGTGGCCCGCCGTGATCGACCCCCACTGGCGGAAGTTCCTGATCTGCTCCAGCGTCATGTCCTCATACCCCGTCAGGTGCAGCAGGCTGTAGAGCAGCATCGAGGCATGGCCGTTCGACAGCACGAAGCGGTCGCGGTCCGGCCAGTCGGGGTTTTTCGCGTCGAATTTCAGGTGGTTGCGGAACAGCACGGTGGCCGCGTCCGCCATGCCCATGGGCGCGCCGGGATGGCCCGAATTCGCCGCGTTCACCGCGTCGATGGACAGCGCCCGGATGCAGTTGGCCAGCGCGAAGTTCTGCGGGTCGAGATCCGCCTTGGCGGCGATCTTCGGGTCTTTGGGCGAATCTAGGGGCATGTGGTCCTCCGACGGTTTGAGGGGTGAATACCCCGGAAGGGCCGCCGCCACAAC
This sequence comes from Paracoccus sp. S3-43, assembly GCF_029027965.1. NCBI lineage: Bacteria > Pseudomonadati > Pseudomonadota > Alphaproteobacteria > Rhodobacterales > Paracoccaceae > Paracoccus > Paracoccus qomolangmaensis. The sequence goes on along the minus strand of NZ_CP119082.1, from coordinate 2,304,707 downwards.
AATAATCACAAAATGACGTCACAATGTCACAAAAATCATGTTGCGATTTTTGCAATAAGTGTTACAAACCCAGCAGGCAAGGAGGCACGGGTGAAGCGCGAGGAACGCAGGCAGGCGATCATGGATCTGCTGGTCGGGGCGCGGGCCGTCGATCTGGACGATCTGGCCGACCGTTTCGCCGTGTCGCGCATGACCATCCACCGCGATCTCGACGACCTGGAACAGGCGGGCCTGCTGCGCAAGGTGCGCGGCGGCGCCACCATCGAGGCGGGGACGCAGTTCGAAAGCGACTTTCGCATCCGCGCGTTGCAGGACAGCGACGCCAAGGCGCGCATGGCCCGCGCGGCGCTGGAACTGGTCGAGCCGGGCATGACCGTGATGGTCAATGACGGATCCATGGCCGCGCTGCTGGGCGCCAGCCTGGCCGAGAAGGCGCCGCTGACCGTCATCACCAACAACGCCGCCGTGATCGACCGGCTGAAGGATGCGCCGCGCGTCACGCTGATCGCGCTTGGCGGCACCTACAGCGCCAAGTTCAACGGCTTCTTCGGCGTGGTGACCGAGGATGCGCTGTCGCGGCTGCGCGCGGATCTGGCCTTCATCTCGACCCCCGCCGTGGCGGGGCTGCGGGCCTTCCACATGGATGACGCCGCCGTCCGCGCCAAGCGCGCCATGATCTCTGCGGCCGACCGCGCCGTGCTGCTGGTCAACCACACCCGCTTCGGCCGGTCCGCCCTGCACGCGCTGGCGGATCTGACCGATTTCGACGCCATCATCACCGATGCCGCCCCCGCGCCAAGTGATCGCGCCGCGATCGACCGCGCCGGGCTGCGGCTGACCATCGCAAGGGAATGACATGACGGATTTCTGGATCGGCACAAGCTGGAAGATGAACAAGACGCTGGATCAGGCGCGCGTCTTCGCCGAAGGGCTGGCCGCAGCGGACGGCGACCGCGACCCGCGCATCCAGCGCTTCGTGATCCCGCCCTTCACCGCCGTGCGGCAGGTCAAGGACTGGCTGGCGGATACCTCGGTCAAGGTCGGCGCGCAGAACATGCACTGGGCCGACGAGGGCGCCTGGACGGGCGAGATCAGCCCGCTGATGCTGAAGGACTGCAAGCTCGACCTGGTGGAGCTGGGCCATTCGGAACGGCGCGAGCATTTCGGCGAGACGGACGAGACGGTGGGCCTGAAGACCGAGGCCGCCATCCGCCACGGGTTGATCCCGCTGATCTGCATCGGCGAGACGCTGGCCGAGCGTGAGGCGGGCCGGGCGAGGGAAGTTCTGGAAACACAGGTTCGCGCCGCCCTGTCCCGCGTGGCGGGCAGCGATGCGACGATCCTGCTGGCCTATGAACCCGTCTGGGCCATCGGCGTGAACGGCATCCCCGCGACCTCGGACTATGCCGACGCGCGGCAGGCGGAAATCATCGCGGTGGCAGCGGACGTGCTGGGGCGCCGCGTGCCCTGCCTCTATGGCGGCTCGGTCAATCCGGGCAACTGCGAGGAACTGATCCAATGCCCGCATATCGGCGGTCTGTTCATCGGCCGCTCTGCCTGGACCGTGGACGGCTATCTGGATATCCTGGCGCGCTGCGCCGCAACCAACGGAGAAACCAAATGAAACTGGCAATCGCAGGCGACAGCGCGGGTGAGGGTCTGGCCAAGATCCTGGCCGACCACCTCAAGGACAAGCATCAGGTGGCCGAGATCAGCCGCACCGACGAAGGCCCCGACGCCTTCTATGCCAACCTGTCCGACCGGGTGGCAAGCCAGGTCAAGGACGGCACCTATGACCGCGCCATCCTGGTCTGCGGCACCGGCATCGGCGTCTGCATCGCGGCCAACAAGGTGCCCGGCATCCGCGCCGCGCTGACCCATGACACCTATTCCGCCACCCGCGCGGCGCTGTCGAACGACGCCCAGATCATCACCATGGGCGCCCGCGTGATCGGCCCGGAACTGGCCAAGGCCATCGCCGACGCCTGGCTGGCCGAGACGGAAAACTTCGACAGGGCCGGCAAGTCGGCGGGCAATGTCGGCGCCATCGACGCCGTCGATGCCAAATACAACAAGGCGTGAGCCATGCTGAAACTGCCCAATGACGGCCCGGCGACCGGCCGCCTGCTGTCGCAGGTGCTGACCGGGGCCAAAGATGATGGTGGCCTCGCCGCCCTCGTCCTCGCCATCGCAAGCGCCCAGCCGCCGCTGATGGAGCGCCTTGCCGCAGGCCGCCTGCATGGCGACCCGACCGAGATCGTCGGCGTCAACGACACCGGCGACCGGCAGAAGGCGCTCGACGTGGGCGCCCATCACCACATGATCGAGGTCTTGCGTCAGGCGGGCGTCCGCCAGGTGCTGTCCGAGGAAGCCGAGGCGGTGATTCCGCTGAACCCCGACGGCGCCTGGGACGTGGCGATGGATCCCATCGACGGGTCGGGCAGCATCGGCATCGGCGCGCCGCTGGGGATGTTGTTCAGCATCCTGCCCGCCGCGCCCGAAGGCTTTTTGCGCACCGGCGAGGCGGTCGTGGCCGCTGGCTATGCCTCCTTCGGGCATTCCATGGACTTCGGCTGGTCGCGGGGCGACGGCACCCATATCGCCGGCTGGGACGCCGAGGCGGGCGAGTTCCGCGTGGTGCGCGAGAACGTCACGCTGAAACCTGCGGCCTCGACAATCGCCTATAACGCGTCGAACGAACGTCACTGGGAGCCGGGCCTGCAACGCTGGGTCGCCGATCTGCGCGCAGGCCGCGACGGGCCGCTGGGCAAGAACTACAACATGCGCTGGCTTGCCGCCGCGGTCGGCGAATTGCACCGCATCCTGCTGAACGGCGGCGCCTTCCTCTATCCCGCCGACCGCCGCCCCGGATACGGCAAGGGCAAGCTGCGCCTGGCCTATGAGGCGATGCCCATCGCCTTCCTGGTCGAACAGGCGGGCGGGCTGGCGTCGGACGGCACCCAACCCATCCGTTATCGCAAACCGTTAGCGGTACATGACATGACGCCCCTGATATTCGGCGCTAAGGACGAGGTCGAGACGATCCTCGGCTATCTGGCCGAACCCACGGAAGGATAACGACATGGCTATGATTACCCTGCGCCAGCTTCTCGACCACGCGGCCGAGAACGGCTACGCAGTCCCCGCCTTCAACATCAACAACATGGAGCAGGGTCTGGCGATCATGACCGCGGCGCAGGCGACCCGGTCGCCGGTGATCCTGCAAGCCAGCCGGGGCGCGCGCGCCTATGCCAACGATCTGGTGCTGGCCGGGCTGATCCAGGGCTTTGCCAGGGCCTTCCCGGACATCCCGCTGTGTATGCATCTGGACCACGGCAACGGCCTTGCGACCTGCGCCACCGCGATCCAGAACGGCTTTACCAGCGTGATGATGGACGGGTCGCTGAAAGCCGACGGCAAGACGCCCGCCGATTACGACTATAACCGCGACGTGACCGCCAAGGTCGTGGAAATGGCCCATGCCTGCGGCGTCTCGGTCGAGGGCGAACTGGGCGTTCTGGGTTCGCTGGAAACCGGCATGGGCGATCAGGAGGATGGCCACGGCGCGACCGAGCAGCTGGGCCACGACCAGCTTCTGACCGACCCGGACGAGGCCGTGCGCTTCGTGAACGACACCAAGGTGGACGCGCTTGCCATCGCCATGGGCACCTCGCACGGCGCCTACAAGTTCTCGCGCAAGCCCGACGGCGACATCCTGGCGATGCATGTGATCGAGGAAATCCACACCCGCCTGCCCAACACCCATCTGGTGATGCACGGGTCTTCCTCGGTCCCCGAGGATCTGCAACAGATCATCAACAGCCATGGCGGCGACATCAAACCGACCTGGGGCGTCCCGGTCGAGGAAATCCAGCGCGGCATCAAGCACGGCGTGCGCAAGGTCAACATCGACACCGACAACCGCCTGGCCATGACCGCCGCGATCCGCAAGGTGTTCTCCGAGGAGCCGTCCGAGTTCGACCCGCGCAAGTATCTGAAACCCGCGATGGCGATGATGTCGCAGGTCTGCAAGGATCGCTTCGAGGCCTTCGGGACGGCGGGCAACGCCGACAAGATCGTGCCGCTGCCGCTGTCGGTGATGGCCTCGCGGTATTGATCCGGCGGGGATGAAGGGAAGGGGCCTCGCCGGGTGGCGGGGCCTTTTCTTGTTGGCTATGATGCTACGCGATTAAGTTGCGGCTCATTGTTGTTGGATTAAGCATCAGCAGCTTGCTGAATCGCATCTATCATACTGTGAACCTCATCTTTGAACGCTTGACTCCAAGTATTTGCAAAGGCCATCTGAACTGTTTTTTCAGGGATAAACCCAAGTCTTTCGCCAATTTGATTAAATAACACATGCTGGTCCATATTCGATAGTCTAACATCCTCCAGCACCTTTTTTGTTTTGTCGGCCTCACCAAATTCTTGAAGCAGTGCAACCGTTAACCGGCCTCCTACTTGATCCCATTTTTCCATGATGCAATCAAATACGTATGCCTCAGGCATTTCGCCAGGGAGTTTGAAAATAAAGTCGTGAGTAGTAGGATCTTGAGCGCTATCTCCATCCAGAACACATATGGCATGGGTTTGGATAGCAGGGTTGGCATTGTGAGATATAGACATCTTGTATGCATTACCATCTCCGGCCAGCGCATGAATTTCGACCTGATCTAGGGCAGAGATTGCATTTACACGCAATATAGCCTCCACCCAGATCTTGGCAAATTCGTCCTCAACAAATATTGCAACTTTCTTCTCAATTTTTCCAGAAATTGCCCTTAGCGAAGCAACATCAAGCTTACCTTGAAAGATGCTTGTCTGACTTGCTACCCAAACTGCTTTGTCGGGCAGGGGTATAAGGGCATCATTAGAGTGTGTCGTGAAGATGACTTGCAAATTTTTGCGTTTCGACACACTAATGAGGTAGTCAACAAGCCTGATAGTAGCTACAGGATGAAGCCCATTTTCTATTTCTTCGATTAGAACGAGAGCATTTTGAGTCGCTGACTCAATTTGTGAAATCATTCTAATAACACTCGATTCTCCAGCACCAAAATGAAACTCCGAATAAGATATGCTATCTGCCGCCGTTGCTGCCAAGAGCGTAACTCGCCCACTTACATCAACCTTGAGTTCCTTAAATTTCGATATATCCTTACCAAGGACACGACTTGCTGCATCAATCACATCTGCTCCAAAAAGTGCTTCATTCGCTTTTGGAACCGAAAAACTATTACTTGCAAAGCGGCGGAACTCTTTTTTCTCCGACGCAGGAACTGTTCTGTTCACACCAAATACAAGAACTTCTCGATCAAGAGAATCTCTGTTCCACTTCTTTTGTCTAAAGCTTGCTGTTCTGTTGGTAATAGAATTTTTGTTTTGAGATCTGTCAATTATTTCATAGCCAATGCGCCAGTCTTGCATTGTATTGTCATATAGTCCGCCTTTTGAAAAAAATCTAGCGGGGGGAACGCTTTTGTAGATTAAGCCAGCCGCGCCGAGGATTGTTGTTTTGCCGCCGCCGTTAGTGCCAATAATTGCTGTAACAGGAAAGTCAAAAGAAACTCTCTGATCGCGAATGCCTCGAACATATGTTAAATCAATTGCTGCGAGATATTTTCCATAATTTCTGTCGCGAGCTTTTTCCAGTAGCTGATTTATCTCAGAAGGGCGAATTTCCGAGCGGCTCATATTTCCTCCAAAGTCAGTATATTAGAAAGCACTATCGCACGCATCGCATAACTAACGTGCGTTTGCGTAACTTGTAAACTGGCTAATTGCTCGCAGCCTATCCGACTGCTTGCACAGTATTGACACATTCTCACCCCCTTGACGCGCCCTCTCCCGTCCTCCATCCCCCACCCATGCTGCGCATCGACGACATCTCCTATTCCATCCAGGGCCGCCCTCTGTTCGAGGGCGCAACCGCCACCATTCCCGAAGGCCACAAGGTCGGCCTTGTCGGCCCGAACGGCGCGGGCAAGACCACGCTGTTCCGCCTGATCCGGGGGGAACTGTCCCTGGATGGCGGCGACATCAGCCTGCCGTCCCGCGCCCGCATCGGCGGCGTCGCGCAGGAATCAGCGGCGACCGCCACCTCGGTCCTGGACACCGTGCTGGCCGCCGATACCGAACGCGCCGCCCTGCTGGCGGAAAGCCATACCGCCAACGACGCGCATCGGATCGCCGGAATCCAGACCCGGCTGGCCGACATCGACGCCTGGTCGGCCGAGGCGCGGGCGGCCTCGATCCTCGACGGGTTGGGCTTCTCGACCGCCGATCAGGCGCGGCCCACAGCCGATTTCTCGGGCGGCTGGCGGATGCGGGTCGCCTTGGCGGGGGTGCTGTTCGCGCAGCCCGACCTGCTGCTGCTGGACGAGCCGACGAACTATCTGGACCTGGAAGGCGCGCTGTGGCTGGAAACCTATCTGGCGCGCTATCCGCATACGGTCATCATCATCAGCCACGACCGCGACCTGCTGAACCGCGCCGTGGGCCATATCCTGCACCTGGAAAATCGCAAGCTGACGCTGTATACTGGCGGCTATGACGATTTCGCCCGGATGCGCGCGGAACGCCGCGCCCTCCAGGCGGCCGAGGCGAAGAAGCAGCAGGCCCGGCGCGCGCATCTGCAAAGCTTCGTGGACCGCTTCGGCGCCAAGGCCAGCAAGGCGCGCCAGGCCCAGGCCCGCGTCAAGATGCTGGCCCGGATGGAGCCGATCACGGCGCCCGAGGAGGCCAAGTTCCACCGCTTCGGCTTTCCCCAGCCCGAGGAACTGTCGCCGCCCATCGTCGCGATGGAGGGGGTCAGCGTCGGCTATGACGGTCGCGCGGTGCTGCGCAAGCTGACGCTGCGGATCGACCAGGACGACCGGATCGCGCTTCTGGGTCGGAACGGGCAGGGAAAATCGACGCTGTCCAAGCTGCTTGCCGAACGCCTGCCCGCGATGGAGGGCAAGGTCGCGCGGTCCTCGAAGCTGCGCATCGGATACTTCGCCCAGCATCAGGTCGATGAACTGGACCTGAACGAGACGCCCCTGGCCCATGTCCGCCGCCTGCGCCCGGCCGAGGCGCCGCCCCGGCTGCGCGCCCGGCTGGCGGGTTTCGGGCTGATGGAGGCTCAGGCCGAGACCAGGGTCGGCCAGCTGTCCGGCGGGCAGAAGGCGCGTCTGTCGCTGCTGATCGCCACCATCGACGCGCCGCATCTGCTGATCCTGGACGAACCGACCAACCACCTGGACATCGAGAGCCGCGAGGCGCTGACCGAGGCGCTGAACGACTATACCGGCGCGGTGGTGCTGGTCAGCCACGACATGCACCTGCTGGGGCTGGTGGCGGACCGGCTGTGGCTGGTGCGTGACGGCGCGGTGGCGCCCTATGACGGCGACCTGGACGATTACCGCCGCTTCCTGCTGGGCGGGGATGAGCCGAAACGGGTCGATGAGGCTCCGAAGCCCGCCCCGAGGCGCGCGCCCCGCGACGAATTGCTGGCGCTTCGGTCCGAGGCGCGGCGGGCCGAGGAGCGGGTCCAGAAGCTGACCGAGATGCTGGCCAAGCTGGACGTGAAGCTGGCCGATCCGGCGCTGTACAACGACCCCTACGAGGCGAAACGCTGGACCGCGAAGCGCGCCGAGGCTGTGCAGGCCATGGCGCGGGCCGAGGAGATCTGGATGACCGTGCTGGAGAGCCTGGAAGGGGCGGAACGCGGCTAGGCTGTTGCCCAAATGCGCCGCCCCCTGGACGAAGGTCAAGGAAGGGCGCGGCCCGCCTTGTGCAAGGGCGCGATTCGACCCTAGGAAGCATGTACATTCCGCCGACCCCCTGAAGGATCCGACCATGAAGATGACGCTGGCCCTGGCCGTTCTTGCCGCATCCGCTGCCACGGGTGCCCTGGCGCAGGATTTCGGCTTTGCCGGCCGCGAGTTTTCGGTCGATCTGGGGGTCGGCGTGGATGTCGGACCGGACTACCCCGGTTCCGACGATGCCGAGGCCGGGCCATGGCTGATCTGGCGCAACGCCGGGTTCGGCCAGCCCGGAACCAATGAAAGCGAAGGCTTCGCCATTTCGCCGTCCTTCAACATGGTGGGCGAACGCGAGGCATCGGACAACGACGCCCTGGCAGGGATGGAGGACATCGACCGCGCCTATGAACTGGGCCTGCGCGTCAGCTATGGCACCGGACCCTGGACCACCTTCGGTTCGGTGCGCCGCGGTTTCGACGGGCACGAGGGCGTGACCGGCGAAATCGGCGCCAAGTACCGCACCGACCTGTCCGACCGCCTGTCTCTGTGGTCCGGCCTGTCGCTGGGCTATGGCAACGGCGATTACAACGACACCTATTTCGGCGTGAACGCGGCAGAAGCGGTTCCCGGCCGTCCCGCCCATGACATCGGCGGCGGCTTCAACAAGGCCACGATCAGCTTCGAGGCGCGCTATTCCCTGACCGAGAACGTCGCCCTGCTGGGCGAGGTCGAATACGGCAAGCTGATCGGCGACGCGGCGGATTCCCCCGTGGTGCAGGAAGAATACCAGCCCGCGCTGAAGCTGGGCATCGTGCGGAAATTCTCGTTCGGGTTCTGATCGGGGCGGGATTTTGGCGAAAGGCCGCGGTGGGAACCGCGGCTTTTTTGTTGATCGTGCCTTAACTTTCGGCCATGCACGCAGGCTTCGACAAGCTGGAACATCTCGTGCGCGAGCAGCGTGCTGCGGCGGCGGAAGAACGGGTGCACCTGCGCGGCCTGATGCAGACCACGGGCGGCACGAAGCCGCTTTGCCGCCTTGACGCCCGCCTCGACCGGATCGAACGGCGTCTGGACCTGACAAGTCAAGGATAAGCTGGAGCGGGTGAAGGGAATCGAACCCTCGTATTCAGCTTGGGAAGCTGCTGCTCTACCATTGAGCTACACCCGCGTGGCGCCTTGGCTAACCGATGGCAGGGACGTCGTCAAGCGTCAGACAAGGCCCATTTCGGCAAGGGCGGCGGCCATCTGCGGGGGCAGGGCCGCATCGCCCGCGCGGCTGCGCGGCATGTCGGCGGGGGCGTCCTGGGCGGGAAGATAGCGCCAGCCCTGGAAGGGGCGGCGCGGCACGGCCGTCACCGGCACGATGTCGCGGTCCAGGATCAGGGCGCAGCGGCGGATGCCGTCGTCGCGGTGGTGCTCGTCCAGCCGGACGATCCGCTGGCGGGCCAGCATCACCCCCTTGAACACCCAGAAGATCGACCCGCCCGCCAGCAGCTCGTCCTGCCGTTTGGGCCACATCCGGGTGACGTGGACGGCAGGGCCGTCGCCGAAGCGGCGCTGCCATTCCAGCAGGTCGTCCGGGCCTTCGGCGCCGACGCACAGCTTCATGAGGTGGAGTTGGCCTGACATGACCGCAAGATAGGGGGCAGGGCGGCCCGTCGCAAGGATGCCGCAAACGAAAAGGCCGCGCGGATGGCGCGGCCTTTCGAAGCAGGGTTCAGCGGGCGATCAAAGCTCGTCCAGGGCCTCGACGGCCTTTTCCAGCTCTTCCTTGGTCACGGTCTTTTCGGTGACCTTCGCCTGTCCGGCGATATGGTCGACGACCTTGTCCTCGAAGATCGGGGCGCGCAGCTGCTGCTGCACGGCCTGGTTCTGCTGGACGAATTCGAAGAAGGCCCGTTCCTGGCCCGGATATTGGCGCGCGGCGCGCAGCACGGCCTGGGTCATCTCCTGGTCGGTGACGGTCACCTCGGCCTTCTGGCCGATCTCGGCCAGCAGCAGGCCCAGGCGCACGCGCCGCTCGGCCAGCTTCTTGTGTTCGTCGGTGGGCTCAATGCTGCCGTGGTTGTGGTCGTGGACCTCGGGGTTTTCCTCGTGCCACAACTGATGGGCGATCTGCTGGGCCTCGGCCTCGACCAGCGATTCGGGCAGGTCGAACTTCACCTTCTCGTCCAGCTGGTCCAGCAGCGAGCGTTTCAGGATCGCGCGGGCGGCGCCGGCATATTCCTGTTCCAGACGGCCGGCGATCTGCTTTTTCAGACCGTCCAGATCCTCGGCGCCGAATTTCTTGGCCAGCTCGTCGTCGATCTCGGCCGCTTGCGGTGCCTTCACGGCCTTGACCTTGCATTCGAAGGTCGCGTCCTTGCCTGCCAGGTGCTTGGCGCCGTATTCTTCCGGGAACTTGACGGTCACGGTCACGTCGTCGCCTTCCTTGGCGCCGACAAGCTGGTCCTCGAAACCGGGGATGAAGCTGTTCGAGCCCAGCACCAGCGGATAATCCTCGCCCGCGCCGCCCTCGAAGGCTTCGCCATCGACGAAGCCCTTGAAGTCGATGACCACCTGGTCGCCGTCCTTGGCCTTGCTGCCCTTGCGGCGATCCTCGAAATTCTGGGCGGATTTCGCCAGGTTTTCCAAGGCTTCATTGATCGCCGCGTCTTCGGCCGGGACGGTCAGCTTTTCCAGGGTCAGGCTGGACAGGTCGACCTCGGGGATCGGCGGCAGCGCCTCGTAAGAGACGTTGACGACCACGTCGTCGCCTTCCTTCCAGCCCTCGCCGTTCTGCATCTCGACCTTGGGCTGGGTGGCGGGACGGTCGCCGGAGTCCTCCAGGTGCTTTTTCAGCGCGCCGTCGATGGCGTCCTGCATGGCGTCGCCCAGGATGCGCGGGCCGAACTGTTTCTTCAGCATGGCCAGCGGCACCTTGCCCTTGCGAAAGCCCTTCAGCTCGACCTCGGGCTGGGCTTCCTTCAGCTTCGCATCGACCGTCGCGGCCAGGTCGGCCGCCGGAAGCGTAAACTGGTAGCCCCGCTTGAGACCGTCGTTCTGGGTTTCCTTGACCTGCATCATCGTCCTCGTGCCATAACGGCCGCCAAAGCCGGGGCGGCCTGAAAAATTCCCGCCCTTCTAGTCGCCGGGACCGCTGGCTGCAAGCGGAACCCGCGCCGCGGCCCGGGCGTTTTCCGCGGTCCCCTTCGTGCCAGAGGCCCGCCATGACCCGCATCAGCGCCATCATCGCCACCAGCCTTCTTGCGGCCAGCACCGGCTGGGCGCAGACCGCGCCGGTTCCCGCCGTGGACCAGCCGCGCGCGGTGAACGAAGCCCCCGCCAAGCAGGCCCCCGCCACGACCGAGGCGCAGGGCCAGTCGGGCGAAGGCGATTGCCCGGCCCGCGACACCGTGGCCGAGGCCGCGACCGCCCCGCAGCCCGGCGCCGACAGCACCGACGCCAACAATGCCGGCAGCAGCGGCTGGAGCGGGGGCCTGGGCGGTTCCGTCCTGGGCACCAACACCCAGGGCGCCGTCACGCAATCGCCCACCTGGCAGCCGCCCACCGCGCGCGGGCTGGATCTGGTGGGGCGCGGGGACCCGGTGCCCAGCCGGTGCTGATCAGTTCAGGATCGGCACCTGCGGTTCGGCATCGTCCAGCCGCAGGCGCAGCCCGTCGCGATTAAAGAATTCGCCGTCCCGGATCAGCGTCCGGTCGCCGTTCAGCGCGCGCATAAGCTGGTCCAGCCGGTCCTTGGCGATGCCGTCGGCCACCAGCCCCTCGCGCCCCGCCCGAAACAGCGCCACCGCCTCCCAAGCCACGCCCGACCCGTCCAGACGCGCCGCCATGTCGGGCCAGGCGATGTCGTCGCCGATCACATGCAGATGCGCCGACCGCAGCAGGTCGACACGGCCCCCCTGCGTGCCGACCAGGACGATCAGCAGGGTGAAGCCCTGCGTTTCCGCGAAGGTGGCGCGCAGCCAGTCGTCGAAATCGGTCATGGCGAGCCTTCGGAAGATGGCGGAAGGGAATGGGAGTCGAACCCACCCGAGACAGTCTCGCTGCCCCAACCGGATTTGAAGTCCGGCCGCCCCACCGGGGACGATTCCCTTCCGTGTTCCGTCTGCGCCGTGCCGAACAGGTCGGCGCGATGCGGGTTGATGCGACGGAAATCGCCCCGGCGCAAGGTCAGGCCGTGGCGGTCGAAGAAATCCAGGATCTCGATGGCGACCTTGCGGCCGTTCTGCACGCGGTCGCGAAAGGCGGGGGCGGTGAACCAGCCGTCGGGGGCCTGCGACGCCACGTCCAGGAGGATCGCCACCATTTCCGCCGTGACGGGGCGGGCGAAGAAATGGTCATGCGCGATCTGGTCGGTGCGGCCCAGCCTCGCGGTCAGCTTCAGGACGCGGCGCACCTCGCGTTCGTCGATGCCGAAGTCGGTCGCGAAATCTCGCACGCGCGGCGGGCGGAAGCGGGCCTCGCCCACAAGGCCGGGGGCGATGCGGTCCCACAGCGCCTCGTCCTCGGGCGTCAGGCGGACCTCGTGGCCGGGCAGGCGGACGAAGGCGCCGTCCAGGGTGGCGCGGCCCGCCTCGGCCTCGGCGCGCAGGAAGGCAAGAGACGCCTCTTTCGGCAGGCGCGGTTGCAGGGTCAGGCGCAGGCGTTCGCGGCCCAGGCCGGACAGGTCGGGGTTGTCCTGATGGAACTGCGTCAGGGTTTCGATCAGCTGGGTCCGCAGCACCTCCAGAACGGTGCGGCTGATCGCCAGATCGCCGATGGTCGCGGCCTGGGCCGTGCGGACGGCATCCGCCCATGCTGCGGGCGACAGGCTGCGGTCGCGGGCGAAACCCGGCAGATCCACCGGGGCCACGGCCAGCATCGCGGCCAGGGCGGCGGCGGGATCCTCGGCGCGGGCGGCGGCGATCAGCGCCAGGCGTTCGGGCGTGCGGCGCTTGCGGGCGGGGGCGCGCAGGTCCAGGAAGCGCCCGCCGCCGAGGGTGCGGCTGGCCGACACGTTGCGCAGGATGAAGCGGTCATGCACCGCCGCCGCGATGGGACGGTCCAGCACGATCTGCACCGGGCCGCTGCCGCCGGGCGGGATGGGATCGGCCAGCGGCACGATCCGCGCGCTCACCTCGACCGCGTGGCTGTGCAGGCGGGCGGGGAACCAGGTGCCGATGGGCCTGGGTTCGCCGGCCAGCACCGTCAGCCAGGCGTCGATCCGGTCGGTCGGCGCGTGCAGGCCGGGCGACAGCACCACGTCGCCGCGATGCAGGGCATCCTTGCTGATCGCCTCGCCCGCCAGGTTCAGCGCGCAACGCTGGCCCGCCAGCCCTTCGGCCGCCGGGCGGTTCTGGGCGTGAATGCCGCGCACGCGGGCGGGCAGGCCCGAGGGGCTGACGGTCACCTGATCGCCGACCGCGACGCGGCCGGTCAGCATGGTCCCGGTGACGACCGTGCCCGTGCCGGACAGGGTGAAGCTGCGATCCACCGCCAGCCGCATCGGGCCGTCGGCATGGCGGGCGGTGGTCTCGGCCTCGGCGGCGACAAGGGCGGTGCGCAGGGCGTCGATGCCTTCGCCGGTCAGCGAGGACACCGGCAGAATCCGCGCATCGGCCAGGGCGGTCCCCGCCAGCGCGGCGCGGATTTCCGCCGTCACGGCCGCGCGGCGGGCATTGTCGGCCAGATCGGCCTTGGTCAGCGCGACGATCCCGCGCGCGATGCCCAGCAGGTCCAGGATCGCCACATGCTCGCGCGTCTGCGGCATCACGCCGTCGTCTGCGGCCACCACCAGCAGCGCCAGGTCGATGCCGCCCGCGCCCGCCAGCATGGTATGGATCAGGCGTTCATGCCCCGGCACGTCCACGAAGCCCGTGATCGCCCCGCCGCCCAGGTCGGCATAGGCGAAGCCCAGGTCGATGGTGATGCCGCGGGCCTTTTCCTCGGCCAGGCGGTCGGCATCGGTGCCGGTCAGCGCCTTCACAAGCGCCGTCTTGCCGTGGTCGATATGCCCCGCCGTGCCGACGATCATGCCGACAGCGCCCGCAGCAGGTCGGCGTCGCGGTCGAGGGTGCGCAGGTCCAGAATCAGCGCCCCGTCCCGGATATGGCCGAGGATGGGGCAGGGCAGGGCGCGCAGCCGGGCCGACAGCCGGTCGGGCGCGTCGCCGCCCTGACCGGTGATCCGCAGCCCCGCCGAGGGGATTCTGTCCACCGGCAGCGCGCCCGATCCGATCTGGCTGGCGCAATCGGTGGCCGTCACGCTGTAGCCCGGCAGCAGCGCCGCGACCTGCGGGGCCAGGCGCGCGGCCTGGGCGGCGATATCCGCCTGCCGGCGCGCCAGATGGCGCAGCGTCGGCAGGCGTTCGGCCAGCCGGTCGGGGTCGCGGTAAAGGCGCAGCGTCGCCTCCAATGCCGCGATGCGGATCTTGTCCAGCCGCACGGCGCGTTTCAGCGGGTTCCTGTTGATCTGCGCGATCAGCTCGCGGCGTCCGACGATGAAGCCCGCCTGCGGTCCGCCCAGCAGCTTGTCGCCGGAAAAGGTGATCAGGTCCGCCCCCTCGGCCACCGCCTCGGCCACGGTGGGTTCGCCGCGCAGCCCGAACTGCGCCAGATCGACCAGCGACCCGGACCCCAGATCGTTCAGCAGCACCACGCCCGCTTTGCGCGCGATCTGCGCCAGTTGGGACGCGGGGACTTCGGCGGTGAAACCCTCGATCCGATAGTTGGAGGTATGGACCTTGAGGATCAGCCCCGTGTCCGGCGTGATCGCGGTTTCATAGTCGCGGGGATGGGTGCGGTTGGTCGTGCCGACCTCGACCAGGTGGGCGCCCGCGCGGGCCATGATGTCGGGCATCCGGAAGGCGCCGCCGATCTCGATCAGCTCCCCGCGCGAGACGATGGCCTGCCGCCCCTGGCCGAAGGTGTTCAGCGCGATCAGCACGGCGGCGGCGTTGTTGTTGACGATGGTCGCGTCCTCGGCCCCGGTCAGCTCGCACAGAAGCCCGCGCAGGTGGTCGTCGCGCTGCCCGCGCCCGCCGCCGTCCAGGTCGAACTCCAGGGCCAGCGGCGCGGCCATCGCCGCCGATGCCGCGCGGATGGCCTCATCCGCCAGGATGGCGCGGCCCAGATTGGTGTGCAGCACGGTGCCGGTCAGGTTCAGCATCGGGCGCAGCTTCGACTGCGCGCCTGCCGCCAGATCGGCGGCCATCAGATGCGGCAGGCGCGCGGCCTCGGTGGCGCCATCGGCGCCGTCGCGGATCGCCGCGCGGGCGGTCTCCAGCCGGGCGCGCAGGGCGGCGGTGACCGCCGCGCGGCCATGGGCCTCGATCAGCGCCCGGCCCATCTCGGACAGCAGAACCTGATCCACCGAGGGCAGGGCGCGGAACCCCGTCATCAATAGCCCGCGATGAAGGGGTTGAAGCCGCCGCGCCGGAAATCGGTGTCCTTCATCAGCATGTCCAGCCCCAGGCTGGACACGTCGTCGGCGATGGGATCCAGGCTGGGGTTCTTGTTCTGATAGAGGATCTTCACCCAACCGCCGCATTCGGAACATAATTCCGCCTTGACCGTCGCCTCGTCCGTCTCGACGCTGCGATAGCTGATGCCCTTGGTGGACCCGCAGCAGAGGCAGGTCACGCGCACCTCGTTCCATTGCGTCGCGCAGCCGCCGCAGGTGGCGTATCGGGTGCTTTCGATCCCCGCCGCGCCCATCACGGACGATGTCGCGGGCCTGCCGCCGCAGGCGGGGCAGGTGCCGGTCCTGATCTTGACCAGCTGCCTGGCGTCCAGCGTGGCGGCCAGCCGCGCCAGATGGATCTGCACCGCCGCGCCGACGAACAGATGCGGCGCGGCGCTGTCATCGGGGATGCGGTCGGACAGGATATTGTCCAGCAGCCAGTGCCGGTCGGCGATTCCCGCCGCCGTCACGGCGGACAAGGCCAGACGCGCGGGCTGGGGCATGTCCAGCGTCGCGGCCTCGGCCAGGAAGCGGTCCAGCGTGGCGTGCAACCCCTCGTCCCCGGCCAGGGCGGCGCGGTCGATGGGGGGCATCCGGCTTTCGCGGGCGATGCGGATGCGGTCGGCTTGGATCGGCGCGGGGGCGGGCAGATCGCGCGCCAGCCGCGCCAGCCGCGCCTGCAAGGCGGTCAGGTCGGCCAGGAAGCGCAGATAGGGCGCCAGGTTGCCGCCGTGATCGGCCAGAAAGGCGAACCGCCCGGCCCGCTTGTCGAAGACCGCTACGGGATCGGGCAAAAAGGCCAGCGGCGCCACGGGGACGCCGCCGATGACCGAAGGGTCGGGTTGCATGGTGGTTGTCATACCGTCTCCGGGCCGGACCGGCCACTTGCCTTTGCGTTATTCTGCCGGGCCGTTTTGGCGGCGTCCAGCCAGTTCGCGCAGCCATTTGCGGTGGTGGCGATAGGCCCAGCCGCCGGTCACGGTGCCCCGCGTCATCGCCCGCAGCGTGCCGCGCGTCCAGATCGCCGCATAGACATGCAGGATGAAGACCAGGATGATCGCCACCGCCGCCAGCGAATGCGCCAGCACCGCGATGCGCCGGGTCGGGATCGTCACCAGACCGCCGAAGAACTGTTCCCAGATCATCACGCCGGTCACGATCAGCACCACGATCAGGATCGACATGGCCCAGAAGATGAACTTCTGCCCGGCATTGTATTTGCCAAGCTCGGGCAGCTTTTCCTCGTGGCCCGCCATCACGTCGCCGATCTGGACGACCCAGGTGGTATCCTCGGGGCGCGGCAGGTTCAGGCGCCACAATTGCACGAACATCACCAGGAAGCTGAAGAACAGCACCACCCCGATGAGCGGATGGATCCAGCGCGTCGTCTGCCCGCCGCCGAACAGGCCGGTCAGGAAATACAGCGACGGATGGAACAGCGCCAGACCCGACAGCAGCAGCAGGATCAGAGACAGCGCCGTCAGCCAGTGGTTCGCCCGGATGAAGCCCCGGTAACGGCTCACCGTCACCGGCTTGACGCTTTCGATCCGGTCGCCCGGTTCGGAATAAAGGGGACGCCGCATCACACGCCCCCCCTGTCCTGCGGCGCGTCGGCCTGGACCAGCCGCTCGGCCGCCTGTTCCTCGTGTTCGTCCACGCGGTTGGCGCGGGCGAACAGCCCGTGGATCGCGGCCCCCACGGCGGCCACGCCCATCACCGCCAGACCGGCGGTCTTGGTGACGCCCTTCCAGCCCTCGACCACCGGCGAGATGCGCGGGTTTTCCGGCAGCCCGTCATAGATCTGCGGCTTGTCGGCATGGTGCAGCACATAGATCACATGCGTGCCGCCCACCCCCTGCGGATCATAGATCCCGGCATTGTCGTAACCCCGGGACTTCAGATCCTCGATCCGGTCGTTGGCATGGGCGATCATGTCCTCCTTGGTGCCGAAGACGATGGCCTGGGTGGGGCAGGCCTTGGCGCAGGCCGGACCCTGGCCCACGGCAACCCGGTCCGAACACAGGGTGCATTTATAGCTCTTGTGATCGACCTTGCTGATGCGCGGGATGTCGAAGGGGCAGCCGGTCACGCAATAGCCGCAGCCGATGCAGTTTTCATGGATGAAGTCGACGATGCCGTTGGAATACTGCACGATGGCGCCGGGCGCCGGGCAGGCCTTGAGGCAGCCCGGATCCTCGCAATGCATGCAGCCGTCCTTGCGGATCAGCCATTCCAGGTTGTCGGTTTCCGGGTTCACCCATTCGCTGAACCGCATCAGGGTGAACATGTTCGGCGTCAGGTCGTGAGGGTTTTCATAGACCCCCACGTTGGTCTCGACTTCGGGCTTGGTGTCGTTCCACTCGATGCAGGCCGACTGGCAGGCCTTGCAGCCGATGCACTTGGACACGTCGATCAGCTTGGCGACCTTGGTCAGCTGCCGGTCGGGCTGCGGCACGTCCTTGGTGGCCGAGATGCGGACAACGTCGGACGGCAGCAGGTTCGACGCGATCGGCTGGACGGGCGGGTTCGCCGCCGCCGTGGTGGGTTGGGGCGCGGTTTCGGTCATGCCACCGGCTCCTCTGACGGTTCGATATTGACCATGAAGGCCTTGAATTCAGGCGTTTCCACATTGGCGTCGCCGACTTGCGAGGTCAGGCTGTTCGGGCCGAAGCCCTTGCGCGCCGATCCCATGAACCCCCAGTGCAGCGGGATGCCGATGACATGGACGGTCTTGCCGTCCACCTGCAACGGCCGCAGCCGCTTGGTCACGACCGCCTTGGCCCAGACCTGCCCGCGCTTGGACCAGACCCGGACGCGCCCGCCCTTCGCGATGCCGCGTTCGGCGGCAAGCTCCTCGCTGATCTCCACGAAGAACTCGGGCTGCAACGCGGCGTTTACCGGATTGTGCTTGGTCCAGTAGTGGAAATGCTCGGTCAAGCGATACGAGGTCGCGACGAAGGGGAATGCGGGATCGCCGATGTCGGCGAACTGGTTCGCATCGGACTCGAACACCCGCGCCACCGGGTTGCCCCGCATTTTGGGATTGAACACGTTGGCGATGGGCGCCTCGAACGGCTCCATATGCGTGGGGAAGGGGCCGTCCCGCATCATGCCCCGGCTGAACAGGCGCGACACGCCTTCGGGGTTCATGATGAACGGGCCGACCTCCTCGGGCTTGGCCGTGACCGGGATGTCGGGCACGTCATAGCCCTCCCATTTCTCGCCGGTCCATTCGATGATCTTGCGGGTCGGATCCCAGGGTTTGCCCTGCAAGTCGCAGGACGCCCGGTTATAGAGGATCCGCCGGTTCGCGGGCCAGGCGAAGGCCCAGTTCAGGAAGGCGCCGGTGTCGTCGGGATCGTTGTTGTCCCGCCGCGCCATCATGTTGCCCGCCTCGGTCCAGCTTCCGGCATAGATCCAGCAGCCGCCCATGGTCGATCCGTCGTCGCGGTAATGCCCGAAGCTTGACAATTGCTGCCCGGCCTCGGCCACGACCTTGGTGGGATCGGCCGCGTCATAGACGGTGGCCAGCGCGCGACCGTTCATTTCCTTGGCCAGTTCGTCGGCCTTGGGGTCGCCCGGATCGCGATAGTCCCAGGTCAGGTTCAGGATCGGATCGGGGAACACCCCGCCCTCGTCCTGATACAGCTTGCGCACCCGCTGGAAGATCTGCGCCATGATCCAGGTGTCGTGCCTGGCCTCGCCCGGCGGGGTCGCCCCCGGCCAGTGCCATTGCAGCCACCGGCCCGAGTTCACCAACGCGCCCTCATCCTCGGCAAAGCAGGTGGTGGGCAGTTCCAGAACCTCGGTCTGGATCGCCGTCGGGTCCACGTCGTTGTGGATGCCGTGGTTCTGCCAGAAATGCGAGGTTTCCGTCGCCAGCGGATCCATGACCACCAGCATCTTCAGCTTGGAGAACGCCTCGGTCATCTTGCCCCGGTTGGGGAAGGACAGGATCGGGTTGAAGCCCTGGCAGAAATACAGGTTCACCTTGCCGTGGTTCATCAGCTCGAACATGCGCATGGCGTCATAGGCGGGCACGTCCAGTTTCGGCAGATAGTGATAGGCCCAGTCGTTTTCGGCCGTGGCGGCATCCCCCCACATGGCCTTCATGAAGCTGACCATGAACTTGGAATAGTTCTGCCAGTAACTGGTCTGCCCCGGCACGATCGGCTGGAAGTCGCGCGTGGACATGTAGGTCGCCCAGTCCGCTTCCGCTTCGGTCGGGATGTTCAGGTATCCGGGGATCAGGTTCGACATCAGCCCGATATCGGTCAGGCCCTGGATGTTGGAATGGCCGCGCAAGGCGTTCATGCCCCCGCCCCGGACGCCGATATTGCCCAGGATCAGTTGCAGCATCGCCATGCCGCGGATGTTCTGCGCGCCCTTGGAATGCTGGGTCCAGCCAAGCGCATACATCGAGGTCATGGTCCTGGTTGGCGTCGAGCATTCGCCGATCATGCCGCAGATATGCAGGAACTTGTCCTTGGGCGTGCCGCAGATGCGTTCGACGAAGTCCGGCGTATAGGCGTCGACATGCGCGCGCAGCAGGTTCCAGACGCAGCGCGGATCCTGCAAGGTCGGGTCGGTCTGGACGAACCCGTCCTCGCCCATCTTGTAGTCCCAGCTGGACTTGTCGTAGTCGCGCTTTTCCTCGTCATAGCCGGTGAACAGACCGTCGGACCAGCCGAACTCGTCCTTCACCAGGAAGCTGGCGTTGGTGTAGTTGCGGACGTAATCCCATTGCACCTTGTCGTTCTCGATGCACCAGCGGATCACGCCCATCAGGAACACGATGTCGCTGCCCGGACGGATCGGGGCATAGTAATCCGACACGGATGCCGTGCGGTTATAGCGCGGATCGACCACGATCAGCTTGGCGCCGCGATGATGCTTGGCCTCGGTCACCCATTTGAAGCCGCAGGGATGCGCTTCGGCGGCGTTGCCGCCCATGACGACCACAAGGTCGGTATTCTTGATGTCGGTCCAGGAGTTGGTCATCGCTCCACGGCCAAATGTCGGGCCCAAACTGGACACCGTGGGGCCGTGTCAGACGCGCGCCTGGTTATCGAATCCGACGATCCCCATGGACCGGACCGTCTTGTAGGTCAGCCATGCGGTCTCGTTTGTCGTGGCCGATGCCGCGAGAAAGCCGGTCGTGGTCCAGCGGTTGACGGGCACGCCCGCCTCGTTCACCTGGATCAGGTTGGCGTCGCGGTCGTCCTTCAGGGCGCGGGCGATCTTGTCCAGCGCGTCTTCCCAGGTGATGTCCTGGAAGTCGCCGGCACCGGCGGGACGATAGCGCGGCTTGGTCAGGCGCGTGGGCGCATGGACGAAATCCTTCAGCGCCGCGCCCTTGGGGCACAGCGTGCCGCGATTCGTCGGATGGTCGGCGTCGCCTTCGATATGCAGAAGCTGGGCGGTCTCGCCCGCCTTCACGTCGCCCTTGGAATACATGATGATCCCGCAGGCGACCGAGCAGTAAGGACAGGTGTTGCGCGTTTCCGTGGTCGTGGCCAGCTTGAAGGCGCGCACATGCGCCTGTTCCGCCGCCTCGGCCCCGCCGAAGCCCATGGCCCCCAGCGATGTCGCCGCAACCCCCGCTCCCGCCAGCTTGAAGAAGCCGCGGCGCGAAAGGTCGATGTTCATAAGACCCCTCCTGCTGCCTGTCGATAGATAGGTATGGTTCAAGTTTGCTGACCGGCTGGTCAAAAGTCAAGGCGAAGGGGAACCGGCCAGGAACACTTTCATGTATGATAAATGCTGCGAGATCTGCTGCTTTCGAAGGCCGTGCATCCGTCGGATCGTGTTTTCAGGCCCCGGTGACCTCGTGCCGCGCGGCCGCCGCGAGGAATGCGGAGCGGGTCATTCCACGCGCTTTTGCCGTGCGGTCGATGGACCGCAGAAGGCCGCGCTCGATCGAGACGTTGATCCGCTCGGGCGCGCCGTCCGCGCTGATATAGGGGATGGTGATGAGCGATCCCCCCTCTTTCAGGCTGATGGCGACATCCTCTCGCTTGCGGATAGCCTCGATCGAGGACGGTTCGACATCGGCCTGATCGTCGAACCAGAGATCGAGGGCCTGGGCGGCAGCGGCGGGAATGTCGTCCCATTCGTCGGCTGCCGCATGGCAGCCGGGAAGATCCGGGAAGGTCAGCCCATAGGCCGACCCGGCGTCCTTGTGAACGATGGCGGTGTAAAGTTTCATGGCGGCTTACCTGTCCTGGGTGTCAGAGGAGACCGGCCTGCCAATAGATGCTGCGCACCGTTCCGACGGGCAGGTTCTTTTTCGGATGCGGCACGATCACCGTTCTGTCGCCTTTCCTGAGCTTGAGGTGCGATCCGCGCTTCGAGACCTCCTCGAATCCCTCGGCCTTCAGCATCTGGATGATCTTCCGGCTGTCGGTTTCCAGGTTCATCCGGATCCTCGGGTGAGCAAGTATATACACATCAAGCCGCGAGTCGGTCAATGACTCTGCGCAAAATGGTGTGTATTTCCGTGCGATGCTTTCGCCCGATCATCAGGGCTCTGGTGCGCGGCGAGGGACTCGAACCCCCACGCCGAAGCGGTTGGACCTAAACCAACTGCGTCTACCAATTCCGCCAGCCGCGCACGGGGCCAGCCTTACGCCGGGACGGGCGGGGCGGTCAATGGGTCATCGTTCGGTCATGGCGGCGGCGATACGCGCGGCAAGCCGGGCGTTGTTCAGGACCAGGGCGATGTTCGATTCCAGCGAGCGGCCCCCGGTCAGTTCGAAGATGCGTTGCAGCAGGAAGGGCGTGACCTCCTTGGCGGCGACGTTCCGGGCCTCGGCCTCGGACAGGGCCTGTTCGATGACCGGGCCGATCACATCGGCGGCGATCTCGGCGTCGGGCGGGATCGGGTTGGCGACAAGCTGGCCGCCCTTCAGGCCCAGACGGGCGCGCATGGCGGCGGCGGCGGCGATCTGGTCGGCGCTGTCCATGCGCAGCGGCGCCCTGATGCCGCTGGCGCGCGACCAGAAGGCGGGCAGCTCGTCCTGGCCATAGGCGATCACCGGCACGCCCAGGGTCTCCAGCACCTCCCAGGTCTTGGGCAGGTCCAGGATCGCCTTGGCCCCCGCCGCGACCACCGTCACCGGGGTCTGCGCCAGTTCCTGCAAGTCGGCGGAAATGTCGAAGCTGGTTTCCGCGCCGCGATGCACGCCGCCGATGCCGCCGGTCGCGAAGACCCGGATGCCCGCCAGATGGGCGCAGATCATCGTCGCGGCGACCGTGGTCGCGCCGGTGCGGCCATCGGCCAGGCAGACCGCCAGATCGGCGCGCGACAGCTTCATCGCCTGATCGGGCGGGGTCTGCGCCAGCGCCTGCAACGCCTTGTCGTCCATGCCGACATGGATCCGCCCGCCCATCACGGCGATGGTGGCGGGCACCGCGCCGTTGTCGCGGATCGCCTGTTCGACCTGCCGCGCCATGTCCAGGTTCTGCGGCCAGGGCATCCCGTGGGTGATGATCGTCGATTCCAGCGCCACGACCGGGCGCCCGGCGGCCAGCGCGTCGGAAACTTCGGCAGAGAAGGTGAGGGGGGCGGTCATGGAACATCCTTTCCGGAAACATGCGCGGCGGCGGCACAGGCGGCCTGGCGCAGCGCCGCGTCGCGCGGCTGTCGGTTCAGTTCGGCGGCCAGATGCGCCGCGAGGAAACAGTCGCCCGCGCCGGTCACGCGCGCGACGGTGACGGGCGGCGGGGCGAAGGTCAGGGTCGGGCCGCCCGCCACCGCCTCGGCCACCGGGCGGGGGCCGTCGGTGACCAGCACGCGGGCGGCGCCGCGCGCCACCACGGCCTGCGCGGCGGTGGCGGCGTCCGGGCAGGCGCGGCCGGCGAGGATCTCGGCCTCCAGCCGGTTGAGATAGAAGCAGCCGCGCCGGGCGGCGATCAGCGGTTCCAGCCGCTCGGCCTTGCCGGGGCTGGCGGGAACCACGCGCAGATCGGCCTGCGCCAGGCGCGGGTCGCGGGCGACGGTTGCCAGCAGATCCTCGGTCAGGTTGCCGTCCAGCACGACCGGACCGGCCCAGCCGGACAGCGCCCCGTCCAGCGGGGCCAGGATCGCGGTGCCCGCATCCTCCAGGCTATGGACATCGGCGACGGCGGCGATCAGCCCCTCGCTGTCCTCGATCCCCATATAGGTGTCGGTCGGCAGGCCGGTGTCGCGGGCCAGATGCGCGGTCAGAACGCCCAGCCGTTCGGCCTCGGCCACCAGGGCGCAGCCTTCGGGGTCGCGGCCCACGGCGGACAGGACGGCGGGGCGCAACCCCCGGCGGGCCAGCGCCACCGCGACGTTCAGCGCCACGCCGCCGGGGATGTGGCGGATCCGGCCCGGCACGTCGGCGCCCGGCGCCATCCGGCGCGGCGCGCGGCCGATCACGTCCCACAGCATCGCGCCGATGCAGAGGATGTCAGTCGGCGCCGTCATCGCTGCTCCATTCGCTGATCTGCGCCTCTAGAAACCGTTCGAAATCGTCCAGATCCACCGGGTCGAACTGCCCGAAGCCCCGCATCCAGACGGATGCCGCGCGCATCCCGTCCGGATCCAGCTTGCACCAGGTGATCCGGCCCCGGCGTTCCTGCCGGATCAGTCCCGCCGCCGCAAGCACCGACAGATGCTTGGAAATCGCCGCCAGGCTCATGGCGAAGGGGGCGGCCACGTCGCTGACGGCCATGTCGTCTTCCAGCAGCATCGACAGCACCCGCCGCCGCGTGGGGTCGGCAAGGGCCGAGAAGATCAGGTCCAGCCGGTCGGGCGCGGGGGCGTTCATCCGCCCGTGATGGCGCGGAATGGCGGGAATGGTCAACTGTCCGGTTGAATATTGTCCGGCCGGGGCAGGGACCGCGGGGCGCAAGACGCCCGCCCCGGAATCCGGAATTTCATTGAAAAACAGTGAATTGAGGCAATTTTATCGGTCCTTGACTTGGCCGGGGATCCACCCTAGACAGCCCCGCAACGAAGAGCGGGCGCGACAGATGGCCGAAGACCCCAGGGACAGCGCGGACCGGCACGCGGATGCCGCCCGCCTGCGCGACCTGGAGGAGCGGCTGTCCAAGCTGACCGCGAAGCCAGAGGCCGCCGGGCCGATGGCGGGCTATGACAAGGCGCATGTCGCCTGGCGCATGGTCACCGAGATCGTCGCGGGCATCATGCTGGGCGCCGGGATCGGATACGGGTTGGACTGGCTGTTCGGCACCCTGCCGATCATGCTGATCCTGTTCATACTTCTGGGCTTCGTGGCCGGCATCAAGGTGATGATGCGCACGGCAGCCGAACTTGGCAGCACATCCGGCAAGCCGCCGGGCACCGACGAGAGGGACTGATCGTGGCGACAGAAGCGCATGGCGAGGCAACCGGCCTGTCTTTCCACCCGATGGACCAGTTCATCGTGCGCCCGCTGTTCGGGGACGGTGCGGTCCACTGGTATACGCCGACCAATGTCACGCTGTGGCTGGTCCTGATCGTCGCGGCCACGCTGGCCCTGCTGGTGATGGGCACGCGCGGCCGGGCCATCGTCCCCAGCCGCAGCCAGTCGATCGCCGAGCTGGCTTATGGCCTGGTCCACAAGATGGTCGCCGACATCGCCGGCAAGGACGGGCTGAAATACTTCCCCTATATCATGACGCTGTTCATGTTCATCGTCTTCGCCAACGTCCTGGGCCTGCTGCCCATGGCCTTCACGGTCACGTCGCATATCGCGGTGACGGGGGTGCTGGCGCTGGCGGTGTTCCTGACGGTGACGATCATCGGCTTTGTCAAGAACGGCGCGCATTTCCTGGATCTGTTCTGGGTCCGCTCGGCCCCCCTGGCGATCCGACCGGTGCTGGCGGTGATCGAGGTCATCAGCTATTTCGTGCGCCCCGTCAGCCACTCGATCCGACTTGCGGGCAACATGATCGCCGGTCACGCGGTCATCAAGGTCTTCGCGGGCTTCGCGGCCATCGCCGCCGTCGCGCCGATCTCGATCATCGCGGTGGTCGGCATGTATGCCTTTGAAATCCTGGTGGCCTTCATCCAGGCTTACGTCTTCACCATCCTGACCTGCGTTTACCTGAAAGACGCGCTGCATCCGTCGCATTGACGTCGGACGCACAGGTCATCATCCCAATCCATCACTTCCAACCGCAAGGAGCATCATCATGGAAGGCAATATCGGAGAACTGGGCCAGTATATCGGCGTCGGCCTGACCGCCATCGGCATGGGCGGGGCCGCCATCGGTGTGGGCAACGTCGCCGGCAACTTCCTGTCGGGCGCGCTCCGCAATCCGTCGGCCGCCGCCGGCCAGACCGCCACGCTGTTCATCGGCATGGCCTTCGCCGAAGCCCTGGGGATCTTCTCGTTCCTGGTCGCGCTTCTGCTGATGTTCGCAGTCTGATCCAACGCCATCCTTGCGGCGGGGTGGGGGTTCGGCCCCCGCCCCTTCGTGACCTTCAAGGCCAAGGGGTTTGGACATGATCAGCCTGTTGCAAGAGGCCGCCCATACCGCGGCCGAACATACCGAAAGCGTGGCGAGTTCCGTCACGCATGGCGAGACCGAGACAGCCACGGGCCTGCCCCAGCTGGATCTGACATCCTTCGGGAACCAGATTTTCTGGCTCATCGTCACCATGCTGGTGCTGTATTGGGTCGTGGCCAAGATCGCGCTGCCGCGCATCGGCGCCGTGTTGTCCGACCGCCAGGGCGCCGTGACCGGCGACCTGATGGCCGCCGAGGAATTCAAGCTGAAGGCCAAGGAGGCCGAGGCCGCCTATGACAAGGCCCTGGCCGACGCGCGGGCCGAGGCGGGCAAGATCGTCGCCGCCAACCGCGCCGAGATCCAGAAGGAACTGGACGCGGCCATCGCCCATGCCGATGCCGAGATTTCGGCGCGGGCGGCGGAATCGGAACAGCGCATCCGCGAGATCCGCGACAGCGCCGATAGCGATGCGCGCGAGGTCGCCCGCGACGTTGCCGCCGAACTGGTGCGCAGCTTCGGCGGGACGGTCGATCAGGCGGCCGTCGATCAGGCCGTGGACAGCCGCATGAAAGGGGCCTTGCAATGAAGAAACTTTCCCTCATTGCCGCCACGTCGCTGGCAGCCGGACCGGCTGCGGCCGCGGCCGGCCCGTTCTTCTCGTTGCGGAACACGGACTTCATCGTGCTGGTGTCGTTCCTGGTCTTCGTGGGCGTGCTGCTGTACTTCAAGGTTCCCGCCCGTCTGGGCGCGCTGCTGGACCAGCGGGCCGTGGGCATCCGCCGCGATCTGGACGAGGCCAAGCGCCTGCGCGAGGAGGCGCAGGAAATCTATGCCAGCTATGAGCGCCGTCAGCGCGAGGTGGCGGGCCAGGCCGAGCAGATCGTCGCCAATGCCAAGCGCGAGGCCGAGGCCCAGGCCGCCAAGGCCAAGGCCGACCTGAAGACCTCGATCGAGCGTCGGCTGAAAGCGGCCGAGGACCAGATCTCCAACGCCGAAAGCGATGCGGTGCGCGCGGTGCGCGACCGCGCGGTGCAGGCGGCGGTGGCTGCGGCCTCGACCCTGCTGGCGCAGCAGGTGGCGGCGGGCCAGCGGTCCGCCGGGATCGACGATGCCATCGAAGACGTGGCCCGCCGGTTGAACTGACGGCATTCGGACAGTGATCACGAAAAAACCCCCGGTCCCGCGACCGGGGGTTTTGCGTTTCAGGCGGTGCGATCAGCGGGTCGGCCAGATCAGGATCTCGACCCGGCGGTTCTGGGCACGGCCTGCGGCGGTGTCGTTCGAGGCGACCGGCTGGTTGAAGCCCTGCCCGGTGGCGGTCAGGCGCGCCGGGGCGACGCCCGCGGCGGTCAGGATGCTGGCGACCGACTGGGCGCGGCGCTGCGACAGGTCCATGTTATGCGCGGCCGATCCGGTATTGTCGGTATGGCCCACGACCTGCACGCGGCTGTTCGGATACTGGTTGAGGTTGCGCGCCACGGCATAGAGGTCGTTCTGCGCCTGACCGGTGACGGCGGCGGAATCTGTGGCGAACAGGATGCCCTCGGGCAGGATGACTTGCAGGTGGTCGCCCCGGTTCACGACCTGGACGTTGCTGCTGACCGATTGTTGCAGCGCCTGCGCCTGGCGGTCCAGGACGTTGCCCGCGATGGCCCCTGCCGCCGCGCCCAGGATCGCGCCGCGCGCGGCGTCCCGGCCCTGGTTGTTGCTGTCGCTGTCGCGGGTGCCCGCCAGCACGGCGCCGACGGCGGCCCCGGCCAGGGCGCCTTGCTGGGTGCGGCTCATCCCTGCGGTGCCGATGCCGGTGCCGTCGGTGGGGGCGCAGGCGCCAAGGGCGGCAAGGCCGGCGGTGGCAAGGATGGTGGTGACGCGAAGGTTCATGGATTTTCCCTTTCCTGGTCTTGCGGCTTTGATCACGCGGCAATGTCCGGTTGCCGCCCAACGCCCCGACGCTGGCCCAGTTCCGGCGGAAAGGAAAGTCACGGCTGCGTGGAAGATGCTGGATTGGCGGAAAAAAACCCGTGGCTTCGGGGCCGGGCTTGCATTGCCGGGCGCGGACGGCCAAAAGCGTCGGGCCATGGTCCAGCCCCGCCGTCCGCCGCAGCCCTTGCCCTTTGCCCAGCAGGTCGCGATCTTCTCGCGCCTGGCCGAGGCCAATCCGCAGCCCCGGACCGAGCTGGTGTTCTCGAACCCCTTCACGCTGGTGGTGGCGGTGGCGCTGTCGGCGCAGGCGACCGATATGGGCGTGAACAAGGCCACCAAGGGCCTGTTCGCCTTGGCCGACACGCCGCAGAAGATGCTGGATCTGGGGCTTGAAGGCGTGACCGAGCATGTCAGGACCATCGGCCTGTTCCGCCAGAAGGCGAAGAACGTGATCGCCCTGTCGCGCATTCTGGTCGATGATTACGGCGGCGAGGTTCCCGACAGCCGCGCGGCGCTGATGAGCCTGCCGGGCGTCGGGCGCAAGACGGCCAATGTGGTGCTGAACAGCGCCTTCCATTTTCCCGCGCAGGCGGTCGATACGCATATTTTCCGGGTCGGCAACCGCACCCGCATCGCGCCCGGCCGCGATGTCGAGGAGGTCGAGCGCGCCATCGAGGACAACGTGCCCGCCCGCTTCCAGCAGGACGCCCATCACTGGCTGATCCTGCACGGCCGCTATATCTGCCAGGCACGCCGCCCGCGCTGCGCGGTCTGCCCTATTTACGATCTGTGCCCCTATGAGGAGAGGACCGCATGACCACCCCCTATGTGATCGGCATCGGCAATGCGGTGATGGACGTGATCTCGCCCACCGAGGACGACCGGCTGGCCGCGTTGGGGATCCGGAAGGGGATCATGCAGCTGATCGAGCGCGAGCGGTCGGAATACCTGATGGCCGCGCAGGCGGATGATCACGGGCCGGGGCGCGCGCAGTCCCGGCTGGTGCCGGGCGGGTCGGTGGCGAATACCCTGGCGGGCATCGGGATGCTGGGGCTGCGCACGGCCTTCATCGGCCGGGTGGCCGACGATCCGCTGGGCCTGTCCTATGCCGAGCAGACCGAGGCGGCGGGGACGGTGTTCGTGAACCCTCCGGTCGCGGGCGATCAGTTGCCCACGTCGCGCAGCATCATCTTCGTGACGCCGGATGGCGAGCGGTCGATGAACACCTATCTGGGGATTTCCGCCGAACTGGGACCGGAGGACGTGAACCCGGCGGTGTTCCAGGGGGCGGGCTGGCTGTTCCTGGAGGGATACCTGTTCGACAAGCCCAAGGGGAAGGAAGCCTTCCTGAAGGCCGCGCGGTCCTGCCACGCGGCGGGCGGGCAGGCGGGAATCGCCCTGTCCGATCCCTTCTGCGTGGACCGCCACCGCGCGGATTTCCGCCGCCTGGTCTCCGGGCCGATGGATTACGTGATCGGCAATATCCATGAATGGCAGTCGCTGTATCAGGTCGAGGATCTGGAGGAGGCGCTGCGGCTGGCCAGTGCTGATTGCGGGACGGTGATCTGCACCCGGTCGGGCGAGGATGCGATCCTGATCCGCGAGGGCGAGCGGGTGACGGCGACCGTGCATCGGATCGTGCCGGTGGACGCGACCGGGGCGGGGGACCAGTTCGCCGCCGGGCTGATCTATGGTCTGGCTTTGGGCGTCCCGCTGGCGGTGGCGGGGCGGATGGGCTGCATCGCGGCGGCCGAGGTGATCGGCCATGTCGGGCCGCGCCCCGAGCGCGACTTGCGGGCGGATTTCCGGGCCGAGGGGTTGGTCTGATTGCGTCCCGCGACTGCTGGGGGACTTCACGTCCCCCAGACCCCCTGTGGGATATTCGGATGAAGAAGAAAGCCGCCGAGTGGCGGGTGTTCGCAGCGTTGCGCGGTTCCTCCGCCGCGTGTATCAGGGCCGAACGAATTCGCAGCGTGAAGGACATCGTGGATGCGCAGGGTTGTTGTCACCGGATTGGGGATGGTCACGCCGCTGGCCTGCGGCGTCGAGGCGACCTGGGACCGGCTGCTGGCCGGGCAGTCCGGCGCCGGGCCGATCACCCGCTTCGATCCCAAGGACGTGGTGACGAAATACGCCTGCGAGATCCCCTTCGGCGACGGCGGCGACGGCACGTTCAATCCCGATGACTGGATGGAGCCGAAGGACCGGCGCAAGGTCGATGACTTCATCCTGTATGGCATGGCCGCGGCCGAGCAGGCGGTGAGGGATTCAGGCTGGGAGCCTGCGACCGAGGAGGACCGCGAGCGGACCGGCGTGATGATCGGGTCGGGGATCGGCGGGCTGACCTCGATCGCCGATACGGCGGTGCTGATCAAGGAGCGCGGGCCGAAGCGGGTGTCGCCCTTCTTCATTCCCGGCGCGCTGATCAACCTGGTCTCGGGGCAGGTCAGCATCCGCTTCGGCTTCAAGGGGCCGAACCATGCGGTCGTGACGGCCTGTTCCACGGGGGCGCATGCCATCGGCGACGCGGCGCGGCTGATTGCGCTGGGCGATGCCGATGTGATGGTCGCGGGCGGGGCGGAAAGCCCGATCAGCGAGATCGGCATCGCGGGCTTCAACGCCTGCAAGGCGCTGTCGACCAAGCGCGGCAACGATCCGCAGGCCGCCAGCCGCCCCTATGACGCGGATCGCGACGGCTTCGTGATGGGCGAGGGCGCGGGCTGCGTCGTGCTGGAGGAATACGAGCACGCCAGGGCGCGCGGGGCCAGGATCCATGCCGAGGTTCTGGGCTATGGGCTGTCGGGCGATGCCTATCACATCACCGCGCCTTCCGAGGATGGCGACGGCGGCTTCCGGGCGATGCGGAACGCGCTGAAGAATGCCGGGCTGGAACCGGGGGCTGTGGATTACATCAACGCCCATGGCACCAGCACCATGGCCGACACCATCGAACTGGGCGCTGTGGAACGGCTGCTGGGCGATCATGCCAAGGACGTGGTGATGTCCTCCACCAAGTCCAGCATCGGGCATCTGCTGGGGGCTGCGGGCGCGGTCGAGGCGATCTTCTGCGTGCTGGCGATCCGCGACCAGATCTGCCCGCCGACCATCAACCTGGACAATCCGGCGGTCGAGCCGCGGCTGGATCTGGCGGCGAACGCGGCCGTGCGGCGGCGCGTCGATGTGGCGCTGTCCAACAGCTTCGGCTTTGGCGGGACGAATGCCTCGCTGGTCCTTGGGAAGGTCCGGGAATGATCTGGCGCAACATCGCGTCGAACTTTCTGACGCTGCTGATCGTGATGCTGATCGCGGCGGCGGCGGCGGTGGCCTGGGCCAGGCACCAGTTCAGCGGGCCGGGGCCGAGCGCGGTCGCGCAATGCGTGCAGGTCGCGCCGGGGGCCAGCCTGAACGCGGTCAGCCAGCAGCTTGTCGAGCAGGGGGCGATCAGAAATTCCTATGTCTTCCGGGCCGGGACGGATTATCTGGACAAGGCGCGGGAGCTGAAATTCGGCAGCTATCTGGTGCCGCCCCATGCCAGCATGGAGCAGATCGTCGGGGTCATCACGGCGGGCGGGCCGTCGACCTGCGGGACCGAGGTTCTGGTGCGCGTGGGCGTGCGCGAGAACGCCGTGCTGCTGCGCGACATGAACCCCGATACCGGCGCCTTCGAGGAAATGGCGCGCTTCAACCCGGCGACCGAGGAATCGCCCGAGGCGATCTCGGCCGCGGTCGAGAAGCCCGGCGTGCGGCTGCGCGTGGCCCTGGCCGAGGGCGTGACGAGCTGGCAGGTGGTCGAGGCGCTGAAGGCCGCGCCTTTCCTGACCGGCGAGGTCGAGGATGTCCCGGCCGAGGGCAGCCTTGCCCCCGACACCTATGAGGTCGAGAAGGGCCGCGGCCGTTCGGCGCTGCTGGCCGAGATGGCGCAGCGGCAGGCGGCGATCCTGGCCGAGGAATGGGAGGCGCGGCCCTTCGGCCTGCCCTACGAGACGCCCGAGGAGGCGCTGATCATGGCCTCGATCGTGGAGAAGGAGACCGGCGTGGCGGACGAGCGGGCGCAGGTCGCCAGCGTCTTCGTCAACCGGCTGGAACGCGGGATGCGGCTGGAGACGGATCCGACGGTCATCTATGGCATCACCAACGGCCAGGGGGTTCTGGATCGCGGGCTGCGGCGGTCGGAACTGGCGGTGCGGACGCCCTATAACACCTATCGCGTGGACGGGCTGCCGCCGACGCCCATCGCCAATCCGGGCCGCGCGGCGATCCATGCGGCGCTGAATCCCGACAGCACGGATTACGTCTTCTTCGTGGCCGACGGGACCGGCGGGCACACGTTTTCCCGCACGCTGGAGGAACATAACGCCGCCGTCGCCCGCTGGCGCGAGATCGAGCGTCAGCAGGGCGGCGACCCGACAAGCCCGGTCCAGGGCGACGGCTAGGCCGCAAGCGGTTCAAGGCATTTGACAAAGCCCGCCCGGTTGCGCAGCATTGCAGGCAAGGGCGGGCTTTTTCGTGGCGCGGACCGCGCCCGGCCATCGCCTTGCAGGAGGATGAGCCATGAAACTGTCCGACATGTTTTCGACCCTGGCCGAAAATGCGCGCACCTATGAAAAGCGCGTGGCGGAATGGCAGGACGACCTGAACAGCCGCAACGACGAGATGCTGGCAAGCGCCCGCAAGTGGCAGGAAACCGCCCTGCAACGCCAGGACGAGATGAACCGCCAGTTCAGGGGCTATTTCGAGGAAGCGGGCGAGAATGTCCGCAACCAGTGGCAGGCGATGCAGAACGCCTGGGAGGAGCAGTTCGAGAAGATCCGCGAAAAGGGCGAGGAGATGCGTGCCGCCGCGCTGAAATCGGGCCATCTGCCGGAATGGGCCGAGGCCTATGCCGCGCAGATGGTGGGGTTCGCCCAGAAGATGCAGGACGAGGCCGCCAATGCCATCGCCGCCGCGACCGAGGCCAAGGGCCAAGGCAGGGCGTCGCAGGGCAAGGGCACGAAGGAGACCTGAAACCGAATCCCCGTTGCGCCTGCCGGGCGGTTTCGGCCGGGCTGGTGCGCAGGGAAATGCCGGGTGTTGCGCAGGGGTGTTGCGCGGCGCAAGTCTTTGTTCGGACTGGATAACAAAGCCCGCGCCGTGCGCGCCCCGGTTTAGTAATTGACTTACCGAACGCCCTGGGGTAGAAACTTTCCATGCTGGGAGAAGTGGGCAAGCGGCCGGGGGCAACCTCTGGGCCGCTTTTTCATTTTTCGGCTCGTGCGGACAGGACACGAGGCGGGACAGTTTGCATGAACGATATGGAATGGCGCGGGATCGGCATCGGTGATCCCGAAGGACCGTTCGCGGCCAGGCGAAACACGGCCGCGGCGGACGTGAAGCCGGTTGCGAGTGCGGAGGCAGGCATGGACCCCAGCGAGGCCATCGCCGTCGCCGAAGGGTTGTTCTGGTCCTATGTCAAGGATTTGAAACGTCACGAGGCCGCGCTGGAGGCCCGGCAGAGCGGGGCCGTCGATCCCGCCGAGCTGAAGGAAGCCATGCAAACCGCGAAGGTCGTCCGCGAGGCGGTCGGCCTTCTGATGGCGGAAAGGAACAGGGTTGACAAGTTACGCAAGGACATCGCCGGCGTGGTCGGAGGCGGAAGCCTCGACCTTGACGCGGCAAGAGATGAAATCGGGCGCCGCCTGGCTTGCCTCCGCCGCGCCGGAGGAGGTTGACGCATTCCTGGGCGGGCTGTCGGAAAACGCTCTGATGGCGCTGCCCTGGCTGTTCGAGTTCTGGGCCCTGCCGCACCAGCTGCCCCCCGAGGGCGACTGGAAAACCTGGGTCATCATGGGCGGGCGCGGCGCGGGCAAGACCCGTGCCGGGTCCGAATGGGTGCGGCGGATGGTCGAGGGACCGAGTGCCGCCGCACCCGGCCGGTGTCACCGTGTCGCCCTGGTGGGCGAGACCTTCGACCAGGTGCGCGAGGTGATGGTGTTCGGTGAGTCTGGGATCCTCGCCTGTTCGCCGCCCGACCGGCGTCCCGTCTGGGAGGCCGGGCGCAAGCGGCTGGTCTGGGCCAATGGCGCGACGGCCACCGTCTATTCCGCGCATGAGCCGGAGGCCTTGCGCGGGCCGCAATTCGACGCGGCCTGGGCGGACGAGCTGGCCAAGTGGAAGAAGGCCGAGGATGTCTGGGACATGCTGCAATTCGCGCTGCGCCTGGGCGAGCATCCGCAGCAGGTCGTCACGACGACTCCGCGCAATGTGGGCGTGTTGAAGCGGATCCTGGGCAATGCGTCAACCGTGACGACCCATGCGCCGACCGATGCGAACCGCGCCTATCTGGCGGAAAGCTTTCTGGCCGAGGTGGCGCAGCGTTACGGCGGCACCCGGCTGGGGCGGCAGGAACTGGACGGTGTGCTGCTGGACGATGTGGAGGGCGCGCTGTGGACCACGGCGATGCTGGAAGGCTGCCGGGTGGACCGGGCGCCGAAGCTGTCGCGGGTTGTCGTGGCGGTCGATCCGGCGGTGACGGCGGGCAAGGCCAGCGACGAATGCGGCATCGTGGTCGCGGGCGTCGTCGCCGAGGGCGAGCCGGGCGACTGGCGGACCTATGTGCTGGAGGACGCCACGGTCAAGGGCGGTCCCCTGGACTGGGCGCGCGCCGCCATCGCGGCGATGGATCGCCACGGCGCCGAGCGGCTGGTAGCCGAGGTGAACCAGGGCGGCGATCTGGTGGAAAGCGTGATCCGGCAGGTGGATCCTCTGGTGCCGTTCCGCGCCCTGCGGGCCGGTCGCGGCAAGGGGCTGCGGGCCGAGCCCGTGGCGGCGCTCTATGAGCAGGGGCGGGTGAAGCATCTGCGGGGCCTGGGCGCGCTGGAGGACCAGATGTGCCAGATGACGGTGCGCGGTTTCGAGGGGCGAGGCAGCCCGGACCGGCTGGATGCGCTGGTCTGGGCGATCCATGAGCTGGTGATCGAGCCGGGGGCTGGTTGGCGGCGGCCGCAGATGCGGCGGTTGTAGGCCGGGGGCCAGCCCCCGGACCCCCGGGATATTTTCATGAAGAAGAAAGGGCTGCCCGCCGGGGCGGCCCTTTTTCGTTGGCATGGAGGCAGAGATGGCGTTTCGGTTGTTTGCGCGGGAGGAGAAGCAGGCTCCTCCGCTTGAGAGAAAGGCCAGTGCGACCGGCCGGGTGGTGGCGCTTGCCGGCGGCGCGGGGCGCACGGTCTGGTCGTCGCGGGATACGGCCAGCCTGACGCGGGGCGGCTTCGTCGGCAACCCGGTCGGCTTTCGCTGCGTCAAGCTGATCGCCGAGGCGGCGGCGGCGGTGCCGGTTGTCTGCGAGGATCGCGACCGCCGCTATGACGTGCATCCGGTGCTGGATCTGCTGCGCCGCCCCAATCCGGGGCAGGGCCGGGCGGAACTGTTCGAGGCGCTGTTCGGGCAGATGCTGCTGTCCGGCAACGGCTATGTCGAGGCGGCGGGCCTGGGCGCGCAGGGCCTGCCCGAGGAGCTGCATGTGCTGCGATCCGACCGGATGAGCATCGTTCCGGGGGCGGATGGCTGGCCGGTCGCCTATGATTATGCGGTGGGTGGGCGCAAGCATCGGTTCGACATGACCGGCAGCCCCGATCCGATCTGCCACGTCAAGTCCTTCCATCCGCAGGACGACCATTACGGGCTGTCGCCCATGCAGGCGGCGGCGGTGGCGCTGGACGTGCATAACAGCGCAAGCGCCTGGTCCAAGGCGCTGCTGGACAATGCGGCGCGGCCCAGTGGCGCGATCGTCTACAAGGGGATCGACGGGCAGGGGGTTCTGTCGCCCGAGCAATACGACCGGCTGGTGGGCGAGATCGAGGTGAACCACCAGGGCGCGCGCAACGCGGGACGTCCGATGCTGCTGGAAGGCGGTCTGGACTGGAAGCCGATGGGGTTCTCGCCGTCCGACATGGAGTTTCATGAGACGAAGCTGTCGGCGGCGCGGGAAATCGCGCTGGCCTTCGGAGTGCCGCCGATGCTGCTGGGGATCCCCGGCGACGCGACCTATGCCAATTATGCCGAGGCGCATCGAGCCTTCTATCGCCTGACGGTGCTGCCGCTGGCGACGAGGGTCTCGGCATCAGTGGCGTGGTGGCTGTCCGAGCATCTGGGCGCCGAGGTCGAACTGCGCCCCGATCCCGACCGCATCCCGGCCCTGGCTGAGGAGCGGGACCAGCAATGGGCGCGGATCGGCGCCGCGACCTTCCTGACGGATGCGGAAAAGCGGGCATTGCTGGGTCTGCCGCCGCTGGCCGGGGCGTGATCCCATGGAGGGGTCGCGTTTCGTGAAGGACGGCTTCGGCTGGCACGACCAGCGGTTCGAGGCGCAGGAGCGGATCATGGCGCTGCAATTCGGCACCGTGGAAAAGCGGCTGGAGCGGATCGAGACGCTGATCGAGGGGCTGGAGCGGCGGCTGTGGATGACCGTCTATGGCGTCGTCGCGGTGATCCTGACGCAGGCGGTGCAGGGCATTTTGGAATTCGCGCCGAAAGGAGGCTGACGGATGGTTCCGGGACTTGAGGTGAAATTCGCGGGCGGTGCGCCCGTGCTGTCGGACGGGCAGGTGATCGAGGGCTATGCCAGCCTGTTCGGGCTGACCGACCAGGGCGGCGATGCGGTGGCGCCCGGCGCCTTTGCCGCGTCGCTGGCGCGGCTGGCGGCCAAGGGCGACAAGGTGCGGATGCTGTGGCAGCACGATCCGGCAAAGCCCATCGGCGTGTGGGAGGATATCCGCGAGGACGAGAAGGGGTTGTGGGTCAAGGGCCGGCTGCTGCCCGAGGTGGCGCAGGCCCGAGAGGCTGCGGCGCTGATCCAGGCGGGCGCCATCGACGGGCTGTCGATCGGCTATCGCACCATCCGTGCGGAACGCGACAAGCAAGGCCGCCGGGTGCTGGCCGAGGTCGAGTTGTGGGAGGTGTCGCTGGTCACCTTCCCGATGCTGCCCGAGGCGAAGGTGGGCCGCAAGGAGGCGGACGACCTGCGCGAGATGGCGGCGCTGTTCACCGCGGCCGCCGAGGCGTTGCGGGTCTGAGATTGCTGGCCGGGCAAGGCCCCGGTCGACGGGTTTGGATCGCCCCGGCGGTCCGAAAACAGGGGCAGGTCGGCCCCGATCATCGCGATGAGGAGACAGACCATGACCGAGGTGAAAGCCGCGGACGGTGGCGGCACGGCCGCCGACCTGAAGGGGGCCATGATGGGGTTCGTCAGCGAACTCAAGGGCTTTCGTGACGATATTGAGAAGAAACTCACTGCACAGGACGAACGCATGACCATGCTTGATCGCAAGACCGCCCTTCGCGGCCGCACCCCGCTGTCCGCCACCGCCGAGGTCGAGGTGCCGCATCAGAAGGCCTTCAACGCCTATCTGCGCAGCGGCGACGATGACGGGCTGCGCGGCCTGGTCATCGAGGAAAAGGGCCTGACGGTCGCCAGCGACGGCGGCTTCCTGGCCGCGCCGCAGGTCGCCGAAACGGTGCAGAACGTGCTGCGCTCCGGCGCGTCCCTGCGCAAGCTGGCCAATGTCGTGACCATCGAATCCGCCAGCTATGAAGTGCTGGTCGAGAAGGGCGAGACCGGCGCGGGCTGGGCCGACGAGGATACGGCGGCTGAGACGACACCGGGCGGCATCGACCGCATCTCGATCCCGCTGCACGAGCTGTCGGCCATGCCCAAGGCCAGCCAGCGTCTGCTGGACGATGGCGCCTTCGATGTCGAGGCCTGGCTGGCCGAGCGCATCGCCGACAAGTTCGCCCGGTCCGAGGCGGCCGCCTTCGTCACCGGCGACGGCGTGTCGAAGCCCAAGGGCATCCTGTCCTATCCGACCGCGCCCAATGCGACGGCGGGCGACGGCACCATCGGCATCGTCAAGACCGGCGCTGCGGGCGGGTTCGATCCGGCGGCTCCGGCGGATGCGCTGATCGACCTGATCTATGCCCTGGGGGCCGAATACCGGGTCAATGCCAGCTTCGTCATGAATTCGAAGACCGCCGCCGCCATCCGCAAGATGAAGGACGCCGATGGCCGGTTCCTGTGGACCGACGCGCTGGCCGCGGGTCAGGCCCCGCAGCTGCTGGGCTATCCGGTGCTGATCAGCGAGGACATGCCCGATATCGGCGCCGATGCGCTGTCCGTGGCATTCGGCGATTTCCGCGCTGCCTATACCATCGTGGAACGCCCCGACCTGCGCGTCCTGCGCGACCCGTTCAGCGCCAAGCCGCATGTGCTGTTCTATGCGACCAAGCGCGTGGGCGGCGGCGTGACCGATTTCCGCGCCGTCAAGCTGTTGCAGTTCGCCTGATCCCCGATCGCGGGACCAGGTGAGGGAAAGACCGCGCACGGGTCGCTGGCCATGCCGGTTTGCAACTGTCCGCGCGCGCTGATGGCCGACGCGCGGGCGCGGTCTTTCCCATTTGATGCGACGGCAAGGCCCCAGGCGGGCCTTGCCCCGATGGATGACGAGCGGACAGCAAGACGGGAGGTTCGCGAGATGATGCTGATCGAGGAAACGGCGCCCGAAGCCGAGGCGCTGCCTGTCGCGGCGCTGCGCGAGCATTTGCGGCTTGGAACGGGCTTCGAGATTGCGGATGACACGGCCGAGGACGCGGCCCTGGCGGGGTTCCTGCGCGCGGCGATCGCCACGATCGAGGCGCGCACGGGCAAGGTGCTGCTGACCCGGCGCTTTCGGATGCAGCTTGACGACTGGCGCGACCGGCTGGGCCAGACACTGCCCCTGGCGCCGGTCATCTCGGTCGACAAGATCGAGATCGACGACGGCATGGGCACCGTGACCGAAGTGCCGGCCGAAAACTGGCGGCTGCTGCCGCATGGGCAGCGGCCGATGATCCTGCCGGCCGGGGTGATCCTGCCGCATGTGCCGCGCCGGGGCATGGTCAGCGTGACTTTCACCGCCGGTTTCGGCGATGCCTGGTCCCAGGTTCCGGCGGATCTGGCGCAGGCCGTGGTGATGCTGGCGGCGCGGTATTACGAGGATCGCAGCCATGACGGCGCCAGGGCAGCGATGCCCTTTGGCGTCAGCGCGCTGATCGAACGCTGGCGGCAGGTCCGCACCCTGGCCGGTCGCGGCAGCCGCGAGGCGCGGCGATGAGCGGGCCGAACCTGAACGTGCGGCTGGATCTGGAAGGCTCGGTTCGGCAGGACGACGGGATCGGCGGCTATCGCACCGTCTGGCAGCGAATCGGATCGCTGTGGGCCGAGATGAAGGCCGGGACGGGGCAGGAACGCGGCGCCGAGGTCGGGCCCGAAAGCGTCGTGGCCTGGCGGATCACCGTGCGGGGCGCCCGCGCGGGCGATCCCCGGCGCCCGGTGGCGGGCCAGCGGCTGCGGATGGGCAGCCGCCTGTTCGCGGTCGAGGCGGTGGCCGAACGCGACCCCAGCGGCCAGTGGCTGACATGTTTCGCGCGCGAGGAGGACCAGACATGAGCTTTGCGGCAAGCCTCGCCCTGCAGGGGGCGGTCTATCAGCATCTGCGGGCCGATGCCGCGCTGAGCGATATGGTCGGCGATGCGATTTTCGACGCGATGCCGGTCGAGGCGCCTGCGGGCGTCTTCGTCTCGCTTGGTCCCGAGGATGTGCGGGACGCGGGCGACATGACGGCGGCCGCGTCGCAGCACGATTTCGTCGTCTCGGTCCTGTCGGGCGCGGATCAGGGCGTGGGCTTCGCGGCGGTCAAGGCGGCTGCCGTGGCGGTGGCCGATGCGCTGGATCAGGCGCAGTTGGCGCTGAGCCGGGGACGGCTGACGGGCTTGTGGTTCCAACGCGCTAGGGCGCGGCGGATTGAAAAAGGCGCGGCGCGGCGGGTCGATCTGACCTTTCGCGCGCGCATTGACCTGGGTTGAGGAGTAAGGGCCATGGCGGCACAGAATGGACGCGATCTGCTGATCAAGATGGACATGACCGGGGAGGGGGCGTTCGAGACGATTGCCGGGCTGCGCGCATCCCGCCTGTCGTTCAACGCCGAGACGGTCGATGCGACCAGTCTGGAAAGCGAGGGCGGCTGGCGTGAACTGCTGGGCGGGGCAGGGGTGCGCAGCGCCTCGATTTCCGGGTCGGGGGTGTTTCGCGACGCCAAGACCGACGGGCGCGCGCGGCAGATCTTCTTTGACGGAGAGGTGCCCCGGTTCCAGGTGGTGATCCCGGATTTCGGCACGGTCGAGGGGCCGTTCCAGCTGACCGCGCTGGAATATGCGGGCAGCTATAACGGCGAGGCGACCTATGAGGTGACGATGGCCTCGGCCGGCGTGCTGACCTTCGTGGCGCTGTGATGGCGAACCCGATGCGCGGAGAGGTCGAGGTGGTGCTGGACGGCGCCGCCCATGTGGCGCGGCTGACCCTGGGCGCCCTGGCCGAACTGGAGCATGACCTGGGCGCCGACAGCCTGATGGAGATCGCCGGGCGGTTCGAAGCGGGCCGCTTCAGCAGCCGCGACGTGCTGGCGGTGCTGGTCGCGGGCCTGCGCGGCGGCGGCTGGCGGGGCACGGCGGCGGATCTTCTGACGGTCGAGATCGGCGGTGGGCCGGTCGCGGCGGGGCGCGCGGCGGCCGAGCTTCTGGCGCGGGCGTTTCGGATCGCCGCATGAACGGGGGCCTGGACTGGCCCGGCCTGATGCGGGCCGGGATGCGGGGCCTGGGCCTGCGCCCGGATCAGTTCTGGGCGCTGACCCCGGCTGAGTTGGCGCTGATGCTGGGGGTCGAGGCAGGGCCGCCCGCCATGACGCGGGACCGGCTGGCGGAACTGGCCGCGCGCTTTCCCGACCGGCCGCGCGACACATCTGGATAAGGGGCAAGGGCTATGGCCAACAAGGATGGTTTCAGCACGACGCTGGACGACCTGGATCAGGGGTTCGGCCAGACCAGCCGCATGACCGCCGCCTTCGAGGCGGAACTGGATCGGCTGCGGCAATCGGTGACGGTCACCGCGCGCGAGGTCGGATCGCTGAGTTCCGGGATCGAGGGCGGCCTGCGGCGCGCTTTCGACGGGCTGATCTTCGACGGCGAAAAGCTGTCCGAGTCGCTGAAGGGCATCGGGCGGTCGATCGCGGACACGGTGTTCTCGATGGCGATGAAGCCGGTCGAGAATGCCCTGGCCGGATCGCTGGCCCAAGGGATCGGCGGGATGCTGTCGGGCGCCATGCCCTTTGCCAATGGCGGGGCCTTCGTTCAGGGCCGGGTGATGCCCTTCGCCAAGGGCGGCGTCGTCAGCCAGCCCACGCATTTTCCGATGCGGGGGGCCACCGGCCTGATGGGCGAGGCCGGACCCGAGGCGATCATGCCGCTGCGCCGGGGGGCGGATGGCAGGCTGGGTGTTGCGGCGGCCAGTGGCGGGTCGCGGCCGATGAACGTGACGGTGAACGTCACCACGCCGGATGTCGCGGGCTTCCAGCGCAGCCAATCCCAGATCGCCGCGCAACTGGGCCGCGTTCTGGCGCGTGGCGAACGCAACAGTTGAAACAGGGACCGACATGGCATTTCACGAGGTAAGATTTCCGGCGAACCTGTCCTTCGGTTCGGTCGGGGGGCCTGAACGGCGCACCGAGATCGTTGCCCTTGCCAGCGGATTCGAGGAGCGCAACACCCCTTGGGCGCATGCCCGCCGCCGCTATGACGCGGGCATGGGGCTGCGGTCCCTGGACGACCTGTCGGCCCTGGTGGCCTTCTTCGAGGCGCGGGCGGGGCAGTTGCACGGCTTCCGCTGGAAGGACTGGACGGATTACAAAAGCTGCCTGCCGTCGCGCGCCCCGGCCTTTGACGATCAGGTCATCGCGCAGGGCGACGGCGCGACGCGGGTCTTTCAACTGGCCAAGACCTATGTCTCGGGGCCGGGCCGCTATGCCCGGCCGATCGGCAAGCCGGTCAAGGATACGGTCCGCGCCGGTGTCGGCGGCAACGAGGTCTTTCCCGGCACGCATTACGAGGTCGATCCCGCCACGGGCCTGATCACCTTTTCCGATGCGCCCCCGCCGGGGGCCGAGGTGACGGCGGGCTTCGAATTCGATGTGCCGGTGCGGTTCGATACCGACCGGATCGCGGTTTCGGTCGCGTCATTCCAGGCGGGCGAGATGCCGTCCATTCCGGTGGTCGAGGTGCGGGTATGACGGTCACGACCACGGCGCGCGCCTGGATGGTGCGCCGCGCGGACGGGATGGTTCTGGGTTTTACCGACCATGATGCGGCGCTGACCTTTGGCGGGATCCGGTTCCGCCCCGACCATGGCATGTCGGCCCGTGCCCTGGTCCAGGCCACCGGGCTGTCGGTCGACAACTCGGAAGCGGAAGGGGCGCTGTCCGACGATGCGATCACGGAACGCGACGTTCTGGCGGGCCGCTGGGACGGCGCCGAGGTCAAGATGTGGGAGGTGGACTGGACCGACGTTTCTGCCCGGCGGCTGGTCTTCGCGGGCAGCCTGGGAGAGATCGCGCGGGCCCAGGGCGCGTTCCGGGCAGAGCTTCGCGGTCTGGCGGAACCGTTGAATGCCGCACGGGGGCGGGTGTTTCATCCGCGCTGCTCGGCCCGGCTGGGGGACGGGCGCTGCAAGCTGGCGCTGACAGGGGAAGTCTTTGCCATCCAGACAGAAATCGCGGTTATCGAGGATGGACGGATCCTGCGCTTTGCGGATTTTCCGGCCTATGACGCGGGCTGGTTCGAACGCGGCAGCCTGCTGGTCCTGACCGGCGGGGCCGAGGGGCTGAGCGCCACGGTCAAGAACGATACCGCGCTGCCGAACGGCCAGCGAGAGATCGAGCTGTGGCATGGCCTGGGGATCGCGCCGGTCGCCGGGGACCGGATCAGGCTTCTGGCCGGTTGCGACAAGCGGGCCGCGACCTGTCTGAAGAAGTTCAACAATTTCGTCAATTTTCGCGGATTTCCTCATCTTCCTTCGGAAGACTGGATCATGGCGCCGCAAGCGGGGTCGCGTCGTGGTTGAGGATGTCGTGACGCTGGCGAGGGCCTGGATCGGCACGCCCTATCAGCATCAGGCCAGCATCCGGGGCGTGGCCTGCGACTGCTTGGGCCTGATCCGGGGCATCTGGCGCGAACGCCTGGGCACCGAACCCGAGGCTCCGCCCCCCTATACCCCCGACTGGGGTGAGGGGGGCGGACAAGAGGTTCTGATGGAGGCCGCGCTGCGCCATCTGGCACCCGTCCCGCGCGAGGATGCGTTGCGGGCGGGCGACGTGCTGCTGTTTCGGATGCGCGAAGGGGCGGTGGCCAAGCACCTGGGCATCCTGTCCGATGCGGGCGAGGCGCCGCGCTTCATCCATGCCTATAACGCGCATGGCGTCATCGACAGCCCGTTGACGACGCCCTGGCGGAACCGGATCGCTGCCCGGTTCCGCTTTCCCTGAGTTCAAGACAAGGAGGCCATCATGGCGACCATCGTGCTGTCCGCCGTCGGGGCGTCGATTGGCGGAAGCTTCGGCGGCGCGGTTCTGGGCCTGTCGGGCGCTGTCATCGGCCGCGCGGTCGGCGCGACGGTCGGCCGGGTCATTGACCAGCGGCTGCTGGGCAGCGGGTCCAAGGCCGTGGAAACCGGCCGCATCGACCGCCTGCGCCTGCAAACCGCGGGCGAAGGCGCGCCGATTCCGCGCATCTGGGGACAGATGCGGCTGCCGGGGCATGTCATCTGGGCCTCGCCCCTGGAGGAGATCGCACGGTCCGAGGATGCGGGCGGCGGCAAGGGCACGCCCCGGTCGGCCGTCACGCAGATCAGCTATCGCCTGTCGGTGGCGCTGGCGCTGTGCGAAGGGCGGATCCTGGGCGTCGGCCGTGTCTGGGCCGATGGCGAGGAGATCTCGGCCAACGACCTGAACATGCGCGTCTATAACGGCGACGAGAGTCAGCAGCCCGACCCCGCCATCGCGGCGCACGAAGGCGATCTGGCGCCTGCCTATCGCGGGCTGGCCTATGTCGTGCTGGAGGATCTGAACCTGGAAGCCTGGGGCAACCGGATGCCGCAGCTGAGCTTCGAGGTCACCTCGCCCGCGCAGGACGGCAGCGGTCTGTGCCGCGACGTGCGCGGGGTCGCGCTGATCCCCGGCACCGGCGAATATTCGCTGGCGACGACGCCGGTCAATCAGGATCTGGGCCTGGGCGAGCTGCGCTCCATCAATGTGAACACGCCGATGGGGGGGACGGATTTCAGCGCCTCGATGACCATCCTGGGGCGCGAATTGCCGAATGTGGGGTCGGTGTCGCTGGTCGTGTCCTGGTTCGGCAGCGACCTGCGGATCGACCGCTGCACGGTTCAGCCCAAGGTCGAGCAGAGGGAAACCGACGGGTCCGAGATGCCCTGGACAGTTGCGGGCATCGGCCGGTCCGCCGCGGCGCAGGTGTCGCGGGTGAACGATCGTCCGATCTATGGCGGAACGCCTGCGGATCAGGCGGTCGTCGAGGGCCTGCGCGCGATCGCCGCGTCGGGGCGGAAGGCGGTTTTCTATCCCTTCATCCTGATGGAGCAGCTGGCCGGCAACGGCTTGGCCGATCCCTATGGCGCGGTCGAACAGCCGGTCATGCCCTGGCGCGGGCGGATCACCACGTCGGTGGCGCCGGGTCGGTCCGGGTCGGCCGACGGCACGGCCAAGGCCAAGGCCGAGGTCGATGCGTTCTTCGGCCAGGCCGCCGTCGGCGATTTCGCACCGGATGGCGACACGGTTCGCTATACCGGGCCTGACGAATGGTCCTATCGCCGGTTCATCCTGCATTACGCCCATCTCTGCGCGGCGGCGGGCGGGATCGACGCGTTCCTGATCGGGTCCGAGATGGTCGGCATGACCCGGATCCGGGGCGCGGGGAACAGCTATCCCGCCGTCCAGCAGCTGTGCCGCCTGGCCCGGGATGTTCGCGCGATCCTGGGTCCGACGGTCAAGATCGGCTATGCCGCCGACTGGTCGGAATATTTCGGCCATCATCCCGGCAACGGAGAGCTTTTCTTCCATCTGGATCCCCTGTGGGCGCATCCCGAGATCGACTTCATCGGCATCGACAACTACATGCCGCTGTCCGACTGGCGCGACGGCGAGGATCATCTGGACGCGCATTGGGGCCGCATCGGCAATCCCGCCTATCTGGAGGCCAATGTCTGCGGCGGCGAGGGGTATGACTGGTATTACGCCAGCGACGCCGACCGCGACGCGCAGCGGCGCAC
Source organism: Paracoccus sp. S3-43 (assembly GCF_029027965.1). Taxonomy (NCBI): domain Bacteria; kingdom Pseudomonadati; phylum Pseudomonadota; class Alphaproteobacteria; order Rhodobacterales; family Paracoccaceae; genus Paracoccus; species Paracoccus qomolangmaensis. The sequence goes on along the minus strand of NZ_CP119082.1, from coordinate 2,259,938 downwards.
GCCGATCACGGACGGCGCCTATGACGAGGCATGGGTCTGGAAATACAAGGATCTGGCGGGCTGGTGGCAGAACCTTCACCATGACCGCCCGAACGGCGTGCGGTCGCCGCAGGCGACCGGATGGGTGCCGGGATCGAAGCCGATCTGGTTCACCGAATACGGCTGCGCGGCCCTGGACAAGGCCACCAACCAGCCGAACAAGTTCCTGGACGCCATGAGTTCGGAAAGCACGCTGCCGCATTATTCGAACGGGCAGCGCGACGATGCGATCCAGGCTGCCTATGTCCAGGCGGTCACGTCCTATTGGTCGAAACCCGCGAACAATCCGGCCAGCGAAGGCGGCGGCCGGATGGTGGTCCTGGACCGGGCGCATGTCTGGTGCTGGGACGCACGACCCTATCCGGCCTTCCCGGCGCGGACCGACCTGTGGTCCGACGGTCCCGCCTGGGAGCGCGGCCATTGGCTGAACGGCCGCGCGGGATCGGTGATGCTGGCGGCGGTCATCGCCGATCTCTGCCGCGAGGCGGGTGTCGACAATTTCGATGTCGGCGCCGTCACGGGCGTGGTGCGCGGCTTTCACGTCAATGGCGGGGAAACGTCGCGCGCGGCCTTGCAGCCGATCCTGCTTGCCCATGGCATCGACGCGGTGGAACGCGACGGCTGCCTGCGTTTCCTGCCCAGGGACGGGCGGGTCACGCGTGACCTGGGGCAACGGCATCTGGCAATAGGCGAAGAGGTGCGGGGGTTCGAAACCCTGCGCCTGGCCCCGGCGGAACTGACCGGGCGGCTGCGGGTGACGCATGTGGAGGCCGGGGGCGATTACACCACCGCCACGACCGAGGCCAGTTTGGCCGACACCCTGGGCGACACCGCCAGCGACAGCGAGTTCCCCATGTCGCTGACGCGCGCCGAGGGCCGTGCCATTGCCGAACGCTGGCTGGCGGAATCGGTGGTGTCACGGGATACGGCGCGACTTGTTCTGCCACCGTCGCAAGGAGATCTGGGGCCGGGCGATGTCATACGCATGGATGACGGAAAGGCCGAACCCAAACGTTGGCGGATCGACCGGGTCGAACGCGCCGGGGCCGTGACCGTGGATGCGGTCCGCGTCGAGCCGGGCGTTTACCGCCAGGCCGTCACCAACGAGGATGACGGCATCGTCACCCGCTACAGTCCGCCGCTGCCGGTGTGGTCGCTGTTTCTGGATCTGCCGCTGCTCAGGGGCGACGAGCAGCCGCACGTCCCCTATGTGGCGGCGACCGCCAAGCCCTGGCCGGGTTCGGTGGTCGCCTATTCGTCGGTCGAAAGCGATGGAGGGCTCGAGTTGAACACCACGGTGTCGCGGCGCGCCTTCATCGGTCGGACGGAAAACCCGTTGGGCCGCGCCCGGTCCGGCGTGATCGATCGCGGCGCGCCCCTGCGTATCCGGCTGAAGGATGCGTCGCTGCGATCGGTGGGCCGGAAGGCCCTGCTGGCCGGCGCGAACGCCCTGGCGATCGGGGACGGGTCGTTGGAAAACTGGGAGATCCTCCAGTTCTGCAACGCCGTTCCCGTGGACAAGGACCTGTGGGAGATCAGCGACAGGCTGCGCGGCCAGGCCGGAACCGACGGCATCATGCCCGAGATCTGGCCCAAGGGAAGCGTGGTCGTGCTGCTGGACGGGGCGGCGCAGCAGGTGAACCTGCCGCCCTCGGCCAGGGGGCAGGAACGGTTCTGGCGCATCGGCCCGGCCCGGCGGGCCTTCGACGATCCCAGCTATCGCGCCCAGGTGACCGAGGCGCGCGGAATCGGCCTGCGGCCCTATGCGCCCTGCCATCTGCGCGCTTCGGGCCGCACGCTGTCCTGGATCCGCCGCAGCCGTGTGGACGGCGATGGATGGGACGGCGCGGACATTCCCTTGGGCGAGGTTCGCGAACGCTATCGCGTCCGCATCCTGCGGGACGGCATCGTCCTGCATCAGGCGGATGTCGGCCTGCCGGAATATGCCGTGCCCGAACAGGTCTGGACCACGGCCCTGCAAGGCGGGGCCTTTGTCGTCGCCGTCGCCCAACTGTCCGACCAGTTCGGCCCAGGCCCCTTTGTCAGGAGGATTTTCAATGACAACTGAAACCAGGCGTCTTCAACTGCCGCTGCTACAATCGGCGCAGGCCCAGAAGCATGTGACGGTGAACGAGGCGCTGATGCGCCTGGACGGCCTGACCAACGCGGTCCTGGAAAGCGTCTCGGTCGCGGCCCCGCCGGAAACGGTGATCGACGGCCAGGCCTGGGGCGTGCCGCAAGGCGCGTCCGGCGGTTGGGCGGGGCAGGCGGGACGGATCGCGGTCGGCGCGAATGGCGGCTGGGTCTTCGTGCCGCCGTCGCGCGGGATGCGGGCCTTTGTCGCGGATCGCGGGGTCGAGGCCGTCTTTGACGGGCAAGCCTGGTTCATGGGCGCCGCGACCTTTGGCAGCATGGGGTCGGGGCTGGCCTTCGGCATGGCCCAAGGAGAGGTGACGGTGGGCACCGGCACGTCCTTCGACACCGGCATCGCCATCCCGGCCGGCGTCATGGTGATCGGCGCGGTGGCCCGGATCACCCAGGCCCTGACCGGCGGGCTGACGACCTGGCGGCTGGGCACGGCGGATTCCGACAATCGCTTCGGCCAGGGACTGGGGAAAGCGACAGGGTCATGGGCGCGCGGGATGCTGGGCACACCGATGACCTATTACAGCAGCGCGACCCTGCTGATGACGGGCGAGGGCGGGGGCTTCACCGGCGGAACGGTGAAGCTGGCGGTTCACTGGCTGGACCTGCGGCTGCCGGACTGAGACCCGTCCTTTTCCCGGCCGCCTGTTCGCGCTAAGAAGGGCTGAAGACTGGCCTGGATCCGTGACATGAACATGCAAAGCAGCACCAAGAAGAACCTGGGCCTTGATCGCGATGCGATCTGGGCGCAGTTGCGGGACGAGGCGCGGGCGGCGGTTCAGGATGAGCCGCTGCTGGGATCGCTGATCCATGCGGGCCTGCTGCATCACGACAGCCTGGAAGCCGCCTTGGCCTATCGCTTTTCCCTCAAGCTGGCCAGCGGCGAGATGAGCGAGCAGATCCTGCGCGAAATCGCCGACCAGGCCTATCGCATGTCGCCCGCACTGGGGGATGCGGCGCGGGCCGACCTGATGGCGGTCTATGACCGCGATCCGGCGACGCACCGGCTGCTGCAGCCCATCCTGTTCTTCAAGGGCTTCCAGGCGCTGCAAGCTTATCGCATGGCGCATTGGCTGTGGCAGGAAGGGCGCCGCGACATGGCCTATTTCGTGCAGATGCGCTGTTCGGAATGCTTCGGCGTGGACATTCACCCGGCGGCGGTCATCGGCACGGGCGTCATGATCGACCATGCCCATTCCATCGTGATCGGCGAAACCGCGACGGTCGGCAATGACGTGTCGATGCTGCATTCGGTCACGCTGGGCGGCACCGGCAAGGAGGATGGCGACCGGCATCCGAAGATCGGCGACGGCGTGATGATCGGGGCAGGGGCCAAGGTTCTGGGCAATATCCATGTGGGCCACCATTCCCGCATTGCGGCCGGCTCGGTGGTCCTGCACGAGGTGCCGTCCTGCAAGACCGTCGCCGGGGTTCCCGCCCGCGTGATCGGCGACGCGGGATGTCCCGAGCCGTCGCAGAGCATGAACCAGCTTCTGGGCCTGGGCGAAGATTACCTTTGAGCCCAGCCGGCGGCTCCGCTGCCGCGCAGAGCCTCCAACGTGACGCCCTGGTCGCGCAGTCGCGTGTCCAGGTCTTTCGCCATCTGCCTCACCAGCGAAAAGCCGTGATAGATCAGGGCGGAATAGATCTGCACGGCACTGGCGCCCGCGCGGATTTTTTCCCAAGCGTCGTTCGCCGATGAAATTCCCCCTACTCCGATGATCGGGATGGCACCGCCCGTGGCGCGATACAGCAGGGCCAGAACCGCGGTCGAGCGTTCGAACAGCGGGCGTCCCGACAGCCCGCCCGCCTGGCCCGAATGCGGGCTTGCAAGGCCGGTGCGCGACAGGGTGGTGTTCGTGGCGATGATGCCGTCGACGCCGCTCTCCAGGGCAACGGCGGCGATGTCGCCGATTTCCCCATCGCTCAGGTCGGGGGCGATCTTCAGGAAGACCGGAGGGCGCGAGGGCAGCCGGTCCCTGGCCTCCAGCACACCTCGCAGCAGCGCGGCCAGGGCGTCGGCGCCCTGAAGATCGCGCAGCCGTTCGGTATTGGGCGACGAGACGTTGACGGTCAGGAAATCCGCCGATGCCCCCGCGACATCCACTACGGCCGCGAAATCCGCCGCCCGGTCGGCGCTGTCCTTGTTCGCCCCGATGTTCAGGCCCACCGGAATTCCCGCAGGCCGCGCCGCCATCCGCGCCGCGATCGCCTGCGCGCCGTCATTGTTGAAGCCGAAACGGTTGATGACGGCCCGATCCTCGGACAGACGGAACAGGCGCGGCCTGGGATTGCCCGGCTGCGGGCGGGGCGTGGCCGCGCCCAGTTCGACGAAGCCGAAGCCCGCCCGCATCAGCGGCGCGACGGCCCTGGCATTCTTGTCGTATCCCGCTGCCAGACCGATGGGGTTCGGCAGATCCAGCCCCGCCAGCGTGACCCGCAGCCTGTCCGAAGTGACGGGCGATCCGGGCAGCGGCACCAGCCCCGCCGACAGCGCGCGGATCGACAGGTCATGCGCGCGTTCCGGGTCCATCCGATGCAGCGCGGCCAGGCCGAATTTTTCCACAAGGTTCATTCCAGCGGTCCCGTCTCGTGGCCGTTTTCGCCGCGTCCGATGACGCGCGACCAGGCGATATCCCGCATCGCCAGCGGGCGATAGAGGTGGGGGAACACATCCCCGCCGCGCGACGGCTCCCACCGCAGGTCGTCGCCAAGGGCTGCCGGATCGCAGGCCAGCAGGATCAAATCCCCCTCGGACCCGAAATGCTTCGACAATGTGACGCCAAGCTGCGCTGCTGTCGAGAAATGCACGAATCCATCGGCCAGATCGACCGGCGCGCCCTGGGTGACGCCGGCGGCTTGCAGATCGGCCCATTCGGCCGGGCGAAGAACCTTGTAGATCATCATGCCCGCATTTGCCGCGTGACCCTGCGCCCGGTCAAGCGGCGGCGTTGGCGCATTTGACCCTTTTGGCGCCCTGGGCCAAGCTTCCTTTCGATCCGACCCACCGGAACGAGAAAGGAATCACCCATGTCATTTCGCCTTCTGACCGCCGCTTCGGCCGTGGCGCTTTTCGCGGGCGCGGCCCAGGCCGAGACGGTTCTGCACATCCTGCACACCAACGACCTGCACAGCCGCATCGAGGCGATCAACGAGTACGACAGCACCTGCGACGCGGAGACCCTGGCGGCGGGCGAATGCTTCGGCGGCGTCGCGCGGGTGGCGGCCAAGGTCAAGGAACTGCGCGACCGGATCACCGCCGAAGGGGGCAATGTGATCGTGCTGGACGCGGGCGACCAGTATCAGGGATCGCTGTTCTATATGACCTACAAGGGCAAGGATGTCGCCGAATTCATGACCGCCATCGGCTATGACGCGATGGCGGTCGGCAACCATGAATTCGACGACGGTCCCGAGGGCCTTGCAGTGCTGGCCGACGGGGTCGAATTCCCGATCCTGTCGGGGAACCTGGATCTGTCGCGATCCAACGTGCTGAAGGGCAAGATCGACAATGTCGTGACGCTGGATGTCGGCGGGGAAAAGATCGGCATCGTTTCGGCGCTGGCGATGGATACGCCGGAAACCGCCTCGCCCGGCCCGAACGTGATCTTCCAGGACGATATCGAAAGCCTCAAGGCCGATGTGCAGGAACTGACCGACCGGGGGGTGAACAAGATCGTCGCCCTGACCCATGTCGGCTATCTGCGCGACCAGGAATTCGCCAGGCAGGTGCCGGGCCTGGACGCCATCGTCGGCGGGCATTCCCACACGCTTCTGGGCGACATGGAGGGGGCCGAGGGGCCTTATCCCACCACGGTCGCCGGACCTGACGGGGCCGAGGTTCCCATCGCGACCGCCTATGCCTATTCGAAATATCTGGGCCACCTGACCCTGACCTTCGACGACGACGGCACCCTGACCAAGGCCGAGGGGCAGCCGATCCTGCTGGACAATTCGGTCCCCGAGGACCAGGCCATCGCCGCGCGGGTCAAGGAGATGGCCGCCCCCATCGAGGAGTTGCGCCAGAAGGTCGTGGCGGAGGCCGCGGCGCCCATCGTCGGCGACCGCGCCAACTGCCGCGTCCGGGAATGCGAGATGGGCAACCTGGTCGCCGACGCGATGCTGGACCGGGTGAAAGGCCAGGGCATTACCCTGGCCATCGTCAATGGCGGCGGCCTGCGGGCCTCGATCGACCGGGGGCCGGTCACGATGGGCGAGGTCTATACCGTCCTGCCCTTCCAGAACACGCTGGCCACCTTCCAGCTGAAGGGCGCGGACGTGATCTCGGCCCTGGAAAACGGCGCCAGCCAGTATGAGGAAGGCGCGGGGCGCTTTGCCCAGGTGGCGGGGCTGAAATACACCGTCGATCCGGCGGCGGAACCGGGCGGCCGCATCAGCGAGGTGATGGTGATGAAGGATGGCGCATGGGCGCCCATCGATTCGGCCGCGACCTATGGCGTGGTGTCGAACAACTACATGCGCGCGGGGGGCGACGGTTACGAGGTCTTCGAGACCAAGGCCCAGAACGCCTATGACTTCGGTCCCGACCTGGCCGAGGTGGTGGCCGCCTATCTGGGCGCGCAGGACGGGGCCTACAAGCCCGCGCTTGACGGGCGCATCACGGTCAAGTGACGCCCGCCGGCCCTCGGCCGGATCGGGGGCGGCCCTTACAGAAGTTCGACCAGGCGGTGCCGGCCCGCTTTGCACGGGTCGCTCTGCACGGGCCGCTGGACGGGCGGAAACGCAGCCGTTCCCCGCCGGGCTACCCGCCGATGGTCAAGGAAGCGTCAACCATCGGTTTACCAGATGGTGATCCGTCCCGTCAGGGCCTCCAGGCCAGGAAATTGGCGATCAGGCGCAGGCCGACAGCCTGGGATTTTTCCGGGTGGAACTGGGTGCCGACGATATTGTCGCGCCCGACCACCGCCGTCACCGGCCCGCCGTAATCGACATGCGCCAGCAGATGCGCGGGATCGGCGACCTGGAACTGCCAGCTATGGACGAAATAGGCGTGATCGCCGGTGGCGATGCCGTCCAGCACCGGATGGGGACGGTCGATCGCCAGATCGTTCCAGCCCATATGCGGCACCTTCAGGCCGTGCGCGGCGATCGCCTGAATCTGCCCGCTGATCCAGTCGAGGCCCGGCGTTTCCCGGTATTCATGGCCCGTCGTCGCCAGCATCTGCATTCCGACGCAGATCCCCATGAACGGCACGCCGCGGCCCAGAACCGCTTCGCGCAGCGCCTCGGCCATGCCGTCGACCTCGCCCAGGGCGGCGCGGCAGGCGGGAAAGGCGCCGTCGCCCGGCAGCACGATCCGATCGGCGCGCGCCGCCACCGCCGGATCCGAGGTCACGACGACATCGGCCCCGGCCTCTCGGCCCATCAGCTGGAACGCCTTTTCCGCGGAATGCAGGTTGCCGCTGTCATAGTCGATCAGCGCCACCCGCATCACAGCGCCCCCTTGGTCGACGGCAGCACGCCAGCCATGCGCGGATCGGGTTCCACCGCCTCGCGCAAGGCGCGGGCCACGGCCTTGAAGGCGGCCTCGGCGATGTGGTGGCTGTTGACGCCGTGGATGCGGTCCACATGCAGGGTGATGCCGCCATGCGTGGACAGCGCCTGGAAGAATTCGCGCACAAGCTGGGTGTCGAACGTCCCGATCTTCTCGGTCGGGAAATCGACGTTCCACACAAGGAACGGCCGCGCCGACAGATCCAACGCGGCGCGGACCAGCGAATCGTCCATCGCCAGCAGGAAGCTGCCGTAACGGCGGATGCCCTTCTTGTCGCCAAGCGCGCGGGTCAGGGCCTGGCCGATGGCGATGCCCGTATCCTCGACCGTGTGGTGGTCGTCGACATGCAGGTCGCCCTTGGCGCGGATGGTCAGGTCGATCAGCGAATGGCGCGCCAACTGGTCCAGCATGTGATCGAAAAAGCCGACCCCCGTCTGGTTGTCATAGACGCCGGTCCCGTCCAGGTTCAGCGCGACCTCGATCTGGGTTTCGGCGGTGGTGCGGGTGATGGTGGCTTCGCGCATGGCAATGTCCTTTCGTCGGGTGCCTTATAGGCGTCCGTGCGGGGCGCGCCAAGCGGCAGGCTTGTCATGGGCCAGAGGCAATGCGACAACCGGGGGAACGCTACGAAAGGACCGCCGATGAGCGATATCTCTGTCAGCGAACGCCGCCTGAGTGCCGCATTGGACCGCATCGACCAGTTTCTGGATCGCGGCGGGCCGGTCCACGCGGCGCATGGTCCCGACCTGCGCGAAGACCTCGCGGCGGCCCAGGCGCGGATCAGGATGCTGACGGACCAGTTGGGGCGGCAGGACATGGCCGAACAGGCCGCGCGGCTGGCCGCCGCCAATGACGACCTGATCGCCGCCAACCGCGCGCTGATCGAGGAGGCCGGAGAGGAGGGCGACATGGTCGAGGCGGTCAGCCGCGCCCTGGAGGCCGAGATCGAGGCCCTGCGCGCCGCCCGCGCGGCCGAGGCGGCCCAGCTTGGCGCCCTGATGGCCGAGGTGGAACGGCTGCTGGCCGACGACGCCGCCGCGTCGGTCGCCACCCCCGAGGCCGCGGGCGATGCGGGCGGGGTTCCCGAAAGCATCCAGGACGGCGACACGGACGGCGACCAGGACGGCGACACCGAGGAGGACAGGTAATGGCCGAGGTCGATTTCACCATCGGGCACAAGGAATACCGCGTCGCCGCCCAGGACGGAGAGGAGCGGCTGCTGCAACGCGCCGCCGCGCTTCTGGACGCCGAGGCGCAGCAGATCCTGGCCCAGGCGGGCCGCACGCCCGAACCGCGCCTGCTGCTGCTGGCCGGGCTGCTGCTGGCCGACCGCGTGGCGACGCTGGAGGAACGCGCCGAAAAGGCCGAACGCCACCTGAACCGGCTGCAAGCCAATCCCACGCGGGTCGAGGTTCCGGTCATCCCCTCGGACCTGAAAGAGGCGATGGCCGAACTGGCCGCGCGGGCCGAATCCCTAGCCGACCGGCTGGAGGATCAGGGCGGTCGTTAACCCGGCCTTAAACATTCGGTGCCAGACAGGGGCCATGCGTGCCCTTGTCCTGTTGCTGATACTGTGCGCCTGCGCCAGCCCCTCGCCCCGGATGCTGGGGGCGTTGCGGCACGATGTCCGTCTTGAGGGCATCGACTTCGCGGTCTTTCACAAGGACGAGATGGCCGAGTTCGCGCGGATGACCTTTGTCGCCCGGCCGTGGCGCCGGGATATTCCGGCGCTGATGGTCCAGGCCGCCGCCCAGGCCACGGGATGCGAGGTGATCGCCTTCAGCGGCAAGGCGCTGACGCCGCGCGATACCGGGGTGCTGCGATTCGACCTGGATTGCTGGGGCGCCCTCAGCCGTCGCCCAGATAGCTGATCAGGATCTGGGCCACCGCCTCGGGGGCGTCGGCGTGCAGCCAGTGCCCCGCGCCCTTCACGCGCACCACCCGCGCCTGGGGGAAATGATCGCGCAGCGCCGCCTGGCCGGCATCGGTGACGTAATCGGACCGTTCGCCGGCGATCTCCAGCACAGGGCCGTCGAAGGTCGCGCGGGGCAGGCCCTCGGGCCAGCCGACCAGCCGGTCCATCTGGTCGCGCAGGGCGGCCAGGTTCAGCCGCCACGCCTTCGGATCGGATTTCAGATCCAGCGATTGCAGCAGGAAGGCGCGCACGCCCGGATCGTCGACCTGCCGCGCCAGGGCGGCGTCGGCGGCGCTGCGCCGGTCGATCGAGGACAGATCCAGGCTCTCCATCGCGTCTATCAGCGCGGTCTGCGAATGGCCGTATGCGACCGGGGCGATGTCCATCACCGCCAGCTTGCGCACCAGGCCGGGGCGCGTCAGCGCCAGCACCATGGAGGCCTTGCCGCCCATCGAATGGCCCACCAGATCGACCCGGCCGCCCAGATCCCCGATCACCTCGGCCAGATCCCCCGCCAATGCCGGATAGCCATGGTCGGCGTCGTGGAAGCTGTCGCCATGGTTGCGCATGTCCACGGTCACGACGCGGCGCCGTTCCGCCAGCCTGCGGGCCAGCGCCCCAAGGTTGCGGCCCTGGCCGAACAGGCCGTGGACCATCAGGACGGGCAGGCCGTCGCCGGTGCCGGTGATGCTGTGATTCAGTCTCATGCCCGCGATCCTAGATCGTCTGGCGCCCCCGGACCAGAGCGTCTAGACTGCGCCCCATGACACGACACGCAACCAGTGCCGAGGACATCCGCGACATGGCGGACGAGGTGTCGCGCCTGATCGCCGCCCGCTTCGGCGGCGCGCGGCGGGGCGAAAGGCCGCCCTTGACGGCGATGCTGCGCCGCCGGGGCGGGGCCTTGCCACGCCGGTTGCGCAAGCAGGCCTGGACCCTGGCGCGGGCGGACGAAATCTCGGCCCAGCCCAAGGTCGCGCGGCAACTGGATCTGGTCCGGCTGTCGCGCGCGCATCAGGCGCTGACCGCCCATCTGCGACCTCTGGGCGAACTGTCCCGCTGGCGGGGCCGGGCGATCGGCTTTGCGGCCTCGGTCGTGTTCGGCCTGCTGGTTCTGGCGGCAGCCGTGATCTGGATCCTGCTGAAACGCGGCCATCTCTAGCGGTTGCATTCCCTGCATGGCGGGTTTACTGCGCGTCGGACTTGCATTCCCAGCATTCGCTGGGATGTTAGGGCAAACCCCCACAGGAACGCGCGCATGACTGAACACGGAAATCTCCGCCATGCCATCTTGGCACTGGCGCTTGGCGCCTTCGCCATCGGCACGTCGGAGTTCGCGGCGATGGGGCTTTTGCCCTATTTCGCGGGCGATCTGGGCATTACCGAGCCGCAGGCGGGCCATGTCATCAGCGCCTATGCCCTGGGCGTGGTGATCGGCGCGCCGGTGACCTCGATCCTGGGGGCGCGGCTGCCGCGCCGGCGGTATCTGGCGGCGCTGATGGCGTTCTATGGGGTGATGAACATCGCCGCCGCCGTGCTGCCGGGGCTGGCGGCGCTGACCGGGATGCGGTTCCTGGCGGGCCTGCCGCATGGCGGGTTCCTGGGGGTGGCGATGCTCTATGCGGCTGACGCCCTGCCGCGAGAGCATCGGGCGCGGGGCGCGGCGCAGGTCATCATGGGGCTGACCGTCGCCAATATCGTCGGCGTGCCCTTGGCCGGATGGCTGGGCCAGAGCATCGGCTGGCGATGGGGCTTCGCGCTGCCGGGCTTCATCGCGCTGCTGTCGGCCTGGCTGATCCTGAAGGTCGCCCCGCGCGTTGGCGGCAACCCCGACGCCCGGCCCTGGGACGAATTGCAGGCCCTGCGCAATCCGCGCGTGCTGTGGCTGCTGGCCGTGGGGGCCATCGGCTTCGGCGGCTTCTTCGCGGTCTACGCCTTCCTGACCGCCGCGATGATCGCCACCACCCAGGCGCCCGCCTATGCGATCCCGCTGGCGCTTGGCGTCTTCGGCGTGGGCGGCACGCTGGGCACCTGGGTCGCGGGGCGGCTGACCGAACGCATGGGTCAGATCCGCGCGGCCTATATCAGCCTGGCGGCGATGGCCGCGACGCAGGGCTTTGCATCCCTGGCGGTCGGCAACTGGCAGATGATGGTGCTGTCGTCCTTCCTGCTGGCGGCGGGGGCGGGGCTGGTGATCCCGCTGCAAACCCGGCTGATGGATGTCGCGGGCCGGGCGCAGAACATGGCCGCCGCGATGAACCACGCCGCCTTCAACGCCGCCAATGCCCTGGGTCCGTTCCTGGCCGGGCTGGCGCTGACGGCGGGATGGGGCTGGGCCTCCAGCGGTCTTGTCGGCATCGCGCTTACGGCTGCGGGGGCCTTGGTGCTGACGATGGCGGTCTGGCATGATCGGGCAAGCGGGGCGGTGGCAGACTGCGCATGATCACCTGCCGCGACGTGGACGCGAATTCGCGCCGCCAGGTCACGAACAGCACCACGGCGGTGCCCAGCATCAGCACCCAGGGTCCGGCCAGCCAGCCCAGCGATCCAAGCGCGAAATAGACGCTGCGCAGCCCCGCGTTGAAGTTGCGCGCGGCGGTGATGTTCAGATCCGCCGCCTGCATCGCCCGGTCGCGCGCCATCGGATCGGCGGGATCGTTGGGCACAGCCGCCATCATGATCGCGCAATAGCCGAACAGACGGTGCGACCAGACGAATTTCAGGAAGGCGTTGACGACGAAGAACATCGTCACCAGCAGCTTCAGTTCCCACAGGATCTTTGCGCCGCCTTCCAGTGCCAGCTCCTCGGCCAGCCCGCGCAGCTTTTCGGTATTGCCGATCAGCGCCAGGATCCCGCCCGTCGCGATCATGCAGGCCGATGCGAAGAAGGCCGTGCCCTCGCGCAGGCTGCCCAGGATGTTGCCGTCGAAGATCCGCGGGTCGCGCGACAGGAAATGCACCATCCATTCCCGCCGGAACCGCGTCATCAGGACCGAGACCGAGGGCTTTCCCGCAGGCGGCCTTTCGGTGAACCAGCCGATGGCGAGCCAGACCGCGAACAGCAGGACCACCGCCGCAAGATCGACGATGGGGATGCGGTCGGGAAGGGCAAGCTGGATGGTCATGGCCCCGGTTTAGGACGGCCCGACCCATCTTGAAACCCCCTTCCGCCCCGCATAGGCTGCCCGCACGGAGCGCGCTGGATCGGAGGACTTCATGGCTGCACCCCACGCCATTCACGAGGAATTTCCCCAGGATGCAGCGCGCATCCACGACCTGAAGCTGAAGGACGCGCATTTCGCGCGGCTTCTGGAGGAATACGATCAGGTCAACGATGCCGTCTATCAGGCCGAATCGCTGATTCAGCCGTCCAGCGATGCCGCCGAGAAAGAGCTTCGCCGCAAGCGCGCGCATCTGAAGGATGAAATCGCCCGGCTGCTGTCGGCGCATTCGGCCGCCTGACCCGCGGTCCCGCCCGTCGCGATCGCGCGGCGGGCCAGTCGCAAAAGCGCGCATTCCCCTCTTGAAGGGGGCAGATCCCATCCTAGATCTTCGTCACCGGCGGCCATGATGGCGCCGGTTTCGACGGCCCGCCCGGAAACCGGGGGGCAAACCTGCATCGCTTGTGAAGGATGTGACCCATGCGCAACTTTGACCTGACCCCGCTGTATCGTGCCTCGGTCGGCTTCGACCGGCTTGCCGATGTGATGGACCGCGCTTTGTCGGCCGACGTGTCCGCACCGACCTATCCCCCGTATAATATCGAAAAAACGGGCGAGGACGCCTATCGCATCTCGATCGCCGTGGCCGGTTTCGCGCCCGAAGACCTGAACGTCGAGGTTCGCGACGGTGCCGTGATCGTCTCGGCCCGCAAGGCCGAAGAGGACGACAGCCGCACCTATCTGCATCGCGGCATTGCCACCCGCGCCTTCGAACGCAAGTTCACCCTGGCCGATCATGTCCGCGTCGACGGCGCCAGCCATGCCGACGGGATGCTGCATATCGACCTGGTCCGCGAAATCCCCGAGGCCCTGAAGCCCCGCCGGATCGAGATCGCGAAATCCATCCCGAAGGTCGAAAAGCTGGATTCGTAAGACTCCGCTCGGCCGTTTCGCAAGGCCCGAATGCCCGTCGGTTTCCCGGCGGGCATTTTGCATCGGGTGACGCTTGGGGGATGGTAGGCCCGGAGGGACTCGAACCCCCAACCAAGGCGTTATGAGCGCCCTGCTCTGACCATTGAGCTACAGGCCCAGCGGTTTCGGGTTAATCGCGCGCGCCCCTTGGGTCAAGCGCGATCACCGTTGCCCCGGTTGGCGCCATCCGCTATCGGGGGCGCAAATTCAGCCGGGGGCCGCCATGACCAGGAACGGGATCAGCTATCGCGACGCGGGCGTCGATATCGACGCGGGCAACGCGCTTGTCGAACGCATCAAGCCCGCCGCCGCCGCGACCGCGCGTCCCGGCGTCATGGACGCGCTTGGCGGCTTCGGCGCGCTGTTCGACCCGCGCGCGGCGGGCTATGACGATCCGGTGCTGGTGGCGGCGACCGATGGCGTGGGCACCAAGCTGCGCATCGCCATCGACACCGGCCATCTGGACGGCATCGGCCAGGATCTGGTGGCGATGTGCGTGAACGACCTGGTCTGCCAGGGGGCGGAACCGCTGTTCTTCCTGGACTATTTCGCCACCGGCAAGCTGTCCGTGGACGAGGGCGCGCGCGTCGTCGAAGGCATCGTGCGCGGCTGCAAGGCGGCCGGCTGCGCCCTGATCGGCGGCGAAACGGCCGAGATGCCCGGCATGTATCACGACGGGGATTTCGACCTGGCGGGCTTTGCCGTGGGCGCCATGCAGCGCGGCACGGCGCTGCCTGCCGGCGTGGCCGAGGGCGACGTGCTGCTGGGCCTCGCATCCGCCGGTCTGCATTCCAACGGCTATTCGCTGGTCCGCAAGGTGGCCGAGCGTGCGGGCCTCGGCTGGGACGCGGCCTCGCCGTTCGGCGATGGCGACCTGGGCGCGGCGCTGCTGACGCCCACGCGGCTTTATGTGAAACCCGCTCTGGCGGCGATCCGGGCGGGCGGCGTCCATGCGCTTGCCCATATCACCGGCGGCGGCATCACCGAGAACCTGCCGCGCGTTTTGCCGAAAGACCTTGGAGCCGAGATCGACCTGACCGCCTGGCCCCTGCCGCCGGTCTTCGGCTGGCTGGCCGAGGCGGGCGGGATCGACCAGGCCGAGATGCTCAAGACCTTCAACAGCGGCATCGGCATGATCCTGTCGGTCGCCGCCCACCGCGCCGATGACCTGGCCGACCTGCTGGCCGGACAGGGCGAAACCGTCCACCGCCTGGGCCGCGTCACGGCGGGGCAGGGCGTGCGCTACAGCGGGGCGCTTGCGTGAAGCGCGTCGCCATTCTGATTTCGGGCAGCGGGTCGAACATGGTCCGCCTGGTTCAGGACATGCAGGGCGGCGACCATCCGGGACAGCCCGTTCTGGTCGCCTCGAACGATCCTGCGGCGGCGGGTCTGGCGAAAGCCGCCGCGCTTGGCGTGCCGACCGCCGCCGTCGATCATCGCGCCTTCCGGGGCGACCGCGCGGCGTTCGAGGCCGCCCTGCTGGAACCGCTGCTGGAGGCGCGCCCGGACATCCTGTGCCTGGCGGGGTTCATGCGCATCCTGACGCCCGGCTTCATCGACCGGTTCGAAGGCCGGATGATCAACATCCATCCGTCTTTGTTGCCCAAATACCCCGGCCTTCACACCCATGCCCGCGCCATCGAGGCGGGGGACAGCGAGGCAGGCGCGACGGTCCACGAGGTCACGACCGATCTGGATTCAGGCCCGATCCTGGGTCAGGTCCGCGTCCCCATTGAGCCGGGCGACACGCCCGACACGCTCGCCGCGCGCGTCCTGCAACAGGAACACCGGCTTTACCCGCTGATCCTGCGCCGCTTCGCGTCCGGGGCGCGCGAGCGTTTCGATATCTAGCCCCACAGCGCGGTCAGCGCCGCCACCGGGTCGTCGGCCGACCAGATCTCGGGTCCGATGGCGATGAAGTCGCTGACCGGCGACAGCTGCTCCAGCAAGGCGCGGGTGATCGCCCCCTCGGCCACGACCGGAACCTCGATCGTCTCGGACCACCACTGGAACAGGTCCAGATCCACCGGCTCGCCCCGATACAGGGCCGATGCGCCGACCGGGCCGAAGCTGACGTAATCGGCCCCGGCCTCGCCCGCGTTCATGCCGTCATGCCGCGATCCGGCGCAGAAGGCGCCGACGATGGCATCCGCGCCCAGTTCCTTGCGGGCATACCGGACCGCCTTCGCGCCATCCGTCAGATGCACCCCGTCCAGCCCGTGCCGCTGGGCTAGGACGACATGATCGTCGATCACCACCGCCACGTCGCGGGCATGGGCGATCTCTCTCGCCAGATCGGCGATGCGGCCCAGCTCGTCCTCCTCGGCGCCCGCGCGGATGCGCAGGCAGGCGACCGGAAAGGCGTCCATCACCGCCGCAAGCTGGGGCCCCAGGGCCGAGGCCTGGGCGCCCGCGGGCGTCATCAGGTAAAGCTGCGGGACGTCTTGGGCGTCTGACATGGCGGCACTCCTTTCGGCTGCCCATAGCGCAGCTTGCCGCCCGCCGCCAGACGGACTATCTGGCCCCCCATGCACAGCAATCGCCAGCCCGTCGTCATCCTCGTCCGCCCGCAGATGGGCGAGAATATCGGCGCGGCCGCCCGCGCCATGCTGAATTTCGGCCTGACCGAGATGCGGCTGGTCGATCCCCGCGACGGCTGGCCCAACCCGCGCGCCGTGGCCATGGCCTCGGGGGCGGCGGGGCAGGTGCTGGACCGGGCGCGCCTCTATCCGTCGCTGGCACAGGCGATGGAGGGGATCGACTTCGCCTTCGCCACCACCGCGCGGGGCCGCGAACTGTCGAAACCCGTCCACACGCCCGCCACGGCGATGCGGATGGCACGCGACCATGACGGGCGCTGCGCGATCATCTTCGGCCCGGAACGCACCGGCCTTGAAAACGACGACGTGGCCCGCGCCAACGCCATCGTGACGGTGCCGGTGAACCCGGACTTCCCCTCGCTGAACCTGGCGCAGGCGGTGCTGCTGATGGGATACGAATACGGGCGCGACGTCCTGCCCGCCGAGCCGTCCCCCCACCACGCCCACCCCGAGGCGATTGCCCTGGCCGACCGGCTGGAGATCGAGAAGCTGGGCGATCATTTCGAGGAGCGCCTGACCGAGGCGGGCTTCTTCTTTCCCGACACCAAGGCCGCATCCATGCGGCTGAACCTGCGCAACATGTGGGCGCGGCTGGCGCTGACGCGCGGCGACGTGCGCATCCTGCACGGGATGCTGCGGCAGTTGACCCGGCGCTGACCCCCACCTACCCTCTGCCCGACCTGAAGGAGCAAGCGATGGCCAAGCGCCCCGTTTTCGAGGAAGTCCTTGACCCGGCCGCCAGCAGCCGCCCCGTCACCCGGACCGGCATGATCGACGCCGCCCCGCGCGGCGCGCGGCGGGCGATCCGCATCTGGATGATGGTGCTGTTCGCGATGGTCCTGGCGATGATCGCCCTGGGCGGGGCGACGCGGCTGACCGGATCGGGCCTGTCGATCGTCGAATGGGCGCCGGTGACGGGCACCATCCCGCCGATGTCGCCGGCGGAATGGCAAGCGGAATTCGAGGCTTACCAGCAGATCCCCCAATATGTCGAGGTCAATCCCGGCATGGATCTGGCGGGCTTCAAGCAGATCTACTGGTGGGAATGGTCGCACCGCCTGCTGGGCCGTCTGGTCGGGCTGGTCTGGGCGGCGGGCTTCGTCTTCTTCCTGGCGACGAAACGCATCCCGGTCGGCTGGACGCCGCGCCTTCTGGGCCTGGGCGCGTTGGGCGGGCTGCAAGGCGTCATCGGCTGGTGGATGGTCAGTTCCGGCCTGACCGAGGGGATGATCCGCGTCGCCTCCTATCGGCTGGCGACGCATCTGGGGCTGGCCTTCGTCATCCTGGGCCTGATCGTGTGGTATGTCCTGCTGCTGGGCCGGACCGAGGCCGACCTGCTGCGCGCCCGCCGCGCCGGGGAACCGAAGCTGTTTTCCATGTCCACCGGCCTGATGCACCTGGCCTTCGTGCAAATCCTGATCGGCGCGCTTGTCGCGGGGATCGACGCGGGGCGGACCTATACCGGCTGGCCGACCATGGGCGGCGAATGGATCCCGGCAGCGGTCTGGGATCCGGCCCTGGGCTGGCGCAACCTGTTCGAGAACCCGGCCCTGGTGCAGTTCGTCCACCGTGTGGTGGGCTATCTGCTGGCGATCTTTGCCGTGGTCGTCTGGCTGCGCGCCCGCCGCTCGCCCCATCCGGTGACGCGCGGGGCCTTTACCGCGATGATCGCGGCGGTGGCGGTGCAGGTCGGCCTGGGGATCATGAACGTGATCCATGCCTCGCCCCTGCCGCTGGCGCTGGCGCACCAGTTGGGCGCGGTGGCGCTGTTTTCGCTGATCATCCGGGGGCGGCATCACGCGCGTTTTCCGCATGAAACTTCGGTCAGGGGGACCATCCGATGACGGCCATCAACGACCTGCTTGCCTTTCAGCGCCAGACCGAGGCGCTGTCCTCGGTCGCCGAACGCCTCGGCTGGGATCAGGAAACCGTCATGCCGCGCGGCGCGGTCGAACAGCGGGCCGAGGAAATGGCCGCGATCGAGGCCGTACTGCACGAACGCCGCACCGACCCCCGCATCGGCGAATGGCTGGAGGTGGCAGAACCGCAGACCGAGGCCGAGGCCCGGTCCGTCGAACTGATCGCGCGCGATTTCAACCGCGCGAACCGCGTCCCGGCCCAGCTGGCGCAGGAACTGGCGCGCCTGACCTCTCTGGCGCAGGGCATCTGGGCCGCCGCGCGGGCCAATGACGCGCCCGAGGATTTTCTGCCGACGCTGGATCAGGTTCTGGTCCTGAAGCAGAACGAGGCCGCAGCCATTGCCGATGGCCGCGACCCCTATGACGCGCTGCTGGACGATTACGAACAGGGCATGACGGGCGCGCACATCGCTGCGCTGTTCGACACCATGCGCCCGCGCCTTGTGGCCCTGCGCGAGGAGGTGCTGGGGTCCGACAACCAGCCGCAGCCCTTGACCGGCCATTTTCCGCAGGAAACCCAGATCCGGCTGGCGCGCATCTGCGCGACCGCCTTCGGCTATGACTGGTCGCGGGGGCGGATGGACATCGCCGTCCATCCCTTCAGCAGCGGCCGCTGGCAGGACAGCCGCATCACCACGCGGGTGGTGGAAACCGATCCCTTCAACTGCCTCTATTCGACCATCCACGAGGTGGGCCATTCCAGTTATGAACTGGGCATCGACGACGACTATGCCTTCACCCCGCTGGGCCGGGGCGTGTCCATGGGCGTCCATGAAAGCCAGAGCCGCATCTATGAAAACCAGCTGGGCCGGGGCCGTGCCTTTACCGGCTGGCTGTTCAACCGCATGTCGGACGCCTTCGACGGGCTGAACATCGGTGACGAGGACGCCTTCCACGCCACCGTGAACCGCGTCACGCCGGGCTTCATCCGCACCGAGGCCGACGAGGTGCAATACAACCTGCACATCATGATGCGGTTTGATCTGGAACGCGACCTGATCTCGGGGCGGCTGTCCACCGACGATCTGGTCGAGGCATGGAACGCCCGTTTCCTGCGCGACTTCGGCGTGGTGGTGGACCGGCCCGCGAATGGCGTCTTGCAGGACGTGCATTGGGCGGTGGGCCTGTTCGGCTATTTCCCGACCTATGCCCTGGGCAATGTCTATGCGGGCTGCCTGAACCAGGCGATGCGGGAGGCCGTGCCCGACCTGGACGCGGCGCTTGCCGCGGGCGATGCCGCGCCCGCTGTCGAATGGCTGCGGGAAAATGTGCAGCGCCATGGCGGGCTGCTGCCTCCGCGCGCGCTGATCGAGGAGGCGACCGGCGCCGATGTCTCGCCCGAGCCGCTGCTGACCTATCTGGAGGGGAAGTTCGGGCAGATCTACGACCTGTAACGGAAAAGGCCGGGCATCGCGCCCGGCCTTTCGCCTATCTGTTCGGCCACAGGGGCGCGTGGCGGTTCACGTCCTTATACAGCAGGTAACGGAACGGCCCCGGCCCGCCCGCATAGCAGGCCTGCGGGCAGAAGGCGCGCAGCCACATATAGTCGCCGGGGCCGACCTCGACCCAGTCGCGGTTCAGGCGATAGACGGCCTTGCCCTCCAGCACGAACAGCCCGTGTTCCATGACGTGCGTTTCCGCGAAGGGGATGGAGCCGCCCGGCTTGAAGGTCACGACGGTGATATGCATGTCGTGGCGCAGGTCGGCTGGGTCCATGAAGCGCGTCGTGCCCCAGGCCCCGTCCGTGTCGGGCATCATCGAGGGGGCGATGTCCTGTTCCTGCGCGATGATCGGGTCGGGGCGGCTGACGCCCTCGACCGGCTGCCACCGCTTGCGCCACCAGTGAAAGCCGGTGTTGCCGGGGGTGGTGTTCTGCACCGACCAGACCGTGCCGGGCGGGACATAGGCGAAGCCGCCCGGACGCAGCAGGTGTTCGGCGCCGTCGATGGTGACGGACAGTTCGCCGCCGGTGACGAACAGGGCGTGCTGGATTTCCGGGTCGTCGTCGGGATTGTCGGACCCGCCGCCCGTCGCCAGCTCGACGATGTACTGGCTGAAGGTCTCGGCAAAGCCCGACAGGGGCCGGGCGATCATCCACATCCGCATCCCGGTCCAGCCGGGCAGATAGCTGGTGACGATGTCGCGCATCACGCTGCGGGGGATCACCGCATAGGCTTCGGTAAAAACCGCCGTGTCGGTGGTCATGCCGGTCTGCGGCGGCAGGCCCGCGACGGGACCGGCATAGGGCACGCGGTTCGGCTGCGGGACGGCGATCTTGGCGATGTCGCCGGTCGGTGCGCCGGCGGGCGGCAGATCCGGGGTGGTATCGGTCATTTCAGGGCCTCTTTCAGGCGAAGCTCGCCGATTCGCGCGACCTGGCGTTCGGCCTCGGCGCGTTCGGTCGGGGTGTCGTTGTCGATGCGGGCCTGCATGGCGCGCATGATGCCCGCCTTGTCATGGTCGCGCACGGCGATGATGAAGGGAAAGCCGTGCTTGGCGACATAGGCGTCGTTCAGGCGGGTGAAGGTCGCGCGTTCCTCGTCGGTCAGGCTGTCTAGACCGGCGCTGGCCTGTTCTGCGGTGCTGTCCGCCGTCAGCCGCCTGGCCTGCGCCAGCTTGCCCGCCAGGTCGGGGTGGGCGTTCAGCACGCCCAGCCGCTCCTCGTCCGAGGCGCTGCGGAACACCTGCGCCATCCGCGCGGCAAGGCCCGTCGCGCTGTCATGGACCGCGCCCATCTCGGCGTCCCAGACGCGCTCGGCGATCCAAGGGGAATGTTCATAGATGCCGCCGAACCTCGTGACGAAGCTGTCGCGATCCATCCCGGACGGGCGGGTCTTCGGCTGATAGGGATGCATCTCGGCCCAGTGGCGCGCGATGTCCAGCCGCGTGGCGAACCAGACGCCCTCATGCGAGCGGCTATGATCCAGGAACCGCTGGATCGCCATGGCCCGGCCCGGACGCCCGGCAAGACGGCAATGCAGCCCGACGCTCATCATCTTGGGCGCGCCCGCAGCCCCTTCGGCATAAAGGATGTCGAAGCTGTCGCGCAGGTAATCGAAGAACTCGACCCCGGTGCCGAAGCCCTGACCGCTGGAAAAGCGCATGTCGTTGGCGTCCATCGTATAGGGCACCATCAGTTGCGGGCGGCCCTGATGGACATGCCAATAGGGCAGGTCGTCGGCGATGCTGTCGGCCAGGTATTCGAAGCCGCCTTCCTCGCAGCCAAGCGCCACCGTGTTCATGGACGTGCGGCCTTGATAGAAGCCGCGCGGGCGTTCGCCGGTGACGGCGGTGTGCAGGGCGACGGCCTGGGCGATATGCTCGGCCTCCACCTCGCGCGGCACATCGCGATAGTCGATCCATTTCAGCCCATGGGTTGCAATCTCCCACCCGGCGGCCTGCATGGCGGCCACCTGTTCGGGGCTGCGTTCCAGCGCGGTCGCGACGCCATAGACGGTGACGGGAATGTCGCGCAGCATCCGGTGCAGCCGCCAGAAGCCCGCCCGCGCGCCATAGTCATAGATCGATTCCATGTTCCAGTGCCGCTTGCCGGGCCAGGGCTGGGCGCCGATGATCTCGGACAGGAAGGCCTCGGACGCGGCATCGCCATGTTCGATGCTGTTCTCGCCGCCTTCCTCGTAATTGACGACGATCTGCACGGCGATCCGGGCGCCGCCGGGCCATTGCGGGTCGGGGGTGGTCTCTCCATATCCTCGCAGGTCGCGGCTATAGCGCATCGGGCATCCTTTCGTGGCAGCATGGCGACAGGAAACCGCGCGACGGCTTGCGCGGCAAGCGGGCAGTGGCACAATTCTGTATCAACGAATCGGAAAAGATCGTTTCGGGTTTCAAATCCTCATTGAAAGACTTGCGGGATCAGTCCGATTGTCGGCGTGAACCCGCCGCTTCTAGACTGGCGCATTGCGGTGGGGAGAACCGCGCGGAGGGACCATATGGAACGCTATTTCAAGCTGGCCGAACACGGCAGCACCGTCAGGACCGAGGTGATCGCCGGGGTCACCACCTTCCTGACCATGGCCTATATCATTTTCGTCAACCCCGACATCCTGTCCACCACCGGCATGGACCGCAACGCGGTGTTCATCGCCACCTGCCTGGCCGCCGCCATCGGCTCGGCGGTGATGGGGCTGTGGGCCAACTGGCCCATCGGCATGGCGCCGGGCATGGGGCTGAACGCCTTTTTCGCCTTCACCGTGGTCGGCGCCATGGGCTTCACCTGGCAGCAGGCCTTGGGCGCGGTGTTCATCAGCGGCATCATCTTCCTGATCCTGTCGGCCACCGGCATCCGCCGCTGGCTGGTGGCCGGGATCCCGCTGTCGATGCGCAGCGGCGTCGCGGCGGGGATCGGCATGTTCCTGGGCATCATCGCGCTGAAATCGTCCGGCATCGTCGTCGGCAGCGAGGCGACGCTGGTCGCATTGGGCGACCTGACCGCGCCCGGCACGCTGCTGGCGATCCTGGGCTTCTTCATCATCGTGGCGCTGGACGCGCTGAAGGTGACGGGGGCGATCCTGATCGGCATCCTGGTGGTCACGGTCGCCGCCATCCTGCTGGGCGTCAGCCAGTTCGGCGGCGTCATGTCCGTGCCGCCGTCGATCGCGCCGACGCTGCTGCAACTGGATATCATGGGGGCGCTGCATTACGGCATCTTCCACGTGATCCTGGTGATGGTCCTGGTCGAGGTCTTCGACGCCACCGGCACGCTGATCGGCGTGGCCAAGCGCGCGGGCCTGCTGACCGAAGGCCCGGCCCATACCAATCCCGGCCTGTCGCGCGCGCTGATGGCGGATTCGACCGCGATCACCGTGGGGTCGATGCTGGGCACCTCGTCCACCACCGCCTATGTCGAAAGCGCGGCGGGCGTGCAGGCGGGCGGGCGCACCGGGCTGACGGCCCTGGTCGTGGCGCTGCTGTTCCTTCTGGCGATGTTCTTCGCGCCGCTGGCCGGATCGGTCCCCGCCTATGCCACCGCGCCCGCGCTGCTGTATGTGGCGACGCTGATGGTGCGCGAGCTGGCCGAGATCGCCTGGGAGGACGTGACCGAGGCTGCCCCCGCCGTGCTGACCGCGCTGGCGATGCCCTTCACCTATTCCATCGCCAACGGCCTGGCCTTCGGCTTCATCAGCTATGCGGTGATCAAGCTGCTGACCGGCAAGGCGTCGCAGGTGCACCTGGCGACCTGGATCGTGGCGGCGCTGTTCGTGATCAAGTTCGCGTTCTTCGGGGGGCATTGATAGACAGCTTCGGCAGACAGGTCCGGGCGGGAAACGGAAACGCATGCGTTTCCCCCCGCTTCCCGACATTGCCCCAAAGACGGTGCCGCCCCATGACCACGGAAGGCCGACGCCCGTCCAGGCGGGGCGGGCGTCGGCCGGGCCTGTGAGGCCCATGCCCGGCGGTTCAGGTGGATATGGCGCGTCGTGGCGAAGGCGGCGAAATCTGGTCCCTCTGAAGCTCAGCCCCCCATCGCCGCGGACAGTTCCGCCGCCGCAGCCGCCACCACCGCGCCCAGCGTCTTGACGTGCTCGTGCCCGATCCGGTGGGTGGGGCCGCTGACGCTGACGCCTGCGATCGCCTCTCCGGTCAGGTCGAAGACCGGGGCGGCGATGCAGCGCATTCCGCGCGATTTTTCCTCGTCGTCGAAGGAAAAGCCGCGGGCGCGGATGCGGGCCATGTCCTCGGACAGCGCGTGGGGCGTGGTCAGCGTCCGGTCGGTGAACCGCGTCAGGCCGGGACCGTCCAGATAGCCGCGCAGGATCTCGGGGCGGCCGAAGGCCAGCAGCGCCTTGCCGATCCCCGATGCGTGCAGGGGCGACCGGGTGCCGGGCGGAAAGAAGGCGCGGATGGTTTCCTGCGTCTCGGCCTGGCTGACGAACAGCACCGCATCGCCGTTCAGGATCCCTAGGTTGGCGGTTTCCCCGGTATGCTTCATCAGCGCTTGCAGGATCGGGCGGGCGCGTTCGACGATGCCCGACCGGCGCATGAAGGCAGACCCCAGCCGGAAGGTCGCGGGGCCGATGTTCCAGGCCTGCGTGGCCGGGTCGCTTTCCACCATGCCGCGCGCGGCCAGCGAATGCAGCAGGCGGTGGACGGTGGATGGCGACTGCTCCATCCGCTCGGCCACTTCGGAAAGCGTCAGGCCCGGATGGGCGGCCAGCAGGTCCAGCATGTCAAGCGCGCGGTCCAGCACCTGCACGGTGCCGCCCGTGTCCTTGGCGCTGCGGGGGCGGCCCCGGCGGCGGGTCGGTTCAGACATTTTCGCCCTTTTCTAAAGAATACATTTTCAGAACCGCGAAAATCGAAAAAGCGGCCTGAAAAATAGCAAGCCTATGATGATGCTTACCGATTCTGCTTTCTGCGCCAAAATGGAAATGTTTTCCAGAAAAATTGTCGCATCTGGCCGCAGGGGGTATCCTGCGCTTATCAGAGGAGGAACAGCCATGACCAGCCAGAATCCCGTGTTCATTCCCGGTCCGACCAATATCCCCGAGGTGCTGCGCAAGGCCGTGGACATGCCCACGATCGACCATCGCAGCCCGGCCTTCGGGCGGATCCTGCATCCCGCGCTGGAAGGCGTGAAGACGGTGCTGAAGACCACGCAGGGACAGGTCTTCATCTTCCCCTCGACCGGGACCGGCGGCTGGGAAACCGCCATCACCAACACGCTGTCGCCCGGCGACAAGGTTCTGGCGACCCGCAACGGCATGTTCAGCCACCGCTGGATCGACATGTGCCGGCGCCACGGGCTGGACGTCCAGGTCGTCGCGCAGGAATGGGGCGAAGGCGTTCCCGCCGACCGGTTCGAGGAGATCCTGACCGCCGACAAGGCGCACGACATCAAGGTCGTCCTGGCCACGCATAACGAGACCGCCACCGGCGTGCGCAGCGACATCGCCGCCGTCCGCCGCGCCTTGGACGCGGCGGGTCATCCGGCGCTGCTGTTCGTGGACGGGGTTTCGTCGATTGGGTGCTATGATTTCCGCATGGACGAATGGGGTGTCGATATCGCCGTCACCGGCAGCCAGAAGGGCTTCATGCTGCCCCCCGGCCTCGCCATCGTCGGCTTCTCGCCCAAGGCCATGGCGGCGGTCGAGACCGCCAAGCTGCCGCGCACCTTCTTCGACATCCGCGACATGGCGCGCGGCTATGGCGCCAACGGCTATCCCTATACCCCGCCGGTCGGACTGCTGAACGGGCTGAACGTCGCCTGCCAGATGCTGCTGGACGAGGGGCTGGAGAATGTCTTCGCCCGCCACCACCGCATCGCCGAGGGCGTGCGCCGCGCGGTCGCGGCCTGGGGGATGCAGCTCTGCGCCAAGCGGCCGGATCTCTATTCGGACAGCGTCAGCGCCATCCGCGTGCCGGACGGGTTCGACGGCAACACAATCGTCAGCCACGCGCTGAACGCCTATGGCGTGGCCTTCGGAACCGGGCTTGGCGATGTCGCGGGCAAGGTGTTCCGCATCGGCCACCTGGGCAGCCTGACCGATGTCATGGCGCTGTCGGGCATCGCCACGGCGGAAATGGTCATGGCCGATCTGGGCCTGCCCGTCACGCTGGGCAGCGGTGTCGCCGCCGCGCAGGACCATTACCGTCACAGCGCCGCCGCCCTGAAAAAGGCCGCGTGATGAGGGACGCGATGGAAATCCCGACCTATGAGGACATGCTGGCCGCGCATGAGCGGATCCAGCCCTATATCCGCCGCACGCCGGTCCGCCTGTCGGATTACCTGAACGAGCTGACCGGCGCGCAGCTGTTCTTCAAATGCGAGAACTTTCAGGAGCCGGGGGCCTTCAAGGTCCGCGGCGCCGCCAACGCGGTCTTCGGGCTGGACGAGGCGCAGGCCGCCAGGGGCGTTGCCACGCATAGCTCGGGCAACCATGCGTCCTGCCTATCCTATGCGGCGATGCGCCGGGGCATCCCCTGCAACGTGGTCATGCCGCGCACCGCGCCGCAGGCCAAGAAGGACACGGTGCGCCGCTATGGCGGGCAGATCACCGAATGCGAGCCGTCGACCAGCAGCCGCGAGGCGACCTTTGCCGAGGTGCAGGCCCGGACCGGGGGCGATTTCGTCCATCCCTATAACGACCCGCGCGTGATCGCGGGCCAAGGCACCTGCGCGCGCGAGTTCATCGAGCAGACCGAGGGGCTGGACGCGGTGGTCGCGCCGATCGGCGGAGGCGGAATGATCTCGGGCACCTGCCTGACGCTGGCGACGCTGGCGCCCGAAACCAAGGTGATCGCGGCCGAACCCGAACAGGCCGACGACGCCTATCGCAGCTTCAAGGCGGGCCATATCATCGCCGACGACGCGCCCAAGACCGTCGCCGACGGGCTGCTGGTGCCGCTGAAGGATTTGACCTGGCATTTCGTCAGCAATCACGTCAGCGAGATCTACACCGCTTCGGACGCGGAAATCATCGAGGCGATGAAGCTGGGCTGGAAGCACCTGCGCATCGTCCTGGAACCCAGCAGCGCCGTGCCGCTGGCCATCGTGCTGAAGAATCGCGACGCCTTCGCCGGCAAGCGCGTCGGCATCATCGTTACCGGCGGCAATGTCGATCTCGACAAGCTGCCCTGGATTTAAGGGAGGGCCTGACCATGAACGCACCCGTGAATTTCGAGAACCTGGAAGTCGGCTTCGACGTGCCCGCGCTGCCGGGCATGGACGAGGGCGACATCCAGACGCCCTGCCTGATCCTGGATCTGGATGCGTTGGAGCGCAATATCAGGAAGATGGGCGACTATGCCAAGGCGCATAACATGCGCCACCGCAGCCACGGCAAGATGCACAAGTCGGTGGATGTGCAGAAATTGCAGGAATCGCTGGGCGGCGCCGTCGGCGTCTGCTGCCAGAAGGTCTCCGAGGCCGAGGTCTTCGCCCGTGGCGGCATCAGGGATATTCTGGTCAGCAACCAGGTCCGCGACGCGGCCAAGATCGACCGGCTGGCCCGGATGCCCAAGCTGGGCGCGACGGTGACGGTCTGCGTCGATGACGTGGCGAACGTGGCCGATCTCTCGGCGGCGGCGGTCAGGCACGGCACCGAACTGGGCGTCTTCGTGGAGATCGACTGCGGCGCAGGCCGCTGCGGCGTCAAGACCACGCCCGAGGTGCTGGCCATCGCCCGCGCCGTGGCCGCCGCGCCGAACCTGACCTTCAAGGGCATCCAAGCCTATCAGGGCGCGATGCAGCACATGGACAGCTATGACGACCGCAAGGCCAAGCTGGACGCGGCCATCGCCCAGGTGACGGATGCCGTCGAGGCGCTGAAGGCCGAGGGGCTGGAGCCGCAATTCGTGTCCGGCGGCGGCACCGGCAGCTATTATTTCGAGAGCAATTCGGGCGTCTATAACGAATTGCAATGCGGTTCCTATGCCTTCATGGATGCCGATTACGGCCGGATCCACGACAAGGACGGCCGCCGCATCGACCAGGGCGAATGGGAAAACGCGCTGTTCATCCTCACCTCGGTCATGTCCCACGCCAAGCCGCATCTGGCGGTGGTGGACGCGGGGCTGAAGGCGCAGTCGGTCGACAGCGGGCTGCCCTTTGTCTATGGCCGCGACGATGTGAAATACATCAAGTGCAGCGACGAGCATGGCGTGGTCGAGGATCCGAACGGCGTTCTCAAGGTCAACGACAAGCTGCGGCTGGTGCCGGGCCATTGCGATCCGACCTGCAACGTCCACGACTGGTATGTGGGCGTCAGGAACGGCAAGGTGGAAACCCTGTGGCCGGTCTCGGCGCGCGGGAAAGCCTTCTGAATGTGGGTCGTTCCTGAATCCGAGATCGCCGGGCTGATGACCCCCGAGGCCGCGTTCGACGCGGTCGAGGCGGTCTTCGCCGCCATGGCGCGGGGCGATGCCCGCAACTTTCCGGTCGTGCGCGAGGCCATCGGGCACGAGGATGCGCTCTATGGCTTCAAGGGCGGCTTCGACGGGGCGGGCATGACGCTGGGCCTGAAGGCAGGGGGCTATTGGCCGAACAACGGCAAGCACGGGCTGATCAACCACCAGTCCACTGTGTTCCTGTTCGACCCGGATACCGGACGCGTGTCGGCGGCGGTCGGAGGGAACCTGCTGACCGCCCTGCGCACGGCGGCGGCAAGCGCCGTGTCCAGCAAATACCTTGCGCCCGAAGGGGCGCGGGTGCTGGGCATGATCGGGGCGGGCCACCAATCCGCCTTCCAGATGCGCGCCGCCGTGCGCTTCGGCAAGTTCGAGCGGGTGATCGGCTGGAACCCGCATCCCGAGATGCTGACCCGCCTGGCCGAGACCGCGACCGAACTGGGCCTGCCCTTCGAGGCGGTGGATCTGCCGACGCTGGGCGAACAGGCGGATGTGATCGTCAGCATCACCTCGGCCTTCGAACCCCTGCTGCTGGACGGCCATGTCAAGGGGCCGACCCATATCGCGGCCATGGGCACCGACACCAGGGGCAAGCAGGAACTTGACCCCGCCCTTGTCGCCCGCGCGCGCCTGTTCACCGACGAGATTGCCCAATCCGTCAGCATCGGCGAATTCCAGCACGCGAGCGCGCAGAAACTGATTTCCGACAGCGATGTCACCGCGATAGGCCAGGTCATCATTGGCAATCATCCGGGACGTGGCGATGCGGAAGTCACCATCTTTGACGGCACGGGGGTCGGTCTTCAGGATCTGGCCGTCGCGGGCGCCGTGGTCGAACTGGCAAAGCGGCATGGGAGGGCCACCCAGGTCGACATCTGAACGAAACGAGGCATCCGTGGAAAGGGAGGTCCGCAATGTCTGAGGCAACTTATCAGGGGGGTGTTCATCCGGTGGATGAGATGCTGCCCGCGCCCAAGCTGTTCACGCTTGGGTTCCAGCATGTGCTGGTCATGTATGCGGGCGCCATCGCGGTCCCGCTGATCGTCGGCCGGGCGCTGAACCTGCCGCCCGAGGAGGTGGCGTTCCTGATTTCCGCCGACCTGTTCGTCTGCGGCATCGTGTCCATCATCCAGAGCCTTGGGGCGACGCAGTATTTCGGCATCAAGCTGCCGGTGATGATGGGCGTGACCTTCGCCTCGGTCGGCCCGATGGTCGCCGTGGCGACATCGCTGCCCGGTCACGAGGGCGCGCGGGCGTTGTTCGGCGCCATCATCGCGGCGGGGATCATCGGCATCCTGATCGCGCCGTTCATTTCCAGGATGCTGCGGTTCTTTCCGCCGGTGGTGACGGGCACGCTGATCCTGACCATCGGCATCAGCCTGATGCCCATCGGCATCAACTGGATCTTCGGCCTGCAAGCCGGCCCGACCGCCCCCAGGATCGTCGATCCGGCGGCGGCCGCCTGGCTGGATGCGGCGCGGGCGGCGGGCGAGGTTCCGGCCAGCGTCGCCCTGGCCCCGACGGTGCAGAACCCGCTCTATGCGGCGGGGCAGAACATTCTGATCGCGGTGCTGGTGCTGGGCACGATCCTGCTGGTGTCGAAATTCGCGCGGGGCTTTCTGTCCAACATCGCCGTCCTGATCGGCATCATCGTGGGCGGCATCGTCGCGGCCATGCTGGGCATGATGAGCTTCGACAAGGTCGGAGCGGCGGAATGGTTCGCGGTCATCAAGCCGTTCCATTTCGGGATGCCGACCTTTGATCCGATCATGATCGCCACCATGGTGCTGGTGATGCTGGTCACGCTGATCGAATCGACCGGCATGTTCCTGGCGCTGTCCGACATCTGCAAGAAGCCGCTGGACCAGAAATCCCTGGCGGCGGGCCTGCGGGCGGACGGGCTGGGGACGGTGATCGGCGGGATTTTCAACACCTTCCCCTATACGTCCTTCAGCCAGAACGTCGGCCTTGTCGGCGTGACCGGCATCCGGTCGCGCTTCGTCTGCGTGGCGGGGGGCGCGATCATGATCGTGCTGGGGCTGATCCCGAAGATGGGCGCCTTGGTCGAATCGCTGCCGACCACGGTTCTGGGCGGCGCGGGGCTGGTGATGTTCGGCATGGTCGCGGCGACCGGGGTGCGCATTCTGGCGCGCGTCGATTTCGCGACCAACCGGCACAACCTGTTCATCGTCGCGATCTCGGTGGGCATGGGGATGATCCCGCTGGTGGCGCCGAACTTCAACCAGTGGATGCCCCATGCGATCCACCCGCTGATCCATTCCGGCATCCTGCTGGCGGCGATCACGGCGGTGATCCTCAACTGGTTCTACAACGGCGCGGCCCATATCGACGAGGACGCGATCCGCGAAGCCGGTCATGTCGCGGACCACTAGGACGCTGATCCGGGGGGCCGAGGTCGTCGTCACCCTGGACGACGCCCGGCGCGAGATCCGGGGCGGCGATGTCCTGGTCGAGAATGGAAAGATCGTCGCGGCGGGTGAGAACCTGCCGCGCGACGGCGCCGAGGTGGTCAGCGCGGCGGGCTGCGTGGTCACGCCGGGGCTGGTCAACACCCATCATCACCTGTTCCAGGCCCTGACCCGCGCCGTGCCCGCCGCCCAGGACGCGGCGCTGTTCGGCTGGCTGCGCACGCTCTATCCGATCTGGGCGCGGATGACGCCCGACGACATCCGCCTCTCGGCCGAGGTCGGGCTGGCGGAACTGGCCCTGTCGGGCTGCACCTGTTCGTCGGATCACCTGTATCTTTATCCCAATGGTTCGCGCCTGGACGACAGCATCGAGGCCGCGCAAAAGATCGGCATCCGCTTCACCGCCACGCGCGGCGCCATGTCGATCGGCGAAAGCAAGGGCGGCCTGCCGCCGGATGCCCTGGTCGAGGACGAGGCCGCGATCCTGAAGGACAGCGAACGGGTCGTGGACGCCTTTCACGAGCCGGGCGAGGGGGCCATGGTGCAGGTGGGCCTTGCGCCCTGCTCGCCCTTCTCGGTCAGCCGCGAGTTGATGCGCGACGCGGCGATCCTGGCGCGGGACAAGGGCGTGCGGCTGCACACCCACCTGGCCGAGAATGACGAGGATATCCGCTATTCCCTAGACAATTTCGGGATGCTGCCGGGCGATTACGCCGAAAGCCTCGGCTGGACCGGAGACGACGTGTGGCACGCCCATTGCGTCAAGCTGTCGGCGCCGGAAATCGACCTCTTCGCCCGCACCGGCACCGGGGTCGCGCATTGCCCCTGTTCCAACGCGCGGCTGGCCAGCGGCATCGCCCCGGTCCGGGCGATGCGGGATGCGGGGGTGCCGGTGGGGCTGGGCGTGGACGGGTCGGCCAGCAACGATTGCAGCCATCTGGGGCAGGAGGCGCGGCAGGCCATGCTGGTCGCCCGGCTGAAGGATGGCCCCGCCGCGATGGCCGCGCGCGAAGCGTTGGAGATCGCGACCCTGGGCGGGGCGCGGGTGCTGGGGCGGTCCGATATCGGTGCCTTGAGGCCTGGGATGCAGGCCGATCTGGTGCTGTGGGATGTCTCGGACCTGCCGCTGGCAGGACAGTGGGATCCGGTCGCCGCGCTGATCTTCTGCGCGCCGGTGCGGCCAAGGACGGTCTATGTGGCTGGCCGGGCGGTCGTGGAGGATCACCGGCTGCTGACCGCCGATCCGCGCGATCTGCGGACGCGCGCCGAAAAGGCCGTGGCGCGTCTGGCGGGCTGAGGACCGGGGGCGCTTCGCCCCCCGGACCCCCCGAGGATATTTCGACCAAGGCAAAGAGCATCGTTCCGTCCGATTTTCTACGGAATCTTAAGACTACCTTGCTTATGGTCCCTCTCGTGCAGGCGCAGGGGGATCGGTTATCAGGAAGGCCACGATAATAAGGGAAGGGCGATGATGCCAGGATACCTGACCACGCATGTGCTGGA
Organism: Paracoccus sp. S3-43; assembly: GCF_029027965.1. Taxonomy (NCBI): domain Bacteria; kingdom Pseudomonadati; phylum Pseudomonadota; class Alphaproteobacteria; order Rhodobacterales; family Paracoccaceae; genus Paracoccus; species Paracoccus qomolangmaensis. Next base: position 2,227,870 of record NZ_CP119082.1, on the reverse strand, counting down.
CACGGCACGCGGCCGCCCGGCCGAGGGGATGGAGGTGGTGCTGTTCCGTCTGGAAAACGGACAGCGGACCGAGCTTGCGCGGCTGCGCACCAACCACGACGGCCGCACCGACAGCCAGATCCTGCCCGCGGCGGATTTCGCGACCGGCACCTATGAGCTGGAATTCCACGCCGGCGCCTGGATGGATGCAACCGGGGTCGACCCGGAAAGCCCGCGTTTCCTGGACGTGATCCCGATCCGATTCGGCATGTCGCAGGACGATCACTATCACGTGCCGCTGTTGGTCTCGCCCTTCGGCTATTCCACCTATCGGGGAAGCTGAAACCATGCTGCACCTGATCCCCGACCCCATCGTCATCTGGGAATGGCTGGCCTTCGCCATCCGCTGGACCCATGTCATCACCGCCATCGCCTGGATCGGATCGTCCTTCTACTTCGTGGCGCTCGACCTGGGGCTGACCAAGGCGCCCGGCCTGCCCAAGGGAGCCCATGGCGAGGAATGGCAGGTCCATGGCGGCGGCTTCTACCATATTCAGAAATATCTGGTCGCCCCGGAACGGATGCCCGAGCATCTGACCTGGTTCAAATGGGAAAGCTACATGACCTGGATCAGCGGCGCGGCGCTGCTGATGGTCACCTATTGGGCAGGGGCGAACCTGTATCTGATCGACACCGCCAAGGCCGATCTGGCGACCTGGCAGGCGATCCTGATCTCGGCCGGTTCGCTGGCGTTGGGCTGGCTGATCTATGACACGCTGTGCAAGTCCAGGCTGGGCGAGACGCCGACGGTGCTGATGCTGCTGCTGTTCGTGGCGCTTGTGGTGATGGGCTGGGGCTATACGCAGGTCTTCACCGGCCGCGCCGCGCTGCTGCATCTGGGCGCCTTCACCGCGACGATCATGACCGCGAACGTGTTCTTCATCATCATGCCGAACCAGCGGATCGTGGTGGCGGATCTGAAGGCCGGGCGCGCGCCCGATCCGAAATACGGCAAGATCGCCAAGCTGCGGTCGACGCATAACAACTATCTGACGCTGCCGGTCATCTTCCTGATGCTGTCGAACCACTATCCGCTGGCCTTTGCCAGCCAATACAACTGGCTGATCGCGGCGCTGATCTTCCTGATGGGCGTGACCATCCGGCATTTCTTCAACACCATGCACGCCCGCAAGGGAATGCTGTGGTGGACCTGGGCGGTCACGGTGGTGCTGTTCATCCTGGTGATGTGGCTGTCCTCGGCCGGGTTGAACCAGGACAGCCTGGAACAGGCCGAGGCGCGGCCCCTGACCCCGGTCGAGACCCGCTTTGCCGAGGCCGAGGGGTTCCAGCAGGTCAGCGACATCGTGCTGGGCCGCTGTTCCATGTGCCACGCGCGCGAGCCGGGATACGATGGCATCCATCACGCGCCGAAGGGGGTGTTCCTGGAAACGCCTGGCGACATTGCCAGGCACGCGCGCGAAATCTATGTCCAGGCGGGGCTGACCGACGCCATGCCGCCCGCCAATGTCAGCTTCATGGAACCGCAGGAACGGGCGCAGGTTATCCGCTGGTTCCGGTCGGCGGGTGGGGCCAGCCTGGCAGGGCTGTAGCGGACCGGAAAGAACCATGGCCCCCGCGAGAGGCCGTTTTCATCAGAACACCTTTTTCAGTTCCCGCACCGCGAAATCCGCGAACATCCTGACCTTGGGATCCTGCAACCGCCGGTGCGGGGTCAGGCAGCCGAACTGGGCGGGCAGGGGGCGGTTCTGGGGCAGAACCTCGATCAGCCGCCCCGCCTGAAGGTCCGCCGCGACCTCGTACAGCGGGCGGTTGGCGATGCCTTCGCCGCCAAGCGCCCAAGCGGTCAGCACGTCGCCGTCGTCGGTGTCGAAGCGCCCGCCGACCATCATCTTCTGCGGGCCATCCTCGGATTGCAGCACCCAGAAATATTCCGGGCTGCGCGGATAGCGCAGAAGCAGGCAGTTGTGGCCCGCCAGATCCTCGGGCGCTTTCGGCGTGCCCTGCCGTTCCAGATAGTCGGGCGAGGCGACCAGCACGCGCGGGCAATCGGCGATCTTGCGCCATTTCAGCGCCGAATCGGCGGGTTCGCCCAGGAAGAAGGCCAGGTCGATGGCGTCTTCCACGATGTTGACGTTGCGGTCCGACAGCCGCAGCCGGAAATCCACGCCGGGGTTTTCCGCGCAGAAGGGCGGGATCAGCGGCGCGATCAGCCGCCGCCCCAGGCCCAGGGGCGCGGTCAGCCGGATCACCCCCTGCGGGCGGCCCGAGAAGCTGGACACAAGCGCCTCGGCCTCGTCCAGCGTCTCGATCACCCGGCGGGCGTTGTCATAGAAGGCGCGGCCGATCTCGGTGGGCGTCAGCTTGCGGGTGGTGCGATTGAGCAGCCGCACGCCAAAGCGGTTTTCCAGATCCTTGATGCGATTCGAGGCAACTGCCGGGGAAAGCCGCAGATCCCGCCCCCCGGCGGTGATCGACCCCAGTTCGACCACCCGGACGAAGACGCGCAGGCTTTCAAGATAGGACATGGGTGATAGGCCGCTTTCAAGGATTCGTGTAAAGTCTTCCGGGTCGGCACCGATTTCGCAACCGCTTTTTTCGGCCTAGCTTTGACGATGGGTCCACAGCCACGAAGGAACGCCATGACACCCGCGCTGCGCTTTTTGCTGAACGGCCGCCCGGTCGAGCTGACCCAGGTCGGGGCATCCGACACGCTGCTGGATTTCCTGCGCATCGACCGCCGCCTGACCGGCACCAAGGAAGGCTGCGCCGAGGGCGACTGCGGCGCCTGCACGGTCTTAGTGGGGCGGCTGACCGACGACGGGCTGGTCTATGAGCCGGTGAATGCCTGCATCCGCTTCCTCGCGTCGCTGCACGGCTGCCATGTGGTGACGGTGGAACATCTGCGCGGCCCCGAGGGCGGGCTGCATCCGATCCAGGCGGCGATGGTCGAGCATCACGGCAGCCAGTGCGGCTTCTGCACGCCGGGCATCGTCATGGCGCTTTATGGGCTGTGGATGTCGAACCCCGACGCGGGCGTGGCCGAGATCGAGACGGCGTTGCAGGGCAATATCTGCCGCTGCACGGGATACGAGCCGATCATCAAGGCGGCGCTTGCGGCGGGTCGCGCGGGCGGGCAGGCCGGCGATGCGCTGGCGGTGGAACGGGAACTGGTCGCCGCGACGCTGCGCGACATGCGCGGCGAACGCGTCGAACTGGCCAAGGGCGGCGAACGCGCCATCATCCCCGCCGATGCGGACGACCTGGCGGCGGTGCTGGAGGCCGAGCCGAAGGCCACGATCATCGCAGGCGCGACGGACGTGGGCCTGTGGGTCACGAAGTTCATGCGCGACATTTCCCCCGCCGTATTCATCGGCCATCTGATGAAGGGCAAGCGCGTCGAGGATGGCGAAATCCGCCTGGGCGCGGGCGTGACCTACAGCGAGGCCGCGCCCCTGATCCGCCAGCATATTCCCGCCGCATACGATTACTGGCTGCGCATCGGCGGCTGGCAGGTGCGCAACATGGGCACCATCGGCGCGAACATCGCCAACGGATCCCCCATCGGCGACACGCCGCCGCTGCTGATCGCGATGGCTGCGCGGATCGTGCTGCGCAAGGGCGCGGCGCGGCGCGAGGTGGCCTTGCAGGATTATTTCATCGAATACGGGCGTCAGGACCGCGCGTCGGGCGAATTCGTGGAAGAAGTCATCATCCCGACCCGCCCGAACGCCCGGATTGCCGCCTACAAGATCAGCAAACGCCGCGACAGCGACATCACCGCCGTCGCCGCCGGTTTTTGCCTGACGGTTGAAAATGGCGCCATCTCCGAGGCCCGCGTGGCCTTCGGCGGCATGGCGGGCATCCCCAAGCGCGCCACCGGGGCCGAAACCGCGCTGACCGGCCAACCCTTCGCGGCGGAAACCTTTGAAGCCGCCGCCCGTGCCGTGGCCGACGACTTCCAGCCGCTATCCGACTGGCGCGCCAGCGCCGATTACCGCCGCACCGTGGCCGCCAACCTGTTCCGCCGCTTCTGGCTGGAGCAATCTGAACCGGGCCTACCCGTTCGCCTGCATGAAGCCGTGGGAGCGTGACATGAAAGACGAAACCATCATTCGCGGACAGGCGCATCAGGACACCATCCACGACAGCGCCATCAAGCACGTCACCGGCCGCGCCGACTATACCGACGACCTGGCCGAACCTTACGGGCTGCTGCACGCCTATCTGGGCCTGTCGCAATGCGCCCATGGCCGGATCACCGGCATGGATTTCTCGGAAACCCTGGCGATGCCCGGCGTGGTCGGCGTGCTGACCGCCAAGGACATTCCCGGCGTCAACGACGTGTCCCCGAACGGCAAGCACGACGATCCGATCTTCGCCGAGGAGGAGGTGCTGTTCTGGGGCCAGCCGGTCTTCGCCGTCATCGCCGAGACCCGCGATCAGGCCCGGCGCGCGGCGCACAAGGCGCGGATCAGCTATGACGTGCTGCCCCATGCGCTGGATCCCATGGCGGCGCGCGATGCGGGCATGGGCTATGTCACCGATCCCCTGACCCTGCGCCGGGGCGATGCGGATGCGGGGCTTGCCGCAAGCCCGCGCCGCATCAAGGGGCGCTTCAGCATCGGCGGGCAGGACCATTTCTATCTTGAGGGTCAGATCGCCATGGCCGTGCCGGGCGAGGATGAGGACGTGACCATCAACGTCTCGACCCAGCACCCGTCCGAGGTTCAGCACATGGTCGCCCATGTCCTGGGCTGCCAGAACAACGCGGTGGTGGTGAACGTGCGGCGGATGGGCGGCGGCTTCGGCGGCAAGGAAACGCAGATGAACCTGTTTTCCTGTGTCGCCGCCATCGCCGCCAAACGCTGGAACCGCGCGGTGAAAATCCGCCCCGACCGCGACGACGACATGACCGCCACCGGCAAGCGCCACGATTTCGTCGTGGATTACGAGGTCGGCTTCGACGATACCGGCAAGATTCTGGCCGTGCAGGGCGACTGGTATGCCCGCTGCGGCTTTTCCGCCGATCTGTCCGGCCCGGTCACGGACCGCGCGCTGTTCCATTGCGACAACGCCTATTACTATCCCGATGTGCGCGTCAGCAGCCATCCGATGAAGACCCATACGGTCAGCAACACCGCCTTCCGGGGCTTCGGCGGCCCTCAGGGGGTGATCGTGGCCGAACGCATGGTCGAGGAAATCGCCTATGCCCTGGGCCGCGACCCCTTGGAGATCCGCAAGGCCAATCTTTACCAGAACGGCCAGCTGACCCCCTATCACCAGGAGGTCACCGACCAGATCCTGCCCCGCATCTTCGAGGAGCTTGAGGCGTCCAGCGATTACCACGCCCGCCGCCGGGCGGTGCTGGACTGGAACGCGACAGGCGGCGTGATCCGCAAGGGCATCGCCCTGACCCCAGTGAAATTCGGCATCAGCTTCACCGCCACCTGGTTCAACCAGGCGGGCGCGCTGATCCATGTCTATAACGACGGATCCATCGCGCTGAACCATGGCGGCTGCGAGATGGGGCAGGGCCTGAACACCAAGGTCGCCCAGGTCGTGGCCGAGGCGTTCCAATGCGACATCAACCAGATCAAGATCACCCGGACCACCACGGAAAAGGTGCCCAACACCTCGGCCACGGCGGCATCCTCGGGGACGGATCTGAACGGCATGGCGGCGCTTGACGCGGCGGAACAGATCAAGGCCCGGCTGGTGGATTTCGTCGCCGAACGCTGGCAGCAGCCGAAGGACGAAATCCGCTTCGTCCCCGGCCATATCCGCGCGGGCGATCACGAGATCCCCTTCACCGAGGTGATCGCGGCCGCCTATATGGCGCGGATCCACCTGTCGGCGGCCGGCTTCTACAAGACGCCGAAGATCCATTGGGACCGCGCGACCGGGCGGGGGCGGCCGTTCTATTACTATGCCTATGGCGCGGCGGTGTCCGAGGTCTCGGTGGATACGCTGACCGGCGAATATGTGACCCTGCGCACCGACGTGATCCACGACGTAGGCCGCAGCCTCAACCCCGCCATCGACAAGGGCCAGGTCGAGGGCGCCTTCGTTCAGGGCGCCGGCTGGCTGACCACCGAGGAACTGTGGTGGGACGCCAAGGGCCGGCTGCGCACCCATGCGCCGTCCACCTACAAGGTGCCGCTGGCATCCGACCGGCCGCGCGTCTTCAACGTCAAGCTGGCCGACTGGTCGGAAAACAGCGAACGCACGATCAAACGGTCCAAGGCCGTGGGCGAGCCGCCCTTCATGCTGGGAATCAGCGTCTTCGAGGCGATCAACATGGCCGTGGCGTCCTTCAGCGACTATCGCGAACACCCGCGCCTTGACGCCCCGGCCACGCCCGAACGCGTGCTGATGGCGATCGAGGCGCTGCGCCGGGACTCGGGGCGGCCATGATCCGGGTCCGGGTCATCCAGGCCCTGGGCTCTACCCCGCGCGAGGCGGGGGCCGAGATGTTCGTCGGTCCCGCCTCGGTCCAGGGCACCATCGGCGGCGGCCAGCTGGAATACATGGCCATCGACCGCGCGCGGCAGATGCTGGCGGCCGGAGAGGCCGAGGCCCGGATGAACATCCCCCTCGGCCCCGAGATCGGCCAATGCTGCGGCGGCCGCGTGGTCCTGCACCTGGACCGCGAAGGGCCGACGCCCGAGGATCATCCCGACGCATTGATCTTCGGCGCGGGCCATGTCGGCCGCGCCCTGGCCTTCGCGCTGCACCCTTTGCCGGTCAACGCGACCCTGATCGACCCGCGCCCCGAGGAACTGGCCCAGGCCGCCCCCGGTATCGCCACGAAACTGACCCCGCTGCCCGAGGCCGAAATCCGCGCCGCCCGCCCCGGCAGCGCGGTGGTGATCCTGACCCACGACCACGCGCTCGACTTCCTGCTGGCGGCCGAGGCGCTGTCGCGCGACGACCTGACCTATATCGGCATGATCGGCAGCACCACCAAACGCGCCCAGTTCACCCGCTTCGCCAAGGCGAAGGGCATCGACCCCGCGCCGCTGACCTGTCCCATCGGCGCGGGCTTCACCCATGACAAGCGCCCGGCGGTCATCGCCGTCTTCACCGCCGCCGAATTGATCGCGCGGCTGACCGCAACTTCTTCTTCATATAAATATCCATGCAACAGCTGATCCGGGGCCGCGTCCTGGGGTTCCACGCCGACCCCCAGGACACCACCGACAACCACCGCTATATCGAGGACGGCGCGATCCTGATCGAGGACGGCAGGATCCTCGCCGTGGACGACTACGCCACGCTGGCCCGCGACGGCCTGAAGGAAACCGACCACCGCCCGCACCTGATCCTGCCGGGCTTCATCGACACGCATATCCATTTCCCGCAGGTGCAGGTGATCGCCAGCTGGGGCGCGCAGCTTCTGGACTGGCTGAACACCTATACCTTCCCCGAGGAAGCGCGCTTCAACCAGCAGGGCCATGCCCCCGCCATGGCCGATGCCTTCCTGAACCTGCTGACCGCGCATGGCACCACCACGGCGGTCGCCTTCTGTTCCGTCCACCCGGAATCCGCCGAGGCGCTGTTTTCCGCCGCCCATGCCCGCAACATGGCGATGGTCGCGGGCAAGGTGATGATGGACCGCAACGCCCCGCCCGAGGTGCTGGACACGCCCCAGCAGGGATACGACGACAGCAAGGCGCTGATCGCCCGCTGGCATGGCACCGGGCGGCAGCGTTACGCGATCACGCCGCGCTTCGCGATCACCTCGACGCCGGAACAGATGGCGATGACCGGCCAGCTTGCCCGCGAACATCCCGATTGCCACATCCAGACCCACCTGTCCGAGAACCTGGAAGAGATCGACTTTACCCTGTCGCTCTACCCCAAGGCGCGCGATTACCTGGATATCTACGAGACCCATGGCCTGCTGGGCGACAAGACCCTGCTGGGCCATTCCATCCACCTGCGCCCGCGAGAGATCGCGCGGATTGCGGAAACCGGCAGCCGGGCGGTGTTCTGCCCGACCTCGAACCTGTTCCTGGGCTCGGGGCTGTTCGACGAGGGCGGCCTGCGCGCGGCGGGGATCGTCAGCGGCATCGCCACCGATGTCGGCGGCGGCACCAGCTATTCGATGTTGCAGACCCTGAACGAGGGCTACAAGATCCTGCAACTGCGCGGCCAGAAGCTGACGCCGCTGTCGGCCTTCCACTGGATCACGCGGGGTAACGCCGTCGCCTTGGGGATGGCGGACCGGATCGGCACGCTGGACCCCGGCAGCATGGCCGACCTGGTTGTGCTGGACGCCCGCGCCACCCCGGCGATGGCCCTGCGCATGGCCCGCGCCGAGACGCTGGAGCAGGAACTGTTCGTCCTGCAGATCATGGGCGACGACCGGTCCGTCGCCCAGACCTATGTCGCGGGCCAGCCCATGAAAACCGCGGGTTGAGCGACGGGCGGGCTTTCCCGGCGCGACGCGGCAGGCTATCCCTTGGCGCGTAATCAGCGTGCAAGGGACAGCGTCATGACCAAGATCACCCCCGTTCTGATGGCAGGCGGATCGGGCACCCGGCTGTGGCCGGTGTCGCGCAAGAGCTTTCCCAAGCAGTTCGCGCCGTTGGTGGGGGACCAGACGCTGTTCCAGGCATCGGCTCGCAGGCTGGCGGGACCGGATTTCGCCGATCCGGTGGTCATGACCAACGCCGATTTCCGCTTCATCGTGGCCGAGCAGCTTGACCAGGCGGGCATCCGCCCCGGCGCCATCGTCATCGAACCCTCGGTGCGCAACACGGCGCCCGCGATCCTGGTCGCCGCGCTGATGGTCGCGGCCAAGGATCCCGAGGGGCTGCTGCTGGTCGCGCCGTCCGATCACGTCATCCCGGACGGGGCCGCCTTCGCCCGCGCCGTGCGACAGGGCGCGGGTCCGGCGGCGGAAGGCCGGATCGTCACCTTCGGCATCACCCCCGACCGGGCCGAGACCGGATACGGCTATCTGGAACTGGCCGGGCAGGGCGAGGGTCCGCAGCCGCTGGCGCGCTTTGTCGAAAAGCCCGACGCGGAGACGGCGGCGCAGATGCTGGCCCAGGGCAATTTCCTGTGGAACGCGGGGATCTTCCTGTTCCGCGCCGATACCATGATCGACGCCTTCCGCGCCCATGCCCCGGACTACCTGCCGCCAGTGCTGGATTCGCTGGATCAGGCCAAGGACGACATCGGCTTCCTGCGCCTAGCCAAGGGTCCATGGGACAGCCTGCCGGACCAGTCCATCGACTATGCGGTGATGGAAAAGGCCGACAACCTGACCGTGGTGCGCTTTTCCGAACGCTGGTCGGATCTGGGCGGCTGGGACGCCGTCTGGCGCGAGGCGCTGCTGGAGACGCCCGCCGACGATGGCGTGGTGACGGACGGCCATTCCACCGCCATCGACTGCCATGACGTGCTGCTGCGGTCCGACAGCGAGGATCTGGAGGTCGTGGGCATCGGGCTGACCGACGTGATGGTCGTCGCCACCGCCGACGCCGTTCTGGTGGCGGACAAATCCCGCGCTCAGGACGTGCGCCAGGCGGTCAGCGTGCTGAAGGACAAGGGCCGCAAGCAGGCCACCGCCTTTCCGCGCGACCACCGCCCCTGGGGCTGGTTCGAGACCCTGGCCCTGGCCGACCGATTCCAGGTCAAGCGCATCGTCGTGAAGCCGGGCGCGGCCCTGTCGCTGCAAAGCCATGTGCATCGGTCCGAACACTGGATCGTCGTGTCGGGGACGGCCAAGGTCACGGTGGACGACAAGGTGACGCTGGTCACGGAAAACCAGTCGATCTATGTGCCGCTGGGCGCCGTTCACCGCATGGAAAACCCCGGCAAGGTGCCGATGGTCCTGATCGAGGTGCAGACCGGCAGCTATCTGGGCGAGGACGACATCATCCGATACGAGGATATCTATGCCCGCAGCAGCGCGGAGTGACCGCAAGCCGGGGGCGCTTCGCCCCCCGCGTGGGCCGGTCGGCCCCTTCCTCGCTGGAAAAGGTTCTCTGGACCTTTTTCCGGGCGCTTCGAAGCCGCGAGGATATTTGAGCCAAGGTGAAAGGCACATGCCGCGCTTTCATAATCTTCTGTAGGATTATGAATTTGTCGCCAAGGCGTTTCGTCGCTATATCTGCGCCTTCTGGCAAGGATGACACGATGACCGGCAGACTGACCCCATCCCCCGCCTTCGAGGTGCTGAACCGGCTGGCCGCCGAACGGATCCTGATCCTGGACGGGGCGATGGGCACGCAGATCCAGAACCTGGGCCTGGCCGAGGAGGATTATACCGGCCAGGGATCGGGCCATGCCTGCCGCCACCATTCCGACCATCCCCAGCAAGGCAACAACGACCTGCTGATCCTGACCCAGCCCGAGGCGGTCGAGGAAATCCATTACCGCTATGCCCAGGCGGGCGCCGATATCGTCGAGACGAACACCTTTTCCGCCACCACCATCGCCCAGGCCGATTACGGGATGCAGGCGGCGGTGCGCGACCTGAATGTCGAGGGCGCGCGCATCGTCCGCCGCGCCCTGGACCGCGCCACCGCCCAGGACGGCAGGCCGCGTTTCGTCGCGGGCGCGATCGGGCCGACCAACCGCACCGCCTCGATCAGCCCGGACGTGAACAACCCCGGCTATCGCGCCGTCACCTTCGAGGAGCTGCGCCGCGCCTATCACGAACAGGCGCAGGCGCTGATCGAGGGCGGCTCCGATATCCTGCTGATCGAGACGATCTTCGACACGCTGAACGCCAAGGCGGCGATCTTCGCCTGTCTCCAGGCGATGGAGGGGCATGGGCGGGCGCTGCCGCTGATGATCTCGGGCACGATCACCGATGCCTCGGGGCGCACGCTGTCGGGGCAGACGCCCACGGCCTTCTGGCATTCGATCCGCCATGCCCGGCCCTGGTCGGTGGGGCTGAACTGCGCGCTTGGCGCCTCGGCCATGCGGCCGCATCTGGCGGAACTGGCGGGCGTGGCCGACACCCATATCTGCGCCTATCCGAATGCCGGGCTGCCCAATGCCTTCGGCCAATATGACGAAGGCCCGGACGACACCGCCGCGCAGGTCGCGGAATTCGCCCGCGAAGGTCTGGTCAATGTCGTCGGCGGCTGCTGCGGCACCACGCCCGATCATATCCGCGCCATCGCCGAGGCCGTGGCCCGGTTCAGCCCGCGAAAGGTGCCGGAATATGTCTGAACGCCCCCAGCTTGAGCGCCGGTTGCGCCTGTCCGGCCTGGAACCCTTTGTTCTGACGCCCGACATTCCTTTCGTGAACATCGGCGAACGCACCAACGTCACCGGGTCCGCCCGCTTCCGGAAGCTGATCACCAACCGCGATTACGCGGCGGCCCTGGAAGTCGCGCGCAATCAGGTCGAAAACGGCGCCCAGATCATCGACATCAACATGGACGAGGGGCTGATCGACAGCCGCGCCGCCATGGTCGAGTTCCTGAACCTGCTGGCGGCCGAACCCGACATCGCCCGCGTTCCGGTGATGATCGACAGCTCCAAATGGGAGGTGATCGAGGCGGGCCTGCAATGCGTGCAGGGCAAGCCGGTCGTGAACTCGATCTCCATGAAGGAGGGCGAGGAGCAGTTCCGCCAGCAGGCGGGCCTCTGCCTTGCCTATGGCGCGGCGGTCGTGGTCATGGCCTTCGACGAACAGGGCCAGGCCGATACCTGCGCCCGCAAGATCGAGATCTGCGCCCGCGCCTATCGCATCCTGACCGAGGAGGTGGGCTTCCCGCCCGAGGACATCATCTTCGATCCCAACATCTTCGCCGTGGCGACCGGGATCGAGGAACACAACAACTATGGCGTCGACTTCATCAAGGCGACCCGCTGGATCCGCCGGAACCTGCCGCACGCCCATGTCTCGGGCGGGGTGTCGAACCTGTCCTTCAGCTTCCGCGGCAACGAACCCGTGCGCGAGGCGATGCACGCCGCGTTCCTGTTCCACGCCATCCAGGCGGGGATGGACATGGGCATCGTCAATGCGGGCCAGCTTGCCGTCTATGACCAGATCGACGCGGATCTGCGCGAGGCCTGCGAGGATGTGGTCCTGAACCGCCGCCCCGACTCCACCGAACGCCTGCTGGAGATCGCCGAGCGGTTCAAGGGCGACGGCGGCGCGCAGAAGCGCGAAAAGGATCTGTCCTGGCGCGAATGGCCGGTCGAAAAGCGGCTGGAACATGCGCTTGTCAACGGCATCACCGAATTCATCGAGGCCGATACCGAGGAAGCGCGGCTTGCCGCCGAACGCCCGCTGCATGTCATCGAAGGCCCGCTGATGGCGGGGATGAACGTGGTGGGCGACCTGTTCGGCGCGGGCAAGATGTTTTTGCCGCAGGTGGTGAAATCGGCCCGCGTGATGAAGCAGGCCGTGGCCGTGCTGCTGCCCTATATGGAGGCCGAGAAGGCCGCGAATGGCGGCGGCGACCGCCAGGCGGCGGGCAGGATCCTGATGGCGACGGTCAAGGGCGATGTCCATGACATCGGCAAGAACATCGTCGGCGTCGTGCTGGCCTGCAACAATTACGAGGTCATCGACCTGGGCGTGATGGTGCCCGCCCAGAAGATCCTGGAGGTCGCGCGCGAGCAGAAGGTCGACGTGATCGGCCTGTCCGGCCTGATCACCCCGTCCCTGGACGAGATGGTGCATGTGGCCTCGGAAATGGAGCGCGAGGGGTTCCAGGTGCCGTTGCTGATCGGCGGGGCCACGACCTCGAAGATCCACACGGCGGTCAAGATCGCGCCGCGCTATCACAAGGGCGCGGCGGTCTATGTCACCGATGCCAGCCGGGCCGTCGGGGTGGTGTCGTCGCTGCTGTCGCCGTCCCAGCAGGCGGCCTATGTGGACGGCATCCGCGCCGAATACTTGGACGTGGCCGAACGCCACGAACGCGCCGAGGCCGCCAAGCAGCGCCTGCCCCTGGCCGCCGCGCGGGCCAATGCGCTGAAGCTGGACTGGTCGGCCTATGCGGCGACCGCGCCGCAATTCCTGGGCACCCGCGTCATCGACGACTGGGATCTGGCCCGGATCGCGCGCTATATCGACTGGACGCCGTTCTTCCAGACATGGGAGCTGAAGGGCGTCTATCCCCGGATCCTCGACGACGAGAAGCAGGGCGAGGCCGCGCGCCACCTGTTCCGCGACGCGCAGGAAATGCTGGCCCGGATCGTCGAGGGCGGCTGGTTCAAGCCCCGTGCCGTGGTGGGCTTCTGGCCTGCGAATACGGTCGGCGACGACATCCGCCTGTTCACGGATGAGGGGCGCGCAACGCCCCTGGCGACGCTGCACACCCTGCGCCAGCAGGTGACGAAGCGCGGCGGCCGCCCCAATGTGGCGCTGTCCGATTTCGTCGCGCCCGAGGGCCGGCCCGATTATGTCGGCGGCTTCGTGGTGACGGCGGGCCCCGAGGAATCCGAGATCGCCGCCCGCTATGAACGCGCCAACGACGATTACGCCGCGATCATGGTCAAGGCGCTGGCCGACCGCATCGCCGAAGCCATGGCCGAGATGCTGCACGAACGCGTCCGCAAGGAGTTCTGGGGCTATGGCGCCGACGAAACCTTCGCGCCTGCGGACCTGATCGGCGAACCCTACAAGGGCATCCGCCCCGCGCCCGGCTATCCCGCGCAGCCCGACCATACCGAGAAGCTGACCCTGTTCCGCCTGCTGGACGCCGAGGCCGCGACCGGCGTGCACCTGACCGAAAGCATGGCGATGTGGCCGGGATCCTCGGTCTCGGGCCTCTATATCGGCCATCCCGACAGCTATTATTTCGGCGTGGCCAAGATCGAGGAAGACCAGGTCCGCGACTATGCCGCGCGCAAGGGCATGGACCTGGCCGAGGTCGAACGCTGGCTGGCCCCGATCCTGAACTATACCCCGCGCAAAAAGGACGAGGCCGCATAAGCCTCGGCCTTTCTTCTTCACGCAAATATCCCACAGGGGGTCCGGGGGACGTGAAGTCCCCCGGCTTTTCTCAGAACCCGGCCTTGATCTTCTCGAACTCGGCCAGCTGCTTCTCGCGCTGCGCGGGATCGTTGGGGGTCTGCGCCAGGATCGGGGCCTCGATCTGGGCCAGGCCCATGGCGACGGCGGGCTCATTGGCGATCGTCGCCATCGCCTCGGTCGAGGTGTGGCCATAGCCGATCGTGTCCAGCAGCCCCTTGGCCGCCGAAGGTTCCAGCCAGGCGTTGATGAAGTCATAGGCCTTGTCTTCGTTGCCCGGCCCGTCCTTCAGGTTCACATAGCCGCAGAAGAAGGTGGACGACCCTTCGGCCGGCTCGCGCTGGAAGCCCACCGGATAGCCCTCGGCCTGGAGGAGCGACAGGACATCGTTCCAGGACCAGGTGACATCCACCGCGCCCGACGCCATCAGCTGCGCCTGTTCCGAGGGATCGGCCCAATAGGCGGCGACGTTCTGATGCGCCTGGCGCAGCCAGTCGGCGGCGGCCTGGAACTGTTCGTCGGTCACGTCGGTCCAGTCGGTCGTGCCGGTCGCCAGATAGGCCAGCGCCCACACGTCGTCCGACGAATCGGGCAGCGAGGTGCGGCCCTGGTATTTCGGGTCGGTAAAGACTTGCAGCGTCGCCACATCTTCGGCCGGGACGGTTTCGGTGTTATAGGCGATGGCCGCGGCGCCCCAGTCGACCGGGATGAACCAGACGCCGGCATCATCCTTGAAGACCGCCGAATCCAGGAAGCGCGGGTCGATCTTGTCGAAATTCGGGATCTTCGCGGTGTCCCACGGCTCGATCAGCCCGGCGTCGCGATATTTGCTGACCATCTGGCTGCACGGATGGGCCACGTCGGCCTTGAAGCCCGAGGCGACCTTCTGAAACGCCTCGTCGTCGTCGCCATAGAAGGCATAGGTCGGGCTGTCGCCGTGCTTGTCGATATAGGCCTGGAAGATCGACGGTTCCTCGAACCCCGCCCAGTCGAAGACGGTCAGTTCGCGGTCCGCCGCCAGGGCGGGCAGGGCGATGGCAGAGGCGAGGGCGGTGGTGGTCAGCAAGCGCATGAGATCGGCCTTCCTGTTGGGCGGTTCGCCCCGAACGCTAGCGGCGGCCAAACCCTGGCGCAAGGGCATCGCGCGGCCCTGAGGGGTCGTTGATCAGCGCATCCGCAACGCGCCGTCCAGGCGGATCACCTCGCCGTTGAGATAGGCGTTCTCGACGATATGGGCGGCCAGCCGCGCGAATTCCTGCGGATCGCCCAGCCGGGGCGGGAAGGTGACTTCGGCCGCCAGCCCGTCCTGCACGTCCTGGGGCAGGCCGCGCAGCATCGGCGTGGCGAAGATGCCCGGCGCGATGGCGCAGACGCGGATCCCCAGCCCCGCCAGGTCGCGCGCCAGCGGCAGGGTCATCCCGGCGATCCCGGCCTTGGACGCGGCATAGGCCGCCTGTCCCTTCTGCCCGTCGAAGGCCGCGACCGAGGCCGTGTTGACGATCACGCCGTTTTCCGTCCGCCCGTTGCGCGCCATTTCCACCGCCGCCAGCCGCAGGATGTTGAAGCTGCCGATCAGGTTCACCTCGACCACGCGGCGAAAGGCGTCGAGGTCGTGCGGCCCGGTCCGGCCCACGGTCTTTTGGCCGATCACGATGCCCGCGCAGTTCACGCAGATGTCGATGCCGCCCATCAGCTCCACCGCCCGCGCGATGGCCGACGCCGCGCTGTCCGCGCGGGTCACGTCGGCCTGGACATGATTCGGATCGTCGCCCGCCGCCCGGTCCAGGACCACGACGGCGGCGCCCCGTGCGCGGAACCAGTCGGCGGTGGCCGCCCCAAGGCCCGATGCGCCGCCGGTGACGATGGCGCGGCTGTTCCTCAGGTCCATCTCATGCGTCCAGCAGTTCCGGCCCGCCGGTGATCGCCGGGTCGGGGAGGCCGATGCGGTCCGCGTGCTTGCCCGCGAAATCGACCGCGTTCAGCACCGTCTGGATGGCCGCAATCCGGGCGCGGCGCTTGTCGTCGGACCGGATCACCGTCCAGGGCGCGACGGGCGAATGCGACAGGTTCAGCGTGTCATGGATGGCGACGGTGTATTCGTCCCATTTCGCCAGCCCGTCCACGTCGATGGCCGACAGCTTCCACTGTTTCAGCGGATCGCGCTCGCGGTCCAGGAAGCGGCGCATCTGTTCGGCGCGGCCCACGCTCAGCCACAGCTTCACAAGGATGATGCCGTCATCGACCAGGGTCTGTTCGAACCCCGGCAACTGGCGGAAAAAGGCGTTGCGCTGTTGTTCGGTCGAAAAGCCGAAGACGCGTTCGACGATGCCGCGGTTATACCAGCTTCGGTCGAACAGCGCGAATTCGCCCTGGGCGGGCAGCCAGTCCACGTAACGCTGGAAATACCACTGCCCCGCCTCGCGTTCGGTCGGCTTGGGCAGCGCGACGATATAGGCCGACCGGGGGTTCAGGTTCTCGCGCATCCGTTCGATGGTGCCGCCCTTACCTGCGGCGTCGCGGCCCTCGAACAGGACGACCAGGCGCTTTCCGGTCGCCACCACGTCATGCATCATGCGGACCAGCTGCAACTGCAACTGCTCCATCTGCGCGTCATGGGTTTTTCTGTCGATCTCTTCGCGATAGGGGAAGGTCGGGTTCAGGATCGCATCCCCGCCCGCGTCGTCGATGGCCTTGCGGAGCTCTCTCGGCGCGGCCTTCAGCGCCTCGGTGATCTTGCCGACCAGCGGCAGGTTCGGGGTCTTGGTCATCGCCTATCCTTCGCCGATGCGCGACATGTCGAACCATGTCGTCTGGTATATCTCGTTGATCCAGTTACCGTAAAGCAGATGGGCATGGCTGCGCCAGCGGTTCGACGGCGGGCGCAGGGGATCATCGTCGGGGTAATAGTTCGCCGGCACGTTGATCGCCTTGCCGCCCGCCACGTCGCGGTCGTATTCCTCTTTCAGCGTCGTGCTGTCATATTCGAAATGGTTGAAGACATAGAGCGCGCGATGCCCCGGATCCTCCAGCAGACAGGGGCCGCACTGGTCGCTGGACAGCAGCGTGCGCAGGGCCGGGCGGGCGTCCACGTCGGGCTGGCGCACCTCGGTCCAGCGGCTGACGGGGACCAGCACGTCGTCGGAAAAGCCGCGCAGATAGGGGGACGCGGGGGCCTGGTTGTGGTGGCGGAAACAGCCGAAGGCCTTGTGGTCCAGCAGGTGCTTGTCCAGCCGGTGGAAATGCCAGGCCATCGCCATGCCGCCCCAGCAGACGCCGAAGGTCGAATGGACATGGCCCTGCGTCCAGTCGAAGACGCGGGTCAGTTCGGGCCAATAGGTCACGTCCTCGAAGGGCAACTGCTCGACCGGGGCGCCGGTGATGATGAGGCCGTCGAATTTCTCGCCCGTCGCCTCGACCTCGCGGAAGGGGCGATAGAAGCTGGCCATGTGGTCGGCGGCCGTGTTGCGGCTTTCGTGGTCGGACATGCGGATCAGCTGAAAGTCGATCTGCAGGGGCGTCGCGCCGATCAGCCGGGCGAACTGGTTTTCGGTCTGGATCTTCTTGGGCATCAGGTTCAGCAGCCCGATCCGCAGCGGCCGGATGTCCTGCGTCGCGGCCCGGCCCGGAGACATCACCATCACGCCTTCGTCCGACAGGATGCGATAGGCGGGCAGGTTCTCGTTCAGGGTGATGGGCATGGTCAGGGTTCCTTGCGGTCGATGGCGCGGGCGATCAGGGCGTCGAAGTCGGCGGGGGTTTTCACCTGCGCCACCTCCTCGGCCAGGACGGTGACGCCGCGCCGCGCCATCGCCTCGTATCGCGGCTGGCGGTGGGCCAGGGCGCGTGCGTAAGTCCAGCGGATGAAATCGTCGGGGTTCACCTCGTCCTCGGCCAGGCCCTTTTCCACGCGATAGGCGATCCAGGCCTTGTCGAGGAAGGCGGGCTGGTAATACATCGGCTTCGGCGCGCGGTCGAAGCGGCGGATCAGGTCGGCGGTATGGGTGTCCGATCCCTTGATCCAGACCATCAGCAGGTCGCGTTCCAGGGCCGACAGCACCGGATCGGCGGGATCGTCGGGATCCACCACCTCGCAGATGGACCCGCCCGAATCGCAGACGAAATGCGGGATGGCATAGATGTCGCGGGCGCGGTCCATGAAATGGCGGGTATCCAGCAGGGCCGCGATTTCCGCCCGGCGGTGCTGGTTCTGGCGCAGGCAGTATTCGTCGAAGGGCAGGCCCCCGCGCGACGGGCTGCCGGGCTTGCCCAGATAGGTGGACAGCGGCGCCAGGTTGTCGAAGGTGATGTTGCTGGCAATATACACGCTGTCCGACAGCAGCAAGTCGCGCAGGAAGGGAACCTTCATCGCCTCGCGCTTGAAATTGTCGGCGATGAATTCGCCCATGTAGCGGGTGCCGATCCGGTAATCGACGGAATAATGAAACCAGTCGCCCGCCTCGCGCAGCATGTTGGACAGGTAGGTCTTGCCCAGGCCCGACATCCCGAACAGGACGACGCGCTTCGCGCCCGTCCCCAGCCATTCGCCGCCGCTGCCATAGATCATCGGATGCCCCTTCGCCTCGCGGCGCATAGGTAATCCGCGCCCGGCGAAAAGCAAAGGCCCCGCCGGGGGGGCGGGGCCTGGCGGTTGCCGCGATATGTCCCGCCTAGAAGCTGTAGCCGACGCGGACGCCGATGCCCCAGGCATCGCCGTCGTCTATCGTGGCGACATCCGTCTTGTTTCCCGTTTCGCCGACACCCAGCCGGGCATCGCCCAGCTTGGTATAGTTGATGCCGGTGGTGATCTTGAGATTGTCCATCGTATAGATCGCCGCCAGCGTGACGGCCTTCCGGCCATTGGTCGGCGCCAGGGGCGAGGCGGTGTCGCCCTTGCCGGGTTCATAGAGGAACGAGACCGAGCCCGACCAGTTCTCGGTGAACTTGCGGCCAAGGCCCAGGGTATAGGTCGTCGTGTCCTCGACCTCGACCAGCGGTACGCCCGCGCCCCGTTCGATCGGGAACAGGAAGTTGTCCACCACGAATTCGGACCATTTCACCCAGCGGATCGAGCCGAACAGCAGTGTGTCGGCGGCGATCCCGGTCTGGCCTTCCAACGTCCAGCTGCGCGGGGTCTTGACGGTATAATTGTCCCGGAATGCGATGGGCAGCGGCCCGCCGGTCTCGGTCATGTCGAAGTCATGTTCGATGGGCGAATTGTAGGTCAGCGACACCCGTGCCGCGATCTCGGGCACCTCATAGGCCGCGCCGAGGACGTAGCCGATACCCCATTCTTCGGCGATTTCAAGGTTGTAACCCGCCGTGCTCTGATAGCCCAATCCGTCCAGCCTCACCCCGCCATCGGCGTTCGAGGCGCGGATCCCGCCATGGATCGAAAGGTTGTTCCCGAACTTGTAGCGGGCAAGGGCGGTATAGGTGGTCGAGTTCACCTCGACCCGTGTTCCGCCCAGAACGGGCGAGCCGTCAGGCACCAGCGGATAGCGCAGATCGGCGCCGAAGGGTTGCTCCAGGATGACCGCGGCCGACAGGTTGTCGTTGAACTGATGCTTGTAGGCCAGACCAACAAAGCCATAGCCCTGCGCCACATCGCCCGTATCGAAGCCCGCGATGTCCTTGCCCTCGACCGTCGGATCCGCGCCGCCGAAGGTCAGTTCGGCGTAGTTCCCCTGCTCGAACAGGACGGCCAGGGATTGCGGCGCGCGTTCGAGCCCGCCCGCGACGATCGGCGAGGCCGAGATCAGCAGGATGGCGCCCCCGGTCATTATTGTTTTTTTCATGAGTTCCTCCCTCTCGCAGTCAGCGACCGCTGGATCAAGCCTTACTCCGGATGTCTTATGAATCAATTAACGGTGCAACATGACGCGGCGTCTGGGCGAGATCCGCGTGGGCTGCGTGACATTGCGGCAACTTTCGGTTGTCCGCCCGCCCAACCGCCGGGGCGGCAACAAAATCCTCGACCCTCACTGGACAAAGCCCCCGGCGCGTGAAAGGGGAAACTGCCAAACGACGTTACCGCAAGGACCACCGCCATGCAGATTCGTGAGGCCCTGACCTTTGATGATGTTCTTCTGGTTCCCGCCGCATCCACGGTGATGCCCTCGACCGCCGATGTGACGACGCGCGTGACCCGCGCCATCGCCATGAACATCCCGCTGCTGTCGTCCGCCATGGATACGGTCACCGAAAGCCGGATGGCCATCGCCATGGCCCAGGCCGGGGGCATGGGCGTGATCCACCGCAACCTGACCGCCGAACAGCAGGCCGACGAGGTTCGCCGCGTCAAGCGGTTCGAATCGGGCATCGTCTACAACCCGATCACGCTGCGCGCCGATCAGACCGTGGGCGACGCCAAGGCGTTCCAGGAACGCTTCAACGTCACCGGTTTTCCGGTCGTGGACGACCAGGGCCGCGTGGTGGGCATCGTCACCAACCGCGACATGCGCTTTGCCAGCGACGACCGGACGCCGGTGCGGGCGGTCATGACCTCGGAGAACCTGGCGATGCTGACCGAACCGGCCGACCGCCAGCAGGCCATCGGGCTGATGAAGGAACGCCGCATCGAAAAGCTGCTGGTCACGGACGGGCAGGGCAAGCTGACCGGCCTGCTGACGCTGAAGGATACCGAGAAGTCGGTCCTGAACCCCCTGGCCTGCAAGGACGGGCTGGGCCGCCTGCGCGTCGCCGCCGCCTCGACCGTGGGGGACGAGGGCTATGAGCGCAGCCAGGCCCTGATCGACGCGGGCGTGGACATGGTGGTGATCGACACCGCCCACGGCCATTCGGCGGGCGTCGCCAAGGCGGTCGAGCGGGTGAAGATGTTTTCCAACGAGGTGCAGGTGGTCGCCGGAAACGTCGCCACGGCCGAGGCGACGCGGGCGCTGATCGACGCCGGGGCCGATGCGGTCAAGGTCGGCATCGGGCCGGGCTCGATCTGCACCACGCGGATCGTGGCGGGCGTGGGCGTGCCGCAACTGACGGCGATCATGGACGCGGCGGGGGTTGCGGGCGACGTGCCGATCATCGCCGACGGCGGCATCAAGTTTTCCGGCGATTTCGCCAAGGCCATCGCGGCGGGCGCAAGCTGCGCCATGGTCGGCAGCGCCATCGCCGGCACCGACGAATCCCCCGGCGAGGTGATCCTGTACCAAGGCCGGTCCTTCAAATCCTATCGCGGCATGGGATCGCTGGGCGCGATGGCGCGGGGGTCGGCCGACCGCTATTTCCAGAAGGATGCGGCGACCGACAAGCTGGTCCCCGAGGGGATCGAGGGCCAGGTGCCCTACAAGGGTTCCGCCAGTGCTGTGATCCACCAGCTGGTCGGCGGCCTGCGCGCAGCGATGGGCTATACCGGCTGCGCGACGGTCGAGGAGATGCGCAAGAACTGCCGGTTCGTGCGCATCACCGGGGCGGGACTGAAGGAAAGCCACGTCCACGACGTCCAGATCACCCGGGAAAGCCCGAACTATCGTCTTGGATGATCAAGGGGCTAGCTGATTTTGTGCCTGGTGCCTGGCTGTCGGTGCGGGCCTTGGCCCGGCTTACGGAAAGATCGGGGCTGTCCGCGCCCACAAGCATGATGATCACAGGGTAATCGCGCGGGCAGCGATGATGATTACGCCGGAAGGCCCGCTTAGCCTCTGGGCTGACCCCCAGTAAGGAACAAAGGCCGGTCTGGGACCGGCCTTTTTCGGATCAGTCGTCGTCGCTTTCCGGGACATCGGCGATTTCGTCCAGCGACACGTCGCCGTCGTCGTCGTCTTCCTCCAGCAGGTCGTCGTCCAGCTCGCCTGCATCGTCGCCCAGATCCTCTTCGTCGTCGACCAGGTCGTCGTCTTCACGGGCGGCGGTCTTTTCGGTGACCAGCGTCTTGCCGCGCGAGTCGGTCAGGCTTTCCAGCGTGAACGTGACGCCGCAGGCGGGGCAGGTCATCGGGTTGGCGCGCAGATCGTAAAACCGCGTCGCGCAGTGCGGGCACAGGCGTTTCGTGCCCCATTCCTCTTTGGGCATGGCATTCTCCTTCCGCCGCGTTTAGGGAATTTCGGTGGTCCCCCTGCCACAGGCATACGGGGGTGTCAAAGGCTTTTGACAGCAACCGGCGGACGGGGCAAGGGCGGGCGGATGGCCGAGGCGTTCACCATCGGCAACGGGATGCGGATCACCTGGCGGCGCTCGGCGCGGGCGCGGCGCATGACGCTGCGGGTGCCGCGCGACGGCGGGCCGGTGGTGCTGACGCTGCCCGTCGGCGCCGCGCTGTCCGAGGGCGCCGCATTCGCCGAATCGAAGGCGGCCTGGCTGTTGCAGGCGGCCCAGCGGAGGCCCGCGCCCAGCATCGTGCGGCATGGCGCGGCGATGCCGGTGGCGGGGGCGCCGTTGCTGTTGACCCCTGCCTCGGTGCGCGCCGCCGCGGTCGCGGGCGACGCGCTGCTGCTGCCCGCGGGCCGCCCGGCGGGGCCGGTGGTGCAGGCCTTCCTGAAGCACCTGGCGATGGCGCGCCTGCGCGCGGCCTGCGACCGTTATTCCGGGACGCTTGGCCGCCGCTATCGGGCCATCGCCCTGCGCGATACGCGGTCCCGCTGGGGCAGTTGCACCTCGGACGGGCGGCTGATGTTCTCGTGGCGGCTGGCGATGGCCCCGCCGGTGGTGCTGGACTATGTCGCCGCCCACGAGGTCGCGCATCTGCGCCACATGGATCATTCGCCCCGCTTCTGGGCGGCGGTGGCGGCGCTGATGCCGGATTATGCGCGCCACCGCGACTGGCTGCGGCGGCACGGGCCGGACCTGATGGCCTGGCAGTTCCGCGATCCGGCGGGGGATTGACGGGGGCACGGTTTGTGATCACAACCGGGCCATGAACGCCCCAGCCCGCCCCGCCGATCCCTCTGCCCACGAGAAGCTGTATCGCAACCTGCGCAGCCGGATCATGCTGGGCGAACTGCCGCCTGGCAAGCCGCTGACCCTGCGCGGCATCGCCCGCGAATACCACCTGTCCATGACCCCCGCCCGCGAGGCCGTGCGCCGCCTTGTGGCCGAGGGGGCGCTGACCCTGTCCGCCTCGGGCCGCGTGTCCACGCCTGCCCTGTCGGACGACCGGATCGAGGAACTGGCGGCCCTTCGCGCCCTGATCGAACCGGAACTGGCCGCCCGCGCCCTGCCGCGCGCGCATTTCGCGCTGATCGACCGGCTGGCGCAGATGAACGCGCGCATCGCCGACGCGGTCGAGAATCACGACGCGGTGGGCTATATCCGCTGCAACCTGGAATTCCACCGGATGCTGTATCTGCGCGCGCAGGCCCCGGCGATGCTGGCGATGCTGGAAACCATCTGGCTGCAACTGGGACCGACGATGCGGGCGCTCTATGGCCGGGTGAAGCGGAACGAGCCGCCGCGCCATCACCGGATGATCCTGGCCGCGCTGCGGGCGGGGGACGAACCCGCCCTGCGGCTGGCCGTGCGCGCCGATGTCACGCACGGGCTGCGGCACCTGACCTCGGGTTAGCGGCGGCCCATCTGCGGCAGGCCCAAGCCGCCGAAGCCCAGCGTCGGGATTTCCGAGGGGATGATGCGGGTGTATTTCGTGCCCTCGATCGAGGCCCCCGCCATCAGCCCGGCCTGGCCGAAGATCATCGCCACGACCGGCAGTTGCGCGGTGATCGTGTCGGCGCCAAGCGCCATGCCGCCCTGGGGGATGGCGTAGAAGGCATTCGCCCCCGCCAGCCAGCCCGGCGAGGCGCGGAAGGACGCCAGCGCGGCATCCGTCTGGAAGATCAGCACATGCGCGTATTGCTGGGCGCCCGCCTGCAATCCCACGGTGGCGCGGGTGGCGGAATAATAGTCCACCGTCGCCCCGCCGATCCGCAGCGCACCTTGGCCATAGGCGCCGCCGAGGCCAAGCGCGGCCTCGGTCATCAGGGGCATGTAGAGAACGCCCTTGGCGTTCTGCACCAGGGCCTGCGCCGAAGGATAGTTCTGGACCAGATACTGATGCGTCGCATCGACCCGCGCGTCCAGTTCCGCCCCGGCATTGGTGCCCACGGCATTGCTGCACCCGGCAAGCGCCAGCGCGGCTGTGCCTGCGGCGCCTTTCAGCAGCACACGGCGGTCGATCCTGGTCTGAAAGCGGCTGATCATCACTTGTCCCTACATTGGCGCGCCGGATGGACCGGCATTTTGCGTCGGACTTTAGGGGATTTCCCCGAACCTGTCACCCGCCCTCCGCCACTCCGCGCGGCAGACCGCCTGCGGGTCAGGCGCGGGCGGCGATCGCCTCGGCCACCAGGGGCGCGAAATAGGTCAGGATACCGTCGCAGCCCGCCCGGCGGAAGCACAAAAGGCTTTCGAACATCGCATCCCGCGACAGCCAGCCGTTGCGGATCGCGCCTTCCAGCATCGCGTATTCGCCGCTGACCTGATAGGCGAAGGTCGGCGCGCCGAACTGGTCCTTCACGGCGCGGCAGATGTCCAGATAGGGCATTCCGGGCTTGACCATCACCATGTCCGCGCCCTCGGCCAGGTCGCGGGCGACGCAGCGGATCGCCTCGCCCCGGTTGGCGGGGTTGACCTGATAGGTCTTCTTGTCGCCCACCAGCCGCCCGGACGCGCCCACCGCATCGCGGAACGGGCCATAGAAGCTGGAGGCGAATTTCGCCGCATAGGACAGGATCGCCACATGTTTGTGGCCCGCCTGTTCCAACGCGCCGCGCAGCGCGCCGATGCGGCCGTCCATCATGTCGCTTGGCCCCAGGATGTCGGCCCCGCTTTCCGCCTGGGCCAGGGCCATGCGCACCAGGGCCTCGACGGTTTCGTCGTTCAGGATCTCTCCGTCGACGACGATGCCGTCATGGCCGTTGGCGTTATAGGGATCGAGCGCAATGTCGGTCATCACCGCCAGGTCCGGCACGGCGTCCTTGACCGCGCGGATCGCCCGGTTGCCGATATTGTCGGGATCCCAGGCGCGCTCGCAGGTTTCCGTCTTAAGATCCTGGTCGGAATGGGGAAAAATGCAGATTGCCGGGATGCCCAGCGATGCGGCCCGCTCCGCCGCCCGGCGCGCGCCGTCCAGCGTCAGGCGGTCCACGCCGGGCATGGAGCCGATCTCGCCCTCGGCCCCCGCGACCTCGGTCACGAAGATCGGCCAGATCAGGTTGGCGGGCGTCACGTCGCATTCCGACACCATGGCGCGGATCGCGGGCGTGCGGCGCAGCCGGCGCAGGCGGGCGGCGGGGAAAGGGGCGATGATCGGCGTCGGCATGGCGGATTCCTTGTTCCGGGGGCGGGACGGCTTTTCCTTGGCCCTTGCCCGTTCTAAGGTCGCGCGCGACCAAGGACAAGGAAGCCCGCGTGCCCCAATTCGACAGTCTGATCGGCTTTCTGGACAGCCGGTCCTTCGGCACGGTCTGGTACTGGCTGGTGGTGATCGGCACCTGGTCGCTGACGGGCCGAGGCGTGATCGGCGTCCCGGTCGAGATCCTGTCCCGCGCCCGCGCCGCCCTGGCCGAGGGGAAGGGCGACGCCCCGGTGGTCCTGCACCTGCTGGACTGGCTGTCGCTGGTGCTGCCCCGCTGGCGGCTGGGCAGGGGGGAAGGGGCGGCGTTCCTGGCCGCGACCGGCTTCGCGCTGTCGTCGCTGGCGATCATGGGCATCGGCTATGGCCTGGAACTGGCGCTTGCGTCCTTCCTGCTGCTGCTGCCGCTGGCGGTGCTGTTCTGGATGCGGATCGCGCTGGCGCGCCGCCTGGTCCCGCTGCTGGAGGCCGCCGAGCAGGGCGCCCGGCCCATCCCCGAGGCGGCCTCCCAGGCGGTCAGGCGGATGGTGATCCACCGGCGGCTGGTCACGGTCCTGTCCATGGCGGCCGTGGCGGTCACCGCGCTGTGGGGGGCGCTGTGGTCGGTGATCCATCCCTTTGGGTTCTGACCTTGACTCCGCCGCGCGGCGCTTTACCTCACGCCCATGGCCGAACACCTGATCCTTTCCGGCGCGCCCGAAGGCTATGACGCCGCCCTGATCGCGCGCGAGGCCGCGCGCCCCGAAAACAACGGCGCCCCCGTCATCCATATCGCCCGCGACGACCGCCGCATGGCCGCGACGCGCGCGGCCCTGGCCTTCCTGGCGCCCGATCTGGCGGTGCTGGATTTTCCGGCCTGGGACACGACGCCCTATGACCGCATCTCGCCCTCGCCCGACATTCAGGCGGCGCGGATGGCGACGCTGGCCGGGCTGGCGCAGGGGGCGGTCAAGGGGCCGTTCGTGCTGCTGACGACGCTGAACGCGGTGCTGCAACGGGTGCCCGCGCGCGATGTCGTCCGGAACGCCAGCTTCACCGCCCGGGTGGGCGACCGCATCGACGAGGCCGGGTTGCGCGATTTTCTGGTGCGCATGGGATTTGCGCAATCGCCGACCGTGACCGAACCCGGCGATTATGCGGTGCGCGGCGGCATCATCGACATTTATCCGCCCGGCGAATCCGGCCCGGTGCGGCTGGACCTGTTCGGCGACGTTCTGGACGGCGCCCGCCGATTCGACGCGGAAACGCAGCGCACCACCGAAAAGCTGTCGCGGATCGAGCTTGCGCCCATGTCCGAGGTGATCCTGGATGAGGACGCGATCACCCGCTTTCGCCAGAGCTATCGCACGGAATATGGCGGCGGCACCAACGATCCCCTGTATGAAAGCGTCAGCGCGGGCCGCAAGACGGCGGGGATGGAGCATTGGCTGCCCTGGTTCCACGACCGGATGGAGAGCCTGTTCGACTATCTTCCCGGCGCCTCGGTGGTGCTGGACGACCATATCGGTCAGGTGGCCGACGCCCGCCGCGACATGATCCGCGAACAGTTCGAGGCGCGGAAGGCGGCGATGGCCGCCAAGGGCCGCAGCGACACGGTCTATAAGCCCGTGCCCCCCGAGGCGATGTTCCCCTCGGACGACGAGTGGACGGCCTGGCTGGCGGCGCATCGCCTGCTGCGCCTGTCGGTGCTGCCGCAGCCGCCGGGGCCGGGGGTGCTGGATGCGGGCGGTCGCGCGGGGCGCAACTTCGCGCCGGAACGTCAGGCGGAAAGCATCAACCTGTTCAAGGCTCTGGCCGATCATGTGAAGACGCTTTCCAGGGATCACCGGGTGATCGTCGCCAGCTTTTCGGACGGGGCGCGGGAACGTCTGGCGGGCTTGCTGACCGACGAAGGCATGGCGGGCGCCAAGCCCATCGGCGACATCCGCGACCTGCCCGACAGGCCGGGCACGGTCGGGCTGGCGGTCTGGCCCCTGGACGAGGGTTTCGTGGCCGAGGGGCAGGCGCTTGGCAGGCTGGCGGTCATTTCCGAACAGGACGTGCTGGGCGACCGGCTGATCCGGGGCGCGAAGAAGCGTCGCCGGGCCGACAACTTCCTGCGCGACACGACCAGCCTGACGCCGGGCGATCTGGTCGTCCATGTCGAACACGGCATCGGCCGCTATACGGGGCTTGAGACGATCAAGGCCATGGGCGTGCCGCATGACTGCGTGGCGCTGGAATATGCGGGCGGCGACCGGCTGCTCCTGCCGGTCGAGAATATCGAGCTGCTGTCCCGTTACGGCCACGAGGAAGGCTTGCTGGACAAGCTGGGCGGCGGCGCCTGGCAGGCGCGGAAAGCGCGCCTCAAGGAGCGCATCAAGCTGATCGCCGACAAGCTGATGCGGGTGGCCGCCGAACGCCTGCTGCGCGCCGCCCCGGTGCTGGAGCCAGCGGATCACGACTGGCAGTCCTTCGCCGCCCGCTTCCCCTATTCCGAGACCGAGGACCAACTGTCCGCCATCGAGGACGTGGCCGGGGATCTGGCGGCGGGCCGGCCGATGGACCGGCTGATCGTCGGCGACGTGGGCTTCGGCAAGACCGAGGTGGCGATGCGCGCGGCCTTCATCGCGGCGTCCCAGGGGATGCAGGTCGCGGTGGTGGCGCCGACGACGCTGCTGGCGCGCCAGCATTTCAAGACCTTCGCCGAACGCTTCCGCGGCACCGCCGTCGCCGTGCGCCCCCTGTCGCGCTTCGTTTCCGCCAAGGACGCCGCCGCGACCCGCGCCGGGCTGGCCGATGGCGGCGTCGATATCGTCGTGGGCACCCATGCGGTGCTGGCCAAGGGCGTGCGCTTCAAGAACCTGGGCCTGCTGATCATCGACGAGGAACAGCATTTCGGCGTCGCCCACAAGGAACGGCTCAAGGAGTTGCGCAGCGACATCCACGTCCTGACCCTGACCGCCACGCCGATCCCGCGCACCCTGCAATTGTCCCTGACCGGCGTGCGCGACCTGTCGGTGATCGGCACGCCGCCGGTCGACCGGCTGTCGATCCGCACCTATGTGTCGGAATTCGACAGCGTGACCATCCGCGAGGCGCTGCTGCGCGAGAAGTATCGCGGGGGCCAAAGCTTCTTCGTCGTCCCGCGCCTGTCCGACCTGCCCGAGGTCGAGCATTGGCTGCGCGAGAACATGCCCGAAATCAGCTATCTGGTCGCCCATGGCCAGCTTGCCGCGGGCGATCTGGACGGGCGGATGAACGCCTTTTACGACGGCAGCCATGACGTGCTGCTGGCGACGACCATCGTCGAATCGGGGCTGGATATTCCGACCGCCAACACCATGATCGTCTGGCGCGCCGACATGTTCGGGCTGGCGCAACTGTATCAGATCCGGGGCAGGGTGGGCCGGTCCAAGACCCGCGCCTATTGCTATCTGACCACCAGGTCGCGCCAGCCGCTGACCCCGCAGGCGATGCGGCGGCTGAAATTCCTGGGCTCCATCGACGGGCTGGGGGCGGGCTTCAACCTGGCGTCGCAGGATCTGGACCTGCGCGGCGCGGGCAATCTGCTGGGCGAGGAACAGTCCGGCCATATCAAGGAAGTCGGGTTCGAACTTTACCAGCAGATGCTGGAGGAAACCATCGCCAAGCTGAAATCCGGCGAGATCGAGGGCACGCCCGAGGACGAATGGGCGCCGCAGCTGAACCTGGGCGTGCCGGTGACGATCCCGGAAAGCTACATCCTCGATCTGGACGTGCGGCTGGGCCTTTACCGCCGCCTGTCCGGCCTGACCACCAAGGTCGAGCTGGAGGGTTTCGCGGCCGAGCTGATCGACCGCTTCGGCCCGCTGCCGCGCGAGGTGAACACGCTGCTTCTGGTGATCCGCATCAAGGCGATGGCCAAGCGCGCCAATATCGCCCGGCTGGACGCGGGGCCAAAGGGCGCGACGGTGCAGTTCCACCTGGACAAGTTCCCGAACCCGGCGGGGCTGGTCGAGTTTCTGACCGATCAGCGCGGCGAGGCGAAGGTGACGGACAACAAGATCTTCGTGCGGCGCGACTGGACCAGCGACGCCGACCGCATCAAGGGCGCCTTCGCCGTCGCGCGCGATCTGGCCGCCAAGGCCAAGGCCGCCAGGTGACTGGACGGGTCCGGTTCGACCATGGTCCCCTGCCGGGCGGCACGCTGTTCGCGGCGCCCCGGACGGTGATCCGCGCCGAGACCGCCACGGGCGTCGCCCCGGCCCTGGCCGCGATCGAGGCCGCGCGGGCGCGCGGGATGTGGCTGGCGGGCTATCTCTCCTATGAACTGGGGCACGCGCTGACGCCCAGGTTGGCGCCGCTGATGCCTGCGGGGCGCGGCGATCACCCGCTGATCCTGATGGGCGTCTTCGACGCGCCGCGCCCCGCGCCGCCCTTGCCCGATCCGGCGGCTGCCATCGGCCCGGCGCAGCCGCTGTGGTCGCGGGTGCGCTATGACGCGGCCATCGCGGCGGCGCGGGACTATATCGCGGCGGGCGATTGCTATCAGGTGAATGTGACCTTCCCGATGCTGGCGCGGGTCGCGGGCGATCCGCTGGCCCTCTATGCGGCGCTTTCGGCGCGCCAGCCGGTGGGCGAGGGGGCCTTTGTCGATCTGGGCGGGCCGGTCGTGCTGTCGCGCAGCCCGGAACTGTTCTTCGCCGTCGATGCCGAAGGCCGGATCGAGACGCGGCCGATGAAGGGCACCGCCCCGCGCGGCGCGACCCCGGACGGCGATGCGGCCGCCGCCGCCGCCCTCGCCGCATCCGAAAAGGACCGGGCCGAGAACCTGATGATCGTCGATCTGCTGCGCAACGACCTGTCGCGCATCTGCCTGCCCGGCAGCGTCCGGGTGCCGCAACTGTTCCATGTCGAGACCTATGCGACGCTGCATCAGATGATCTCCACCGTGACCGGGCAACTGGCGCCGGGGGTCGGGCTGGCGGCGATCCTGGGCGCGCTGTTTCCCTGCGGCTCGATCACCGGGGCGCCCAAGATCCGGGCGATGCAGATCATCGCGGAACTGGAACGGGCGCCGCGCGGCGTCTATTGCGGGGCCATCGGCTGGATCGACCCGGCCGGGCCGATGCGCTTTTCGGTGGCGATCCGCACGCCGGTGCTGGAGGCCCCGGACCGCCTGCGGCTGAATGTCGGCGGCGGCATCATCCATGACAGCCGCGCCGGATCGGAATGGCAGGAGGCATTGTGCAAGGCCGCATTTCTGGACCTCTCCCCGCGGGCCTGACCGTTTTCGAGACGATGCGGGCCGAGGCTGACGGGCGCATCGCCCTGTGGCCGCTGCATCTGGACCGGCTGCGGCGGGACTGCGCGGCGGTGGGTTTTCCGCTGGACGAGGGGCGGGTCGCGGCGGTGCTGGCCGGGCTGCCGCGCGGGCAGGTGCTGCGGGCGCGGCTGACGGTGGACGCGGCGGGCGCGGTGGCGCTGACGCAACAGCCGCTGGCCGCGAATCCGCCCCGGTGGCGGCTGCGGATCGCCGGGATCCGGCTGTCCAGCAGCGATCCCTGGCTGCGGATCAAGACCTCGCGCCGGCCTGCCTATGACGCGGCCCGCGCGGCCCTGCCGGAGGGGGTGGACGAGGCGCTGCTGCTGAACGAACGCGGCGAGATCTGCGAGGGGACGATCACCAACCTGTTTCTGGACCGCGATGGACGGCTGCTGACGCCCGCGCTGGCTTGCGGGCTGCTGCCGGGGGTGCTGCGAGCCTCGCTGCTGGCCTCGGGGCGGGCGCAGGAAGCGGTGCTGCTGCCGGGCGACTTGGCGGAGGGCCGCATCCTGATGGGCAATGCGCTGCGCGGGCTGATCCCGGCGCGGCTATCCTGATCCGCAAGAAGCGATGCCGGCCCCCATCGAGGGGACCGGCATCGCTGCTTTCGGCGGCGCCACCCCGGCGGGCCGTTGACGACGCGGGCGGCGGCAAAAAGCCCCGCCGCAGGGTCGCGCGGCGGGGCCTTGCTCGGGCTTGCGTGAGCGCGGGGGTTATTCCGCGGTCAGCAGCGGCGTCTTCGATTTGCCGATGCGGGGGGCGTCGGGGCCGGTGATGTCGAAGACAGGCTTGTCATCCTCGATCTTCACGCGGACCACGCCGCCCTTGGTCAGCCGGCCGAACAGCAGTTCCTCGGCCAAGGGCTTCTTGATGTTCTCCTGGATCACGCGGCCCAGGGGACGGGCGCCCATCTTGTCGTCATAGCCCTTTTCGGCCAGCCAGTCGGCGGCTTCCGGGGTCAGTTCGATATGGACGTTGCGGTCCATCAGTTGGGCTTCCAGTTGCAGCACGAATTTTTCGACCACATGGACGACCACATCGCGCGAAAGGGGCGCAAAGCTGATGATCGCGTCCAGACGGTTGCGGAATTCGGGCGTGAAGGTCCGCTCGATCGCGGCCGTATCCTCGCCCTCGCGCTTGTCGCGGCCGAAGCCGATCGCGGCCCGCTGCATGTCCGAGGCCCCCGCGTTCGAGGTCATGATCAGGATCACGTTGCGGAAATCCACCTGGCGGCCGTTGTGGTCGGTGAGCTTGCCGTGATCCATCACCTGCAACAGGATGTTGTAGACATCCGGGTGCGCCTTCTCGATCTCGTCCAGCAGCAGCACGCAATGCGGATGCTGGTCCACGCCGTCGGTCAGCATCCCGCCCTGGTCGAAGCCGACATAGCCCGGAGGCGCGCCGATCAGGCGGGAAACCGCGTGCTTCTCCATATATTCCGACATGTCGAAGCGCAGCAGTTCGACGCCCAGCGTGCTGGCAAGCTGCTTGGCGACCTCGGTCTTGCCCACCCCGGTCGGGCCGGCGAACAGATAGTTGCCGATCGGCTTTTCGGGTTCGCGCAGGCCCGCCCGCGCCAGCTTGATCGCCGAGGACAGCGCCGTGATCGCCGCGTCCTGGCCGAAGACCACGCGTTTGAGCGCGCTTTCCAGGTCGCGCAGCACCTCGGCATCGTCCTTGCTGACGTTTTTCGGAGGGATGCGGGCGATCTTGGCCACCACGGCCTCGATCTCCTTGGGGGTGATCATCTTGCGGCGCTTGCTTTCGCTGACCAGATGCTGCGCGGCCCCGGCCTCGTCGATCACGTCGATGGCGCTGTCGGGCAGCTTGCGGTCGTTGATATAGCGGCTGGCCAGTTCCACCGCCGACTTGATCGCCTCGTTCGTGTAGCGCAGGTCATGGTACTTTTCGAAGCTGGGTTTCAGGCCCATCAGGATCTTGACCGTGTCGGGGACCGAAGGCTCGTTCACGTCGATCTTCTGGAACCGGCGCGACAGGGCGCGGTCCTTTTCGAAATGCTGGCGGAACTCCTTGTAGGTGGTCGAGCCCATGCAGCGCAGCTTGCCGCCCGACAGCGCGGGCTTGAGCAGGTTCGAGGCATCCATCGCCCCGCCCGAGGTCGCCCCCGCGCCGATGACGGTATGGATCTCGTCGATGAACAGGATCGCGTCGGGGTGGTTTTCCAGTTCCTTGACGACCGCTTTCAGCCGTTCCTCGAAATCGCCGCGATAGCGGGTGCCCGCCAGAAGCGCGCCCATGTCGAGCGAAAAGATCGTGGCGCCCGCCAGCACCTCGGGGGTTTCGCCGCGCGTGATCTTCAGGGCCAGGCCCTCGGCGATGGCGGTCTTGCCCACGCCCGGATCGCCCACCAGCAGCGGGTTGTTCTTGCGGCGGCGGCACAGAACCTGGATGGCCCGTTCAACCTCGGCCTCGCGGCCGATCAGGGGGTCGATGTCGCCCTTTTTCGACTTGGCGTTCAGGTCCACGCAGTATTTGCCAAGCGCGGTTTCGTCCTTGGCCTCGGGCGCGGATTCGGCCTGCTTCTGTTCGGGTTCGTCGGATCCGACCACCTTGCGGTTTTCGTTGAAGGACGGGTTCTTCGCCACGCCATGCGCGATGAAGTTGACCGCGTCGTAACGGGTCATGTCCATTTCCTGAAGGAAGAAGGCGGCGTTCGATTCGCGTTCGGCGAAGATCGCGACCAGGACGTTCGCGCCCGTCACCTCTTGCCGGCCCGAGCTTTGGACATGGATCGCGGCGCGCTGGATCACCCGCTGGAAGGCGGCGGTCGGCACGGCCTCGGACCCTTCCACGTCGGTGACCAGGGTGGACAGGTCGTCCTCGATGAAATCGACAAGCAGCTTGCGCAGCTCGTCCAGGTCGACATTGCAGGCGCGCATGACCTTGACCGCATCGGGTTCTTCGGTCAGGGCCAGCAGCAGGTGTTCGAGCGTGGCAAGCTCGTGTCGGTGTTCGTTCGCCAGCGCAAGCGCCTGGTGAATGGCCTGTTCCAGGGGGGTCGAGAAACTTGGCACGGTCGTCTCCTGTCAGTCGGCTGGCGGTATGGACGCGACATGGTGCCCACCTGTCCAGACTGTCACGATGGCTTTAAGATTTGGTGGATTTCGCCCGGCATCAAGAGCTTTCTCATGACGATGCCACGAATTTCCCACGGCTGAGGCAGATGTGATGCGTGACCGCCGGAATTTCAAGCGCGGGCGAGCGCGGAGGATCTCCGGCATCAGAATCCGGCATCAGAACTGGTCC
The DNA here is from genome assembly GCF_029027965.1 of Paracoccus sp. S3-43. NCBI lineage: Bacteria > Pseudomonadati > Pseudomonadota > Alphaproteobacteria > Rhodobacterales > Paracoccaceae > Paracoccus > Paracoccus qomolangmaensis. The sequence continues at coordinate 2,194,063 of NZ_CP119082.1, read as the reverse complement.
TTCATGCGGCGCAGTTTCGCGAAGACCTCGACATCCGGCGACTCGGCCATGCCCAGCGACGCACGCAGCGCCGCCGGGCGCAGGAACGGGTTGGTCTCGCGTTCCAGGGCCAGCGTCGCCGGGGCGCAGGGCCGGTCGCCGCGCCGCACCGCATCCAGCCGGTCGCGCAGCGCCTGGTTGTCGGGGTCGACCGACAGCGCGAAGGCGCCGTTGCCCGCGCAATAGTCGTGGCCCGAACAGATCAGCGTGTCGGCGGGCAGGGCGTTCAGGCGCGACAGGCTGTCCCACATCATCGCGGGGCTGCCCTCGAACAGGCGCCCGCAGCCGAGCGCCATCAGGCTGTCGGCCGTGAAGGCGAAGCCCGAGCGGGGGAAATGAAAGGCGACATGGCCGATGGTGTGGCCCGAGACGTCGATGATCCGGACCGGTTCGCCCAGAACCTCCAGCGGTTCGCCCGGCGCGATGCGCAGGTCCAGCGGCGGCAGGCGGTGGGCGTCGGCGGCGGCGCCGATCACCATGGCGCCGGTTTCCCGCACGAGTTCGGCCACGCCGTCGACATGGTCGGAATGGTGATGGGTCAGCAGGATCGCCGACAGCGTCCAGCCGCGTTCGGCCAGGGCGCGCAGGACCGGCGCGGCCTCGGGGGCGTCGATCAGGACCGTGCCCTCGTCACCATGCAGCAGATAGGCATAGTTGTCCTTCAGGCAGCGCAGCGTGACCAGTTCCAGCGGCATTGGCAAATCCCCTTGCGTGTGATGAGGTCGAGCCTGTCAAAAGCCGGGCCGGGGCGCAATGCACCACGATATCGCCGACCTTCGCCAGTTCTATTACCAACGGTCGCTGGGCCGCGTGGTGCAGCGCATCCTGCGCGACCGGCTGGTGTCGCGCTGGCAGCCGGCGGGATGCACGGGGATGACGGTGGCGGGCTTCGGCTTTGCCGCGCCGATGCTGCGGCCCTATCTGGCGGTGGCGCGGCGGATCACGGCGCTGATGCCCGGCCCGCAGGGGGTGATGGCCTGGCCCGCCGGGATGCCCAACCGCAGCGTCCTGTGCGACGAGGTCGCCTGGCCGCTGGAAACCGGCAGCGTCGACCGGCTGGTGATGCTGCACGGGCTGGAGACCAGCGACGATCCCTCGGCCCTGCTGGCCGAGGCATGGCGGGTGCTGGGGCCGGGCGGGCGGATGATAGCGATGGTGCCGAACCGCGCCGGGCTGTGGGCGGCCTCTGATCGCACCCCCTTCGGCCTGGGCCGCAGCTATACCACCGGCCAGATCGAGACCCAGGCCCGGCAGGCGGGTTTCTTGCCGGAATGGCACGGATCGGCGGTCTATATCCCGCCCTCGGACCGGCGGTTCTGGCTGGGCAGCGCGCAGATGTGGGAACGGGCGGGCACGCGCATCAGCCGCGTCCTGATTGCCGGCGTGGTGCTGATCGAGCTGTCCAAGCAGGTGCGCGCCCCGATCGGCCCCGAGCCGCGCGTCCATGTTCCCAGCCCGCTGGAGATCCTGGACGGGGTGGTGGGGCCGCGTCCCGCGCGCGCCCCGACGGCCGGGAATTTGCAGCATATGCAGAAAAAACGACCCGAAACGCCCGCGAATCGCGCAAGACCTGTCCATAAGGTGAACTGCCGCAGCGCAGCATTATGTCCTATAGGAATGCTGTAACTCGTGGCCTGCTGTTAACCAGTCGTCCTGCCCTGCCATTCCGACATGGCAAGGGTGACTGCCCGTCTTGTAGATGTTGTCAGTGACGCCCGGCATGAGGTGACAGCCCCCCAGGGTGACCGCCCCATGCCGGGTTGTTCCCATGCCCGCGCGCGGCAGGTGCAAGGGCCGCCGCGCCCGCCCGCCGGGGGCTTTCCCCGACCCGTTCCGGCACCTGGCGATCCGAAGGTGGCAATCCTTCATATTTCCGCGTTCTAGCCGGTTGCCCGAGCCGTTTTCACCTGCTAGAGACGCCGCAGATTTCCGAACGGCCCTCCAGAAGCCGTGCGACTGCGACCCGCACCCCGCGACAGACCGGCAGCCGCCGGCCCGCCAGTGGGGCTTGCGCAAACCGTAAAGGATGACCGTGGCCAACTCTGTTTCCATGTCCCAGAGCATCGCCGGGCGCTATGCGCAGGCCGTCTTCGAGATCGTCAAGGAAGACGGGATCGTCAAGAAAGACGGGACCGTCAAGAAAAACGGGGGCCTGGACGCCCTGGCCCGGCAGACCGAGGATCTGGGCGCGGCGCTGTCGGACAGCGCCGATCTGCGCGACCTGATCAACTCTCCGATCTATACCCGCGACGATCAGGCCCGCGCCATCGGCGCGCTGGCGCAGAAGATGGGCTTTTCGCCGGTGCTGGCCAACACGCTGCAACTGATGGCGCACAACCGCCGCCTGTTCGTGCTGCCGCAACTGGTGCGCCAATTGCAGGCGCTGATCGCGGCGGAACGCGGCGAGGTCACCGCCGAGGTGACAAGCGCCGTCGCGCTGACCGACGACCAGCAGACCCGTCTGCGCGACACCCTGGCGCGGAAGTCCGGCAAGAAGGTCAAACTGAACACCCGCGTCGATGAGGCCCTCATCGGCGGCATGATTGTCAAGCTTGGTTCGCAGATGATCGACAGCTCGATCCGCTCGAAGCTCGCTTCCCTCCAGAATGCTATGAAAGAGGTCGGATAATGGGAATCCAGGCAGCCGAGATCTCGGCCATCCTCAAGGATCAGATCAGGAATTTCGGCCAGGAGGCCGAGGTGGCCGAGGTCGGGCAGGTGTTGTCCGTCGGCGACGGCATCGCCCGCGTCTATGGCCTGGACAAGGTGCAGGCCGGCGAGATGGTCGAATTCCCCGGCGGCATCCGCGGGATGGTGCTGAACCTTGAAACCGACAACGTGGGCATCGTGATCTTCGGCGACGACCGCTCGATCAAGGAAGGCGACACCGTCAAGCGCACCCGGTCGATCGTGGACGTGCCGGTCGGCAAGGCGCTCTTGGGCCGCGTCGTGGATGGCCTGGGCAACCCCATCGACGGTAAGGGCCCGATCGAGGCGACCGAGCGCCGGATCGCCGACGTCAAGGCGCCGGGCATCATGCCGCGCAAATCGGTGCATGAACCGATGGCGACCGGGCTCAAGGCCGTGGACGCGATGATCCCGGTCGGCCGCGGCCAGCGGGAACTGATCATCGGCGACCGCCAGACCGGCAAGACCGCCATCGCGCTGGACACCATCCTGAACCAGTTGAACTATAACGGCCGCGAAAGCGACGGCATGAAGACGCTGCATTGCGTCTATGTCGCGGTGGGGCAGAAGCGTTCGACCGTCGCCCAGCTTGTGAAGAAGCTGGAAGAGACCGGCGCCATGGCCTATACGACCGTGGTCGCCGCGACCGCCTCGGACCCCGCGCCGATGCAGTTCCTGGCGCCCTATTCGGGCACAGCGATCGGCGAGTATTTCCGCGACAACGGCATGGACGCGCTGATCATCTATGACGATCTGTCCAAGCAGGCCGTGGCCTATCGCCAGATGTCGCTGCTGCTGCGCCGTCCGCCCGGCCGCGAAGCCTATCCGGGCGACGTGTTCTATCTGCATTCCCGCCTGCTGGAGCGTTCGGCCAAGCTGAACGAGAACCACGGCGCCGGTTCGCTGACCGCGCTGCCGATCATCGAGACGCAGGCGGGCGACGTGTCGGCCTATATCCCGACCAACGTGATCTCGATCACCGACGGCCAGATCTTCCTCGAAACCGAACTGTTCTTCCAGGGCATCCGTCCGGCCGTGAACACCGGCCTGTCGGTCAGCCGCGTCGGTTCCGCCGCCCAGACCAAGGCGATGAAATCCGTCGCCGGTCCGGTCAAGCTGGAACTGGCCCAGTATCGCGAGATGGCGGCCTTCGCGCAGTTCGGGTCCGACCTCGATGCCGCGACGCAGCGCCTGCTGAACCGCGGCTCGCGCCTGACCGAGCTGATGAAGCAGCCGCAGTATCGCCCGCTGACCAACGCCGAGATCGTGATCGTCATCTATGCCGGGACCAAGGGCTATATCGACAACATCCCGGTCAAGGATGTCGTCGCCTGGGAAGAAGGGCTGATCCAGTTCCTGCGCAACCAGAAGGCCGACCTGCTGGACGACATGACCCGCAACGACCGCAAGGTCTCGGGCGAGCTGGAAGACGCGATCAAGGCGGCTTTGGACGCGTATAACAAGACCCGCGCCTGAGAGGGGGAATAGATGCCCAGTCTCAAGGATCTCAAGAACCGGATCGGAAGCGTCAAGAACACGCGGAAGATCACCAAGGCGATGCAGATGGTCGCCGCCGCGAAGCTGCGCCGCGCGCAGGAAGCGGCGGAAGCCGCGCGTCCCTATGCCGACCGGATGGCGGCGGTGATGGCCGGGCTGACCGCGAATGCGGCCGGTTCCGCCTCCGCGCCGCGCCTGCTGGCCGGGACGGGTGCCGACCGCAAGCATCTGCTGGTCGTGATGACCTCGGAACGCGGCCTGGCGGGGGGCTTCAACAGCGCCATCGTCAAGCTGGCCCGCCAGCACGCCGACCGGCTGCGGGGGCAGGGGAAAGAGGTCGCGATCCTGACCGTCGGCAAGAAGGGCCGCGAGCAGCTGAAGCGCGAATACGGCAGCCTGTTCGTCAGCCATGTCGACATGTCCGAGGTCAAGCGCGTGGGTTACGACAACGCCCGCGCCATCGCCGACGACGTGCTGGACCGCTTCGAGGCGGGCGATTTCGACGTGGCGACGCTGTTCTACAACCGCTTCGAATCGGTGATCAGCCAGGTTCCGACCGCGCGCCAGATCATCCCGGCCGAACTGTCCGAGGGCGAGACGACCGGGGGCGCGTCCAGCCTCTATGACTATGAACCGGGCGAGGAGGCGATCCTGGCCGACCTGCTGCCGCGTTCGGTCGCGACGCAGGTCTTCGCGGCGCTTCTGGAAAATGCGGCGTCCGAACAGGGCGCGCGGATGACGGCCATGGACAACGCCACGCGCAACGCGGGCGACATGATCGACCGTCTGACGACCGAGTACAACCGCTCGCGTCAGGCCGCGATCACCAAGGAACTCATCGAAATCATCTCGGGCGCGGAGGCTCTGTAACGGAATGGTTTCGCTGCCCTACAAGCAACACGGTGTGTCCATCGACAAGACGCTTGGACGTGGGAACGGCGAGACCATTCAGATCGCGACGATCACGTCGATCCACCTCAGCACCAGTTATGCGATGTGGTGGATGCCCGGTTTGGCCGCTGGTGTGGCGGCGTTCGGTTCGCTGGCGGGCGGCGGAGGGGGCATTCTCTTCGTCGCGCTGGCTGCTGCGGCCGTGCTGTGCTTCTGGTTGGCGGGGCGATTCAGAAAATACAACGTCGTCGTGACGACTGCCTCGGGCGAACATAAGGTATTTGCCGAGACGCGGGATGCGGCACCGGCTCAGGAAATCAGATCTGCTCTCGAGATGGCGATCTCGGAGCGTGGATAAAGAGGAAATGCAAATGGCCAATCCCACTGGCAGAATCACGCAGGTGATCGGCGCCGTCGTCGACGTGCAGTTCGGCAGCCACCTGCCGGCGATTCTGAACGCGCTGGAAACGCATAACAACGGCAAGAAGCTGATCCTGGAAGTGGCGCAGCATCTGGGCGAGAACACCGTCCGCACCATCGCCATGGATTCGACCGAAGGTCTGGTCCGCGGCGAGCCGGTCAGCGACACCGGCGGTCCGATCACCGTGCCGGTCGGCGACGTGACGCTGGGCCGCATCCTGAACGTCGTGGGCGAGCCGGTCGACGAAGGCGAGCCCCTGAACGTCAGCGAGCGCCGGGCGATCCACCAGCCCGCCCCGGAATTCGCGCAGCAGGCGACCAGTTCGGAAATCCTGGTCACCGGCATCAAGGTCATCGACCTGCTGGCCCCCTATTCCAAGGGCGGCAAGATCGGCCTGTTCGGCGGCGCCGGGGTGGGCAAGACGGTTCTGATCATGGAACTGATCAACAACATCGCCAAGGTGCATTCGGGCTATTCGGTGTTCGCGGGCGTCGGCGAACGCACCCGCGAAGGCAACGACCTGTATCACGAGATGGTGGAATCGGGTGTCATCAAGCCCGACAACCTGGCGGAGTCGCAAGTGGCCCTGGTTTACGGCCAGATGAACGAGCCTCCGGGGGCGCGGATGCGCGTGGCGCTGACCGGCCTGACCGTGGCGGAACAGTTCCGCGACGCCACCGGCACCGACGTTCTGTTCTTCGTGGACAACATCTTCCGCTTCACCCAGGCGGGTTCGGAAGTGTCGGCTCTGCTGGGCCGGATCCCGTCCGCCGTGGGCTATCAGCCTACGCTGGCCACCGATATGGGCGCGATGCAGGAACGCATCACCTCGACCAAGAACGGCTCGATCACCTCGATCCAGGCCGTCTATGTTCCGGCCGACGACCTGACCGACCCGGCGCCCGCCACGACCTTCGCCCACCTGGACGCCACGACCGTGCTGTCGCGCGCGATCTCGGAACTGGGCATCTATCCGGCCGTGGACCCGCTGGATTCGAACAGCCGGATCCTCGACCCGGCTGTCGTGGGCGAGGAACACTATCAGGTTGCCCGCGACGTTCAGGGGATCCTGCAAAAATACAAGTCGCTCCAGGACATCATCGCCATCCTCGGCATGGACGAACTGTCCGAGGAGGACAAGCTAACCGTGGCCCGCGCCCGCAAGATCCAGCGTTTCCTGTCGCAGCCCTTCGACGTGGCGAAGGTGTTCACCGGGTCCGACGGCGTTCAGGTGCCGCTGGAGAAAACCATCGCGTCGTTCAAGGCCGTGGTTGCCGGTGAATACGACCACCTGCCGGAATCGGCCTTCTACATGGTCGGCGACATCGAGGACGTGAAGGCCAAGGCCCAGCGTCTCGCGGCAGAAGCCGCGTAAGGGGGCGAAATGGCCGATACCATGCAGTTCGACCTCGTGTCGCCGGAACGGAGCCTTGTCTCGGTCCCGGTGCGCGAGGTGCGCCTGCCGGGCACGGACGGCGACCTGACCGCCATGCCCGGCCATGCGCCCACCATCGTCACGCTGCGGCCGGGTCTGGTCACGGCGATCGGCGCCGACGGATCGCAGACGGAATTCGCCGTGACCGGCGGCTTTGTCGAGATCGGTCCCGATTCGGTCAGCCTGCTGGCCGAACGCGGCCATCCGCGCGAGGAAATGACCCAAGCCGTCTTCAACGAGATGATGACCGAGGCGCTTCGCACCCGCCGCAATCTTGAAAGCAAGCGCGACTCGGTGGGCGATGATGTCGTGACCGCCGCCGTCAAGCTGCTGGCGGATATGGAGGCCCTGGGCACCCATATCGGCTTGGATCCGAATCAAACGACCGTGCCCGATTGAGGGCTGGTCTGTGGCGACTGAAAGGCCCCGGTGCGGTCCCCGCGCCGGGGTTTTTCATGCCTGCGGCGCGGCCCCGGTCCCGCGTTCGCGGTAAGGGGTGCCGCCATACAGCGCCCGGTAGCATTTGGAAAAATGCGAGGGACTGGAAAAGCCCGAGGCGAGGGCGACCTCGATGATCGACATGTCGGTCTGCATCAGCAGGTTGCGGGCGCGGGCGAGGCGCGTTTCCATGTAATATCGCTTGGGGCTGCGGTTCAGGTAGCGGCGGAACAGCCGTTCCAGCTGGCGCGTGGACATGCCCGCGTCCGCCGCAAGCTGGGCGGGGCTGATCGGGTCTTCCAGGTTCCCCTCCATCCGCGCGATGACGGCGGCCAGCTTGGGGTGGCGGATGCCGATCCGGGTGGGGATCGACAGCCGCTGCCGGTCCTGATTGGTGCGGATCGTGGTGTGCAGCATCTGGTCCGCGACCTCGGTCGCCAGGGCCTCGCCATGCGCCTCGGCGATCAGGTGCAGCATCATGTCGATCGAGGACGTGCCCCCCGCCGCCGTCAGCCGGTTGCCGTCGTTGACGAAGACCGACCGATACAGGTCGACCTGCGGAAAGGCCTCGGCGAAGCCGTCGTGGTTTTCCCAGTGGATCGTGGCCTTGCGCCCGTCCAGCAGCCCCGCCTCGGCCAGGATCCAGGCGCCGGTGCAGACCGCGCCCATCGTCGCCCCGCCGCGCGCCTGCTTGCGCAGCCAGGTCAGCACGGGCCGGGTCGCCTCGCGCGCGATCTCGGTGCCGCCGCAGACGATGATCACGTCGTCGCGTTCGGCAGTCATGTCGTCCAGCCCCGCGTCCAGCGCCACCTTGGCGCCGTTGGAGCAGGTGGCCCAGTCCTTGCCCGTCCCGACCAGGCGCCAGGCATAAAGTTCACGCCCGGCGGCGCGGTTGGCCAGCCGCAGCGGCTCGACCGCGGCGGTAAAGGGCAGCATGGTGAAGCGGTCCAGCAGAAGGAAGGTGAACCGGCGGGGCTTTTCGGATGGCATGGGGCTGTCTTCGCGCGTGATCGCGCCACCTCATCAGGGTTTTCCCGCTGCCGCAAGAGGATCCGCCACCTTCCCCTTGCCGCCGTTCGCGTCTATATCAGCACGATCATTTCCAAGGAGTGCGTGCCATGACGCAGGAGAACCGCAAGACCGTTGCCACCCAGACCTGGGACAAGGCCGGCTGGCGCGCCTATCCCCGCGTCCAGATGCCGGACTATACCGACCCCGCCGCGTTGCAGGCGGCCGAGGCGCAGCTGCGCCGCTATCCGCCGCTGGTCTTCGCCGGAGAGGCGCGGCGCCTGAAGGCCCAGCTTGCCCTGGCGGCGGAAGGCCGGGCCTTCCTGCTGCAAGGCGGCGACTGCGCCGAAAGCTTTGCCGAATTCAGCGCCGACAATATCCGCGACACCTTCAAGCTGCTGTTGCAGATGGCGGTCGTGCTGACCTGGGGCGCGCAGATGCCGGTCATCAAGGTCGGCCGGATGGCGGGCCAGTTCGCCAAGCCCCGCAGCGCCCCGACCGAGATCGTCGATGGCGTGGAACTGCCCAGCTATCGCGGCGACATCATCAACGGCTTCGATTTCACGGCCGAGGCGCGGATCCCCGATCCGCAGCGGATGCTGGCGGCCTATACCCAGGCGGCGGCCTCGCTGAACCTGCTGCGGGCATTCTCGACCGGCGGTTTCGCGGACATGCACCGCGTGCAAAGCTGGATCGCCGATTTCGTCGGCGGGCCCGAGGCCGCGAAATACCGCGACATCGCGGGCCGGATCGGCGACGCGATGGCCTTCATGCAGGCCGCCGGGGTCAATTCCGACACCGCGCATCAGCTGTCCAAGGTCGATTTCTATACCAGCCACGAGGCGCTGCTGCTGGAATACGAAGAAGCCTTGGCCCGCGTCGATTCGACCACCGGCCTGCCGGTAGCGGGGTCGGGCCACATGATCTGGATCGGCGACCGCACCCGCCAGGTCGATGGCGCACATGTCGAATTCTGCCGGGGCGTGCAGAACCCCATCGGGCTGAAATGCGGCCCGACGACCACGGCGGACGACCTGAAGGCGCTGATGGCCAGGCTCAACCCGGAAAACGAGGCGGGGCGGCTGACGCTGATCGCGCGCTTCGGGGCGGGCAAGGTGGGCGACCACCTGCCGCGCCTGATCCAGACGGTGCAGTCCGAGGGCGCGAACGTCGTCTGGTCCTGCGACCCGATGCACGGCAACGTCATCAAGTCCTCGACCGGCTACAAGACGCGGGCCTTCGATTCGATCCTGCGCGAGGTGCGCGAGTTCTTCGCCGTCCACAAGGCCGAGGGCACGATCCCCGGCGGCGTGCATTTCGAGATGACCGGCAAGGACGTGACCGAATGCACCGGCGGCGTCCGCGCCGTCACGGACGAGGATCTGTCGGATCGCTATCACACCGCCTGCGACCCGCGCCTGAATGCCAGCCAGTCCCTGGAACTGGCCTTCCTGGTGGCCGAGGAACTGCGCGACCGCCGCGAAGCCGCGGTCCAGGCCCGGCCCGACGCCGTGGCCGTCTGATCTGCCGGCAGCCGCCCCTTGCCGGGCGGGGCACGGAACCGCCCGTCGCCGAAGAAGCGCCCACCCCGGCGGCGGCCGGATTGCGGCCACAAGAACGGCCGAAGCGCGTCGTATTCCGCCGCCGTGATCCCCGCAGGGTCCCAGATGTCGAAATCGCTGCCCAGCTTCGCCGTGCGGCCTAGGTGTTTGATCCCACGGTTTGATGGTGCGATCCTTTCTCAGGGATGGAGGGAAGCATTATGGGCCAGGTTCGTCACGGGAGCGCCACGACCACGCACGCCGTCAGAGCTGCAATACAACGATCGCAAGCTTCGCTCGCGACGCAGAGCCGGGAGCTCGGCATTAACCCCAAGACAGTGGCGAAGTGGCGCAAGCGAGCGACGGTCGATGATCTCAAGACAGGGCCGAAGGAGCCACGCTCCACGGTTTTGACAGAAGCCGAGGAGGCGGCCATCGTCGCGTTCAGGCTGCACACGCTTTTGCCGCTGGACGACTGCCTCTATGCCCTGCAGCCATCAATTCCACACCTGACACGCTCAGCGCTGCATCGGTGCCTTCAGCGCCACGGCATCTCTCGACTGCCCGACGTGGAAGGCGACAAGCCGAAACGGTCGAAGTTCAAGCGCTACCCTATCGGCTTCTTTCATATCGACATCGCCGAGGTGCAGACTGCTGAAGGCAAGCTTTACCTGTTCGTCGGCATTGACCGCACGAGCAAGTTTGCCGTGACCCAGCTCGTCGACAAGGCGGACAGGAAGACAGCTTGGGAGTTCCTGCAGCACATGCTCGAAGCCGTGCCCTATCAGGTCCATACCATCCTCACCGACAACGGTATTCAGTTCGCCGAGCAGCCTCGGAACCGGAACACCATCTATTCCAGACCTATGCGCTTTGACATGATCTGCGAGGCCAACGGCATTGAGCACCGCCTGACGAAGCCCAACCACCCGTGGACCAACGGTCAGGTCGAGCGGATGAACCGCACGATCAAGGACGCCACCGTCAAACGCTTTCACTACACCAGCCACGACGAGCTCCGCACGCATCTCGCCGACTTCATGGCAGCCTACAACTTCGCGCGTAGGCTCAAGACCCTCGGCGGCCTCACGCCCTACGAATACATCTGCAAGATCTGGACATCAGAGCCAGACAGATTCATCCTAAACCCGATCCACCAGATGCCGGGACTGAACACCCGCGCCCGGATCGCAGATCATGCGGCGGTTGCCCCGACGCGACAGGATCATCGGCGGGCGGTCCGGCGATGCGTTCGAGGTCGAGGGGTATGACCAGGGCGGCAGGCAGCACGGCCCCACCGGCAGCGGCATGGCGTGCCGGTCCAGTCCCCGCGCCCGGATCGCGGATCATGCGGCGGTTGCCCCGACGCGACAGGATCGGCGGCAGGCGGTCAGCTTGCGACGGTTGGATCGGGCGGCGGCAGGTCGCTGAGAAGGCAAGGGCGCGGGGCCGGTGCGGTCATGATCGGGCGGCGGCGGCACCAATTGAAACAACAACCCAAACAACAACCGTCAGTCAGGAAAAATCGCAGGACGGACGGTCACGTGAAGCGGGGCGCGAATAGACCCACGCTGCGACACTTTGGGGAGAACCTTTTGCCTCTCTGGCGCTTGCAGCATGGCGCGGCGGGTGGCGGCATGGCGGACCAGTCCCCGCGCCCGGATCGCAGATCATGCGGCGGTTGCCCCGACGCGACAGGATCATCGGCGGGCGGTCCGGCGATGCGTTCGAGGTCGAGGGGTATGACCAGGGCGGCAGGCAGCACGGCCCCGCAGGCGGCAGCACGGCCCGCAGATGGCGGCACGGCCCCGCAGGTAGCGGCATTGCACGGCGGGCGGCGGCATGGCCCCGCAGATGGCGGCATGGTCCCGCAGGTGGCAGCATGGCACCGCAGGCGGCGGCACGGCGCGCCGGTTCATTCCCCGCGCCCGGATCGCAGATCATGCGGCGGCTGCCCTGATGCGACAGGATCGGCGGCAGGCGGTCCGGCGATGCGGTCGAGGTCGAGGGGTATGACCACGGCGGCGGCATGGTCCCGCAGGTGGCAGCATGGCACCGCAGGCGGCGGCATGGCGCGGCGGTCCAGTCCCCGCGCCCGGATCGCAGATCATGCGGCGGCATGGCCCGATGCGACGGGATCGGCGGCAGGCGGTCCGGCGATGCGGTCGAGGTCGAGGGGTATGACCAGGGCGGCAGCATAGTCCCGCAGGTGGCAGCACGGCCCCGCAGGTAGCGGCATGGCCCCGCTGGCGGCAGCATGGCCCCGCAGGTGGCAGCATGGCACCGCAGGTAGCGGCATGGCCCCGCTGGCGGCGGCATTGCACGGCGGGCGGCGGCAGGTCGCTGAGAAGGCAAGCGGCAGGATGGATCGCAAGCCCGGCTATTGGGGCGCGTCACGTCCATCTTTTCCGGGTAGATAACCCTCGGACTGCAAAGCGCCGACCAGCAATCGGCGAATCGCGGCGGACACGCTTAGCGAAGCCGCTGGATTGTCGGCAATGTAGGCGTCAAGCGCAGCCATCATGTCCACCGGCAGGCGCACCCCGACCCTCGGCGTTTCACCCGTTGCGGGACGGCCTCGTTTTTTTTGTGGGACAGATATTGACGACATGTTTTTTGTGTGCCAGAAAAGATGCACAAGAGCAAGCGGCAAAGCAATCCGCGAAGCCGATCAATCAAGATGAAACCGCGATAAGCCACAAATCAAGGCAAGACGATGACCACATTTAACGACATAGGCACGGCAAAAAAAACGCCTGTTATGATGAAATTCATTTCGTATCAAAGCCTCATGCTTGAATGGGAAAGCCATCCCGATACAGCGGAAAACATGGCGGAAATCGACAGTTGCGGGCGCGCTTTTGCGGATCGCCTTGCGGAAATCCGACGCGAAATCGTTGCAACCCCCACAACATGCGCGGCAGACTTCGCGGCCAAGTTAATCGTGGATACCAGCTATGGCGAAATCTTACCGGATTGGAACGATAGCGAAAGCATATGGGCAGAAGCGCGGGCGCTGACCAGTCAAATCGCGGCCTGAGAATATCCGCGCTGGCATGTTCGGATGACCGGATTTGGGGCGAAAAGGCATTATGCCACCAACGGATCGCCGCCCTGACAGGCAGATTAGGCAAGCCGTGCGATAGCCGCTACAGCGCAATAAGGGCCAGAGCCTTTGCCCGAACCTCAAGCGATCCGCCCCGGCCATAGTCGGGGCGCTCGTATTTGTGGCCCATCAGTTCGGCCCTGATCCGATCATCAATCCCGGCCTCTGTCATCCGATCCTCAAACGAATGGCGCAGGCAATAGGCTGTATGTTTCGGCGTCTCGCGCAGTTTGTTTTCAGTCAGGAATTTGTTGACCGTCGCCGACCAACTATCGGCATTGTCAACGTAATGCCCGATACCGCCCCGCCCCGCGATCCGCTTTGCGGCGTCCAGGGAAACGCCCAACAGCGGGATTTGACGGGGCGACATTTCGGTTTTCAGGACGCGGGCGATCTGGCAAGAAATATCCAGATGCGGGACAGCTTCTGTCAGTCGCCACGCCTCACGCCCACAGCCCAGGATTTCCGAAGGTCGGGCGCCCGTATTGACCATAACGAGCAGCACGTCCCGCGCCTCATCGTTCAGCCCGTCAAGGGCGCCATCGGCAAGGATACGGTTCCGGATGAAAGCCTCGGAAAACGGGACGCCAACCGTCTTGGTTTTCTTGCCCTTGAACCGCAGCTTGGCGAACGGGTTGGGAAGATCCAGCGCGTGATATTCGCACCACGTCCGGTAAAGGTCGGACAAATGCCCAATATCCTTGTTCGCCGACCCCTTGTCCAAGCCCTCTTTGGCAATCCTTTCGGCCCAATGGTCGCGCAGTCTTTGGGCATGTTCACGCCCGATTTCGGTCATGGCGAGGTCGCCGTTCAGCTTGACGAAAGTTGCAACCGCCCGCTCACGGGGCTGGCGCCAGCGTTTGACCTGCCGCTCGGATTTGCCTGCCTGCCGCTCAATAGCCGAAAACCTGACAAAATCAGCCAGCGCCGCCGTGATCGAGACGGGCGGCTTATCTATTGCGCCGAGAAGGGCAGAGGCTTCCGCCAGAGGCGCGAATGTTCCATCAGATCGGATCAGCGCCTCTAGCCGCGTGAGAAGGTCATCAATCGGCGCGGCTGCCAGTTCTGCCGCCGGACGGTAAGGAAAGCCGCGCGCCTGTGCCAGCTTGCGCGCTGCCTCATAAGCGGCTGCCGCATCATCAGTTTGGCCGACTGCCAAGGCTTCCCAATAGGCCATGACTTCGGCCTCGACCGCTGCGGCTTTGATCCTCGCCTCGCGTTCGGAGTCGGTCCAGAGCGCCCGCGTCACCTTCTGCCGGGGATCGACTTGGGCGAACCTTTTGGGCACCCGCTTCACGAAATACCAGTAACCGCGATCCTTGGTGATGCCCATCGCCCTGCCTCATGTTCCGGGACATGTTCCGGGATTTAAGAGCGATTTCAAGGGCGCGGAAGGGGAATGCTCTGCAAATGCTGGGAATTTTACATTTGCATAGCGAGTGAATTGGTGGAGCCAAGGGGAGTCGAACCCCTGACCTCTTGAATGCCATTCAAGCGCTCTACCAACTGAGCTATGGCCCCACCGGAGGTCCGCCGCGTCTTTCGCCGTGGCGTGCGGGGTCTATAAGGGCGCGCGCAGCAGGGTGCAAGCGGAAAATTCGGCCGTCGGGAGATTGTCGCCTGGCCCTCGATCCCCCGAAAGGCAGCCGGATCAAGGGGCCTTGGGACTGCCGCGACAGAGAGGGTAGTGGATGGTGAGGAACTGCCGACCAACCAGACAAGCTATTGATATTGCTTTCTCTTCTAGGTGGGCGGGTTGCGTTGTCACACCTGTGGCTGTGGTACGCAAGTAGCCTGTGATCTGCATAGAGTTTGGACGTTCAAATTGTCATGCGGCGCTTGGCGGTTGTCGGCGCAGGTCTTGAGCGCGATCATGATATCGAGGGTCTGCCGGCACAGGTAGACGTTGTGCGGCTTGGACCGCTTCATGGGCTCCTTCGGGATGGTCCAGACAGTATTGTCGAAATCGATCTCGTCCCAGACTGCATCCTGCAACTCGCTCTTGCGACTGCGGACGATGCGGATGCCGTTCTGACGCATGAGCCTGCCCACACGACGCTGGCCGAGCCGCAGACCCAATTCGTTCAGTTCCTCGGTCATGCGCGGCCTGCCATAGCTGCCCAGGCTCAGCCGATGCTGGTCGCGAATGTGGGCCAGGATCACCCTATCGCGCCGCTGGCGGATTGACGGGGGTCTGTGCCGCCATGCGCGCAATCCGCGGTCCGTCACGCCCATCATTCGACACAGATGGCTACGGGAAAGGCAGCCCCGATAACTGGCAATAAACTGAAACGTCACAGCTTTTGAGCCGCGAAGAACTGAGCTGCCTGTTTTGGCACCTCCCACTTTCGCCGGGCAAACAGTCCCCCGGACTGTTTCCTGATCCGGCTCAAATCGCGCAATATGCGGTTCTCTTTCCGCAGCCGTTCATTCTCGCGAAGAAGATCCGCATCCCGGTCCGGCACCTTTGCCTCATCGGAATTCGCCCGAATCCATTTGCCGAGCGTCGAAAGCCCGATCCCAAGATCAGACGCGATCTGACGCCGTGTCAGACCACTGGTGAGTGCAATTCCAACCGCATCGCGCTTGAACTCGTCGCTGTGTGTCACTGCCATATTCGGTCTCCATTTTGGCGAGCATCGCTCTCTGAAGACCGGAACGGAACGGGGACAGGTCCACGCTTCCCCATGCCGGGCGAGGAAGTCGATCACGGCACGGGCGGCCGGGGAGTGTTCGTCACGGACATACTCGACGATGGCTAGGATACCATCTGAAGGCAGGGCTCGGGCGGCTTCGCGATAGAAGGCCGGCCGGTCGAACCAATGCGCGGCCGTCGCCGCCACCACGCCTCGCGCGCCGCCATCCTCGACAGGCAGGTGCTCGGCGTTGCCATCACGATAGGAGACAGAAGGAGAAGCTGGCTGCACCATCGCCTGCTCGCGCATCCGGAACGATGGCTCGACCCCGACCACCGGCACACCTTGCGGCAAGGCGGCCGCGAGCTGGCGCGTGAAGATGCCCGTGCCGCTGCTGACATCGAGCACAGGCAATGCGGGTTCCACGGGAGCCGCCACGATCCGCGCGGCGACCTTGCGGACGATGCTATTCGGATATCGCGGGCGGAACTGCGCATATCGATCGCCGGCCGTCTGAAATCTGTCGCTCTGATTTGACATAACGTCACATTAGACGTTGTGCGGCTTGAATCGCTTCATCCGCTCCTTCGGGATCGACCAGACGGCGTTCTCGAAATCGACCTCATCCCAGGTTGCGTCCTGTAGCTCGCTCTTCCTGACCATGGTGAGCAGGAACAGTTTCATGCCGAGCCGGATCGTGGGCAGCGTGGGCACATGCTCAAGCTGGCCAAGCATGACGCGGATTTCGGCAGGCGACAGCGAACGGTCTCTGGGAACGAAGGTTGTGATGGAGGCAGGCCCGACCTCATTGGCCGGGTTGGCCACCTTTTCCCCGCGCAGGATTGCGAAGGCACAGACGAGCTTCACGATATCGCGGACGTGGACGGCCGTAGCCGGCGCTCCGCGTTGCTTCACCTTGGCGCACAGTGAACGCAGATCATCCGGTGTGATTTCCGACAGGAGCCGCCTGCGAAACGTAGGCAGTATGTCACGCTCAAAGATCGAGCGGCGCATCGCGCGGGTGCTGTCGGCCATCCGCGCCTCTTGCAGCCAGCGTTCGCCAAACTCGCCAAAGCCTTTTGCTTCCTTGATACGGCGTTTGTCCCGCCGTTTTTCGTGGGCCGGTGAGATGCCATCCTGGAGCAGTCGTACCGGAAGGTCATCGCTCCAGTCGGAGAGACCAGGAGGTACATACCGTGACGGTCCCTCACCTTATCTTTTTGTCTCGTGGTTTCAGTGCCATAATGGCTGCATCCGTGAGCATTCTTCCCTCCGAAATGGACCCGAAAAGGAGGAATCCGCCCAAAAAGTCCATCAGCCCTATTTTGACCTCTTTCTTGAAAATTCCGTCATGAATTTCGACGCTTTATGGTCAAAAAAGTCCGTCAGCGGTTTCCAATCCCCTGACGGTACTTTCAAAAAGTGGATTGAGCAAGTTCGGGGATGCCGTCGAAAAGTCCGTCTATCGCGAGGCTTGCCCCGCGATAGACGGCGATAGGTCAAGATTAAATTCTCTTTTTATTTCAGGGTTTTATGGAGGGTTCTGGGGGGCTATCGGCAGCGTTCGGGTAGGCCCGAATTATTCCCACTCAATGGTGCCCGGCGGCTTCGAGGTGATGTCATAGGTGCAGCGGTTGATGCCCTTGACCTCGTTGATGATCCGGGTCGCCGTCTCGCCCAGGAAGTCGTGGCTGAAGGGATAGTAGTCCGCCGTCATGCCGTCCACGGACGTGACCGCCCGCAGCGCGCAGGCGAAATCATAGGTGCGCCCGTCGCCCATCACGCCCACGGTGCGCACCGGCAGGATTGCCACGAAGGCCTGCCAGATCTCGTCGTAGAGTCCGTGCTTGCGGATCTGGTCGATGAAGACCGCGTCGGCCTTGCGCAGGATCTCCAGCTTCTCGCGCGTGATCTCTCCGGGACAGCGGATCGCCAGGCCGGGGCCGGGGAAGGGGTGGCGGCCGATGAATTTTTCCGGCAGCCCAAGCTCGCGGCCCAAGGCGCGGACCTCGTCCTTGAACAGTTCGCGCAGTGGCTCGACCAGCTTCAGGCCCATCTTCTCGGGCAGGCCGCCGACATTGTGGTGGCTCTTGATCGTGACCGAGGGTCCGCCGCTGAAGCTGACCGACTCGATCACGTCGGGATAGAGCGTGCCTTGCGCCAGGAATTCCGCGCCCTCGATGCCGTTGGCGTAACGCTGGAACACGTCGATGAACAGGCGGCCGATGGTCTTGCGCTTGATCTCGGGATCGGACACGCCTTCCAGCGCGCCCAGGAACAGGTCGGATTCGTCGGCATGGATCAGCGGGATGTTGTAGGTGTCGCGGAACATGGTCACGACTTCCTCGGCCTCGTTCAGCCGCAGCAGCCCGTGGTCGACGAAGACGCAGGTCAGCTGGTCGCCGATCGCCTCGTGGATCAGCACCGCCGCGACGGAACTGTCGACGCCCCCCGACAGCCCGCAGATCACCTTGCGGTCGCCGACCTGTTCGCGGATCTTGCGGATCGCCTCGTCCCGGTATCCGGCCATGGTCCAGTCGCCGGTGAAGCCCGCCAGCCGGACGAAGTTTTCCAGCATCCGGCGGCCGCCCGGCGTGTGATGCACCTCGGGGTGGAACTGGACGGCATAGAAATGCCGCGCCTCGTCCGCGATCATCGCAAAGGGCGCGCCCTGCGAGGTGCCGATGACCTGGAAACCCGGCGCCAGGGCGGTCACGCGGTCGCCATGGCTCATCCAGACTTCCTCGCGTCCCGCCTGGAACAGGCCCGCGAAGATGCCGTCGCCCCGGTGGCCCTCGGCCGGGGCGATGAAGGCGCGGCCGTATTCGGCGTGGTGCCCGGCCTCGACCGCGCCGCCCAGCTGCTCCATCATCACCTGCTGGCCATAGCAGATCCCGAAGACCGGCACGCCCAGCTCGAACACCGCCTGCGGGGCGCGCGGGCTGCCCGCGCGGGTCACGCTGTCCGGCCCGCCCGACAGGATCACCGCCTGCGGGTTCAACCCGCGCAGGATGTCGTCGGTCAGCAGGTTATAGGGGTGGATTTCGCAAAAGACGTTCAGTTCCCGCAGGCGGCGCGCGATCAGCTGCGTGACCTGGGATCCGAAGTCGATGATGAGAAGGCGCTGATGCTGGGTCATGGATGCGCTTTAAGCGCGCCCATGCCGCCGCGCAAGGGATTCGGGCGCCGGAACCGGCCCGGTCGGGACCGCGTTTCGGGCCGAACATCTAAGGTCATCCGATGCCCGCCCTTCGTGCCCTTGCCGCCGCTGCGATCAGCCTGTCCGGTCTTGCCGCCTGCCAGCAGGGCATCGTCGCCGCCCTGCCGTGGCAGACCCCGACCGTGCCCCCGGCCGAGGAGGCGCTGGCCGCGCAATGCGCGGGCGATGCCGAGATCGCCGCGCGGATCGACGCCGCCGTCAATGACGCCCGCCAGGGCCGGGGCAAGACCCCGCTGGCGGGCGCGCCGCTGCTGGCGCAGGTCGCGCAGAGCCATGCCTGCGACATGGCCCGGACGGGGCGCGTCGATGTCGAGGGCTCGAACGGATCCAGCGTCGTGGACCGGGCGCGGGCGGTCCGATACCCGGTCTGCGGGGTGGCGCAGCTTGTCGGGCGCGGCGGCGGCCCGGCGGATGCGGTCGCCCGCTGGATCGGGCAGGAGGCGCAGCGGACCGAATTGCTGGGCCAGTCCAGCCGGCAAGTCGGCAGCGGCTATGCGACCGGGGTGGATGGCGTGGCCTATTACAGCGTGGTGCTGGGGGACGACTGCGGCTGATCCTTCGCGCAGGGAGAAGGGGGCTGACTGCCCCCCCCGATCGCCGTTCCGGCGATCTCCCCCCGTGGATATTTGGATCAAGGCAAAGCGCGCGGCCGCTATCTTTCGGGCACCAACCCGCGCGGGGCGAAGCGCAGCACCAGAAGCAGGACCAGGCCCATGGCGATGAAGCGCATATGGGCGGCGCTGTCCAGAAGATGCGCCTTGATGTCGCCGTCCGGCAGGGGGCCGACCAGCAGGCCGATCAGGCCGGGGCCCCAGACCTCGACCTTGATCCACAGGAACCAGATCAGCACGGCGCCCAGCACCGCGCCCCAGTTGTTGCCCGAACCGCCGACGATCACCATCACCCAGATCAGGAAGGTATAGCGCAGCGGGTTGTAGCTGTTGGGCGCCATCAGCCCGTCCAGCGTGATCATCATCGCCCCGGCGATGCCGATCACCGCCGAACCCAGCACGAAGACTTGCAGGTGGCGGGCGGTCACGTCCTTGCCCATCGCCTCGGCGGCGGTTTCGTTGTCGCGGATCGCGCGCATCATCCGACCCCAGGGGGATTTCAGCGCCAGTTCCGCCAGCAGGATGATCGCCAGCAGAACCACCAGGAACAGCGACAGGTAGCACAGCTTGACCCAGATGCCCGACGCCTCGGCCACGCCGAAGCCCCAGCGGGCGGCGACGTCCTGAAAGGCCGGGTTCTGCTGCAGGTCGGTTTCATAAGGCACGGGGCGCGGGATGGCTGCGATGTTCTTGACGCCGCGCGCCAGCCAGTCCTCGTTCCGCAGGACGGCCACGATGATCTCGCCGATGCCCAGTGTCGCGATGGCAAGATAGTCCGAGCGAAGCCCAAGCGCGACCTTGCCCACGGCCCAGGCGGCAGCGGCGGCGAAGGCGCCGCCCACCAGCCAGGACAGCAGGATCGGCAGGCCCAGCCCGCCGATATTGCCGGTCCGGGCGCTATCATTCGCCTCGATGGCGGTGACGGCGGGGTCGAACAGCCAGCGATAGGCGACAAAGCCCGCGACCAGCACAAGCGCCACCGTCCAGGCGCGGCGCGTGCGGGCATAGGCGATGCGCGCCAGGGCCAGCGTGCCAAGGCCCACCAGCAGCGCCCCGATCAGGCGCGGCCCGCCTGCAGACCAGGCGCCCTGAACCGGGGGCAGGGAGACCAGCACCGGAGCCAGCCCGCCGATTGCCAGAAAGCCCACGACGCCCGTGTTGAACAACCCCGCATAGCCCCATTGCATGTTCACCCCAAGCGCGGTGATGGCCGAGATCAGGCCCATGTTCAGGATCGCCAGCGCCGTGTTCCACGACCCCGAGAACATGCCGTTCCTGACCGTGCCCTCCAGCACGAACAGGATGGCGAGGACCGCGAACAGGACGGGCGCGCGCCAGGGGCTGGCTTGGGCGGCTTGACGGTTGGACGACATGGCAGACCCCCCTTAGATCGACTTGCCGCGGAACAGCCCGGTCGGGCGGAACAGCAGCACCACGATGAGGATGACGAAGCTGACGGCGAACTTGTATTCGGTGCCCAGCAGTTGCAGCAGCCCGCCCGGCCGCCAGTCCGGGAACAGATAGCCCGCGACCTTCACCCAGGGGTAAGTCACCGCGACTTCGGAAAAAGCCACCAGGAAGCCGCCCGCGATGGCGCCGATGGGGCTGCCCAGGCCCCCCACGATGGCTGCGGCGAAGATCGGCAGCAGGATTTGGAAATAGTTGAAGGGCCGGAAGGACTTGTCCAGGCCATAGAGCACGCCCGCGATGGTCATCAGGGCTGCGGCGATGATCCAGGTCATGCGCACGACCCTTTCCGGGTCGATGCCCGACAGCAGGGCCAGATCTTCGTTGTCGGAATAGGCGCGCATCGCCTTGCCCGACTTGGTGCGGTTCAGGAACCAGAACAGCGCCACGCAGACGATCACGGTCACGACCAGCGTCAGCGCCTGGGTGGACCGCAGGGCCAGCCCCTCGGCCAAACCGGTCCAGTTGCGGAAGTCGCGCACGTTGATGATGAAGCGCGCGCCGTCGTCGAAGCGCTGTTCATCGACGCCGATCAGCAGGCGCGTCAGCCCGTTCATCACGAACATCACGCCCACCGAGGCCATGACGAAGATGATCGGCACGGCCCGCTGTGCCCGGTAGAAACGATAGACCGCGCGGTCGGTGGCAAGCACCAGAACCGCCGTCGCGGCGATCCCCACGGGCAGCGCCAGCAGCGCCGTGGGCAGCGGCCCCAGCGACACGCCAAGTGCCTGCAACCCCCAGGTCACCAGGATGGTGACGGCGGTGCCGAAAGCCATTGTGTCACCATGGGCGAAGTTTGAAAACCGCAGGATGCCATAGATCAGCGTCACCCCCAGTGCGCCAAGCGCAAGCTGCGCGCCATAGGCGGCGGCGGGAATGAAGACGAAGTTCAGGAAAGCCACAAGGGCGTTGAGGATGTCCAAGTTCAGCCCCCCAGGAAGGTGCGGCGGACTTCCGGGTCGGCCAGCAGGGCCTCTCCGGTGTCGGTGTATCGGTTGGCGCCTTGGACCAGGACATAGCCGATGTCGGCGATCTCCAGCGCCTGGCGGGCGTTCTGTTCGACCATCAGGATGGAAATGCCGGTGCGCGCGACCTCGATGATGCGGTCGAACAGCTCGTCCATGACAATCGGGCTGACGCCTGCGGTCGGCTCGTCCAGCATCAGAAGCTGCGGACGCGTCATCAGCGCGCGGCCCACGGCGACCTGCTGGCGCTGCCCGCCCGACAACTCGCCCGCCGCCTGCCTGCGCTTTTCGGCCACGGCGGGGAACAGGTCGTACACCTGGGCCATGGTCTGGCGGAAATCGTCGTCGCGGATATAGGCGCCCATTTCCAGGTTCTCCTCGACCGTCATGGTCGGGAAGATGTTGTGGGTCTGGGGCACGAAGCCCATGCCCTTGCGGACACGGCTCTGGGGCGACAAGGCGGTGATGTCCTCTCCGCCCAGGGTCACATGGCCTTCGCGGAGCGGCAGCATCCCGAAGACGGCCTTCATGGCGGTGGACTTGCCCGCGCCGTTCGGGCCGACGATCACGGCGATCTGGCCCTTTTCCACGGTCAGGGTGCAGCCTTGCAGGATGTCGGCCTTGCCGTATCCGCCGCGCATCGCCTGCGCCGACAGGAAGGGCTGTGCGCCCTGCGATTGCGATTGAGACTGCATCACAGCGCCCCCCCTGCGGCCTTGACCTTGTTCTTCAGGCCGGTGCCCAGATAGGCTTCGATCACGTCCTCGTTCTGCATGATGTGGTCGGCGGGGCCTTGCGCCAGAACCTTGCCCGCCGCCATCACGATCACCGGGTCGCACAGGCGGCCGATGAAATCCATGTCGTGTTCGATCACGCAGAAGGTATAGCCGCGTTCGCGGTTCAGCCGCACGATGGCGTCGCCGATGGTGCCCAGCAGGGTGCGGTTCACGCCCGCGCCGACCTCGTCCAGGAACACCACCTTCGCGTCGACCATCATCGTGCGGCCCAGTTCCAGCAGCTTCTTCTGCCCGCCCGACAGGTTGCCGGCCTTTTCATGGGTCAGGTGGCGGATGGTGAGGAAGTCCAGAACCTCGTCGGCTTGTCTGCGCAGCGCGGCTTCCTCGCGTTCGATGCGGGCGCGTTGCAGCCAGGTCTTCCAGATCGTCTCGCCCGACTGGCCGCCGGGCACCATCATCAGGTTTTCCCGCACCGTCATCGAGGAAAATTCATGCGCCAGCTGGAAGGTGCGCAGCAGCCCCTTGTGGAACAACTGGTGCGGCGGCAGGCCGGTGATGTCCTCGCCATCCATGAAGACGCGGCCCGATGTGGGCGGCAGCACGCCCGCGATCACGTTGAACAGCGTGGACTTGCCCGCCCCGTTCGGGCCGATCAGGCCGGTGATGGATCCCGTCTCGATCGTCACGCTGGCGCCATCGACGGCCCGGAAGCCGCCGAAATGCCGGTGGAGGTCTTCGACCCTTATCATTCTTGTTACCCCGTCTTCACGCCATTGGTGAAGTGTGACCGCATTCAGCGGCTTTTGTCATGAAAAATGGCCCGGCAACCGAAAAGGCTGCCGGGCCGTATCATGTCCCGCGCCTCAGCGATAGCCGACGACTTCCATCTTGCCGTCCGTGATGGCGATCTGGCGATAGACCCCGGCGGATTCGCCTTCGCCCACCAGTTCGACGGCGGTGGCGCCGACATAATCGACATCGCCGCCGTCCTTCAGGATTTGCAGCGCCTTGCCCAGCTCGCCCGGCAGGATCTTTTCGCCCGGCGCGTTGGCCACGTCCATCACCTTGTCCTTGTAGGTGGCGGGATCGCTGCTGCCGGCGGCGGCCATGGACAGCAGGATCAGCGCGGCGGCGTCATAGGATTCGCCCGCATAGGTGGCGGTGCCGTCGAAACCGGCGGCCTTGGCCAGTTCCACGAACGTGTCGCGGCCTTCGCCCTCTGCCGCCGGGTTCTGGCCGAAGCTGCCCTCGATCTCGGACCCGAAATTGTTGACCAGGGTGTCGTTGACCATGCCGTCGGGGAAGACGAAGGTCTCGAACGCGCCGCTGTCCAGGGCGCCGCGCACGATGCCCGACCCGCCCTGATCGACATAGCCCGCCACGACCAGGGCATCGCCCCCGGCGGCGGCCAGGGCCGCGACCTCGGCCGAATAGTCGGCCTTGCCGTCGTCATGGGCGGAATTGACGGTCACGGTGCCGCCCTTGGCCGTGAAGGCCGCCGCGAAGCTGTCGGCCAGGCCCTTGCCATAGTCGTTGTTGGTATAGGTGACGGCGACCGACTTGATGCCCTTTTCCAGGATGATGTCGGCCATCACCTCGCCCTGGCGCGCGTCCGACGGCGAGGTGCGGAAGAACAGCCCGTTATCGGCCATGGTCGACAGCGCCGGAGAGGTCGCGGAAGGCGAGATCATCACCACGCCGTTCGGCACCGCCACGTTCTGCAACGAGGCGATGGTTTCGCCCGAACACATGCCGCCGATGATGCCGTGCACCTTCTCGGCGGTGATCAGGCGTTCGACGGTCGCGCTGGCGGCGGCGGCGTCGATGCAGGTGGAATCGCCCTGCACCACGGTCACGGTCGATCCGTCCAGCAGCAGCCCGCTGTCCGTCACCTCTTTCGCGGCCAGCGTGACGCCGTTCTGCATCGGCGGCGCCATGGTTTCCAGCGGTCCGGTGAACCCGAACGAGGTGCCCAGCTTGACATCCTCGGCGCTTGCGGCACCGGCCAGCAACGCCGCTGCAGCGGTGGCCAGAAGAAGTTTTTTCATGTGATTGTCTCCCAGTTGGAACAATGTCCTGCCAGACAGGTTAGAAGCGCCTTGCCTAAAAGAAAAGCGGGATATCGCCAAGAAACCCTGCCTTTTCGGGCCGGTGACGCATGGTCAGCGCCAGCCCAGCCGGTCTTGCCTGCGCCGGAACACCAGGCCGGGCAGGGCGGTCAGCAACCAGCCCAGGGCCAGCCCGATCCCCGCGGCCCAGAACCCCGCAACCGTGACGGGCACGGCGGGGCGGAAGTCGCCCCAGGTGGCCGTCAGCGTCTCCGCGTCGCGCAGGCGGTGAGGCAGCAGCATCCGTTCCAGCGGCCCGGCGATGCGCAGCATCTGCAAATCCGCGCGCGCCCGGTCCAGGCGGGCAAAGACATCGCGCATGTTCGATTGATGCGCATCACGGAAGGCGCTGCCGGACAGGTCGGTCAGGGCCTGATCGCGCGACAGGCCAGCGGCTTGGGCGCTGGCGTCGAATTCGGCGGCGACGCGGGACAGGGCATCGACCTGCCCGCCCAGTCGCTGCACATACTGGTCGGAAAAGGCCGGGAACTGCGACAGGACGACCGCGCAGCAGACCGCCACCGCCAGCCGCAGGAACCCGATCACCTGTCCTGCGCCTTGTTGAGGCCCAGCACCGGCGCATAGACCTGTTCCAGCCGGGCGATGGCGTCCTTGGGCGACATCTCCTCGGTCTCGCCGGTGCGGCGGCTGGTCAGCTCGACCTTGTTTGCCGCCAGGCCGCGCGGCCCGACGGTGATGCGCCAGGGCAGGCCGATCAGGTCCATCGTGGCGAATTTCGCCCCCGCCCGGTCGTCGCGGTCGTCATAGAGCGGATCCAGCCCCCGCGCCTGCAATTCCGCATAGATCGCGTCGCAGGCGCTGTCGGTGGAGTTGTCCCCCTGCTTCAGGTTGACGATGCCGACATGGAACGGGGTCACGCCCTCGGGCCAGATGATGCCCTTGTCGTCGTGGCTGGCCTCGATGATGGCGCCCAGCAGGCGCGAGACGCCGATGCCGTGGCTGCCCATATGCACCGGCACCCGCTGCGCGTCGGGACCGACGACCGTGGCCCCCATCGGCTCGGAATACTTGGTGCCGAAATAGAAGATCTGGCCGACCTCGATCCCGCGCGCGCTGCGGCGGCGTTCCTCGGGGACTTGCGCGAAGACCGCCTCGTCATGGGTCTCATCGGTGCGGGCGTAACGGCTGGTGAACTCCTCCAGCACGGCCCGGCACTCTTCCACGCTGTCATAGTCGATCTGCCGGTCGCCGAAGGTCAGGTCGGTGATCTGGCTGTCATAGAAGACCTCGGATTCGCCGGTTTCCGCCAGCACCAGGAATTCATGGGTATCCTCGCCGCCGATGGGGCCAGAATCGGCTCGCATCGGAATGGCCTGCAAGCCCATCCGTTCATAGGTCCGCAGATAGCTGACCAGATGCCGGTTATAGGCGTGCAGCGCGGCCTCGCGCGTCAGGTCGAAGTTGTAGCCGTCCTTCATCAGGAACTCGCGCCCCCGCATCACGCCGAAGCGGGGGCGGATCTCGTCGCGGAACTTCCACTGGATCTGGTACAGCGTCAGCGGCAGATCCTTGTAGCTGTTCACATGGGCGCGGAAGATGTCGGTGACGACCTCCTCGTTCGTGGGGCCATACAGCATGTCGCGCTTGTGGCGGTCGGTGATGCGCAGCATCTCGTCGCCGTAATCGTCATAGCGGCCGCTTTCGCGCCACAGGTCGGCCGACTGGATGGTCGGCATCAGCACCGGGATATGGCCTGCGCGCTGCTGTTCCTCGTGGACGATCTGCTGGATGCGGTTCAGCACCCGCAGCCCCAGCGGCAGCCAGGAATAGATCCCCGCCGACTGCTGCTTGATCATGCCCGCGCGCAGCATCAGCCGATGGCTGACGATCTGAGCCTCTTTCGGGTCTTCCTTCAGCACCGGCAGGAAATAGCGCGACAGACGCATGGCGGGATACCTTCCTTCTTTTATCGCCTCGTGTATGGCAAAGGGGGCGGGCGGGGCAAGATGGCTGATCGACGCTTCCGCCCCGGCCGGGTTTCGCATGAAAGGGAATGTCCGATGTCCATACCAGTCTTCACGCGCGGCTGGACGCCACGCCACGATTGCGCGGTCATCGTCGCCTGCGATGGCAACTATCTGCCCTATGCGTCTGTCGTGGCGCTGCAACTGGCGGCACGCGCGCCGGCCTGCGACATCCTGATCGGTTCGCCCGAGCCGCTGGACCTGCCGCATGTCCTGTCGGCCGCGAATATCGGCCATGTCGCCGCCCGCCTGCCGCTGATCGAGGACGCGCTGCCGCTGGACGACAGGCGCAGCCTTGCGGCCTATATGAGCCTGTTCCTGGCCTCGGCCATGGCCGGGATCTACCGGCGCATCCTGGTTCTGGACGCCGACATCCTTCACGAACGCGGCGACCCCGCCCGGCTGATGGCCGCCGACATGCGCGGCCGCGCGGTCGCCGCCGTGCGCGACAATCGCCAATGGCGCAATCCGGCCAAGCGCGCGCCCGAGTTCCGTCGCCTCGGCTGGGCCGCGGCCCCCTATTTCAATTCCGGCGTGGTCATGATCGACATCGCGGCCTGGGCCGACCAGGATCTGTCCGGGCGCTGCGCAGCCTTTGCCCGTCGGCACCTTCGGGGTCTGGGTCGCGACCAGGCGCTGCTGAACGGCACCCTGCATGGCGACTGGACCGAGATCAGCCCCTTGTGGAACTGGCAGTTCACCTGGGCATCGAGCCTGCTGGCCGGCGTGGCCGATCCTTGCCTGGTCCATTTCATCGGCCCGGCAAAGCCATGGCTGGACCGTTCGGCGGGGATCGTGCCGATGCGATGGCGGGCGCCCTATGGCGCGGTCCTGGACCGGCACTTTCCCGACGCGCCGCCGGTCGCGCAGGCCGACCTGCGCCACTGGCCGTTGCGCCGCGATCTGGGGCGCAGCCTGCTTCGCCAATGGCGGGCGACCGGTCCGATGATATCCTATCTCAGCCGATTCGCCGACGAATACACGCTGGTCGATCCCCGCGCGGGCGAGGGTTCTTGCAAGTCGCGCCGCGAGGGGTAAGACAGGATCAAACCGGCCCGGAGGCAGGATGCGCATACCGATTTACAAGCAACTGATCTGGTGGGGCGTTGCAGCGGTCACGCTGCTGCTGGCGATGTGGTTGCTGGGGAACGCGATCCTGCCCTTCATCCTGGGGGCGGGCGTCGCCTATCTGCTGGATCCGGTGGCCGACCGGCTGGAACGCGCGGGCCTGTCGCGGGTCATGTCGGTGGTGGTCATCACCGTCATCGCGGTGCTGGCCTTCGCCGCCGTCGTGCTGCTGGTGGTGCCGGTCATGCTGCGCCAGGCGACATCGCTGATCGAGACCGCGCCGGAGATGCTGGAACAGGGCCGCATGTTCCTGTCGAACCGTTTTCCCGAACTGCTGCCCGCCGACGGCAGCATCGGCACCGCGCTGACCGACCTGGGCGCGGGCATGGGCGAACAGATGGGCACGCTGGCCTCGCGCCTGCTGTCGTCGGTGGGCGGCATCATCAGCGCCATAGCGATCCTGGTGATCGTGCCGGTGGTCGCCTTCTATCTGCTGCTGGACTGGGATCACCTGGTCGACCGGGTGGACACCCTGCTGCCGCGCGAGCACGCCCCCACCCTGCGCCGCCTGTCGCGAGAGATCGACGAGGCGCTGTCGGGTTTCGTGCGCGGGCAGGGGCTGGTGATGCTGATCCTGGGCACCTGGTATGCCTTCGGCCTGATGATCGTGGGCCTGCCTTTCGGATTCTTCATCGGCATCATGGCGGCGCTGCTGTCCTTCATCCCCTATGTCGGCGTGCTGATCGGCGGGGCCACCGCCATCGGCGTCGCCCTGTTCAGCTTCTGGGGCGACCCGCTGTGGATCGGGCTTGTCGTGGCGATCTTCGCCCTGGGCCAGATCGTCGAGGGCAATTACCTGCAACCCAAGATCGTCGGCCACCATGTCGGCCTGCATCCGGTCTGGCTGCTGCTGGCGCTGTCGGTCTTCGGGGTGCTGTTCGGCTTCGTCGGCATGGTCATGGCGGTGCCGCTGGCCGCCGCCCTGGGGGTGATCGCCCGGTTCCTGACGCAGCGATACCAGGAAAGCGCGCTGTTCACCGGCCAGGCGCTGCCGCCCGATCCGGGCCAGCCGGTGCTGGTCGAACTGGTCCCCGAAGGCACCGTCGCCAACGCCATCCGCGAGGCGCGCATCAGCGCCGACCAGAACCGCGCCCAGGACCAGATCCAGATGATGCGCGAGGAAATCGCCCGCAGGCATCCCGAAGCCGAATAGATGGGCACGACCTTCCGCCAGTTGACGCTGGACCTGACCACGCCGCCCGCCCATTCGCGCGCCGATTTCCTGCCGGCGCCCGCCAACCGGGCGGCGCTTGCCGCGCTGGACGCGCCGCAGGACTGGCCGCAGGGGCGGATGCTGCTGATCGGCCCGGAAGGCGCGGGCAAGTCGCATCTGGCGGCCTTCTGGGCGGCCGAGAACGGCGCGCGCCGGGTCAAGGCGGTGGCGCTGCGCCCGGACGCCGCCGATGCCCTGGCGGCCGAGGGCGGCGCCCTGGTGGTCGAGGACGCGGACCGCGCGGGCCGGGCGGCGGGGGCCGAACAGACGCTGTTCCACCTGTGGAACCTGTGCGCGCCGCGCGACTGCCTGCTGCTGCTGACGGCGCGCACGCCGCCGCGCGATTGGGGCCTGGTGCTGCCCGACCTGCGGTCCCGCATGGACGCGATGCCCCAGGTCCGGCTGGGGCCCCCCGACGAATCCCTGCTGGCCGCCGTGCTGGTCAAGCTGTTCGCCGACCGCCAGCAGACCGTTCCCGCCGACCTGATCGACTGGCTGGTCCTGCACATGCCGCGCGACCTGGGCCTGGCCCGCCGGCTTGTCGCCGCGATGGACCGCGCCGCGATGGCCGACAAGCGCCCGATCACCCGCCGCATTGCCGCCGACCTGCTGAACGGTCTATCCGAGACCGAGACCTGATTCATCCGCTGAAGGCCAGGACCATGACGCAAGCCGATTTCCTTCGAACACCCTTCCCGGAACCCCAGGATCTGCCCGAGGGCGTGCCCCGGAACGGCGCGCGGTTCTTCAACCGCGAGATCAGCTGGCTGTCCTTCAACTGGCGCGTCCTGGACGAGGCGCGCAATCCCCGCGTGCCGCTGCTGGAACGGCTGCGCTTCGTGTCGATCAGCGCGACCAATCTGGACGAATTCTATACCGTCCGCGTCGCGGGGCTGCGGGAACTGGTGCGCGAGGGCAATGCCACGCCCTCGGACGACGGCCTGACCCCGGCCGAGCAGTTGTCGATGATCAATGCCGACGCCCGCCGCCTGATGGGCGCGCAGCAGGGCGTCTGGAACCGCATCCGCCGGGAAATGGAGGAGGCGGGCATCGTCATCCTGTCCCGGTCCCGCCTGACGCGCGCCGAAGAGGAATTCCTGCACGATTATTTCGAACGCAAGGTGTTCCCGGTCCTGTCGCCCCTGGCCATCGACCCCGCGCACCCGTTCCCCTTCATCCCGAACGCCGGTTTCTCGCTGGCGCTTGAACTGGCCCGCGAGACCGACGGGCGCCAGATGCAGGCGCTGCTGCCGATCCCCGCGCAGCTGGACCGCTTCGTCCCCCTGCCGGGGGGCGAGCGGTTCTTCAAGCTGGAAGACCTGCTGCTGATGCATCTGTCCTCGCTGTTCCCCGGCTATCGCGACGTGGGCCATTGCGCCTTCCGGGTGCTGCGCGACAGCGACCTGGAGGTCGAGGAAGAGGCCGAGGATCTGGTCCGCGAATTCGAGACCGCGCTGAAACGCCGCCGCCGGGGCAGCGTGATCCGGCTGAAGATCACCCGCGGCGCGCCCGACCGCCTGCGCCGCCTGATCATGGAGGAGCTTGAGGTCGGCCCCGACGAGGTGATCGAGGTCGAGGGGCTGCTGGGCGTGGCCGATCTGCGCGAGCTGGTGCTGGATTCGCGCCGCGACCTGCAATGGCCCGCCTTCACGCCGCGCGTTCCCGAACGGGTGCAGGACCATGACGGCGACATGTTCGCCGCCATCAAGCAAAAGGACATGCTGCTGCACCACCCCTATGAAACCTTCGACATGGTGATCCGCTTCCTGGCCCAGGCGGCGCGCGATCCGAACGTGCTGGCGATCAAGCAGACGCTGTATCGCACCAGCCGCGACAGCCCGATCGTCGACGCGCTGTGCGAGGCCGCCGAATCCGGCAAGTCGGTCACGGCCCTGGTGGAACTGAAGGCCCGCTTCGACGAGGCCGCGAACATCCGCCAGTCGCGCCGCCTGGAACGGGCGGGGGCGCATGTCGTCTATGGCTTCGTGAACTACAAGACCCATGCCAAGATCAGCACCGTGGTGCGCCGGGAAGGCGACAACCTGGTCACCTATACCCATTACGGGACCGGCAACTATCACCCGATCACGGCGCGGATCTATACCGACCTGTCGCTGTTCACCTGCGACCCGGCGCTTGGCAGGGATGCGACCAAGGTCTTCAACTACCTGTCGGGCTATGTGCAGCCGGCGGGGCTAGAAAATATTTCCATCTCGCCCATCGACCTCAAGGACCGGCTGATCTCGCTGATCGCCAGAGAGGCCGAACTGGCCCGACAGGGACGTCCCGCCGCGATCTGGGCCAAGATGAATTCGCTGATCGAAAGGGACGTGATCGATGCGCTGTATGCGGCAAGTGCTGCGGGCGTGAAGATCAGCTTGGTGGTGCGCGGCATCTGCGGGATCCGGCCAGGCATCCGCGGGCTGTCGGACAATATCCGCGTGAAATCCATCGTCGGGCGATACCTGGAACATTCGCGGATCGTCTGCTTCGGCAACGGCTACGGCCTGCCGTCGAAGCGAGCGCGGGTCTTCATCAGCTCGGCCGACTGGATGGACCGCAACCTGAACCGCCGTGTCGAAACCCTGGTCGAATGCGTGAACGACACCGTCAAGGCGCAGATCGTCAGCCAGATCATGGCCGCCAACATGGCGGACGAGGCGCAAAGCTGGCTGCTGCAACCCGATGGCCGGTTCGTGCGCTATCTGCCCGAGGGGCGCGACGACCTGTTCAACTGTCACCGTTTCTTCATGGACCACCCGTCACTGTCTGGGCGGGGGACGGCGGGGGCCGGGGACGTTCCGGCATTGACCCATTCGAATGATTGACGCACCCGTCAGGGCGGGTCATTAACAGCGGCGATGCGGGCCAAGCAGGAGAGGCGGCGATGAACGGCGTGCGGACGACGACCGGCAAGAAGGTCGAGCCTTTCGGCAAGATGTTTGCGACCCTGCCCAAGCGCGCCCTGTCGCGCGTGGGCGTGGTCGATGTGGGGTCGAACTCGATCCGGCTGGTGGTCTTCGACGGCGCGGCCCGGTCGCCCGCCTATTTCTATAACGAAAAGATCATGGCCGGGCTGGGGGCCAAGATGGCCCAGACCGGCCGCCTGAACCCCGAAGGCGTCCAGCGCGGCTTTGCCGCCCTGCAACGCTTCGCGGCCCTGGCCCGCGGCATGGACATCGAACCCCTGACCTGCGTCGCCACCGCCGCCGTCCGCGAGGCCGAGGACGGTCCCGAATTCCAGGCCCGCGTCGAACGCGAGACCGGCATCAAGATGTGGGTCATCGACGGCGAGGAGGAGGCCCGCCTGTCCGCCCAGGGCGTGCTGCTGGGCTGGCCCGACGCGCGCGGGCTGGTCTGCGACATCGGCGGCAACTCGATGGAACTGGCCGAGGTCGCGGACGGGCAGGTCGGGCGGCGCGTGTCGTCGCAGCTGGGACCGTTCCGCCTGCAACAGGTGCCCGGCGGCAAGGACGGATTGCGCAAGTATATCCGCAAGGTCGTGACCGAACTGGCCGCCGTCATGGGCACCCATCACGAACGCATCTATCTGGTCGGCGGCAGCTGGCGCGCCATCGCCCGGCTGGACATGGAGCGCGTGTCCTATCCCATGACCGTGCTGCACGAATACCGCATGACGCCCAAGGCGGTGGCCGATACGGTGGCCTGGATCGGCACGCATGACCTGAACGAGTTGCGCAGCCAGGTCGACATCTCGTCCTCTCGGATGGAGCTGGTGCCGCTGGCCTCGCAGGTGCTGCTGCAATTGGCCGAGACCTTCGCGCCCACGGAACTGGCCATCAGCAGCTATGGCATCCGCGAGGGGTTGCTGTATGAGCAGATGCCCGACAGCCTGCGCAAGCGCGACCCGCTGATCGAGGCCGCGCGCTTTACCGAACGCCAGATGGCGCGGATGCCGGGTTCGGGCAAGAAGCTGTATCAGTTCCTGCAACCGCTGTTCCGGAACGTGCCGCCGGAACGCGACCGCCTGATCCACGTGGCCTGCCTGCTGCACGACACAAGCTGGCGCGCCCATCCCGATTACCGGGCCGAGGCCTGCTTCGACAATGTGACCCGCGCCAACATGGCCGCGCTGTCCCACCCCGAGCGCGTCTTCCTGGGCCTGGCGCTGCTGCACCGCTACAAGAACAGCCGCGCGGGTTCGCCCATGGCGCCGCTGTTCAAGCTGCTGGACGAGGGCGAAATCCGCGATGCCGAGGTGCTGGGCAAGGCGATGCGGTTCGGCGCGATGCTGGCGCTGGACGATCCGGCCGATGCGGGCAGCCTGACCTTCGACGCCACGCAACTGCGCCTGCACCTGACGGCCGTCGGCCACAAGCTGATGGGCGAGGTGGCCGAGGCCCGGTTCAAGGCGCTGTGCAGCGCCCTCGAGGTGGAAGGCGTGATCGAGGGCTGATCCCCGGATCACAACTGCCCGCCATCCTCGGGGGAAGGGGCGTCCACGACCACCGCCCCCTCGACATAAATCCCATCGCCCCCCGGTTCCGCGCCATCGCCGGGCCAGCCGTCCGCCTGAGCGTCGCCACCGCTTTCGGGTCCAAGCGCCTTGGCGGGCTGTTGCGCGACCCAGCCATCGGCGCAGAAGGTGCTGCTGGCGCCGCTGCCGCAGGCCCGCGCCGGTTGGGCCAGACCAACGGCAGCCAGGATCAGCGCGGCGACGATACGGATCATGTGATTCCCCTGCGGCATGTCCGATGATCTAGCGCGAAATCCTTCACATCCGGTTAGCGGCCGCCTGCCCGGCCAAACAAAAAGGGCGCCCGCAGGCGCCCTTTCCGTGTCTGCCGCAGGGCAGGGGATGATCACATCATCCCGCCCATGCCGCCCATGTCGGGCATCCCGCCGGCCGCAGCCTTCGGCTCGGGCTTTTCGGCGATCATGGCTTCGGTGGTGATCAGCAGGCCCGCGACCGAGGCCGCGTCCTCCAGGGCGGTGCGAACCACCTTGGCCGGGTCGATCACGCCGAACTTGAACATGTCGC
This sequence comes from Paracoccus sp. S3-43, assembly GCF_029027965.1. NCBI lineage: Bacteria > Pseudomonadati > Pseudomonadota > Alphaproteobacteria > Rhodobacterales > Paracoccaceae > Paracoccus > Paracoccus qomolangmaensis. The sequence continues at coordinate 2,159,924 of NZ_CP119082.1, read as the reverse complement.
CATATTCTTCGGTCTGGGCGTTGAAGCCGAAGGCCTTGTCGCTGGATTCGCGGACCTTGCCGGCAACCACGGCACCGTCGACACCGGCGTTTTCGGCGATCTGGCGCATCGGCGCTTCCAGGGCGCGGCGCACGATGGCGATGCCGGCTTCCTGATCGCTGTTGGCAGCCGTCAGGCCTTCCAGCGCCTTGCCGCCCTGCACCAGGGCCACGCCGCCGCCGACCACGACGCCTTCCTGCACGGCCGCGCGGGTCGCGTTCAGCGCGTCGTCAACGCGGTCCTTGCGTTCCTTCACTTCGACTTCGGTCATGCCGCCGACGCGGATGACGGCGACGCCGCCGGCCAGCTTGGCCACGCGTTCCTGAAGCTTCTCGCGGTCATAGTCCGAGGTGGTTTCCTCGATCTGCTGACGGATCTGCGAAACGCGGGCCTCGATCTCGGACTTCTCGCCATTGCCGTCGACGATGGTGGTGTTGTCCTTGTTGATCGTGACCTTCTTGGCGCGGCCCAGCATGTCGATGCCGACGTTTTCCAGCTTCATGCCCAGATCTTCGCTGATCACCTGGCCGCCGGTCAGGATCGCGATGTCCTGCAACATCGCCTTGCGGCGATCGCCGAAGCCCGGCGCCTTCACGGCCGCGATCTTCAGGCCGCCGCGCAGCTTGTTGACGACCAGGGTCGCCAAGGCCTCGCCCTCGACATCCTCGGCCACGATCAGCAGCGGCTTGCCCGACTGGATCACGGCTTCCAGCAGCGGCACCATCGGTTGCAGCGAGGACAGTTTCTTCTCGTGCAGCAGGATATAGACGTCTTCCAGATCCGCGATCATCTTGTCGGGATTGGTGACGAAATAGGGCGACAGATAGCCGCGGTCGAACTGCATCCCTTCGACGACTTCGACCTCGGTCTCCATCCCCTTGTTTTCTTCGACGGTGATGACACCCTCGTTGCCGACCTTCTGCATCGCGTCGGCGATGAAACGGCCGATATTGGCTTCGCCGTTGGCCGAAATGGTGCCGACCTGGGCGACTTCGTCGCTGTCGTTCACCGGGCGCGAGGCCTGCTTGATCGCCTCGACGACCTTCGAGGTCGCCAGGTCGATACCGCGCTTCAGATCCATCGGGTTCATGCCGGCGGCGACCGCCTTCATGCCCTCTTTCACGATGGCCTGGGCCAGAACGGTGGCGGTGGTGGTGCCGTCGCCGGCCTCGTCATTGGTGCGCGAGGCCACTTCGCGGACCATCTGGGCGCCCATGTTCTCGAACTTGTCGGCCAGTTCGATCTCCTTGGCGACGGTCACGCCGTCCTTGGTGATGCGCGGGGCGCCGAAGGACTTGTCGATCACGACGTTGCGGCCTTTCGGGCCCAGCGTGACCTTCACGGCGTCGGCCAGGATGTTGACGCCTTTCAGCATCCGGTCGCGGGCGTCCGTGTTGAACTTGACTTCTTTCGCAGCCATGTGAATCTCCTGAATTTATGGGTGAAGGATGCGGATCAGGCGATGACGCCCAGGATGTCGCTTTCCTTCATGATCAGCAGCTCCTCGCCGTCGATCGTGACTTCGGTGCCCGACCATTTGCCGAACAGCACGCGGTCGCCCGCCTTGACGCTGGGCGCGATCAGTTCGCCCGAATCCTTGCGCGCGCCTTCGCCGACCGCGATGATCTCGCCTTCGGCGGGCTTTTCCTTGGCGCTGTCGGGGATGATCAGGCCGCCCTTGGTCTTTTCGTCCGACTGGACGCGACGGACCAGGACGCGGTCGTGCAGCGGTTTGAATGCCATTGTGAACACTCCGTGTTTCAGGTTGCAGTGTTGCGGTGTTGGCACTCACACCGGATGAGTGCCAATGACGCGGATCTAGGCCAGCCGGACGGCGCTGTCAACGCCGCCGCGACGCCAAAATCTTTGGCCGGGCGGCTGGCCAAGGGGGCGGGGCTGTGCCAGCCTTTGGGCGGCAACAGCGGGGAAGCAGCGGATGCGTATCTTGATGGCGGCGATTTTCGCGCTGTGGGCGGCGGCCCCGGCATGGGCGCAGGCGTCGGAATGCGTGGGCGCCAACCTGTTCGACGCGATGCCCCCCGATCAGCGGGCCGAGATCGACGCGGCGGTGGCCGACATCCCCTATCACCGGGGGCTGCTGTGGCGGGCCAGCAAGGGCGATCAGGCGATCACCCTGGTCGGCACCTATCATTTCGGCGATTCGCGCCACGACGCGATGCTGGCGCGGCTTGAGCCGCTGCTGGCCGATGCCGCCGCCGTCTTCGTCGAAGCCGGACCCGAGGAGGAGCGCAGGCTGACCGAGGCCCTGGCCTCGGATCCCACGCTGATGGTGGATCCCGACGGCCCGACCCTGCCCGAGCGGCTGGACGACCGGGACTGGGGCCTGCTGTCGGCGGCGATGGCGGAACGCGGCACCCCGGCCGTGGTGACGTCGAAGCTGCGGCCCTGGTATGTGGCGATGATGCTGGGGATCAGCCCCTGCATGATGCGGCAGATGGCCGAAGGCGGCGCCCAGGGGCTGGACCACCGCCTTGTCGACCGGGCCCGCGCCCTGGACCTGCCGGTCCGCGCCCTGGAACCCTGGGACACGGTCTTCACCCTGTTCAACCACCTGACCCCGCGGCAGGAGATCGAGATGATCCGCGCCGCGCTGCCCGCCGCCGCCCATGCCGACGATTACGCGGTGACGCTGACCGATGTCTATTTCGCAGGCGATGTCTGGGCGATCTGGGAATTCGGGCGCTTCGATGCCTATCGCAATTCGGGCCTGACGCGCGAGCAGGTCGATGCGCAGATGCGGCTGGCCAAGGAACAGCTGATGGACCGGCGGAACCGGTCCTGGATCGCCCCGCTGACCCAGGGCGCGCGCGACGCCGCCCGGCAGGGCAAGGGCGTCGTCGCGGGCTTCGGCGCGCTGCATCTGCCCGGCGACCAGGGGGTCTTGCGGCTGCTGGAACGGGACGGCTGGACCATCGAGAGGCTGGACGGATGACCGGCGGCCCCTGGCCGGCCCGCGACGGTCGGGCCGTGGGATGAACTGGCGCCGTCATGGCCGGTTCCTGGCCGCGCTGGCGGTGGGGGTTGGGGCGGGCCTGGTCTTGCCGGTGGCGCTGATCGACCGGGTGCTGGCGGGCGGCAACCTGTTCTTCGCCGCCTATCTGCTGCTGGCGGCGCGTTTCGCCGGTCGCCTGACAAGCGCCGACCTGCGCCGCCACGGGACCGAGGATGACGAGGGCGGCCATGTCATCGTGCTGCTGGCCGTTGGCGCGGTGGTCCTGTGCCTGTGGGCGGTGTTCGGAACCTTGGCGGACAGGACCGGGGCGGGCTGGCTGCGCCCGGCGATGGCCGTCGCCTCGGTCCCGCTGGGCTGGGCCACGCTGCACATGGTGATGGCGTTCCATTACGCGCGGCTGTTCTATACCGTCGAATCCGGGCAGCGCGCCGGGGGCCTGGACTTTCCCGGAACCGCCGATCCGGGGCCTTGGGATTTCATCTATTTCAGCATGACCCTGGGCATGACCGCCCAGACATCGGACGTGGCGATCCGGGATACCCGGCTGCGCCGCGTGGTGGTGCTGCATTCGGCGCTGTCGTTCTTTTTCAACACCGTGCTTCTGGCCCTGGCGGTCAATGTCGCGCTGTCGCAGGGCTGATGGGGGTCAGCGCCCGCCCAGCACCGACAGGGCCTGCGCCTGGCCGCCCTTGACGAAGGTGATGCGGCTGTCGCCGATGTCGGTGATGGTGCCGCCGTTGATCTTGTCGCCCAGCCGCAGGGTCAGGACGCGGCCGTTCGACAGCCGCACAAGCGCGCGGCTGGCCTTGCCCGCGCCGATGGTGCCGATGATCTGGGTGCGGTTGATCTGGATGCCGTCCTTGACCGTCGCCGCGACCCCGGCCGTGGTCGGCGTGCGGCCGTCGGGGATGGCGGCCGCGACCTCGGGTTCGTCCTCGGCCTCGGGCGGGGCATAGCGCTGCTGGCGGGCGGCTGCGGCGCGGGCCTCGGCCTCGGCCTGGGCGCGGGCGCGGGCTTCGGCCTGGGCGCGGGCCTGCGCCTCGGCCTGGGCGTCCTGGGCGGCGCGGGCACGGGCGCGGGCTTCGGCCTGGGCCTGCAATTCGGCGTCCTGGCGGCGCTGTTCGGCCAGGGCGGATTCCTCGGACTGGGCCTGGGCGGCGGCGCGCAGGTCGTCGGCGGTGGGGGCCAGCGGCGCCGCGGCCACGGCGGCGGCCACCGCGGCGGCTCCGGCGCCCGCCGCGCGGCGCGGCGGCAGCGCAGATGAACGAAGCGCCGTCAAAGCGACGGCGCCTGGCAGAGGAGAGCTTTCCGAAACGGCTGCGGCGACGGCCCGGTCGATGGCCTCGCCCGACAGGCTGGCGCTGCCCGGTCCGGGGTCGCTGCGGACGGCAGGCCGCGCACCGCCGGGCCGCGCATGGGGCCGGGCCGACTGCCCCAGCCCCGACCGCGCGCGGGGCGCATCGGCGACGGCCGCCGCGACCGCATCGCGCACCGCCTGCTGCGACGGCCCGCCGACCGCCACCGGCTTGCGGGACGGGCGGGCCTCGGCCAACAGGATCACCGCGCCGCGTTCCGCATCGCCAAGGCCCCGCGCCCCCGCCTGGGCGCTGCGCAGGTCGCGCAGCAGGTCGGTCAAGGCGCGGCGTTCGGCCTGTGTCAGGCGGGTGGGCTGGCCGTCCTCGGACCGGCTGCCTTCCTCGATCAGGCTGTGCCGCTGGGGCCGGGCGGGCGGCCTGCTGGAGGATGCGGCGGGCGGCGCGGCGCGGGCCGGGGCGGCGGCAGGGGCCGGTTCACGCGCGGGGGCCGGGCTGCTGGCAGGCGTGACCGAGGCCGGACGTTCCGGCGGACGCGATCCCGTCAACCGCGCGGCGGTCTGGGGACGGGCGCGTTCGGCGAAGGGCGGCGGGCTGGCGGGAATCGCCGGGCGCGCATCGACCGGCGCCGGGGCCGCGGCCCGCACCGGGGCCACGCGCGGCGGACGGGCGGAACTGGCCAGCCGCTGCGCCGGAGGCGCCACGCGCGCCGCCGGGACCGCCGGGGCCGCAGGGGTGGTGGTGGCTGCGGGAGCCGTCGCTGCCGGGGCGGGGGTTGCGGCCGGGGCGGGCGTGGGCGCTTCGGCCATGGTGGCGGCACTGATCGGCCTTTGGGTCGCGGGAGGGGCGGCGGGCGGCGCGGCCATCGCTTCGGTCAGCGCCTGGCTGAGGGCGTCGTCGCCTTGCGCAGTCGGCGCCGCAGGCTGCGGCGCGGGGGCGGGCTGCTGCGGGGCGGGCTGCTGCGGCGCGGGCTGCTGTGGTGCGGGCTGGGGGCGCGCGGCGGAAAGCGCGGTCGCCGCATCGGCAGGAACCGGGGCCGGAGCCGAGGCGACCGGGGCGGGGACTGGGGTTGCCGCGACCTCGGCCGGTTCGGCCGCAGCGTCGGCCTGGCGGGGTTCCGCCGCCGGATCGGTGGCGACGGGATCGACGGCGGGCGGAAGGTCCGCCGCCGGTTCCGGGGCGGGGGCCGTCGCCGCCAGTTCCGGCGCCAATTCCGGGGCCAGTTCCGGTGCGGGATCGGTGGGCAGGTCGGGGGCCGCCACGGGTTGGGTCGTCGCCACCGGCGCGCCCTCGTTCGACGGCGCGCCGAAGAAGGCCAGCACGGCGACAAGACCCAGGACCAGAATCCCCATCAGGACCGGCAACCGGCCCGGATTCAGGCGGCGCAGGCGGGCCATCACGGATTCGGCGGCAACGGCGTCCTGCGGCGCGGCGGGCCGGGCGCGGGCCTCGCGGGCGCGGTCGTGGACGGCCTGGGCGCGCGGCGACAGGGCGCGCGGGGCCGCGACCGGCGGGGCCTTGACCTCTTTGTGGCGGATCACGCTGGCGGCGGCGACAACGGGTTCGGTGTCAACAGATCCGGCGACAACAGGTTCGGTGTCAACAGGTTCGGGGGCAGGCCCGGCCGCGGGTCTTTCCGGTTCAGGATCCGCCTGGACCGCCGCCACCGCCACGACATGCGGCACGACGCGGCTGATGACGGCGGGCGCCTCGGCCCTGGCCCCGGCGGGTTCCGGGACGGCCACCACCGGATCGGTCACGCGCGCCTGGGTCAGGTCGGGCTGGCTGAAGGGCGGACGGGTGAACTGATCCTCGGCCAGGCGGCTGGGGCCGAAATCGGGCTGGCCCTCGAAGCGGTCGTCCCCCGGACGCGCCACGAAGCCCGAGGGGCGGAAGCCCTGGGACCGGGCGAAATCCTCGGCCTCCTCCAGCGTGCGGCGGGCGACGGCGGCGATGCGCAGCGTCTCGATATCGCCGCTGGCCGAGGGGCACCAGTCGAAGGCCAGTTCGTCCGCCGTATAGGGCGTCATCCCCTCCAGCGCGCGGGCGATGGCCAGCGGCGTGTCGGACCCCACCGGAACCGTCAGCGTGCTGTACAGGATCTGGTCGTCGGGAATGACCAGCACGGTGTCCAGCTGGCTGGGCGGCGCCCCCGCCTGGTCGCGCAGCGCGGCCAGCCGGGCGGTCATCTCGCGGCCCGCGAATGGCGCCTGGCCCAGGGGGCGCCACCCCAGCCCGTCGCGGTGTTCCAGCATGACCGCCTCGGACGTAAAGCTCATGGCGAAATCGGGCGGGGCGATATGTCTGTTCATGGTGGATCACTGCTCATGATGATCGCGTGTTCCATAGGTCCGCGATTTGGTTTGATTACCCCAGATTTAGCGGATTTCGCCGGTTGAGGAAAGCCAAACTGGCGGATCCGTGAACGCATTTGCTTTGAACTTCCCGGCAGGATCGCGGTTAGTGGGACCAGGAAAATTTCCGCAAAGAGGACAGAGACATGACACAGTTTCCGCGCAGGCTGGCACGGGCCGCCCTGGTGGCCTCCACGGCGCTGGCGCTTGGCGCCCCGGCGATGGCCGCGCCCGGCAAGGGCGGGCATGGCATGTGCCATCCCGGCATGTCGCGCCTGACCGTGACCGGCCAGGGCGAGGCGCGCGTGGCCCCCGACCTGGCGACCATCCAGTTGGGCGTCACCACCCAGGCCGCCGGGGCCGCCGACGCGATGCGCCAGAATTCGCAGCAGCAGACGGCGGTGTTCGAGGCGCTGGCGGGCGCGGGGATCGACGCGGCGGATGTCCAGACCTCGGGGCTGAACCTGAACCCGGTGATGGATTACGGCGAAGGGCGCGCGCCCACGGTGACGGGCTATCAGGCCAGCAACATGGTGTCGGTGCGCGTCAGGGACGTGGGCCGGCTGGGCGAGGTTCTGGACGCCATCGTCGCCGCCGGCGCGAACGAGATCAACGGCATCAGCTTCATCCGCGACGACAGCAGCGCGACCCAGGACGAGGCCCGCCGCGCGGCGGTCGAGGACGCGCGCCACAAGGCCGAAGTGCTGGCCGAGGCGGCGGGCCTGACGCTTGGCCCGGTGCTGGTGCTGCGCGACACGCCCGCGCCCGAAGGGCCGCGCCCGCTGATGATGGAGGCGCGGGCCGCCGGGGATTCCGCCAAGGTGCCGATCGCGGCGGGCGAGGTTGCGTTGTCCGCCCTGGTCGAGATGCAGTTCGCCCTGGGTGGCCAGGACTGCGGCCCGATGGGCGGCAAGCGCGGTCCAGACCATGGGCCCGACCATGGCCCCGATCATGGCCCCGATCATGGCCATGACCATGGCGGCGATCAGGGCGATTTGCCCCCCGGCCACCCGCCGGTGCCGGGGATGCGGCCCGCGGCCCCCGAGAGCGGTTCCGCCGACCCCGCGCCGGGCGATCTGGCGCCGCCGCTGGGCACCGATACCGGCGCGCCCGAGTCGGGCGATCCGGTCGTGCCGATGGGCGAGGCTCCCGCAGGCGAGGTTCCTGAAGGCGAGGTTCCTGAAGGCCAGGCCCCCGCGAACTGATCGGGCAGGGGGCTTCGGCCCCCTTTTCCTATGCGACCGCCGCCGCCAGGGCCTGATCCAGGTCGGCGATCAGGTCGGCCGGATCCTCGATGCCGATGGACAGGCGCAGCAGGTCGGGCGCGGCCCCTGCGGCGCGCTGCTGATCCTCGGTCAGCTGGCGGTGGGTGGTCGAGGCCGAATGGATCACCAGCGACCGCGCATCGCCCAGGTTGGCGACATGGCTGAACAGCTTCAGCGCGCCGACCATCTTGACCGCCGCGTCATAGCCGCCCTTGACCGCAAAGGTGAACAGCGCCCCCGCGCCCTTGGGATACAGCCGCTTCGCCGTCGCGTTCCAGGGCGAGGACGTCAGCCCCGCATAGGTCACCGCCGTCACGCGCGGGTCGTTCTCCAGCCATTCCGCGACCACTCGGGCGTTTTCCACATGGCGGGCCATGCGCAGGCCCAGCGTCTCGATCCCCATCAGGGTATAATGGGCGCCCTGCGGGTTCATGGTCATGCCAAGGTCGCGCAGGCCGATGGCGATGGAGTGGAAGGTGAAGGCTGCCGGACCGAAGGTCTCGTGGAATTTCAGGCCGTGATAGGCGGGTTCGGGATCCGACAGGCTGGGAAACTTGCCCGAGGCCGACCAGTCGAAGCTGCCGCTGTCCACCACCACGCCGCCGGTGACCGTGCCGTTGCCGGTCATGTATTTGGTCAGGCTGTGGACGACCAGGGTGGCGCCCTGGTCGATGGGCTTGCACAGGTATGGCGTCGCCAGCGTGTTGTCCACGATCAGCGGGATGCCAGCGGCATTGGCGATCTCGGCCACCGCCGGGATGTCGGTGACATAGCCGCCGGGATTGCTGATCGATTCGCAGAAGATCGCGCGGGTGTCGCCGTCGATGGCGGCGCGCAGGGCCTCGAGGTCGTCGAAATCGACGAACTTCGCCGACCAGCCGAACCGCTTGATGGTCTGGCTGAACTGCGTGACGGTGCCGCCGTAAAGCCGTGTCGAGGCGATGATGTTCAGCCCCGGACCCATCAGCGGGAACAGCGCCATGATCTGCGCCGCATGGCCCGACGAACAGCAGACCGCGCCCGCGCCCCCTTCAAGCGCCGCGATGCGGTTCTGCAAGGCGCCCACCGTCGGGTTGGTCAGGCGGGAATAGATGTATCCGACCTCTTGCAGCCCGAACAGGCGCGCGGCATGGTCGGCGTCCTTGAAGACATAGGACGTGGTCTGATAGATCGGCACCTGCCGCGCGCCTGTCGCCGGATCGGGTGCCGTGCCCGCGTGGATCGCTGTCGTGTCAAAGCCCTGAGTCATCTGGCCCTCCTCCTGGTCGGGCAGAGCCTAGGCTGACGGGGCCAAGCCAAGCAACGGCAAAGACATCTCTTTTGCCGGTGCGGCCCGACCGACGCGTCCTACAGCGGCCGGTTATAACGGATGAAGGGCGTCCGCACCCCCACCCGGTCATAGAGCATCCGCCCCGCATGGTTGAATTCCTGCGTCAGCCAATAGACGCGCGGACGGCCCGCCGCATCGGCGGCGGCATAGACGCCCTCGATCAACGCCCGGCCCACGCCGCGCCCCCGCGCGCCATCGGCGGTGAACAGGTCTTGCAGATAACAGGTGCCCTCGGGGAACCACATATGCGGATGAAAGACATAATGCGTCAGGCCCAGCAGCGCGCCGCCGTCATCGGCCACTAGGCAGTGCAACTCGCCCGGATCCCCCCCCGTCGTCAGCCGCGCGAAGGCCGCGTCGAAGAAATCCTGCGGCAGGCCGGGCCGGTCATAGAAGCTGTGATAGGCGTCATACAGCGCCTGCCACTGGTCCTTGTCGGCGGGGCGCAGCGGGCGGACGATCATCGCTGCCTCCGCGCCATGAAGGCCAGCTTCTCGAACAGCGCCACGTCCTGTTCGTTCTTCAGCAGCGCGCCATGCAGGCGGGGCAGCATGGTATGGGGATCGCGCTTCAGATCCTCGGGCGCCAGATCCTCGGCCAGGATCAGCTTCAGCCAGTCCAGCAATTCGCTGGTCGAGGGCTTCTTCTTCAGCCCCGGCGTCTCGCGCAGATCGAAGAACTGCGTCAGCGCCTGGTCCAGCAGGGCGCGTTTCAGGCCGGGATAATGCACGTCGACGATGGCGCGCAGCGTATCCGCGTCGGGAAAGCGGATGTAATGGAAGAAACAGCGCCGCAGGAAGGCGTCCGGCAATTCCTTTTCGTTGTTCGAGGTGATGATGACCACCGGCCGGTGCGCGGCGCGGATCGTCTCGCCCGTCTCGTAAACGTGAAACTCCATCCGGTCGAGTTCCTGCAACAGGTCATTGGGGAACTCGATGTCGGCCTTGTCGATCTCGTCGATCAGCAGGACCACCTTTTGCGGCGCGGCGAAGGCCTGCCACAGCTTGCCCCGGCGGATGTAATTGCCGACATCATGGACCCGCGCATCGCCCAACTGGCTGTCGCGCAGCCGCGACACGGCGTCGTATTCATACAACCCCTGTTGCGCCCTGGTCGTTGATTTGACGTGCCATTCGATGATCGGCAGGCCCAGGCTGTCGGCCACCTGCCGGGCCAGTTCGGTCTTGCCGGTTCCCGGTTCCCCCTTGACCAGCAGCGGACGTTCCAGCGTCACGGCGGCATTGACGGCAATCGCCAGGTCGGGCGGGGCGACATATCGGCCGGTGCCGGTGAACTGCATCAAACTCTCCTTTCGGCTGAGATACTTGAAGGCAAACAATGCATGGTTCTGCCTGTCATCCGTTCCTGTTCGTTTCGCCTAGTGACAAGCAGCACGTCATACTTTAAGGGGGCGCGCAAGGTGCCGGTTCGCAGTCCAGCCCGGCGCCGCCGGAGAGGATTTATGAAAGCCCAGACCTTCCTTCCCCAGGACTATCGTCCCGCCGAGGATGAGCCGTTCATGAACGACCGGCAGCTTGAATATTTCCGGCGCAAGCTGGAAGCCTGGAAACAGGAATTGCTGGATCAATCCGCCGAGACGCTGGAAGGCTTGCAGGACAGCGCCCGCGCCGTGCCCGACCTGGCCGACCGCGCGTCCGAGGAAACCGACCGCGCGCTGGAACTGCGCACCCGCGACCGCCAGCGCAAGCTGGTCAGCAAGATCGACGCGGCGCTGCGCCGGATCGAGACGGGCGAATACGGCTATTGCGAGATGACCGGGGAGCCGATCAGCCTGAAACGCCTGGATGCGCGGCCCATCGCCACCATGACGCTGGAAGCCCAGGAACGCCACGAACGCCGCGAACGCGTCCATCGCGACGACTGACGCGGCCATGGGCGGCGCCCTCAACGCACGGCCTGTCACCATCGTCGGCGGCGGCGTCGCGGGTCTGACGGCCGCCATCGCCCTGCGCCAGCGCGGCGCCAGGGTCACCGTCCTGGAACGCGCCCCCGCCATCGCCGAGGTCGGCGCGGGTCTGCAACTGTCCCCCAACGCGCTGCGCGTCATGGATGCGCTTGGCCTGCTGCCCGCGCTTGACGCGGTGTCCCTGCCCAGCCGCGCCGTGGTGCTGCGCGAGGCTTCGGGCGCCCAGGTCGTGCGGCTGGATCTGGCCCGCCACCGGCCCGGCGCGCCCTTCCGGCTGATCCACCGCGCCCGCCTGATCGAGGTTCTGGAACAATCCGCCCGCGAACAGGGCGTGACGATCCGGCTGGACCAGACGGTCGAAACCCTGCCCGACGCCCCGCTGCTGATCGGCGCCGACGGGCTGCACAGCCGCATCCGCGCGGCGCTCAACGGGCGCGAGGTGCCGTTCTTCACCGGCCAGACCGCCTGGCGCGCCGTCATCCCCGATGAGGACGACACGCCCGAGGCGCAGGTCTTCATGGGGCCGGGCCGCCATCTGGTCAGCTATCCGCTGTCGGGCGGGCTGCGCAATATCGTCGCCGTTCTGGAAACCCGCGACTGGCGGGACGAGGGCTGGTCGCATCCCGACGATCCCGCGAACCTGCGCGCGGCCTTCGCCGGTTTCGGCGGCCCGGTGCCCGGCTGGCTGGCGCGGGTCGATGCCGTCCATGTCTGGGGCCTGTTCCGCCACGAGGTCGCGGCCCGCTGGCAGGACGGCCGCATGGCGATCCTGGGCGACGCCGCCCACCCGACGCTGCCCTTCATGGCGCAAGGCGGCTGCATGGCGATGGAGGACGCCTGGACCCTGGCCGCCTGCCTGGACGCCACGCCCGATCAGGCCGCCGCGCTGTCCCGCTATGAAACCCTGCGCAAGCCGCGCACGACCCGCATCGTCGAGGCCGCGAATGCCAATGCCCGCAACTATCACCTGACGGGTCCGAAACGCCTTGCCGCCCATGCCGCGCTGCGCCTGGGGGGGATGATCGCGCCCGATGCGATCCTGTCCCGCTTCGACTGGATCTATGACTTCGATCCGGTCATGGAAGCGCCCTGATCGGCTCTTTGCCTTGGAGAATATCCCCCAGGGCTTCGGAGCGCCCGGAAAAAGGTCCAGTGGACCTTTTTCAGCAAGGAAGGGGCCGGCAGGCCCGAGCGGGGGAGGTGAAGTCCCCCGGCTTCAGGCTGCCTTTTCCACCGCCGCGACGATTCCGTCCACGACCTCGCGCAGAACCGCCTCGTTCTCGGCTTCGGCCATGACGCGGATCAGCGGCTCGGTCCCCGACTTGCGAATCAGCACGCGGCCCGTGCCCGCCAGCCGCGCCTCGGCATCGGCGATGACCGCGCGCACCTCGACCGCGGACAGCGGGTCGGCGCCCGCGGCATAGCGGACGTTCTTCAGCATCTGCGGCACCGGGTCGAACTGCGCGGCAAGGGTGCTGGCGCTGTCCCCGGTCTCGGCCATGGCGGCCAAGAACTGCATCGCCGCGATCAGCCCGTCGCCGGTCGTGGCATAATCGGTCATCACGATATGGCCCGACTGTTCGCCGCCCAGGTTGAAGCCGCCCTCGCGCATCCGTTCGACCACATAGCGGTCGCCGACCTTGGTGCGTTCCAGCCGCAGGCCGTGCCCCGACAAGAAATGTTCCAGCCCCAGGTTCGACATCACGGTGGCGACCAGGGCATCGCCCCGCAGCCGCCCCTGGTGCGCCCAGCGGGCCGCCATCAGCGCCATGATCTGGTCGCCGTCGGCCACCCGGCCCTTCTCGTCGATGATGATCACCCGGTCGGCGTCGCCGTCCAGGCTGATGCCCAGATGCGCGTCATGCGCCAGCACCGCCTGCGCGCAGGTCTCGGGGTGGGTGGACCCCACGCCTGCGTTGATGTTGCGCCCGTCGGGGTCCACGCCGATCGGGATCACCTCGGCGCCCAGTTCCCACAGCACGTCCGGGGCGGCGCGATAGGCCGCGCCGTTGGCACAGTCGATCACGACGCGTAGCCCGTCCAGCCGCCGTCCCGCCGGAAAGGTGGTCTTGGCATATTCGACATAGCGGCCGCGCCCGTCCTCGATCCGCTTGGCGCGGCCGATATTGGCGGGCTGGGCGGGGGTGATGTCGCCCGCGACGATGGCCTCGATGGCGGCCTCGGCCTCGTCCGACAGCTTGAAGCCGTCGGGACCGAAGAACTTGATGCCGTTATCCTCGGCCGGGTTGTGGCTGGCCGAGATCATGATGCCCACATCCGCCCGCATCGACCGGGTGAGGAACCCCACGGCTGGGGTCGGCACCGGACCCAGCAGCAGCACGTTCATGCCGGTGCTGGTCAGCCCGGCGGTCAGCGCGTTTTCCAGCATGTATCCCGACAGGCGCGTATCCTTGCCGATCACCACGCGATGCGCGCTGTCGTCGCCCGCGCGGCGGAAATGCCGCCCCGCCGCCGCGCCCAGGCGCAACGCCATCTCGGCGGTCATGGGATGGGTGTTGGCGCGACCGCGCACGCCGTCTGTCCCGAACAAGCCTCTGCTCATCTCTCTGCCTTCTCGTTGTCGTGAACGGCCTGCCACAGCCGCAACCCTTGAACCAGACCGCGCACGTCATGGACGCGGTGAATCTGCACCCCCTGCGCGACGGCTGCAAGCGTTACCGCAAGCGTGCCGGGCGACCGGTCAGCCGGATCGTCCGCGCCGCCGATGGCGCCGATGAAGCCCTTGCGCGAAACGCCCAGAAGGATCGCGCAGCCAAGCCCGTGATAAAGGGAAATCCGCCGCAGGATCGCCAGATTGTGCGCCTGCGTCTTGCCGAAGCCGATGCCGGGATCCACCACGATCCGCGTGCGGGGAATGCCCGCCGCCTCGGCCCGCCGGATCCGCGCATCCAGCGCGTCATAGACATCCAGCAGCACGTCGTCATAGCGCGGATCGTCCTGCATCGTCGCGGGCAGGCCCTGCGCGTGCATCAGGCAGACCGGCACCCCGGCGTCGGCGACCAAGGGCGCAAGGGCCGCATCGAAATCGAAGCCCGACACGTCGTTGACCATCGCCGCGCCGGCCTCCAGCGCGGCGCGGGCGACGGCGGCCTTGCGCGTGTCGACCGAGACGGGGGCATGGCACAGGGCGCGGATCGCCGGAACGATGCGGGCGGTTTCCTCGGCCACCGGCACCTCGGCCGCGCCGGGGCGGGTCGATTCTCCGCCGATGTCGAGGATGTCGGCGCCGTCCCGGATCAGATCCGCGCCGTGGCTGGCGGCGTCATACCGCCCGCCGTCCGAAAAGCTGTCGGGCGTCGCGTTGACGATGCCCATCACGCGCGGCGCGTCCAAAGGCAAGCCCGCAAGGGCGGGACGCGGCGCGGTCAACCGGTCCAGCAGGTCGGCCGGAATGTCGTCGCTTATCCGGGGGGGATGGCCGCGTTCCAGGATCTCGACCTGCGAAAACCGCGTCCAGCCGCCCGCCAGCCGGTGGCGGCCATGGGGCAGGGGGATGGGGCGGCCATAGACGCTCATGCCGCGCCCGCGATCCGGCCCAGGGCCATGCCGTCGGGCGCGTCGGGCAGGGGCGCGTCGGATGCGATATCGACGCGGGTGGCGGACAGGCGCGCGGCCAGCCAGAAGGCGAGGGGCCCGGCCTGGGGCGCGACCGAGGGCGCCTCGACCGCCAGCCTTGCGGGCGCCCAGACCACCGGGGATTGCGCGCGGATCGCGGCGTCCAGTTCGGTGCGGGTCTCCGCGACCTCGATCCCCATCCGGGCGGAAAGGATCCAGGCCGCTTGGTCGAATCCCAGCAGGGCGATGCGCCGGGGATCGCCGCCGCTGGGCAGGGGGGCAGGCGCATCGGGGATCACGATCACCGCGCCCGGCGGCAGGGCGGCGGGCTGTCCGACGACGATCCGCACCGGCAGCACCTGCCGGGCGACCGGCATCCGGCCTGCCTCGCGCGCGATGGTGATGCCAAGCGCGCCCGGCCCGCGATCCAGCTTTTCCACGGTCACGGTAATGCGGGCCGCCTGGGGATGGGCCAGAACTTCGGCCGCGATGCGCTCGGCCAGGGTTTCCACCAGGTTATAGCGCTGATCGGCAAGCGCGGCCTCGACCGCCTGGACCAGCACGTCATAGGACAGGATCCGGTCCACATGATCGTCCCCGGCATCGACCGGATCGCGCAGGTCGACCGCCAGCGAAAACCGCAGCCGCTGGGTGCGGCCCCGTTCGGACTGGAAGGCGCCGATCTCGGCTTCGACAAGATGGTCGCGCAGGTGGATGCGGTCGGGCTGGTTCATGCCTGCCATTCACAGGAAAACAGCACGGCAGGCAAGCCCGGCGTCAGTTCGACGCGACGCGCTGGCCGCCGGGGCGATAGAAGATATGCTGCCCGATCCGCACCGTGCGCTGGAATCGGCGCGACCAGTCGGGGCGGACGGAGGGCGTGTGGAAATAGGTGGCCCCGCCGGTCAGGACGCGTGGCGCCCCGGACAGCGCGCGGCGGGCGATGTCGCGGGCGCGCAGATAGGCGGCCTTGTTGCCGATCGCCTTGCGCCCGCCGATGGTATAGCTGAACTGGCTGGGCTGGTTCACCACCCCGCAGACCGAGGACGGGAATTGCCGGCTTTCGACGCGGTTCAGGATCACCTCGGCCACGGCGGCCTGGCCCTGGGCGCTTTCGCCCCGCGCCTCGTGATAGATCGCCTCGGCCATGCAGTTCAGATCGCGTTCGTCGAACCGGCCCCGCGTCGCCTTGCCGGTGCTGGCCAGCAGCAGTTGCGCCCGCGGTTCGTCGTCGGCGACGGCTGTTTCGGCCTTCACAGGTTCATCGCCGGTGTATAGAACCGGCGTCGGTCGCGGGGCGGCCTGCGTCCTGGGCGCGGCGCCGAACAGACCGGTATCGGAGGCGAACAACGATCCGTTGCCCGCGATGGCGCCTGTCGCCGTGAAGGTCAGGGCGGCGGCGCACAGGCAAAACGGCGCCAGCCGCTGAAGCAGCGTTTCCATATTCATTCCTATAGCCGTGTCGAATGGACAGGGTGTTAAGATCGCCGCGATCCCGAGCAGAAGGACGGCGCGGCGGCTGGCGAAATGATTACGGTTTTAGGAATTGGTCTCGCCACGGAACTTGTTCGTGAGACGCCCGAAGAGGCCGAAACAGGCCGTTTCCGGCAGCATCTCGCCGACCCGCCGACGCGAAACCGGCAAGTTTCGGCAAGAAGACAACCATCGCGGGTTTGTTAAGGCCCTGTCACACCGCCGAAAAATCCCCGATCGGGGCACGAATCGGTCAGGACACCGTGTCGCGCCGGCCTGCGCGCAGGGCCGCTTGGGCCGCCGCCAGGCGCGCCACCGGCACCCGGAACGGCGAACAGGACACATAGTCGAAGCCCGCGTCATGGCAGAAGCCGATGGATTCGGGATTGCCGCCATGTTCCCCGCAGACCGAGATGGTGATGCCGGGATGCTGGGCGCGCGCGCGCTGCGCCCCGGTCAGCAGCAATTCCCCCACGCCGTCCTGATCCAGGCAGTGGAACGGATCCTCGGCATAGACGCCTTGGCCGACATAGGTGCCCATGAACCGCCCGGCATCGTCGCGCGACAGGCCATAGGTCATCTGCGTCAGGTCATTGGTGCCGAAGGACAGGAAGGCCGAATGCGCGGCGATATCGCCCGCCCGCAGGCAGGCGCGCGGCGTTTCGACCATCACCCCCAGGCGATAGGCGAAATCGGCGCGGCGGTCGTTCCTGACCTCGGCGGCGACGGCGTCGATGCGGTTCTTGACCAGTTCGACCTCTCGCATGGCGCTGACCAGCGGGATCATGATTTCGGGCACCACCGGATCGCCCTTGCGGCTGGTCTCCACGGTCGCCTCGAAGATGGCGCGGGCCTGCATGTCATAGATCTCGGGGACGGTGATGCCCAGCCGGACCCCGCGCATCCCCAGCATCGGGTTGAACTCCGACAGCGCCTCGACCCGGCGGGTCACGTCGGACAGCGGCAGGTCCATCGAATCGGCCAGTTCGCGCAGCCCCTCGCGGTCATGGGGCAGGAATTCGTGCAGCGGCGGGTCGAACAGGCGGATGGTGACGGGCAGGCCCGCCATGATCTCGAACAATGCCGTGAAATCTTGGCGCTGCATGGGCAGGATCCGGTCCAGCGCAAGGCGCCGGTCCTCGGGCTTGTCGGCGAAGATCATCTCGCGCATGGCGGGCAGGCGGTCGGCGTCGAAGAACATATGCTCGGTCCGGCACAGCCCGATGCCCTGCGCGTTGAAGCGCCGCGCTGTGCGGGCGTCCTCGGGCGTGTCGGCATTGGCGCGCACGCTGATGCCCCCCGCCGCGTCGGCCCAATCCAGCAGCTGCGTGAAATTGTCGTCAAGCGCCGGTTCCAGCAGGGGAACCCGGCCCGCCAGAACCTCTCCGCTGGAGCCGTCGATGGTGATCTCATCGCCTTCCAGCAGGGTGGTGGCGCCCGCGCGCAGGGTCCGCTGGCGCGTGTCGATGCTGATCCCCGTGGCGCCGACGATGCAGGGCAGGCCCATGCCGCGCGCGATCACCGCCGCGTGGCTGGTCGTGCCGCCGCGCTCGGTCAGCACCCCCACGGATGCGTGCATCCCGCGCACATCCTCGGGGACCGTCTCGCGCCGGACCAGGATGCAGGCCTCGTCGCGCGCCGCAGAAGCCTGGGCGGCGGCGGCGGTGAAGACGATCCGGCCGGTGGCGGCGCCGGGGCTGGCGTTGATGCCGCGCGCGATCACCTCGCGCGGGGCGCGCGGATCGACCTGCCGGTGCAGAAGGTCGGCCAGCGCGCGGGGTTCGACGCGCATCACCGCCTCGGATTCCGGGATGATGCCGTCGCGCGCCAAGGCGACCGCGATGCGGATCCCGGCCCGGGAACTGCGCTGCACCCGCGTCGCGTCGATGATCGAGACCCGGCCGTCGACCACCACGAATTCGATCTGCATCTCCTCGCGCAGGCGTTCGCGGGCGGCGACGCCGAAGCGGATCAAGTCGGCAAAGACCCCGGGCGCGGTGACCTCCAGCGAGGGGCCGCGGGGGTCGCGGGTCAGGAACTGGGTCTGGGCGTCGGCGCCCTGGGTGCCGCCGTGATGCTGACGGCGGAAGCGGCCGGTGATGCGGGGGGTACCGGTGACGGAATCGACGAACTGGACGGTGCCCGACCCGCAGAGGCCCGGCCCCAGGCCAAGCGCCATCTGCTGCACCACCAGCCCCAGCGGCGCATCCGGGGGCGCGCCCTTGGCCTGGCGCAGCAGGCGCGCGGTCGGGCCGTCCCAGGCACGGGCCATCGACCGCAGAACCTCGGCCAGTTGAGTGGCGGGATCCTGGGGGAAATCCTCGTCGGTTTCCTCGCGATAGCTGCGCAGCGCCTCGGCCAGGGCGTCGTCGCCCTCCTGGGCGAACATGTCGGGATCCAGCCGGGCGATGTGGATGGCATAGCCCTGGACGAAGCGGCGATACAGCGTGTCGGCGTTTTCCTTGCCGATGCGCCGGGCGAGGCGGTCATGGGTCTGGTCGTTGATGCCGACGTTCAGGATCGTTCCCGGCCCGCCCCATTCCGGCATCAGCGCCGAGGGGCGGACGCTGACCAGCCCGTCGCCTTCCGCGAATAGATCCGACAGCGCGCCCAGATCGACGCGCTTGCCGGTGGCGATGGATTGCACGGATTCCGACGGGATGGCGAAGCTGCGCGGCACCGGCAGCCGCATCCTGACCAGCCGTTGCAGGCATTTCGCCCGCCAGCCGTGACAGGCGCGTTCGACCCCGGCCGAGGGGGTGATTTCCGTCACATCGGGAAGGTTGCGCGGTTCCATGTCGCGCGCAAGATAGGCGCTGCGCAGCCAATGCCGCAAGCGCGAAAAAGGGGGCCGCAGCCCCCTTTCATTCCGCTCTTATTCGACGATCGTGACCTTGGCCATGTAATCGGGGCTTTCGACCGCGCCATTCGCGTTCGCGTCGCCCTTCTTGACCTGGTTCAGGACGTCCCAGCCCTCGATCAGCTGGCCGACCACCGTATATTGCCCGTCCAGGAAGGTCGCCGGCGCTAGGTCGATGAAGAACTGGCTGTTGGCGCTGTTCGGATCCTGAGCGCGGGCCATGCCGACGGTGCCCGCCTGGAACGAGACATCGTTGAACTCGGCCTCCAGATCCGGCAGGTCCGACCCGCCCGTGCCCGCCATATTGACAGTGGCGCCGCCCTGCTTGCCATGTTCGACATCGCCGGTCTGGACCATGAAGCCGTCGATCACGCGGTGGAACACCACGCCGTCATAGGCGCCGGCCTTCGCCAGCTCGACCAGCCGGGCGACATGGTTCGGCGCCTTGTCGGCCAGCAGATCCAGCGTGATGGCGCCCTTGGGCGCGCCGTCGGCGCCGGCGACCTCGATCACCATGTTGGGGCCGGGGCCGTCCTCATGCGCGGGGGCCTGGGCATGGGCCGCCGACGCGGCCAGCACCAGGGCGGGGATCAGGGCCTTACGCATCGGCGGCCACCTTGACCGAGATCATGCGGTCCGGGTTCGCAGGCGGCTCGCCCCGCGCGATCCTGTCCACATGCTCCATCCCCGAAATGACCCGGCCATAGACGGTATACTGGCCGTTCAGGAAATGGTTGTCCTTGAAGTTGATGAAGAACTGGCTGTTGGCGCTGTGGGGGTTCTGCGACCGCGCGGCGCCCAGGGTGCCGCGATCATGAGGCAGCTTGGAAAACTCCGCCGGAAGATCGGGCAGGTCGGAACCGCCGGTGCCGGACCGGCGGGGGTTGTAGTTGTTTTCCATGTTGGCGTGCTGCACGTCGCCGGTCTGGGCCATGAAGCCCTCGATCACGCGGTGGAAGGCGACGTTGTCGTATTTCCCGGCGCGGGCCAGTTCCTTCATGCGTTCGGCATGTTTCGGGGCCACATCGCTCAGCAGTTCGATGACGACGGGACCGTCCTTCAACTGGATGATGATGGTGTTTTCGGGATCGGTGATCTCGGCCATGCGGCCCTCCTTTGCCACGTTCGGTCCTTGGTCTAGGGCTTTGCCGCCCCAAGGGCAACGCGCAAACCCGTTCACGGCGGCATCATACTTACGCGAGAGTTGACGCCAGGGCGTCCATGCGGGACAAGCCATCCAAGCCCAAATGCCCGAAAGGACGACACGATGGCCGATTTCAAGACGATTGACGATCTGGACATGGACGGCAAGGTCGTCCTGACCCGCGTGGACGTGAACGTGCCGGTGGAAGACGGCCGCGTGACCGACGCGACGCGGATCGAAAAGATCGTGCCGACGGTCAAGGACATCCAGGCGCGGGGCGGCATCCCGGTGCTGCTGGCGCATTTCGACCGCCCCAAGGGCAAGCGCGTCGATGCCATGAGCCTGAAGCAGATCGTCCCCGCGCTGGAAGCCGCGCTTGGCCAGCCGGTCGCCTTCGCCGACGACTGCATCGGCGGCCCGGCCAAGCGCGTGGTGGCCGACCTGAAGCCCGGCGATGTGGCGCTGCTGGAAAACACCCGCTTTCATGAGGGCGAGGAAAAGAACGACCCGACATTCGCGGCATCCATCGCGGCGCTTGGCGGGGTGTTCGTGAACGACGCCTTTTCCGCCGCGCATCGCGCCCATGCCTCGACCGAGGGTCTGGCGCGGCTGTTGCCCTCCGGCGCCGGGCGGTTGATGGAGGCGGAACTGAAGGCGCTGGACGCGGCGCTTGGCAATCCGCAGCGTCCGGTGATGGCGGTGGTGGGGGGGGCCAAGGTCTCGACCAAGCTGGACCTGCTGATGAACCTGGTCGACAAGGTGGATCACCTGGTGATCGGCGGCGGCATGGCCAACACCTTCCTGGCCGCCAAGGGGGTCGAGGTCGGCAAGTCGCTGGCCGAACGCGACATGGCCGACACCGCGCGCCAGATCCTGGACAAGGCCGACCAGGGCGGCTGCGTGATCCACCTGCCGCTGGACATCGTTGTGGCGCGCGACTTCAAGGCGGGCGCGGAATCCCAGGTTCTGCCGGTCGATCAGTGCCCGGCCGACGCGATGATCCTGGACGCCGGTCCCGCCACGGTCGAGGCCCTTCGGGACGCGATGGCCAAATGCAAGACGCTGATCTGGAACGGTCCCCTGGGCGCCTTCGAGATCGAGCCGTTCGACCGCGCCACCAATGCGGCGGCGCAGGCGGCGGCATCGCTGACGCGCGACGGCAAGCTGATTTCCGTGGCCGGGGGCGGGGATACCGTCGCCGCGCTGAACAAGGCGGGCGTCGCGGGCGACTTCACCTTCATCTCGACCGCCGGGGGCGCCTTCCTGGAATGGATGGAGGGCAAGGAACTGCCCGGCGTCGCGGCGCTGAAGGCCGCGAAACACTGATCCGATGACGCGCGCGGCCCGGTGCCGGGCCGTGCGAACCCCCCAGGCGTCATCCGCTTTGCGGGGTCCGCGCCGCCGCATCCGGGGCCGGGCCGTCCCCTGGGACCGGCGCTGCCTCTGCCACGAGTTGCGCCGCGGGCGCGGCCCGTTCCGCCTCGCCGACCGGCGGCGAGTCGGCCGGTTCGGTGCCGCGCGCGGCCACGGCATAGGTCTTCAGCTTTTCCATCCAGACCCGGAATTCCAGCGGCGGCGTGATGCGTTCGATGACATCCTCGAACAGCGAGACGGGCGCCGCCTGGGGGATCAGGGACGTGGGGGCGGTGGACGTCGGCGTGACAGGCGTAACGTGGACGACGGAGATGCCGGTCTGCATGATGCCTCCGGGTTGATGTGAAACAATGCCTTCGTCCTATCTTCAACCACCCTGCGGCCGGCGCCAAATCCCCACTTCCTAAGGTTTTACCGATCCCATGCCGCCCATGGAAAAGGGCGCCCCAGGGCGCCCTTCGTTCCGCACGGCAAGGGTGTCAGCCCCTCAGGCCGGTCTGCTTCAACAGCCCCTTGCGCTTGGCTTCATGGTAATAGCCGCGGGAATACCACATGACCGTCTTGTCCGGGCTGCCATCCGCCACCATCCAGGCGCCGCGCAGATACCTGACGCCATAGCGCAGGTTGGTGTCCGCATCCAGCAGGCTGGCGGGGGAACCGCGATGGCCCATGGTGCGGGCCGTCTGCGGGTTGATCTGCATCAGCCCATAATAGGGACCGTTGCGCGCGCCGGGCCGGTGCTGCGATTCGCGCAGGATGATCCGCTGCACCAGGGCCGAGGGAACCTCGTAATGGCGCGACCAGTAATTGATGCGCGACCGCAGTTCCGGCGTTTCGTTCGGGTAAAGCCCGTTGCGGCCCAGGCCGTCCGGCATCCGCTGCCCGCGCCCGCCGCCGCAGGCCGCCAGGGCCAGCGTCGCCAGGATCAGCCCCCGCCGCCCCATCTTCTGTGCGGAAATATCCCAGCGGGTGAGACGCGCCGGCGTCGATGGGGGCGGCGCCCCCCTTGCAAGATCAGACATGGATCGCGCCGTCCCCGCAGGCCAGCGCCGCTTCCCGCACCGCTTCCGAGGTGGTCGGATGCGCATGGCAGGTCAGCGCCAAATCCTGGGCGGCGGCGCCGAATTCCATCGCCACGCAGACCTCGTGGATCATCTCTCCGGCGTTCGGACCGATGATGTGGCAGCCGAGGATCCGGTCGGTCTCGGCATCGGCGATCAGCTTGACGAAGCCGTCGGCCTGCATCATCGCCTTGGCCCGCGCATTGCCCATGAAGGGGAACTTGCCGATCTTGACCTTGCGCCCGTCCGCCTTGGCGGCTTCCTCGGTCAGGCCGACGCTGGCGACCTCGGGGGTGGTGTAGATCACGCCGGGGATCACGGCATAGTTCACATGGCCGTGCTTGCCCGCGATGACCTCGGCCACCGCCATGCCTTCATCCTCGGCCTTGTGGGCCAGCATCGGGCCGGGCACCGCGTCGCCGATCGCATAGATGCCCTTCACGCTGGTCTGCCAGTGATCGTCGATCCTGACGAAGCCGCGATCGGTCAGGGCCACGCCCAGCGTGTCCAGGCCCAGCCCCTCGACATAGGGACGGCGGCCGGTCGCGACCAGCACCACATCGGCCTCCAGGCTGTGCTGGCTGTCGTCCTTGCGCAGGGTATAGGCCACCCTGGCCCCGCCCTCGGCGGCCTCGACCCCCGACACGGCGGCGCCCAGGATGAATGTCAGACCCTGCTTGGTCAGGATCTTCTGGAACTGCTTCTGCACCTCGCCGTCCATGCCGGGGGTGATGGCGTCCAGGTATTCGACCACGGTCACCTCGGCCCCCAGGCGGGCATAGACCGAACCCAGCTCCAGCCCGATCACGCCCGCGCCGATCACCACCATGGATTTCGGGATCGTCGGCAGCGCCAGCGCGCCGGTCGAATCGACCACCACGCCCGCCTCGTTGTCCACCGTCACGCCCTTCAGCGCCGAGGGCACCGAGCCGCTGGCGATGACGATGTTCTTCGCCTCATGGGTGGTGTCGCCGACCTTGACCTTGCCCGCCGCCTCGATCACCGCCCAGCCCTTCAGCCAGTCGATCTTGTTCTTCTTGAACAGGAATTCGATGCCCCTGGTGTTGCCCGCGACGGTGTCGGCCTTGTAGCCCAGCATCTTCTGCCAATCGACGGTGACATGGGCGTCCATCAGGCCCATCTTCTCGAAATTCTCGTGCGTCTCGTGCAGCAGGTGGCTGGCGTGAAGCAGCGCCTTGGACGGGATGCAGCCGACGTTCAGGCAGGTGCCGCCCAGCGTCTCGCGGCCCTCGACCACGGCGACCTTCAGGCCCAGTTGCGCCGCGCGGATGGCGCAGACATAGCCGCCCGGCCCGGCGCCGATCACGATCAGATCATAGGTGGACATGGCTTGCTCCTTCTTGTCCCTCGCGCCCCTGGGGCGTCGTCGATGCCGCGCGGTCAGATCAGCGCGGCGATTATCATCACCATCGTCGCCGCGAAACCCACCCCCCAGATCACCGACCGCCAGGGCACCCAGCCCAGGATATAGGCCGGAACATAGAGGATCCGCGCCAGCAGAAAAATCCAGGCGCAGGCCGCCGTCGTGCCGCTGGCCTGCCCGCCCAGTGTCACCACGACGACGGCCAGCGTGAACAGGACCAGCCCTTCGAAGTGGTTCGCCAGCGCGCGTTGCAGGCGGCCTGCGGTGCCGGTCAGCTTCGGCGCCTCGTCGCGCGGACCCATCGCGACCTTCGGTCCGACCTGCCTGTTCGCCGCGACCGAGAAGGCCGCGAACTGGACAGCCTGCAACAGGCCCGCCAGGGCCAGCACCGTCAGTTCGGTGGTCATCAGGCGGTTTCGACGAAGTGATAGCTGAAGGCGCTGACCCCGGCCTGACTGTTGAAGACCGTCGCCGCCCCGTCCAGATAGGCGCGCGCGGCCTTGGCATCGCTGACGCTGAACAGCGCCCAGGCAGAGCCGTTGTTCTCTTGCCACAATTGCAGCAGAGTCAGGCCGTTATTGCCGCGATCCTCGGCATCGGCGTCGAAGGACAGCTTGAAGGCGGGATAGTCGTTCACGCTGTAATGGGCGATCAGTTGCATGGCTCGGCTCCTGAATGGGGGCACTGCCGCGTCTGCGGCAATGCCGGTGGTCGTGACAGGGTCTTACAGATCCATCAGCAGGCGGCGCGGATCCTCCAGCGCCTCCCTGACGCGCACCAGGAAGGTCACGGCGCCCTTGCCGTCGACGATCCGGTGATCATAGGACAGCGCCAGATACATCATCGGGCGGATGACGATCTGGCCGCCGACCACGACCGGGCGGTCCTGGATCTTGTGCATCCCCAGGATCCCCGATTGCGGCGGGTTCAGGATCGGCGAGGACATCAGCGAGCCGTAAACCCCGCCGTTCGAGATGGTGAAGGTGCCGCCCTGCATCTCGGCCAGGGTCAGCTTGCCGTCGCGGCCCTTGGCGCCCAGTTCGGCGATTTCCTTCTCGATCTGGGCAAAGCCCTTCTGGTCGGCGTCGCGGACGACCGGCACCACCAGGCCCGAAGGCGTGCCGACGGCGACGCCCATGTTGACGAAGTTCTTGTAGACCACGTCGGTGCCGTCGATCTCGGCATTGACCTCGGGGACTTCCTTCAGGGCGTGGCAGCAGGCCTTCACGAAGAAGGACATGAAGCCCAGCTTGACCTTGTGCTTCTTCTCGAAGGC
The DNA here is from genome assembly GCF_029027965.1 of Paracoccus sp. S3-43. Lineage (NCBI taxonomy): Bacteria > Pseudomonadati > Pseudomonadota > Alphaproteobacteria > Rhodobacterales > Paracoccaceae > Paracoccus > Paracoccus qomolangmaensis. The sequence goes on along the minus strand of NZ_CP119082.1, from coordinate 2,134,574 downwards.
GTCCTTGTATTCGTTGCGAAGCTGCATGATGCCGCTCATGTCGGCCTCATTATAGGTGGTCAGCATCGCGGCGGTGTTCTGCGCGTCCTTCAGGCGCCGGGCGATGGTCTGGCGCAGGCGGGTCATCTTGACGCGTTCCTCGCGCGCGGCGTCCTCGGCCGGGCGGGGGGCGGCGGGGGCGGACGGCTTCGCAGCAGGCTGCGCCCTGGCCACGTCTTCCTTCATCACGCGGCCGTCGCGGCCCGAACCCGTCACCTGTTCGCGGCTGATGCCCTTTTCCGCCATGGCTTTCTTGGCGGACGGCGCATCCTCGACATCGCTGCGGGGCGTCAGCTGCTCCGGCCCGGCGCCGGGACTTCCGACATCGCCCGCCGTGGCCCCATCCTCGCCGCCCGAGGCCGAGCCGACCGGCGCTACCTTGTCGCCGGTCTTGTCGCTGCTGGGTTTTGCGGCGGAACGACCGCCCGCCGCGCCTTCGGTGATGATCGCCAGCCGCGCCTTGGCGTCGACGGTGGCGCCTTCCTCGGCCAGGATTTCCGCCAGCACGCCCGCGGCGGGGGCGGGAACCTCGACCGAGACCTTGTCGGTTTCCAGTTCGCACAGCATCTCGTCGGCGGCGACCGTATCGCCGACCTTCTTGAACCAGGTGGCCACGGTCGCCTCGGTCACGCTTTCGCCAAGCGCGGGGACCATCACATCCACGGATTTGCCGCTCATCTCTTGTCCTTCCGGGGTCTTCCGGGCCGTCTCGGCCTGCGGTTGTTCTTGGGGGGATTTCGGGGGCGCGTCGCCGCCGGCCTGGTCGCCGGCCTCGTCGATCTGCGCCAGCAGCGCGTCGGGACCAACGGTTTCGCCTTCCGCCGCGACGATTTCGGCCAGGATGCCTGCCGAGGGACTGGGCACCTCGACCGTCACCTTGTCGGTTTCCAGCTCGCACAGCATCTCGTCCACCGCGACGGCGTCGCCCGGTTTCTTGAACCAGGTGGCGACGGTCGCCTCGGTGACGGATTCGCCCAGGGCGGGCACGCGGACTTGGGTGGGCATCAGGTCATCCTTCCAGCGACAGCGCCTCGTTCACCAGGGCTTCCTGTTCGGCCTTGTGGCGCGAACCCAGGCCCGTGGCGACCGATGCGGCGGCGTTCCGGCCGACATAGCGGGCGCGGTTGTGGCGCGCGCCCAGCCGGTCCAGCGACCATTCCAGGTAAGGCTCGACAAAGCTCCAGCCGCCCTGGTTCTTGGGTTCCTCCTGGCACCAGATCACCTCGGCATCCTTGAAGCGGGCCAGTTCCTTGACCATCGACTGCGCCGGGAAGGGATAGAACTGTTCCAGCCGCAGCAGATAGATGTCGTCGATCCCGGCCTCGTCGCGCGCCTTCAGCAGATCGTAATAAACCTTGCCCGAACAGATCACCACGCGGCGGATGCGGTGATCCGGCGCCAGCGTCGTGCCCGAACTGTCGCGCTGCGCGTCGTCCCACAGCACCCGGTGGAAGGTCGATCCGGTCTGGAAATCCTCGGCCCGGCTGGTGGCCTTGGGATGGCGCAGCAGCGATTTCGGCGTCATCAGCACCAGCGGCTTGCGGAAGCGGCGGTGCATCTGGCGGCGCAGGATGTGGAAATAGTTGGCCGGAGTCGTGCAGTTGGCGACGATCCAGTTATCCTCGGCGCACATTTGCAGGAACCGTTCCAGACGCGCCGAGCTATGCTCCGGCCCCTGGCCCTCGAAGCCGTGCGGCAGCAGCATCACCAGACCCGACATGCGCAGCCATTTCTTCTCGCCCGAGGAGATGAACTGGTCGAACATGATCTGCGCGCCGTTGGCGAAATCGCCGAACTGCGCTTCCCACATCACCAGGGCGTTCGGTTCGGCCAGCGAATAGCCGTATTCGAACCCCAGCACCGCGTATTCCGACAGCATCGAGTCGATGACCTCGTAATGCGCCTGGCCGTCGGCGATGTGGTTCAGCGGGTAATAGCGATCCTCGGTCTTCTGGTCGATGAAGGCCGAATGCCGCTGGCTGAAGGTGCCGCGGGTGCTGTCCTGACCGGCCAGCCGCACGCCCTTGCCTTCCAGCAGCAGCGATCCGAAGGCCAGGGCCTCGCCCGTGGCCCAGTCGAAGCCCTCGCCCGTTTCGAACATCTGGCGCTTGGCCTCCAGCAACCGGCCCACGGTCTTGTGCAGGCTCAGCCCCTCGGGGACCGTGGTCAGCGCGCGGCCGATCTGGGCCATGGTCGACGGCTCGATCCCGGTTTCGCCGGACACGTATTCGGCGCCCTCGCGATCCAGGCCCGACCATTTGCCGTCCAGCCAGTCGGCCTTGTTCGGCTTGAACGCCTTGCCGACCTCGAACTCCTCATTCAGATGGGCCTGGAAGGCCGCCTTCATGTCCTCGATCTCGCCCTCGGGGATCAACCCGTCGGCGACCAGCCGTTCGGTATAGAGTTGCAGCGTGGTCTTGTGGCCCTTGATCTGGGTGTACATCGCCGGGTTGGTGAACATCGGCTCGTCGCCTTCGTTGTGACCGAAGCGGCGATAGCAGAAGATGTCCAGAACCACGTCCTTCTGGAACTTCTGCCGGAACTCGGTCGCGACCTTGGCGGCATGGACCACGGCTTCCGGGTCGTCGCCGTTGACGTGGAAGATCGGCGCCTCGACCATCAGCGCGATGTCGGTCGGATAGGGCGAGGTGCGGCTGAAATGCGGCGCGGTGGTGAAGCCGATCTGGTTGTTCACGACGATATGGATGCAGCCCCCGGTGCGGTGGCCCTTGATGCCCGACAGTTGCAGGCATTCCGCCACGACCCCCTGGCCCGCGAAGGCCGCGTCGCCATGCAGCAGGATCGGCAGGACATTGCTGCGGTCGAAGGTGTCGCCCAGCTGGTCGCCCTTGGCCCGCGCCTTGCCCAGCACGACCGGGTTCACGGCTTCCAGGTGGCTGGGGTTGGCGGTCAGCGACAGGTGGACGGTGTTGCCGTCGAATTCCCGGTCGCTGGAGGCGCCGAGGTGATATTTCACGTCGCCCGACCCGTCCACGTCCTCGGGCTTGAAGCTGCCGCCCTGGAATTCGTGGAAGATCGCGCGATAGGGTTTCGACATCACGTTGGCCAGCACCGACAACCGGCCCCGGTGCGGCATACCGACGACGATTTCCTTCACGCCCAGGGCGCCGCCGCGCTTGATCATCTGTTCCATCGCCGGGATCAGAGCCTCGCCCCCGTCAAGGCCGAAGCGCTTGGTGCCCATGTACTTGACATGCAGGAACTTCTCGAAGCCCTCGGCCTCGACCAGCTTGTTCAGGATGGCGCGGCGGCCTTCGCGGGTGAACTGGATCTCCTTGCCGTAACCCTCGATCCGTTCCTTCAGCCAGGCGGCTTCCTCGGGGTTCGAGATATGCATGAACTGGATCGCGAAGGTGCCGCAATAGGTCCGCTGCATCAGGTCGGTGATCTGGCGGATCGAGGCGACTTCCAGCCCCAGCACGTTGTCGATGAAGATCGGCCGGTCCATGTCGCCGGGGCCAAAGCCATAGGTTTCGGGCTTCAGCTCGCCATGGTCGGGGACATCGCGCAGGCCCAGCGGATCCAGGTTGGCGTGCAGATGGCCGCGGATGCGGAAGGCGCGGATCAGCATCAGCGCGCGGATCGAATCCAGCACCGCCTGGCGCATCTGATCCTCGGTCAGGGTGACGCCCTTTTCCTCGGCCTTGGCGGCGATCTTCTTCATCGCGGCGGTGGCTTCGCTTTTCGACGCCATCGGCCATTCGCCGGTCAGGGCGGCGGTGTTTTCGTCCGACGGCAGCGGCGGCCAGTCGGCGCGCTTCCAGGTGGCGCCCTTGGCCTCGCGCGCGGCATCCTCTCCGGCGTCGCCCAGGCTGCGGAAGAACGCGTCCCAGGCCGCGTCGAAGGCGCCGGGGGTCTTCGCCCATTGGCCGTAGAGCTGTTCGATATAGGCGGCGTTATGCCCTTGCAGGAAGGACGAGTCGTGGAAATCGGCGTTGTTGGGCTGTTCGGTCATCTGATCTCGCGTCCTTGACGCAATGGGGGAACGGGTGGGGCCGCGTCAGGCGGCGGCACAGGTGACGATCATCATCTGGACGCCGGGCATCGCGCTGCCCGCGCCCGGTTTGTTGGTGCGGCTGTCTTTCAGGTCGCGGCCCGCCCCCCGGCACAGTTGCGCGGGCGCGGCCTCGATCCTGCCGGCGTCGGTCTGGGCCGGGCGGAACAACACGGTGAAGCGGCTGTCGGCATCCCCGGTGACCGAGATCAGCGCGGCCTGGTGCAGGCCGGTGCGGCTGTCGACCGGCCCGGCCGGGATCGCGGGGACCGCCGGGGCAGGGACCGGCGGGGCAGGGCGCACGGTCGGCACGGCGACGGGCGGGACCGTCGGGACCGCAGGCGCCGCCGCGACCGGGGGCGGGGCCGCGACCGGGACGGCCTGCATGCAACCGGCCAGCAGCAGGGCTGCCAGCAGCCCGGCGGCGTTCAGGGATTTGGAGAAGATCGCAAGGGTCATGACCGCCTCAGGCACAATAAACGTCGATGATGGCCGCGCCGGGATCGGCATAGGGATCGGCGCGGGGAATCCGTTCGATCCGCGCCACCGCGCGGCGTTCCAGCCCGCACAGCGCGTGCGCCGCGCCTTGTTCGGCCTGGAGGGGCGCGCGGGCCGGATGATAGATCAGCCGCCAGCCGAAATCCCGCCGCGCGACGGTGCGCACGGACTCGGGCGGCAGGGTGCTGGCCTGGTGCAGGTTCGTCATGGCGGGAATCCCGCCGGGCAGGATGTCGGTGGTGGGCGCGCGGCCACAGGCCGTCACAGCCAGCAGGGCCGCCAGCGACAGGGGCGCGATGCGGCCGCCGGTCCGGGCCATGGTCCCGGCGGAAAGCCTGTCTGCGCGCTGCGGCTGGTCGTCCACGTCATCCCCCTGGTTGGTCCCGATGCCCCCTTAGGTATGCCGGGGGCACCGGCTGTCAAATCGCGTCACGCACAGGTGACGGTCATGCGCTGCACGCCGCCCGTGCCGAATTGCGGCGCGGTCGTATCCACCGGATCGGCGCTGAACACGGACGAGGCGGTGTTGGCGCAGATCAGGCGCGGCGCGTCCGCAAGCTGCTCGGCGGTCACGCCCTCCTCGCGGTAGAAGACGACATACTGGTTGTCCGTGCGCGTCACGCCCAGCACCGCATCGGCGGGCAGGCCGGTCGCCGTCGCCAGGGCCTCGGTATCGACCGGGCTTGTCGTGACGGTGGTTTCGACGCGGGTGATCGGCTCGGGCGCGCAGGCCCCCAGCACGACAGTCGAGGCAATGATGGTCGCGGAAAGCATCTTCATCTTGATTCTCCTGCTGTTACAGAGCGGTTGCTCTTGCCGGGGGAACGCGCGCGGCGCGGGCTGGGTTGCGTCAGCCCTTGATGGCCTTCAGCACCGCCTCGCCCAGGCCCGCCGGGCTGTCGGCCACGACGATTCCGGCGCGCTTCATCGCCTCGATCTTCGATTCCGCGTCGCCCTTGCCGCCCGAGACGATGGCGCCCGCATGGCCCATGCGCCGGCCCGGAGGCGCGGTGCGGCCGGCGATGAAGCCCGCCGTCGGCTTCCAGATGCCCTTCTTCTTCTGCTCGGCCAGGAACTCGGCCGCTTCCTCCTCGGCCGAGCCGCCGATCTCGCCGATCATGATGATCGAGGTCGTCTCGGGATCGTCCAGGAACAGGCGCAGCACGTCGATATGCTCCAGCCCCTTGATCGGGTCGCCGCCGATCCCGACCGCCGAGGACTGGCCCAGCCCCACGTCCGAGGTCTGCTTGACCGCCTCATAGGTGAGCGTCCCGGAACGGCTGACCACGCCGACGCTGCCGCGGCGGAAGATGGAACCCGGCATGATGCCGATCTTGCATTCGTCGGGCGTCATGATGCCGGGGCAGTTCGGCCCGATCAGGCGCGACTGCGACCCTTGCAGGGCGCGCTTGACCTTCATCATGTCCAGCACCGGGATGCCTTCGGTGATGCAGACGATCAGCGGGATCTGCGCGTCGATGGCTTCCAGGATCGAATCCGCCGCGAAGGGGGGCGGCACATAGATCGCGGTCGCATTGGCGCCGGTCTTGGCGACGGCCTCGTGGACCGAGTTGAAGACCGGCAGGCCCAGATGCTCGGTGCCACCCTTGCCGGGCGTCACGCCGCCGACCATCTGCGTGCCATAGGCGATCGCCTGTTCGGTGTGGAAGGTGCCCTGGGATCCGGTGATCCCCTGGGTGATGACTTTGGTGTCTTTGTTAACGAGAACGGCCATCTTTTCTTATCCCTTCACCGCTTTCACGATTTTTTCTGCCGCGTCCGACAGATCGTCCGCCGGAATCACGTTCAGCCCGGACTCGCGGATGATCTGCTTGCCCAGATCGACATTGGTGCCCTCAAGCCGCACGACCAACGGCACCTGAAGCCCGACCTCTTTCACGGCGGCGATGATGCCTTCCGCGATGATGTCGCAGCGCATGATGCCGCCGAAGATGTTGACCAGGATGCCTTTGACGTTCGGATCCGAGGTGATGATCTTGAAGGCTTCCGTTACCTTCTCCTTGGTGGCGCCGCCGCCCACGTCCAGGAAGTTCGCCGGTTCCGCGCCATAGAGCTTGATGATGTCCATCGTGGCCATCGCCAGGCCCGCGCCGTTCACCATGCAGCCGATCTCGCCGTCGAGCGCGATATAGTTCAGGTCGAATTTCGACGCGGCCAGTTCCTTGGGGTCTTCCTCGGTCTCGTCGCGCAGGGCCAGGATGTCGGGCTGGCGATACAGCGCGTTGTTGTCGAAGCCCATCTTCGCATCCAGGCACTTGATGTTGCCTTCGGGCGTCACGATCAGCGGGTTGATCTCCAGCATCTCCATGTCCTTTTCGATGAACATGCGATACAGGTTCTTGACCAGGGCCACGCATTGCTTGACCTGGCTGCCTTCCAGCCCCAGGGCGAAGGCCACGCGGCGGCCGTGGAAATCGGACAGGCCGGATGCCGGATCGACGCTGAAGCTGACAATCTTCTCGGGCGTGTGGGCGGCCACTTCCTCGATATCCATGCCGCCCTCGGTCGAGGCGACGAAGCTGACGCGCGACGACCCGCGATCAACCAGCAGCGCCAGATACAGTTCGCGCGCGATGTCGCTGCCGTCCTCGATATAGATGCGGTTGACCTGCTTGCCCGAGGGGCCGGTCTGGTGGGTCACAAGGGTGCGGCCCAGCATCTGGCGGGTCAGTTCCTCGGCCTCGGCCACGGATTTCGCCAGGCGCACGCCGCCTTTTTCACCGGCGGCGGCTTCCTTGAAGCTGCCCTTGCCGCGCCCGCCCGCGTGGATCTGCGCCTTGACGACCCACAGGGGGCCGTCCAGTTCGCCCGCTGCCGACTTGGCCTCGTCCGCCTTGATCACGACCCGGCCGTCGCTGACCGGCGCGCCGTATTGACGCAGCAGCGCCTTGGCCTGGTATTCGTGGATGTTCATCCTGACCCCCTTTTTCGGTTCGACAGATTTGCCGGGGTCATGCCACAAGGCAATCAGCGCGGGAAACGATTTTCCCGTAAAATGCCGGAAAGCCGCAAGAACCCGCCGATTGTGATCACGGCTGGAAATGCCGTGATCACAAAGGCCGAGACGGCCAGAGTCGCCGGGGCCTCAGCCCGCCACGCGAGAGCAGTCGAAACTGTCGCCGGTGGTCTGGGACTGCCAGGAAATCTGGTTGTCGTTCTTCCATTGCACCTGGATCACCGCGCCGTCGGCCAGGGTCATGGTCGTCACGCGGTTCTGGGTCGAGAAGCCCCGGATCGTGATCGGCGCGGCGTCGTTCGACGGGATATAGGATGTCGGGGTAAAGGTCATGGTGGTGACGCCGCAATCCCAACTGCCCATGAAGGGCAGCTGGTCGGTCGGCCGCGGGCTTGTCGGCGGCGCAGAGCAGGCGCCGATCAGCAGGGCAGAGAAAAGGGCAGCAGGCAGGACGTGTCTGGTCATGGTCGCCTCCGGTTTGCTTACCGCCGGAATGCTACGACGGAACAGGAAAGATGAACATCGTCAAATGCAAAGGCGCGCCCACGGCGGACGCGCCCTGCAAAGCCTGCGGGGGCCGGTCAGGCCAGCGCGCTGTCGATGCCCTTGCAGGCCTCGACCAGGCCCTTCACCGCGTCGACGGATTTGGTGAACATCGCCTGTTCGTCGCCGTCCAGCGTGATGTCGATCACCTTTTCCACGCCGCCCGCGCCGATCACCGTGGGCACGCCCACATAGATGCCGTTCAGCCCATAGGCGCCGTCCACATGCGCTGCGCAGGGCAGGACGCGCTTCTGGTCCTTGAGATAGGCTTCCGCCATCTCGATCGCGCTGGTCGCGGGGGCATAGAAGGCGCTGCCGGTCTTGAGCAGGCCGACGATTTCCGCGCCGCCGTCGCGGGTGCGCTGGACGATCTGGTCCAGCTTGTCCTGGGTGGTCCAGCCCATCTTGACCAGATCCGGCAGCGGGATGCCGCCAACGGTCGAATAGCGCACCAGCGGCACCATCGTGTCGCCATGCCCGCCCAGCACGAAGGCCGTCACGTCCTTCATGGACACGCCGAATTCCAGCGACAGGAAATGGCGGAAGCGCGCCGAATCCAGGACGCCCGCCATGCCGCAGACCTTCTCATGCGGCAGGCCGCTGAACTCGCGCAGCGCCCAGACCATCGCGTCCAGCGGGTTGGTGATGCAGATGACGAAGGCGTCGGGGGCGTGCTGGGCAATGCCCTCGCCCACGGATTTCATGACCTTGAGGTTGATGCCCAGCAGGTCGTCGCGGCTCATCCCCGGTTTGCGCGGCACGCCGGCGGTGACGATGCAGACATCGGCGCCCGCGATGTCGGCGTAATCGTTGGTGCCTTTCAGCGCGGCGTCGAAACCCTCGGACGGGCCGGATTCCGCGATGTCCAGGGCCTTGCCCTGCGGCGTGCCCTCGGCGATGTCGAACAGGACGACATCGCCCAGTTCCTTCAGCGCCACCAGATGCGCCAGCGTTCCGCCGATCTGCCCCGCACCGATCAGTGCGATTTTGGGTCGGGCCATGGATAACCTCCGATTACAGGGATGATGGTTGCCGGGGTGGTTACGGGGTCGCAACAGGAATCGCAAGCCTTCGCCACGGCGGCGCGGCACTGTTGGCGCTGATACTTGCCAATCGCCGCGATGGAACGCATGGCTGGCGCAGGCAAGGGGGCGCGAATGCTGGATTTGACGGTCTGGGGCTGGGTGCTGGCGGTGATTGCCGCTGTGGCGGTGGGCCTTGCCAAGGGCGGGCTGGCGATGGTCGGCATGATCTCGGTCCCGATCCTGTCGCTGGTCATGTCGCCGGTGCAGGCGGCGGGGCTGATGCTGCCGGTCTATGTTGTGTCCGACATCGGCGGGCTGCTGGCCTTTCGCCATCACTTCGACATGCGGGTGCTGGCGACGGCGATCCCCGGCGCGCTGGCCGGGATCGGCATCGGCTGGGCCGGGGCGCATGTGGTGCCGGTCGAGGGCGTGACCTTCATCGTCGGCGCGGTGGGCGTGGTCTTTGCGCTGAACGCGCTGATCCGGCCGCCCTTGCCCGATCAGCGGCGCGCGCCCTCGGCCGGGCGGGGCACGCTGTGGGGGCTGCTGTCGGGCTATACCAGCTTTGTCAGCCATGCGGGCGCGCCGCCCTGGCAGGTCTATGTCCAGCCGCTGCGCCTGCCCGCGCTGATCTATGCCGGGACGACCACCTGGTTCTTCGCGATCTGCAACTGGGTCAAGCTGATTCCCTATGCCGCGCTGGGCCAGCTGTCTGCCGCCAACCTGAAGGCGGCGGCGATCCTGACCCCGGTGTCGCTGGCGGCGGTCTGGGCCGGGCTGCGGCTGGTCCGCATCATCCCGCAGGCGCTGTTCTACAAGCTGATCACCTGGGGGCTGCTGGCGGTGTCGCTGCGGCTGATCTGGCAGGCGCTGGCCTGACGCCGCAGCGCAGCAAGTTTGCGCTTGCCAAATCTGGCGGCGCAGGGCAGCGTCGCGCAAGATTGTTGCGAAGAGGTTTCCATGGCGCGTCCCTATCGTTCGGTTCTGTATATTCCCGCCGCCAATGCGCGGGCGATGGAAAAGGCCCAGGGGCTGCCCGCCGACGCGATCATCTTCGACCTTGAGGATGCGGTGGCCCCCGGCGAAAAGGTCGCCGCGCGGGATGCGCTGGCGGCGGCGCTGGCGAACGATTATGGCCCGCGCGCGCGGATCGTGCGGATCAACGCGCTGGCGACCGAATGGGGCGAGGATGACGCGCGCTTCTGCGCGACCCTTCCGGCGGATGCGGTGCTGATCCCCAAGGTGGACAGCGCGGCCGACCTGGACCGCGTGGCCGCGCTGATCCCCGGCCTGCCGCTGTGGGCGATGATGGAGACGCCGCAGGGGATGCTGAGCGCCGCCCAGATCGCCGCCCATCCAGGGTTGGAGGGGATGGTGATGGGCACCAACGACCTGGCGAAGGAACTGAACAGCCGCTTTCGCCCCGACCGGCTGCCGATGCAGCCGGGGCTGGGCCTGTGCCTGCTGGCGGCCAAGGCGCATGGCAAGGTGATCGTGGACGGGGTGTTCAATGCCTTCAAGGACGACGACGGGCTGCGCGCCGAATGCGAGCAGGGCCGCGACATGGGCTTTGACGGCAAGACGCTGATCCACCCGGCCCAGCTTGCCATCGCCAACGACGCCTTCGCCCCCACCGAGGCCGAGATCGACTTGGCCCGCCGCCAGATCGAGGCGTTCGAGGCGGCGGCGGCCGAGGGCAGGGGCGTCGCCGTCGTCGATGGCAAGATCGTCGAGAACCTGCATGTCGAGACCGCCCGCCGCACCCTGGACAGGGCCAAGGCGATTGCGGCCATGGCAGGTTAAGGGCAGGGTGGCGCCGATGACATCCAGCAAAGGAAAGCCAGATGGTTCTGCTGATTTGTGGCGTGGCCCTATGGTGGGCGGCGCATCTGTTCAAGCGCGCGGCCCCGGAACGCCGCGCAGCGATGGGCGACAAGGGCAAGGGTCTGATCGCGCTGCTGCTGATCCTGTCGGTCGTGCTGATGGTGATCGGCTACAAGCGGGCCGAGGGGCCGGTCTGGTGGGGACCGTCGCCCGCCACGGTTGGCATCAACAACCTGCTGGTGCTGCTGGCCTTCTATCTCTACGCCGCCGACGGGATGAAGACCCGCGTCACCGCCTGGATCCACCATCCGCAACTGACGGCGTTCTCGCTCTGGGCCATCGCGCATCTGCTGGTGAACGGCGACCTGCCCTCGCTGGTGCTGTTCGGCGGGCTGCTGATCTGGGCGCTTGTGGAAATCGTCATCCTGAACCGCGCGGGCGCCTGGAAACGGCGGACCGGGCCGTTCCCCGCCCGCAAGGAGATCATGGCGGCCGTGGGCGCTGCCCTTGTCATGCTGGTCGTGGGGCTGATCCACGGCTGGGTCGGACCCTGGCCATTCGGAGGCTGACGTGACCACCCTCTATCGCTGCATCACCGAGGACGACACCTCGCGCTTCTGCCACCGCGTCAGCGACGCGCTGTCGAAGGGCTGGTCGCTGCATGGCAGCCCGACCATGGCCTGGGATCCGGTCAAGGGCGTGATGCGCATGGGCCAGGCGATCACCAAGCAGATCAAGGCCGACTATCATCCCGACATGAAGCTGGGGCAACAATGACCAAGACCGATCAGGGCCGTTTCTTCGAGGATTACCGGATGGGCCAGGTGATCCGACACGCCGTCCCCCGCACCGTGGCCGAGGGGGAACGGGCGCTGTATCACGCGCTCTATCCCGCGCGGCACGCGCTCTATTCCAGCGACGAATTCGCGGCGGATTGCGGGCTTGACGGCAGCCCGATGGACGACCTGCTGGCCTTCCATGTGGTCTTCGGCAAGACGGTGCCGGATGTCAGCCTGAACGCGGTGGCGAACCTGGGCTATGCGCAGGGCCGCTGGCTGGCGCCGGTCTGGCCCGGCGACACGCTGCGGTCGGAATCGCAGGTGATCGGGCTGAAGCAGAACTCGAACGGCAGGTCCGGCGTGGTCTGGGTGCGCACGCAGGGCCTGAACCAGATGGACGAGCCGGTGCTGGATTACGTCCGCTGGGTGATGGTCCGCAAGCGCGACGCGGACGCCCCCGCGCCGGAAACCGTGGTGCCCGACCTGGCCCCGGTGGTCGCCCCCGACGATCTGGCGATCCCCGAGGGGCTGGATTTCAGCGATTACGACTTCGGGCTTGCGGGCGAGCCGCATCGCTGGGGCGATTACCAGATCGGCGAGAAGATCGACCATGTGGACGGCGTCACCATCGAAGAGGCCGAGCATATGCTGGCGACCCGGTTGTGGCAGAACACCGCCAAGGTGCATTTCGACGCCACCAACCGCGAGGATGGCAGGCGGCTGATCTATGGCGGCCATGTCATCAGCATGGCCCGCGCGCTGTCCTTCAACGGGCTTGCCAATGCGCAGATGATCGTCGCGCTGAACGCGGGCACCCATGCCAACCCCTGCTTTGCGGGCGATACCGTGCGCGCCTGGTCCGAGATGCTGGACAAGGCCGAAACCGACGCGCCGGGCGTCGGCGCGATCCGGCTGCGGCTGGTTGCGACCAAGGGCGACAGCGCGGCCTTTCCGCTGAAGGATGGCGAGGGCCGCTATCTGCCCGATGTGCTGCTGGATCTGGATTACTGGGCCTTGATTCCGCTCTAGCGCAACATTTCGCATCCGCAGCAGCGGTTGTGATCACAGCGTGCCGGGTCGTGATCACAAAGCCCGCAAAGCAAGGAAATTAGGCGTCTGCTCTGGCATCTGGCGGTGACAGATGTCACAAATGCCGACAGAACACGCGCCAATCGCCAGCCCGCGAGGCCAGCCGTGCCTGCGACGGGTCGAGCCAACCGTTTGAAGGAGCGCCGCACATGGCCGATGTGAACCGGGGCAACCGGCCGCTTTCCCCCCATCTCCAGGTCTATCGACTGCCGATGGCGGCGATCACCTCGATCCTGACGCGGATCACGGGCCATGCGCTTGTCGCGGGCATCCTGCTGCTGGTCTGGTGGCTGGTGGCCGCCGTCAGCGGCCCGCGCGCCTTCGCCGCCGCCGACTGGGTGGTGCGGTCCTGGATCGGCTTCATCGTCCTGACCGGGTCGGCCTGGGCGCTGTGGTTCCACACCTTGGCCGGCATCCGGCACCTGTTCTACGATTCGGGCCAGCTGCTGCGGATCGAGGAGGCCGAGCGGGCAAGCTGGGCCATCATCATCGGATCGGTGGTGCTGACGCTGCTGTCGCTGATCCTGTTCTTCTTCGTGTGAGGTAGGGGAACCATGCGCTATATCACCCCCCGCAAGGCGGCCGCAGGTCTGGGATCCGCCCATACCGGCACCCAGGACCACTGGTTTCTGACCGTCACATCCTGCGCCTTGGTCGTGCTGGTCCCGGCCTTCATGCTGGTCATTGGCCGCGCGATCGGCCTGCCGCATCTCGAACTGGTGGCCTATTTCGGCCGTCCCTATCCGGCGCTGGTGACGGCGCTGTTCATCGTCGTGGGCATGGTGCACTTCATCAAGGGCACTCGGATCATGATCGACGATTATTTCCAACACACGGCGCGCAAGGTGGCGATCATCGTTTCGGTGGTCTTTTCCTGGGCGGTCATCGCGGCGGCGGTCTTTGCGCTGGCCAAGATGACGCTGGTCACCATCGCGATCTGAGGACATCATGGCTGCTTACGACATTCATACGCATGACTACGACGTGGTCGTGGTGGGGGCCGGTGGCGCGGGCCTGCGCGCCACGCTGGGCATGGCCGAACAGGGGCTGCGCACCGCCTGCGTGACCAAGGTCTTTCCGACCCGGTCCCACACCGTCGCGGCGCAGGGCGGTATCGCCGCGTCGCTGTCGAACATGGGGCCGGACAACTGGCAATGGCACATGTATGACACCGTCAAGGGGTCGGACTGGCTGGGCGACACCGACGCGATGGAATACCTCGCGCGCGAGGCGCCGAAGGCCGTCTACGAGCTGGAACATTACGGCGTGCCGTTTTCCCGGACCGAGGAAGGCAAGATCTATCAGCGGCCCTTCGGCGGCCACACCACTGAATTCGGCGAAGGCCCCCCGGTGCAGCGCACCTGCGCGGCGGCCGACCGCACCGGCCACGCGATCCTGCACACGCTTTACGGGCAGTCGCTGAAGAACAACGCGGAGTTCTTCATTGAATATTTCGCGCTGGACCTGATCATCACCGACGGCGCCTGCACCGGCGTCGTCTGCTGGAAGCTGGACGACGGCACCATCCATGTCTTCAACGCCAAGATGGTGGTGCTGGCGACCGGGGGCTATGGCCGCGCCTATTTCAGCGCGACCTCGGCCCATACCTGCACCGGCGACGGCGGCGGCATGGTGGCGCGCGCGGGCCTGCCCTTGCAGGACATGGAATTCGTGCAGTTCCACCCGACCGGCATCTATGGATCCGGCTGCCTGATCACCGAAGGCGCGCGGGGCGAGGGCGGATACCTGACCAACAGCGAAGGCGAGCGTTTCATGGAACGCTATGCCCCGACCTACAAGGATCTGGCGTCCCGCGACGTGGTGTCGCGCTGCATCACCATCGAGATCCGCGAGGGCCGCGGCGTCGGTCCCGACAAGGACCACATGTATCTGAACCTGATGCACCTGCCGCCCGAGGCTCTGGCCGAGCGCCTGCCCGGCATCAGTGAATCGGCCAAGATCTTCGCGGGCGTCGATGTGACCAAGCAGCCGATCCCGATCCTGCCGACGGTCCATTACAACATGGGCGGCATTCCCACGAACTATTGGGGCGAGGTGCTGAATCCCACCGCCGACAACCCGGATGCGATCTTCCCCGGCCTGATGGCCGTGGGCGAGGCGGGCTGCGCGTCCGTCCATGGCGCGAACCGGCTGGGATCGAACAGCCTGATCGACCTGGTGGTCTTCGGCCGCGCCGCCGCGATCCGCGCGGGCCAGGTGATCGACCGCGAAAGCCATGTCCCTGCCACCAATCAGGCCCAGGTGGACAAGGCGCTGGCCCGCTTCGACGCGCTGCGCCACGCCAACGGCGGCACACCCACCGCCGATCTGCGGTTGCAGATGCAGCGCACCATGCAGGCGGACGCGGCGGTGTTCCGCACCGACAAGACCCTGGCCGAGGGCGCCGAGAAGATGGCGGCCATCGCCGCCAAGCTGGACGACCTCAAGGTCACGGACCGGGGGCTCATCTGGAACACCGACCTGATGGAAACGCTGGAGCTGACCAACCTGATGCCCAACGCCCTGGCGACGATCGTCGCGGCCGAGGCGAGGAAGGAAAGCCGGGGCGCCCATGCGCATGAGGACTGGCCCGAGCGGGACGACGCCACCTGGCGCAAGCACTCGCTTGCATGGGTGGATGGAAACGCGGTTAAACTGGATTACCGCCCCGTCCATCTGGACCCCCTGACCACGGAACAGGAAGGCGGGATCGACCTGAAGAAGATTGCTCCCAAGAAGAGGGTTTACTGATGCGCTTCCAGACTTTTGCCGCCCTGGGTCTTGCCGCCGCCGCTCTGGCGGGCTGCGTGGCCCCCGTTCCGCCCGCGACCACCGTCACCCCCGCCCCCAGCGTGATCACCACGCCCACGGTGCTGGACGCGGCCTCGCGCCAGGTGGCCCGCACGGTGATCAACGCCGAGATGGAAAAGCGCCTGCCCGGCGCCAATGTCGCGCCCTATACCGATTGCGTCGTCAACAACGCCACCACGGCGGAACTGATCGACATCGCCCAGGCGTCCCGCGCGGGCGTCACTGGAACGGCGGACAGCGTGGCGGCCATCGTCTCGCGTCCGGCGACGACGCAGTGCATCGCCGCTGCGGCGCGCACGGCGTGATGTGATGCGCGCGGGGGCGGGACATATGGCCCTGTTGCTGGTCGGAACCATGGCCGCCTGCGGCCCGGTCCCGGTCGAGCAGGCCGAACTGACCTGCCTGCGCGACGCCGAACTGGCCGTCCGCCCGCGCACCAATGTGGCCCTGGGCGTCGGCACCGGCTTCGGCGGCGGGACGCGCGGCTTCGGCAGCGTCTCGGTCGATCTGTCGGGCGACTATCTGGCGGGACGCAATCCCTCGCAGGTCTATGACCGCTGCGTGCAGCGCCGGTCGGGGCAGATGCCGCGCCGTCCGCTGGCCGAACAGCCGGGCTGGACGGGCTGAGATGGCGGGCGCAGGTCGGACAGGGCAGGGGGCGGGGCGCCCGATCGTCCATCTGGGCGTTCGGAAGACCGGCGGCACCGCGATCCAGCGGCACCCGCGCCGCCATGCCGAGGGGCTGGCCGATGTCCGTGCCGTGCGCTCGCCCGACGAAGGATCGCCGGTCCGCACGGGCCGCCAGTTGCGCAGGCTGAACGGCCTTGCGCTGAACCCCCACGCGCACGGGCGGATCGTCGATCCGGTCGCCCGCGCCGAACATCTTTTCGCGGCGGATGTGCCGCAAGGCACTTCCTGAGAGGAGCACCCAATGGTCCAGTTCACCCTGCCCAAGAACAGCCAGATCCGGGTCGGCAAGACCTGGCCCAAGCCCGAGGGCGCGACCAATGTCCGCACCTTCCGCATCTATCGCTGGGATCCCGATACCGGGGAAAACCCCCGGCTGGACACCTATTTCGTCGACCTGGACAAATGCGGGCCGATGGTCCTGGACGCGCTGATCAAGATCAAGAACGAGATCGACCCGACGCTCTCCTTCCGCCGGTCCTGCCGCGAGGGGATCTGCGGATCCTGCGCGATGACCATCGACGGCGGCAACCACCTGGCCTGCATCTATGGCATCGACGAGGTGAAGGGCGATGTGTCGATCTATCCGCTGCCGCATATGCCGGTGGTCAAGGATCTGGTCCCGGACCTGACGCATTTCTATGCCCAGCACGCCAGCGTGAATCCCTATCTGATCACCAAGTCCCCGACGCCCGGCAAGGAATGGAAGCAGTCGATCGAGGACCGCAAGAAGCTGGACGGGCTGTACGAGTGCATCCTATGCGCGTCCTGTTCGACCGCCTGCCCGTCCTACTGGTGGAACGGCGACCGCTATCTGGGCCCGGCGGCGCTGCTGCACGCCTATCGCTGGATCATCGACTCGCGCGACGAGGCGACTGGCGAGCGGCTGGACGAGCTGGAGGATCCCTTCAAGCTGTATCGCTGCCACACGATCATGAACTGCACCAATACCTGCCCCAAGGGGCTGAACCCGGCCAAGGCGATCGCGTCCATCAAGCACATGATGGTTGATCGGATGGTGTGAAAGCCGGGGGCTTCGCGCCCCCGGACCCCCGCGGGATATTTATGCAAGGTGAAAGGGCCGGGGGGTTTCCCTCGGCCCTTCGCTTATCCCTCCACCTTGGTGAAGTCGGCGATCTGCTGGCCTGCGGCGCGGATGCGGTGCAGCAGGTTCAGGCGGTTGCGGCGGACGATCTGGTTGTCGGTATTGACCTGCACGGTGTCGAAGAAGGCGTCGATGGGGGTGCGCAGGGCGGCGATGGCGGTCATGGCGGCGGGGAAGTCCTCGGCCGCGATGGCGGCCTTGATGGCCGGTTCGGCGGTGTCGAGCGCGGCGAAAAGGGCGCGTTCCTCGTCGGTTTCGGCGAACTTCGGGTCGGCGCCGAAGCTGTATTCGACGCCGTCCTTTTCCTCGGCCTGGGTCAGGATGTTCCCGGCGCGCTTGAGGCCCTGGGTCAGGTTCCGGCCGTCATCGGTTTGCAGCATGGCGTTCAGCGCGGTGGCGCGGTTGACGACCAGCACGAGGTCGTCGTTGCCGGGCTGGGCCAGCACGGCGTCGATGATGTCGTGGCGGATGCCCTGGTCGCGGAGATGGACCTTGAGGCGGTCGTGGAGGAAGGAGAGGAGGTCGTTAGCTATATCTAGGTAGGGCTGGACCTGTGCTTGATTTTTGTATTCCTCGACCTCGCGTCCATTGCAGAAATAAAAGTTACCAGCATTGATAGCAGCTTCGACCTCTGCATCGCTTGCTTTACTTGCGAGAACTATATCGCCTAGACGAATAGCCGCAGGTAAAATAAAATACTTTTCATCGTCGACGGGCACTCCATCTGAACCCGTCGTTTTTATCGGAGATTTTACGCCAACCGAACCATTGAAAAGCGCAGAGCGCACTGCGCGCTTAACCGCTGTTTCAGCCACTAGTGAAAGCGATAAGCGTACAGAATTTGCTTGGAGCAACCGAACAACCCCTAATGCCGCCCGCCGCAGCGCGAAGGGATCTTTCGATCCAGTAGGCTTCTCCTCAATCGCCCAAAAGCCGGTCAGCGTGTCGATCTTGTCAGCCAAAGCCACCGCTACTGAAAGCGGCGCAGTTGGCACCGCATCGGAAGGCCCAAGCGGCGAGTAATGATCGCGGGCGGCGTCGGCCACGGCCTCGGGATGGCTTGCCGCAAGCGCGTAATACCGGCCCATGGTGCCCTGCAATTCGGGGAACTCGCCGACCATGGCGCTGCGCAGGTCCAGCTTGGCCAGCTTCGCGGCCTGTTCGGCTTGGTCAGCGTCCGCACCCACCAAGGGAGCGATCTCTCGCGCCAGCGCGGCAATGCGCTCGATCCGATCTGCCTGCGTTCCCAGCTTGTTATGGAACGTCACCGACTTCAGGCCCTCGGCCCAGGCCTGCATCCCCGCCTTCGCCTCGCGCAGGTCGTTTTCCCAGAAGAACGCGGCGTCCGACAGCCGCGCCGCCAGCACCCGCTGATTGCCGGCCAGGATCGTCGCGCCGTCGTCCGGAGTCTCGATATTGGCGACGGTGACGAAACCCTCGATCCGGCCGGTCCTGGGGTTCCGGGCCGAGAAGAACTTCTGGTGTTCCTTCATCGAGGTTTGCAGCACCTCGGGCGGCAGGTCCAGGAAGCGGTCCTCGATCACGCCCATCAGGGGGACGGGCCATTCGACCAGGTCTGCTGTCTCGGACAGCAGGGCGTCGTCGGGGACGATCTGCCAGCCGCGCGCGAAGGCGAGGTTTTCGGCCTGCTGGCGGATGGCGGCCTCGCGTTCGGCGCTGTCCAGGATGACATGGGCGCGGCGCAGCTTCGCGGCATAGTCGTCGAAGCCCGTGACGGTGAAGGCGTCGGGGGACAGGAAGCGGTGACCGCGCGTGGTGTTGCCGGCGGCGATGCCCTCGACGGTCAGGGGGACCACGCTGGCGCCGGATTCGTCGGAGAGCAGGCAGAGGATCGAATGCAGCGGGCGCACCCATCGCAGCGAACCCGCGCCCCACCGCATCGACTTGGGCCAGGGGAAGGTGCGGATGGTGGCCTCCAGAACCTCGGCCACGATCTCGGCGGCGGGGCGGCCGGGGCGTTCCAGAACTGCGAACCAGACCTGGCCCTTCTTGTCGTCGCGGGCCTGCAACTGATCGCGGGTCAGGCCGGTGGAGCGCAGGAAGCCTTCCAGCGCGGCGTCCGGCGCATCGGTGCGGGGGCCTTTGCGTTCCTCTCGGGTCGTGGGGCTGTGAGGCGTCAGCCCCTCGACCGTCAGGGTCAGGCGGCGCGGCGTGGAAAACGCCCCGGCGGATGCATAGGTCAGCCCGGCATTCACCAGCCCGTCCGTCACCAGCTTCCTCAGATCCTCGCGGGCGCGGGCCTGCATCCGGGCGGGGATTTCCTCGGAGAACAGTTCGATCAGCAGGTCGGGCATCAGTCCATCACTCCGCGTTCCGGGGTCTTGTCGTTATATTGGTGCCAGCCATAGACGCGGCCGTCGGGATAGATCGCCAGCACGCGGTCCACATCGGGGCGGATCTCGGGCTGGGACAGCACGGCCTGGGCGGCGCCGGACTCGAGGTCGCGCGTCACCTGGCCATAGTCGAAGCAGTCGAACCAGCCGGGCGCGCCGGTCGGCGTCGCGCCAGCGAAGGGCAGCGGGTCGGCGGGCTGTTCGGCCAGCACCGCGCAGGCCCGCCATTTCAGCGGAGAGCTGTTGCCGTCGATGCCCTGGAAATCCGTCACCGGCAGCGTGGCCGGGCCGCTGGCGGTCTGCACGGTCATTGTGTCGGCGGCGGGAAGGCGGTCGTAGAAATGATATTCCTGCAAATACCACATGCCGCCGCCCGCGATCACCGCAACGGCCAGCAGCCCGATGCCGACGATCCTGCCGTTCATGCGGTGGCCGCGTCGGTCGTCACGAACAGGTCGGCGCAGGCTTTCGCCAGGGCGCGGACCCGGCCGATATAGGCCTGCCGTTCCGTGACCGAGATCACCCCGCGCGCGTCCAGCAGGTTGAAGATATGGCTGGCCTTGATCGCCTGGTCATAGGCCGGGTGCGCCATGGGAATGGTCCGCCCCGCGCTGTCCACCGGATCGGCGGCGAGGATCCGGGCGCATTCGGCCTCGGCGTCCTTGAAATGCTGGAACAGCATCTCGGTATCGGCCACCTCGAAGTTCCAGCGGGAATATTCCTGCTCGGTCTGGCGGAAGACATCGCCATAGGTCAGCGGGTGGGCCGCGCCGGGATCGTTGAAGGGCATGTCCATCACATGCTCGACCCCCAGCACATACATGGCCAGCCGCTCCAGCCCATAGGTCAGCTCGCCCGAGACGGGGCGGCAGTCATGGCCGCCGACCTGCTGGAAATAGGTGAACTGGCTGACCTCCATGCCGTCGCACCAGACCTCCCATCCCAGGCCCCAGGCGCCCAGCGTGGGGGATTCCCAGTCGTCCTCGACGAAGCGCACGTCATGGACCAGCGGGTCCAGCCCGATGGCGCGCAGGCTGCCCAGATACAGATCCTGAAGGGTCGCGGGGCTTGGCTTGATGATGACCTGATATTGGTAATAGTGCTGAAGCCGGTTCGGGTTCTCGCCATAGCGCCCATCCGTGGGGCGGCGCGAGGGCTGGACATAGGCCGCCGCCCAGGACCGCCCGCCCAGGCTGCGCAGCGTGGTGGCCGGGTGAAAGGTGCCCGCGCCGACCTCCATGTCATAGGGTTGCAGGATCGCGCAGCCCTGTTCGGCCCAATAGGTTTGCAGGCGCAGGATGATCTCCTGAAAGCTGCGGGGTCGGTTGGGGCTGGTCATCGGGGCCGTCCTTTGCATAGATCAGCACATGCTTGCGCGCCTTCTAGGCGCGGCATGGCACAGGGTCAATAAAGGCCGGCAAAGGGGACGGGAATGCGGCGACTGGCTTTCGTGGTGATGGCGGCGGGACTGCCGATGGCGGGCTTCGCGCAGGACGCCGTGATCCGCATCGAGGCCAAGCGCGGCGGCGACGTGGCCGAGGCCGCCGCCCGCTGGGCCGCGCAGTTCGACGATGTGGTGACGTTCCCGCTGCCGCGCGGCTGGACCGCCATCGCCATCGGCCCGCTGTCGCCCGAGGCGGCGGGCGACCGCATCGGCGCGCTGAAAGAGGCGCGGAAAATCCCGCCGGACAGTTTCGTCACCGTGCCGGGCGCGGATGTGGTGCTGACCCCGGTGGGCGAGGCCGCGCCCCTGGCCGAGGCGCCGCCCGCCGCGCCCGAACCCGCCGCGCCGCAGCCGGATCGGCCCGCGCCGGGCGCCTATCTGCGCCTGCAATCGCTGCCGTCGCGGGCGGATGCGGACGCGGCCCTGGCCCAGTGGCGCAAGACCTTCCCCGAGGCCGGGCTGGCGGAACTGCCGAACGGCTGGTTCGGGGTGGTTCTGGGTCCGCTGGACCGCGCGGCGGCCGATGCCTGGCTGAAACTCTTCAAGGACGGCGATCTGGTGCCGGGGGATGCCTTCCTGTCCGACGCGGCCGACCTTGGCGCCCTGGCCGTCCCCGGCGAAGCGCCCGATCTGCCCGCGCCGCCCGCGACGCCTGCCGGGATGCCGCCGCTGGATCAGGTGCAGCGCGCGCTGCGTTGGGCGGGCGTCTATGGCGGAGAGATCGACGGCAAGGACGGTCCGCGCACCCGCGACGCCATCCGGGCCGAGATCCTGGCCGGCCGCCTGTCCCCCGATCCCGGCACCGCGATGCGCGAATTGATCGCGCGGCGCGACGCCTGGCGGGCCGAGGTCGGGCTGGTCACGCTGGACGACGCCGCGACCGGGCTGTCGCTGCTGGCGCCGATGGACCGGCTGGACTTCGACCGGACCGAACGGGCGCTGTCGATCTATGGCCCGAAGGACGGGTCGGGCGCGGCGCTGATCCTGTTCAGCCAGCCGGGCGAGCAGCAGGAACTGCTGGATCTGTCCGGCCTTGTGACGGCGCTTGGCTGGGTGCCGCAGCCGACCCGCACGATCAAGCCCGGCCATGTGCTGCTGGAGGGCGCGAACGACGCCCATATCGGCCGCGCCGAAGGCTGGGTCCGCGACGGCCGGGCCGAGGGCTTCGTGCTGATCTGGCCCGCGGCGGATGCGCAGGGCCAGGCGCGGATCGCGGCGGAGATGTCGGACAGCTTCGCGCGCAAGGGGGCGGCGGCGAATGATGGGGCGACAAGCGAAGCCGCCTTGCCGGCGGAGTGAAATCGGGCCGCTGACAGCCTGGGTTTGTTGCGGCCTGCTTTGCGGACATCCCGGACATTCTTTGCCGTGCTGCCGAAAACTTCTTTCGCGAAAGAGAGTGCGTCATGACGATCACCAAGGAAGATGAATTGGACGGCATGAAGGCCATCGGCCGGATTGTGGCGAACACCCTGAAGGTCATGTCGAACGCGCTCGAACCCGGCATGACGACCCGCGAGCTGGACGAGATCGGGCGTGAGGTTCTGGAACGCGAAGGTGCCCTGTCCGCGCCGAAATCCACCTATGACTTCCCCGGCACGACTTGCATCAGCGTGAACGAGGAGATCGCCCATGGCATCCCCGGCGACAGAGTGATTGCCCGAGGCGATCTCGTGAACATCGACGTGTCCGCGTCGAAGGCGGGGTTTTTCGCAGATACGGGCGCGACCTTTCGGGTTCCTCCGGTGCGTGCCTCCCTCGATCGCCTTTGCAAGGATGGCAAGCGGGCCATGCAGATCGGCATCGCGCAGGTTGGTCATGATAAGCCGCTGGCCGGCATCGGGCGGGCCATCGGGCAGTTCGCCTCCGCCCGCGGCTATACTCTGATCCGAAATCTTGCCAGTCATGGTGTGGGCCGGTCGCTGCATGAGTATCCCGAGGAAATCCCCACGTGGCCCACGCGCGGCGAAAAACGCCGGATGCACAATGGGATGGTGCTGACGGTGGAGCCGTTTCTGTCCAGGGGCGGCCTCATGGCAACCGATGGGGATGACGGATGGACGCTCTACAGCCATCCCCAAGCCTTTGCTGTGCAATACGAGCACACGGTTGTTGTGACACATCGAGCACCGGTCATTATCACTCTGCCGAGCTGATCAATGACCGCTTCGGACTCAAAACGGCGAAAATCCTAACCCCGCCAGAACCGGGGCAGCAGCAGCACCAGCACCGATACCAGTTCCAGCCGGCCCAGATACATGCCCAGGCTCATCAGCCATTTGGCGGCTTCGGGAAATTCGGCGACCGAACCGTTGGCGGTGATCTCCGGTCCCCAGACGGGGCCGATATTGGCGATGGCGGTCCAGGCGCCGGTGAGCGCCGTGCGGGGGTGCAGGCCGGTCAGCGACAGGCCCACGATCAGCAGGCCGAAGGTCAGCATGAACAGCGTGAAGAAGGCCATCACCGAATCGATCACGTCCTGGTCCAGCGGGCGGCCTTCATAGCGCAGGGCATAGACGCGGTGCGGCGAATGCATCCGGCGCAACTGCGCGCGCACCGCCTGGAACAGCACCAGATAGCGGAACACCTTGACCGAACAGGCGGTCGATCCGGTGCAGCCGCCGATCAGGCCGCAGATGATCAGGATCGCGATGGGCAGGTGGCCCCAGGTCATCACGTCGGTGGAAAAGAACCCGGTGCCGGAAAAGGTGGAGATCGTGTTGAACACCGTCTCGCGCGTGATGTCGGCGAGGGTGCCCTGGTGGCGCAGGAAGATCACGCGATAGGCGATGATGATCGCGCAGGCATAAAGGATCCAGCGAAGATAGGCGCGGATTTGCAGATCGCGCCAGATCGGCGTGAAATCCCCGCGAATCCCCTGAACCAGCCGGATGAACGGGATCGAGGCCAGGATCATGAAGAACGACGCCGCCCATTCCAGCGGTCCCAGGAAGGCCCCGAAACTGGCGTCGTAATTGGAAAATCCGCCCGTGGACACGGTGCCGAAGGCCTGCACGATGGCGTCGAAACCGTTCATGCCCAGAAGCAGATAGGCGAGCGTGCAGAACCCGGTCAGCATGATGTAGATGCGCGTCATCTCGGCCGCGATCTCTCCGGCGCGGGGCATGATCTTGCCCAGGGTGTCGAAGCCCTCGGACCGGAAGAACTGCATCCCGCCGACCTTCATGATCGGCAGGAACACCATCGCGACCACGACGATCCCCAGGCCGCCGATCCAGTGCAGGATGGCCCGCCACAGATGCGTGCCGCGCGGCAGCCCGTCCAGCTCCGGGAATGCGGTGGTGCCGGTGGTGGTGACGCCCGACATCGCCTCGAAATAGGCGTCGGTGAAGCTGGCATCGGGCTGGCCCAGCATGAAGGGCAGGGCGCCGAAGACCGGCAGCACCGCCCACAGCCCCGAGGTCAGCAGGAAGGCCTGCTGGATCGACAGGCTTTTGTAATCGCCCCAGGTCGCCACCGAGACCAGCGTGCCCGCCACGGTGGTCAGCGCCGCGCATTGCAGAAAGACCACCCAATGCGGATCGCCGTGCCACCAGTCCACCAGCATGGGAGCCAGCATCGAAACCCCCAGGGTCACGATGATCTTGCCGATCGGATGGGCCACGGGGCGAAGGTCGATCATGGGGATTGCTTGCCCCGCCCCCCGCCGGGCGTCAAGCGCCCTGCTGGACCGCGCCGCCCGCGCGGCTGATCCGGCCGACCCACAGGGCCGCCGCCAGCAGCGCCAGCCCCGCCGCGAGGGCCACCGCGCCCGTGGCCCGGTCGAAGGCGGCCTCGGCCACGGCCAGCAGGCGTTCGGCCTGGGGCGCGGGCAGGGTCGCGGCCAGGGCCAGGGCGCCGTCCAGGGAATCCGCGGCCTCGGCCCCGAAACCGGCGCGAGCGAGGGTGGCGCTATAGACCCCGGCCATCAGGCTGCCCAGGATCGCGATGCCGAATGCCCCGCCCAGCTCATAGGACACCTCCTCGACCGAGGCCGCCATGCCCGCCCGGTCGGCGGGCGCGTTCAGCATGATCGCGGAGGATGCCGCCGTCATCGCCGCGCCGATGCCCGCGCCCATGAGGGTGAAGCTGGCAAGCTCGATCCCCCAGTCGCCGAAGCCCGCGCCATAGATCAGGATGCCCGCCCCGCCGACGGCCAGCGTCGCCGCCAGCAGGCGGCCCGCGCCCAGACGGGCCAGCATCAGGCCGGCGACCGGCCCAGCCACGAAGGACGCCAGCGGGATCGGCAGGACGAACAGCCCCGCTTGCAGCGGCGTCAGCCCCTGGACCAGTTGCAGGCGCTGCGTGATCACAAGCTCGACCCCCAGCAGCGTCGCGGCCGAGACGACGGCGCCGATCACGCCGCCCGAAAAGCGCGGATCGCGGAACAGCGTCAGGTCGATCATCGGGCTGGCGCTGCGCCGCAGGCGGCGCAGGAACAGCGCCAGGGCCGCCGCGCCGACCATCGCGGACAGGACCAGCACCAGGACCGAGGGGTCGGGCTTGGCGATCTCCTTGATCGCCAGCGTCACCCCGACCAGCCCGACCAGGGCCTGCACCGATCCGACCGGATCGAAGGGATGCCGGCCATGGGCCCGGCCCCTGGGCACGAAGGCCAGCGTCAGCGGCAGCGCCGCCAGCACCACCGGCAGGTTGACCAGGAACACCGCGCCCCAGTGGAAATGCTCTAGCAGCGCGCCGCCGATCACCGGGCCAAGCGCCGCCCCGCCCGAGGCGACCGCCGCCCAGATGCCGATGGCCAGGGCGCGCTGATCGGGGTCGTCGAAGCTGTGGCGGATGATCGACAGCGTGGCGGGCATCATCGCCGCCGCGCCCACCGCCAGGGCGGCCCGCGCCGCGATCAGCATCGCCGAGGACGGCGCGAACCCCGCCGCCAGCGAGGCCAGCCCGAAGATCACCAGCCCGATCATGAACATCCGCCGGTGCCCACAGCGGTCGCCAAGCGCCCCCGCGCCCGGCAGCAGACCGGCTACGACCAGCGAATAGGCATTGACGATCCACAGCTTTTCCGTGGCCGAGGCGTCCAGGTCGCGGGTCAGCGTCGGCAGGGCCGTGTAAAGCACCGTCATGTCGATGACGATCAGGAACAGCGCGGTCGATACGATGGCCAGCACAAGCCAGGGGGAACGGGCGGTCATGTCTCACCTGAAAATGAGGCGCGGGGTGGCGAGTCGCGGGCCGTCAGTTTAAATACGATCGTATGGAAACGGAATGGGCATCATGGCAAGACCGCGCAGCATCGACCGCGAAAAGCTGCTGGACGCGGCCGAGGAAATCGTCCGCAGCCAGGGCGCGTCGGCGCTGACCATCGACGCGCTGGCCCGCGCCTGCGGGATCACCAAGGGCGGGGTGCAATACGCGGTCGGGACCAAGGACGACATCATCGACGCGATGTTCGCGCGGTGGAATCGCGATTATGACGCGAAATTCGACGCCCTGGCCGGTCCCGGCGCCGATCCGGGACAGCGGCTGCGCGCTCATGTGGCCGCCACGCGCCAGGCGGACGCGCTGTCGATGACCAAGGCCGCCAGCCTGATGGCCGGGCTGATGCAGACCCCGGAACACCTGGCCTCGACCCAGGGCTGGTATCGCGACCGGCTGGCGGGAGTGGATGTAGACACGCCCGAGGGACGCCGCGCCCGGCTGGCCTTTCTGGCCTGCGAGGGGGCGTTCCTGCTGCATTTCCTGCGCTTCATGCCGCTGGAGGACGCGGAATGGCAGGCGGTGTTCGCGGATATCGGGGGACTTCTTGAAGGAGAAGACAGACAGTAATCGGGCGAGGGTGCAACCAGAGACGGCGCAACTCCGTAACCCCGGAAGGCCAGCGCCCGACCCAAGGGGGCGTGTAAGCGCCCGCTTGGGGCGGGGCGGGCGCTGGCCGGGCCTAGCTGTTCGGATCCTGATAGACGCCGGTTTCCTTCAGCGTGTCGATGACCTCTTTCGGCATATAGGTCTCATCATGCTTGGCCAGCAGGTCGCGGGCCTCGAAGCGGCCGTCGCGGTAATATCCCTTGGCGATGGTGCCCTGGCCCTCGGTGAACAGGTCGGGACGCGGGTCGCGGCCGACATAGCTGACCGGGATTTCCGCCGCGCCGTCGGTGATGACGAAATCGAATTCCACCCCCTCGCGGTCGACGATCGAGCCTTCCTTGACCAGCCCGCCAAGCTGGAAATACTCATCCGGTTCCGGCGCGGCCTCGGCCACCTGCGCGGGCGAGCGATAGAGGTTGATGCCGTCCTGGAACCCGTATCCGATCAGCCCGACCGCGATCAGCAGGGCCAGCGCGGCCGCGACGATCACCTGGATGCGGCGGCGTTTCTTCAGGGATTTCATGCCAGCCATGGAGTCACCCTCGTGCTGCCTCGAAATGGATCGGGCGGCGCAGGAACTGCGTGGCCTTGCCCGAGACGCGAACCGGGTCGCCGGTCGTCAGGTTCTTCGATGCCGTCCCCGATCCCAGGAATTCCGGCCTGCGTTGCAGATAGTCGGCCAGGCTTTCCGCCACCAGCCCCGCCTGGCTGAACACCTTGACGTTCGGGCCAAGCGCCTTCTGGAAGGCGTCCTGGACCAGCGGGTAATGGGTGCAGCCCAGGACCGCCGCTTCGGGATGAGGCATCCGCCGCAGCAGCGCCTCGACATGGGATGCCACAAGCGCCTCGGCCAGGATTTCATCGCCCATTTCGATGGCATCGACGACGCCGCCACAGGGCTGCGCCTCGACATCGACGCCCACGGCGCGGAACGCGAGTTCCCGCTGGAAGGCGCGGCTGGCGACCGTGGCGGGGGTGGCGAACAGGGCCACATGCTTCACGGCCACCTCTCGGGGCGGCGAATTGTCGCCCCAGCGGCGTTCGGTCAGCGCCTCGATCATCGGCACGAAGACGCCCAGCACGCGCTTGTCGGCGGGCAGCCAGGTTTCCTGCATCCGCTTCAGCGCGGCGGCGCTGGCCGTGTTGCAGGCCAGGATGACAAGGTCGCAGCCCTCGGCCCACAGCCGTTCGACGCCCGCGCAGGTCAGGTCGAAGATGTCGTCGGCGGTGCGGGTGCCATAGGGCGTATGGGCGTTGTCGCCCAGATAGACGAGCGGCAGATCGGGCAGCCGGGCGGCGATGGCCTGATGGACCGTCAGCCCGCCCAGTCCCGAATCGAAAACGCCCACTGCCATGATGCCATCCTTGCCTGTCGCGAGGCCGGTTCTACGGCGCATCGCGACGGTTTGGAATGACTTAGATCAGGTCGCCGGCCAAAACCGTCATTCGGCGGCCTGCTGCAAGGGCGCTTGGCCGCTGCGGAACTGATCCAGCAGTTCGGCCCGCCGGATGGCCGCCGCCGCTTCGGCCTGGGCCTTGACCGGGCCATAGCCGCGCACCGTCAGGGGCAGTTCCGCAAGCTCGATGGCGACGGGCATGGTGGCGTCGGTGACACGCGCCAGAACCTCGCGCATGTCGGATTCGTAGTCCCGGATCGCGGCGCGTTCGTGGCGGCGTTCGGCGGCATAGCCGAAGGGGTCGAAGGGCGTGCCGCGCAGGACTTTCAGCCGTGCGAGCAGCTTGAAGGCCCCCAGCATCCATTCGCCGTATTCGCGTTTCTTGGGGCGGCCATCGGCATCCTTGCCCGGCAGGATCGGCGGGGCAAGGTGCAGGGTCAGCTTCGTCTCGCCCTCCCATTGCGCGGCGATCTGTTCGGCGGTGGTCAGGTGCAGCCGCGCGACCTCGTATTCGTCCTTGTAGGCCAGAAGTTTGTAGTAGCCGCGCGCGATGCTTTCGCGCAGCGGGGCAGGGGCCGCATCGACCAGCTTGCGGAAGCGCCGGGCCAGCCGCTTGTTCTGGTAATCGACCAGCCGTGCCTCTCGATAGGCCACCGGATCGGGGGGAAGCTGCGTGACCGGGGCAGGCTTGCGGGTCTGGTCGGGGAAGGCCATCGCCCAGCGGCCGATCTGGAAGGCCCGCTGGTTTTCCGCGACCTTGGCGCCGTTGAGTTCGATCGCCTGCATGATCGCCTCCAGCGACAGCGGCAGCAGCCCCTGCTGCCAGGCCGCGCCCAGGACCAGCATGTTGGAATAGATCGAATCTCCCAGCAGCCGCAGCGCCAGGTCGTTGGCGTCGAAGAAGGCCACCCGGTCGCGCAGCCGCGCTTCCAGCGAGATCTTCAACTGGTCCGAGGGCACGCGGAAATCGCGCAGCCGGGTGAAATCGCCGGTGATGATCTCGTGATCGTTGACCACCGCGCCGGTGCGGCCCGTGGTCATCAGCCCGATGGTCTTGGCGCCCGCCGTCACCACCAGATCGCCGCCGATGATGCAGTCGGCCTCGCCCACGGCGACGCGGATGGCGCTGATGTCCTCGGGGCGGTTGGCCAGGCGCAGGTGGATATGGACCGCGCCGCCCTTCTGGGCCAGGCCCGCCATCTCCATCATGCCCGCGCCCTTGCCGTCGATATGGGCGGCCTGGGCCAGCACCGCGCCGATGGTCACCACGCCGGTGCCGCCGACGCCGGTGATGACGACGTTATGGGTGCCGGTGATCGCGGGCAGGGCGGGGGCGGGCAGGTCGGGGATCTCGAAGGCCTCGGCCGTGGGCTTGCGCAACTTGCCGCCCTGGACGGTGACGAAGCTGGGGCAGAAGCCTTTGACGCAGCTATAATCCTTGTTGCACGATGACTGGTCGATCTGCCGCTTGCGGCCCAGTTCGGTGTCCAGCGGCACGATGGAGACGCAGTTCGACTGGATGCCGCAATCGCCGCAGCCTTCGCAGACCTCGGGGTTGATCCAGACGCGGCGGTCGGGGTCGGGAAAGGTGCCCTTCTTGCGGCGGCGGCGCTTTTCGGCGGCGCAGGTCTGGATATAGAGGATGGCGCTGACCCCCGGCGTGGCCGCAAGGTCGCGCTGCACGGTCATCAGCTCGGCCCGTTCCTCGAAGCGCAGGCCCGTCGGGAACTGCGCGGGGTCCACATCCTCTTTCTCGTCATAGACCACGACCAGCGGCTTGACCCCCATGGCGACCAGTTCGGCCGCGATCTGCTGGGCGGTCAGCCCGCCCTCGTTCGGCTGGCCGCCGGTCATGGCCACGGCGTCGTTGAACAGGATCTTGTAGGTGATGGTGGTGCCCGCCGCGATGGCCGCGCGGATCGCCAGGGAACCCGAATGGTTATAGGTGCCGTCGCCCAGGTTCTGGAACACATGCTTGCGCCTGGAAAACGGCGCCTCGCCCACCCAGTTCACGCCCTCGCCGCCCATATGGGTGAAGCCGGTGGTGTCCCGGTCCATCCACTGCACCATGTAGTGACAGCCGATCCCGGCATAGGCGCGGCTTCCCTCGGGCAGCTTGGTGGAGGTGTTGTGCGGGCAGCCCGAGCAGAACCAGGGCGTGCGGGTGGCGATCTCGGGGGCGTTGTCGGCGCGGCGCACCTCGGACAGGCGGGTCAGCCCGGCCTTGATATGGTCGGTGCCGCGGCCTTCCTCGATCAGGATCTCGCCGATCTTCTGGGCGATCATCACCGGATCCAGGGCATAGCGGGTCGGGAACAGTTCGGCGCCGGTGCGGTCGTGCTTCCAGCCGAGGACGCGGCGGCCGTGGCGGTTGTCGAAGATCGCCTCTTTCAACTGCACCTCGATCAGCTTGCGCTTTTCCTCGACGCAGACGATCAGTTCCAGCGTTTCCGACCATTCCTGGAAGGACTTCATGTCCAGGGGCCAGGTCTGGCCGACCTTGTAGGTGGTCAGGCCCAGCCGCTCGGCCTCGTCCTCGTCGATGCCCAGCAGGGACAGGGCATGGACCAGATCCAGCCAGTTCTTGCCCGCCGCGACGAAGCCGATCCTGGCGCCCGGCTTGCCCCAGACCTTGCGGTCGATCTTGTTGGCGCGCCCGAACGCCTCGGCCGCCCAGCGTTTATAGTCGATCATCCGCGCCTCGGACGCCACTGGCGTGTCGTGCAGGCGGATGTTCAGCCCGCCTTCCGGCATCTGGAAGTCAGGCGCGACGAAGGACAGCCGGAACGGATCGCCGTTCACGACCGAGGTCGCCTCGACCGTGTCCTTCATCGTCTTGAGGCCGGTCCACACCCCCGCGAAGCGCGACAGGGCAAAGGCATACAGCCCGTAATCGAGGATCTCCTGCACGCCCGCAGGCGACAGGACCGGGATATAGCGGTCGATCATCGCCCAGTCGGACTGGTGCAGCACGGACGAGCTTTCGCCGGTATGGTCGTCGCCCATCGCCATGACCACGCCGCCATGGGGCGAGGTGCCGGCCATATTGGCATGGCGCATCACGTCGCCCGAACGATCCACGCCCGGTCCCTTGCCATACCACAGCGCGAAGACGCCATCGTATCTGCCCTCGCCGCGCAATTCGGCCTGCTGGCTGCCCCAGATGGCGGTGGCGGCCAGATCCTCGTTCAGGCCGGGCTGGAACAGGATGTTCGATGCCGCCAGCCGCTTGCCTTCGCGCATCATCGCCAGGTCGACGCCCCCCAGCGGCGAACCCCGATAGCCGGTCACGAAGCCCGCCGTGTCCAGCCCCGCCGCCTTGTCGCGCGCCGCCTGCATCAGCATCAGCCGCACCAGGGCCTGCGTGCCGTTCAGCAGCACCTGCGGCTTGGTCAGGTCAAAGCGGTCGGCCAGCGAAAATTCTTGCTTGCTCATTGCAACGTCTCCTCCACCATCCGCATTATAGGTCAGGTTTGCTGACCGACGAAGGAAAAACTGCGTGTGCTGCTTTCTCTTGCCGGAATGCTGCATTCAGGATAGGTCTGCAAAAATTGCATGGCAGGCACGGCAGGATTGTAACAGCATGGACTGGGACAAGCTTAGAATATTTCACGCGGTCGCCGATGCGGGCAGCCTGACCCATGCCGGCGATACGCTGCATCTGTCGCAATCGGCGGTCAGTCGGCAGATCCGCGCACTGGAAGAATCGCTGGGCACCACGCTGTTCCACCGTCACGCGCGGGGGCTGATTCTCACCGAACAGGGCGAATTGCTGTTCGAAGCGACCTCCTCCATGGCGCGCAAGCTGGACACCGCCGCGGCCCGCATCCGCGACAGCGAGGAGCATGTCTTCGGTGAATTGCGTGTCACCGCCGCCGTGGGCTTCGGCACGCTGTGGCTGGCGCCGCGTCTTGGCAAGCTCTACGACAAGTATCCCGATCTCAAGATCGACCTGATGCTGGAGGAGCGGCTGCTGGATCTGCCGATGCGAGAGGCCGATGTGGCGATTCGCATGAAGGAGCCCAGCCAGTCCGACCTGATCCGCCGCCGGTTGCTGAACATTCGCATGCGGCTCTATGCGACCGAGCAATACCTGACCAAGGCGGGCGTGCCGCAGAGCATGGCCGACCTGGCCGCCCATCGCCTGATCTGCCAGAAGGCGGACCAGCCGCAGGTGGCCGCAGGGGCGCGGCTGGTGCAGGAGATCATGGCACAGAACATCAGTTCCACCCTGACGGTGAACAACTATTTCGGGGTGTTGCAGGGGGTGCTGGCCCATCTGGGGATCGGCGTCCTGCCGGACTACCTGACCGCCGATCACAAGGGTCTGGTCCGGGTTCTGCCCGCGGTCGATTCGGGCGAAGTGCCGGTGTTCCTGGCCTATCCCGAGGAATTGCGCCAGACGCGCCGCGTCGCGGTATTCCGCGATTTCGTGCTGGAGGAGATCCAGGATTACCGCCGCAGGCAGAGCGAGGCGCTTTTGCCGGTCGGGAAGTAAGACCTTGGTCCTGCGTCGGCGGAAGGTTCTGCAACTTTCGCGTGTAGCTATTCGGCAACTGCATGCCGGCTATGCTGCACATGCAGCGTGATCTCTCTTGAACCGTTCGCACCCTGCCCATAAATGAAGCGTCGAAGGCGATGGTCAGCTTAATCGCGCATCACCTTCTACCTCCCTGTTGGACTTAGGCCGGGCCTCGTGCCCGGCTTTTTTTTGGCCTTTGCGTCGGGGCGCGACTCGGGCGGGCCTTCCCAAGCGCGGCGTCTGGCCATAAAAGGCCGGGAAACCCCGGCAGGAAGGCACCATGATGCAGGAACCGACGATCACCCCCGACCTGATCGCCGCGCACGGGCTGAAGCCCGACGAATATGATCGGATCCTGGACATCATCGGCCGCGAACCCACCTTCACCGAACTGGGCATCTTCTCGGCCATGTGGAACGAGCATTGTTCCTATAAATCCTCGAAGAAATGGCTGCGCACCCTGCCCACCACCGGCCCGCAGGTGATCTGCGGCCCCGGCGAGAATGCGGGCGTGGTGGACATCGGCGCCAATGACCAGGGAATCCGGCAGGCCGTGGTCTTCAAGATGGAGAGCCACAACCATCCCTCCTATATCGAACCTCATCAGGGCGCCGCGACCGGCGTGGGCGGCATTCTGCGCGACGTGTTCACCATGGGCGCGCGCCCCATCGCCGCCATGGATGCGCTGTCCTTCGGCCGCCCGGACCATCCCAAGACCGCGCATCTGGTCAAGGGCGTGGTGGAAGGCATCGGCGCCTATGGCAATGCCTTCGGCGTCCCGAATGTCGGCGGAGAGGTCCGTTTCCACCGCAGCTATGACGGCAACTGCCTGGTCAACGCCTTCGCGGCGGGCTTGGCGGATGCGGACAAGATCTTCTATTCCGCCGCCTCTGGTATCGGGATGCCGGTGGTCTATCTGGGCGCCAAGACCGGCCGCGACGGGGTAGGCGGCGCCACCATGGCCAGCGCCGAATTCGACGACAGCATCGAGGAAAAGCGCCCGACCGTGCAGGTGGGCGACCCCTTCACCGAGAAATGCCTG
Source organism: Paracoccus sp. S3-43 (assembly GCF_029027965.1). Lineage (NCBI taxonomy): Bacteria > Pseudomonadati > Pseudomonadota > Alphaproteobacteria > Rhodobacterales > Paracoccaceae > Paracoccus > Paracoccus qomolangmaensis. The sequence goes on along the minus strand of NZ_CP119082.1, from coordinate 2,100,594 downwards.
CTGGAAGCCTGCCTGGAGCTGATGCAGACGGATAGCGTCATCTCGATCCAGGACATGGGCGCGGCGGGGCTGACCTGTTCCGCCGTGGAAATGGGCGACAAGGGCGGGCTTGGCATCAAGCTGATCCTGGACGCCGTGCCGCAGCGCGAGACCAATATGACGGCATACGAGATGATGCTGTCGGAATCGCAGGAACGGATGCTGATGGTGCTGAAGCCCGAGAAGGAGGCCGAGGCCCGCGCCATCTTCGAGAAATGGGATCTGGATTTCGCCATCGTCGGCGAGACCATCGCCGAGGACCGTTTCCTGATCCTGCACGGCAACGAGGTCAAGGCCGACCTGCCGCTGTCCAAGCTGTCCTCCAGCGCGCCGGAATACGACCGCCCCTGGGTGGAAACCCCGGCCGCCGGCCCCGCGCCGGTCCTGCCGCCGATCACGCCGATCACGGCGCTGCGGGCGCTGATCGGGTCGCCCAACCATGCCCACAAGGGCTGGGTCTGGGAACAATACGACACCCAGGTCGGCGCCGACACGATCCGCCGCCCCGGCATGGGCGCGGGCGTGGTCCGGGTTCACGGCACGCGGAAGGCGCTGGCCTTCACCAGCGACGTGACGCCGCGCTATGTCAGGGCCAACCCGTTCGAAGGCGGCAAGCAGGCCGTGGCCGAGGCGTATCGCAACCTGACCGCCGTGGGCGCGCTGCCCTTGGCGACGACCGACAACCTCAACTTCGGCAACCCCGAAAAGCCCGAGATCATGGGCCAGCTTGTCGGCGCCATCAGGGGCATCGGCGAAGCCTGCGCGGCGCTGGATTTCCCGATCGTCTCGGGGAACGTGTCGCTGTATAACGAAACCGATGGCAAGGCCATCCTGCCCACCCCCACCATCGGCGGCGTGGGCCTGATCGACGACCTGTCGAACCTGATCGCGGGCCTGCCGTCTGACGGCGACGTGGCGGTGGTCATCGGCAAAACGCGCGGCCACCTGGGCCAGTCGGCGCTGGCCGCCGAGGCTTTCGGGATCGAGGACGGCGATGCTCCCCATGTCGATCTGGCCGCCGAACGCAAGCATGGCGAGTTCCTGCGCGCCAACCGTGCCCATCTGAAATCCGCCACCGACCTGTCGGACGGCGGCTTGGCCCTGGCGGCCTTCGAGATGGCCGAGGCGGCGGGCATCGGTGTCCGGCTGGACTCGGGCGACATCGCCCAGCTGTTCGGAGAGGATCAGGCCCGCTACCTGGTCGCCTGCACCCCCGAAGGGGCCGAGGCGCTGCTGAAGGCCGCCGAGGCGGCGGGCGTGCCCGCGGCCCAGGTGGGCGTCTTCGGCGGCCTGGCCGTGCAGATGGGCGAGGATGCGGGCGATCTGGCGGATCTGTCGCAGCTCTACCGCACCGCCTTCGCCAAGGCGATCCAGAGCGACATGCCGGATCACGCATGACGGTCAAGGCCCCGGCGGGTTACGCCGCCATCGTCACCGCCGCCGGTCGCGGCACTCGCGCCGGGGGAGAGCCGAAGCAATGGCGCGACCTCGCGGGCCGCAGCGTGCTGGCCCGCGCCCTGGACGCCTTCGCGGGCTTCGGGCGTGTGGTGCTGGTGGTCCATCCCGACGACATGGCCCGCGCGATCACGGATTTCGCTGGCGGCGTCACCATCGTCACCGGCGGAGAGACGCGCGCGGCCAGTGTCCTGGCGGGGCTGCAAGCCCTGGAAGGGCAGGCGACCCATGTGCTGATCCATGACGGCGCGCGTCCGCTGGTCAGCGATGTTGTGATCCAATGTGTCATCGACGCGCTGCAAGCGGGCGCGCAGGCCGCCGCCCCGGCGCTGCCGGTCTGCGATGCCTTGTGGAACGGTGCGGATGGGTCGGTCACCGGCACCACCCCGCGCAACGGGCTGTTCCGGGCGCAAACGCCGCAGGGCTTTGCCTTGGACCAAATATCCAATGCGCACCGCTTCCACCCGGACGATGCCGCCGACGATGTGGAACTGGCGCTCAAGGCCGGGATGGCGGTTGCCATCACGCCGGGGTCCGAGGACAATCTGAAGATCACCTTCCCCGCCGATTTCGCGCGGGCCGAACGCATTCTGGGGGGCGCGATGGATATTCGCCTTGGCAACGGTTATGACGTCCACGCCTTCGGGCCGGGCGATCACGTCTGGCTCTGCGGCGTGCGGATCGCGCATGACGCCGGTCTGGTCGGCCATTCCGATGCCGATGTGGGGATGCACGCCCTGACCGACGCCATTTATGGCGCCCTGGCCGAGGGCGATATCGGCCGTCATTTCCCGCCCAGCGATCCGCAATGGCAGGGTGCCGACAGCGCGATCTTTCTGCGCCACGCCGCCGATCTGGCGCGCAGCCGGGGTTTCACCTTCGGCAATGCCGACGTGACGCTGATCTGCGAGGCCCCCAGGATCGGTCCCCATGCGACGGCCATGCAGGCCCGTCTGGCCCAGATCATGGAGGTCGATCCCGCCCGGATCAGCGTCAAGGCCACCACCTCGGAACGGCTGGGCTTCACCGGACGGCGAGAGGGGATCGCCGCCATCGCCACCGCCGCGCTGATGAAGGGCTGACCCATGATCGCGATGATCGTCACCGTCTTCGGCATCGGCCGCCTGCGCCCCGCGCCCGGCACCTGGGGATCGGCCGCCGCCGTCCTGCTGGCCGTCCTGGTCTGTCAGGCCGGGGGGGCGTTGCTGATCCCCCTGGGCGCGGTGCTGGCAGCAGCGATCGGCTTCTGGGCCGTGCCGCGGGCGCTGCGGATGACCGACGACGAAGACCCGTCCTGGATCGTCATCGACGAGGTCGCGGGCCAGTGGCTGGCCATGTCCTTTACCGTCATCCCGCTGTGGCGGCACGGGATCTCGATCCTTGACGCCTGGCCCGCTTTCGTGGTGCCCTTCCTGCTGTTCCGGCTGTTCGACATCTGGAAACCCTGGCTGGTGGGCCGCGCCGACCGGCAGGGCGGGGCCGTGGGGGTGATGATGGACGACCTCTGGGCGGGGCTGTTCGCGGGCCTGTGTTCCGTCGCGCTGGCGGGCCTTTATCATACCGTGCTGGAGCCGATGCTGTGACCCTTGCCTCTGACGTGCTGGACGCCGCCCGCGCGCGCGGCGTGATGATCGCCACCGCCGAAAGCTGCACCGGCGGGCTGGTCTCGGGCGCGCTGACCGAGGTGCCGGGATCCTCGGATGCCGTGGACCGGGGCTTCGTCACCTATTCCAACGCCGCCAAGCGGCAGATGCTGGGCGTGCGCGCCGAGACGCTGGACGCCCATGGCGCTGTCAGCGAACAGGTCGCGGCGGAAATGGCCTTGGGCGCGCTGCGCAACTCGGATGCCGGGATCGCCGTGTCGGTGACGGGTATCGCCGGGCCGGGCGGGTCGGAACACAAGCCCGAGGGGCGCGTCTGCTTCGGCATCGCCCAGCCCTTCGGCACCCGCACGGAAACGGTCGAATTCGGCGCCATCGGCCGCAGCAATGTCCGCGCGGCGACCGTGGACCACGCGCTGCAAATGCTGCTGGACGCGTTGCGCGGCTAGCAACGCCCGCCAGCAACGCCCGATGCGTTAACAGCGCGTTAACGCGGCCCCGCCACCCTTGCGCCCTGGTTTCAGGACGGGGGTGTCTATGCCAAGCGTTGAGGAAGTCGCGGCCCAGATCGTCGCGCGCGAGGGCGGTTATGTGAACGACCCGGACGATCCGGGCGGCGCCACGAAGTTCGGCGTGACCATCGGGACGATGAAGGCCCTGGGCCTGGATCTGAACCGGGACGGGCGCATCGACGCCACCGATGTGCGGTCGCTGACCCGCGCGCAGGCTCAGCAGATTTTCGTCGAACACTACTTCCGCCGCCCGCGCCTGGCCGAACTGCCCGAGGTGGTGCAGGCCAGCGTCTTCGACATGTATGTGAATGCCGGGACCAACGCGGTGAAGATCCTGCAACGGCTGGTCGCGCGCATGGGTTTCGCGGCCACGGCGGACGGCGTGATCGGCCCGCAGACCATCGCGGCGGCCCAGGATGCGGCGGCGGCGGCCCCCGATCATCTGGCCGACGCCTATGGGATCGCGCGGCGGAATTATTACTATGCGCTTGCCGATCAGCGCCCCGCCAGCCGCAAATACGCGCGCAGCAAGGCGGGCGGCAAGGGCGGCTGGATCACGCGGGCCGAGGAGTTCATCACCCCCCGCTATCACCTGACCGAGGCCGAGCATCGCGAAAGGACCGCCAAATGGGCATGATCGACCGCTTCATCGGCCTGGGCCAGGGCGTCACCGCCCTGGGCAGCGCCGCGACCGGCATGGCCGAGGTCTTCACCCAGAACGCCACCCGCAAGATGGAGCTTGAGGAAGAGGCCCATGCCCGCGCCATCACCCAGCTGGGGCAGGAATTCCAGACCGTCCGCACCGGGTTTTTCGACAGCTTCGTCAACGGCTTGAACAGGCTTCCCCGACCGCTTCTGGCTTTGGGGACGATGGGCCTGTTCGTCTATGCCATGATCGAGCCGCAGGGCTTCGGCCTGCGCATGGTCGGGCTGCAACAGGTGCCCGAACCGCTGTGGTGGCTGCTGGGGGCCATCGTCGGCTTCTACTTCGGGGCGCGAGAGGCGCATCATTTCCGCCATCGCGTCTGGCCGGCCCAGCAGGTCCAGACCAGCGTCAAGACGACCGCCCAGGTCGCGGTCCGGCGTCCCGACGACGACTTCGCCGACAACGCGGCCCTGCGCGACTGGCTGACGACCCTGCGCGAATAGGCCGCAGCCTGGCCCACGCAAAACTGATGGCGGCGACCAAGGGGGGACTTTCCCCCCTTTTTCCGTGGCCCTATGATTGGCGGAACCCAAGGATCCAAGCCATGACAGCAGAATTCGGCCATTTCGCCCTGATCCTCGCCTTTGCGGTATCGCTGTTCCAGATGGTGGTGCCGATGGTCGGGGCGTCGAGGGGCTGGGGCCCTTGGATGGACAGCGCCCGCCCCGCCGCCGTGGCGCAGTTCCTGCTGGTGGGGCTGTCCTTCGCGGCGCTGACGATGGCCTTCGTCTCGTCCGACTTCTCGCTGAAGCTGGTTTACGAGAATTCGCATACCGCCAAGCCGATGCTCTACAAGATCAGCGGCGTCTGGGGGAACCACGAAGGCTCGATGCTGCTGTGGGTGCTGATCCTGGCGCTGTTCGGCGCGGCGGCGGCATCCTTTGGCGACAACCTGCCGCCGGCGCTGCGGGCGCGGGTGCTGGCGGTGCAGGCGGCGATCGGGGCGGCATTTTACGGCTTCATCATCTTCACCTCGAACCCGTTCCTGCGGCTGGCAAGCCCGCCCTTCGACGGGCGCGACCTGAACCCGCTGCTGCAAGACCCCGGTTTGGCGTTTCACCCGCCGTTCCTTTACCTCGGCTATGTGGGCCTTTCGATGGCCTTCAGCTTCGCCGTCGCCGCCCTGATCGAGGGCCGCGTGGACGCCGCCTGGGCGCGTTGGGTGCGGCCCTGGACGCTGGCCGCCTGGATGTTCCTGACCATCGGCATCGCGCTTGGTTCGTGGTGGGCCTATTACGAACTGGGCTGGGGCGGCTTCTGGTTCTGGGATCCGGTCGAGAACGCCAGCTTCATGCCCTGGCTGCTGGCCGCCGCGCTGCTGCACAGCGCCGTCGTCGTGGAAAAGCGCGAGGCGCTGAAAAGCTGGACGATCCTGCTGGCGATCATGGCCTTTGGTTTCTCGATGATCGGGACGTTCATCGTCCGGTCGGGGGTGATCACATCCGTCCACAGCTTTGCCAGCGACCCGGCGCGCGGCGTGTTCATCCTGGGAATCCTGGTCGTCTTCACGGGCGGCGCGCTGACGCTTTATGCCGCGCGGGCGCAGCAGATGACGGCCAAGGGCGTCTTTGCGCCGGTGTCTCGTGAAGGGGCGCTGGTGCTGAACAACGTCCTGCTGGCGGTCGCGGCCTTCGTGGTTTTCATCGGCACGATGTGGCCGCTGATCGCGGAACTGCTGTGGGACCGCAAGCTGTCGGTCGGCGCCCCCTTCTTCAACAAGGCCTTCACGCCCTTCATGATCGTGCTGGCCATCGCGCTGCCCCTGGGGTCGATCCTGCCCTGGAAACGGGCGGTGCTGGGGCGCGCGATGCGGCCCCTGTGGCCCGCGCTGGCGCTGACCGGCGCGGTCATGGCGCTTGTCTGGGCAGTCTCGACCGGGCGGTCGGCCATTGCGGTGATCGGCGCGGGCCTGGGCGCCTGGATCATCTTCGGCGCGGCGGCCGATCTGATCCACCGCACCGGCCAGTCGGGCCTGTCGCGTTTGGCTCGCCTGCCGCGCGCCGACTGGGGCAAGGCCACCGCCCATGCGGGCCTGGGCGTCACCTTCATCGGCATCGCCCTGCTGACCGCTTGGCAGGTCGAGGATATCCGCGTGGCGCAACCGGGCCAGCCCTTCCAGGTCGGCGGTTATGACATCACCCTTGCCAGCGTGGATGAGGTCGAGGGGCCGAACTATCTCTCGACCACGGCGACGATGCAGGTCGCGCGCAACGGCCGGACGGTCGCCACGCTGCATCCCGAAAAGCGCGTCTATCCGGTCCAGGCCATGCCCACGACCGAGGCCGCCATCGACAACGGCATCTTCCGCGACATCTATCTGGTGATCGGCGATGCGCAGGCGGATGGCGGCTGGGCGGTGCGGATCTATGTCAAGCCCTTCGCCAACTGGATCTGGGCGGGGGCGATGCTGATGGCGCTTGGCGGCATCTTCAGCCTGTCCGACCGCCGCTATCGCGTGGCCGCGGGCGCCCGCCGCGCGCCCGCCAGGACGGTGGCCGCGGAATGAGGCGGCTTGTCCTGCTGATCGCCCTGCTGCTGCCCGTCGCGGCTTTCGCCGTGCAACCGGACGAGGTTCTGCCAGATGCCGGGCAAGAGGCGCGGGCGCGCGAAATCTCGCAAAAGCTGCGCTGCCCGGTCTGCCAGGGGGAAAATATCGACGAATCGAACGCCCCCATCAGCCGCGACCTGCGGCTCTATGTGCGCGAACGGATCGTGGCGGGCGACAGCAACGACCAGGTGATCGACGCGGTGGTGGACCGCTTCGGCGAATTCGTGCTGTTCGAACCGCGCGCGCAGGGCGGCAACCTGGTGCTGTGGCTGGCAGGTCCGGTCGCGCTGGTGCTGGCCCTGCTGGGCGCCTGGGGTTTCCTGCGGTCCCACGCCAAGGCCCGTCCCGAGGATGCGCAGGCCCTCAGCCAGGCGGAACGCGACCGGCTGGACCAGATCATGCGCGACTGACGCCGGGTCGCGCTTTCCCAGGCCGCCGTTTCGGTCATGATGTCCGCAAAAGGGGGATATCATGAACTTTGAGACCATTGAATTCGCCGTCAGCGAAGGCGTCGCCACGCTGACCCTGAACCGGCCGCAGGTGATGAACGCGCTCAGCAGCCGGATGCGGGCCGAGATCACCGAGGCCGCGTCGACCCTGCCCAGCGACGCGCGCTGCCTGGTCATCACCGGCGCCGGGCGCGGCTTCTGCTCGGGGCAGGATCTGACCGACCGCGCGGCGGCGGCGGATCTGGAGGGCACGCTGCGCGACGAATACGAACCGATGCTGCGGGCGATCCGCGCCTGCCGCGCGCCGGTCATCGCGGCGGTCAACGGCGTCGCGGCGGGGGCGGGGGCGAACCTTGCGCTGGCGGCGGATGTGGTGATCGCGGCGGAAAGCGCCAGCTTCATCCAGGCCTTCGCCCGGATCGGCCTGGTTCCCGACGCGGGCGGCACCTTCATCATCCCGCGCGCGGTGGGCGCGGCCCGCGCGATGGGCATGATGCTGTTCGCCGAACCCCTCAGCGCCCGGCAGGCCGCCGATTGGGGGCTGATCTGGGAAGCCCTGCCGGATGAGGGCTTCGCCGAGGGCGTGGCTGCCCGCGCCCGCCAGCTTGCGGCAGGCCCGACGGCCGCCTATCGCGCGATCCGCGAGGCGGTGCAGGCCTCCACCCAGAACGACATGGACGCCCAATTGATGCTGGAGGCGCGGCTGCAAGGCGCGGCGGGGCGGACTGAGGATTTCGTCGAAGGGGTGACGGCCTTCCTGGAAAAGCGCCCCGCGCGCTTTACCGGGCGCTAGGCGATCTGGGCGAAGCGCGGGGCGGGGGTGCGGTTGTCGAAGAACGGCACCGTGTCCGGCACCGGCAGCGGTGCGTCCTGCCCCAAGCCCGCGATCAGGCCGGACAGTTCGGCCAGCACCACCTCGGTGATGAAGGGCAGATCCAGGGCGCGGGCCTGGGGCAGGGGCACCCAGTGCAGGTGCGAAAGCTCGTCGCAGGCGCGGCTGAAATCGTCGGGGTCGGTGGCCAGGCTGGCGGCGTCGGCCACGAAGAAATGCGCGTCGAAGCGGCGTGGTCGGCCCGGCGGCGTGATCGCGCGGAACAGATAGGTCAGCGCCGAGGCGTCGGGGGCAAGCCCCGCCTCGGCAAAGCCCGGCCAGCGGCAAGGGCCGGGGCGGCCGATCAGCTGGCCGGTTTCCTCGGCCAGTTCGCGCAGGGCGGCGGCGGCGATGGCGTCGGGATCGGGCAGCCGGCCGGGCCGGGGTTCCTGGGCCAGGCGGCCGCGATGCGGCTGGACCAATGGCGCGGCCAGCGGAACCGAGGCGTCCTCGACATCGACCGCGCCGCCGGGAAAGACGTATTTCGACGGCATGAACACCGCCCCCGCACCGCGCATCCCCATCAGGACCGACGCGCCGCCCGCCGTCCTGCGCAGCAGGATCACCGTCGCCGCGTCGCGGATGGGCATGGGGTCGGTCACGACGAGGTCAGGGGCCTTGATTCCGCGCCGAAGCCGTGCATCCTCCGCGCCCATTGCAGGCCCACGAAGGCGCCCTTGATGCGCGGCAGCAGCAGCAGCGACAGGATCACCGCGCCCAGGCTGAAGGTCCAGATCATCGTCATGGCCGAGGGCCGCCACGCGATATAGCAGGCCAGCAGCAGCGGCGCCCCCAGATGCGAGACCAGCAGGATCGTCAGATAGGCCGGGCCGTCATCGGCGCGCTGATGGTGCAGCGCCTCGTTGCAGGCGGGGCAGTGATCGGCGACCTTCAGGAAGGAGCGGAACAGCCTGCCCTCGCCGCAGCGGGGACAGCGGCCCAACGCGCCCCGCAGCATCGCCTGGCCGGTCGGGCGTTCGGACGAATCGATGGGCGCTGCGGGCGAGGGCATGGCAATCTCCGGAAGGGCTGGCGGACGCTGCCAATGTAGGGGCTGCGCGGCCCCATTGCCAGTCCCCCGTCCTGCCCTTTTCGTCGCATCAATGGACGGGCTGGGTCGGCGCCAGCAGCACGCGGTTTCGCCCCAGGGACTTGGCCGCGATCATCGCCCGGTCGGCGCGTTCCAGGGCGATTTCGGCCAGGACGTCGGGACGGCTGATATGGAAGGGCGCCTGTTCGAAGGCGACGCCGATCGACAGCGTGGCCTGGACCTCGCCCCCGCCCGAGATGGGGGGCAGCAGCGTCGGCCGCGTTTCCACGGCGCGGCGGATCTGCTCGGCCATGCGATAGGCCTCGGCCTCGGTCGCGTTGGGCAGCACGACCAGGAATTCCTCTCCTCCCAGGCGGGCGGTCAGGCCGTGGTTCGACACGACGGAATCGACTCGGCGCGCCACGTCGCACAGGACCGCATCGCCCGCCGCATGGCCGAAATTGTCGTTGATCGTCTTGAACCGGTCCAGGTCAAGCGCCATCACCGCGAACCCGTCCTGCCGCTTCATGGCCCCGCGCGCGATTTCGGCCAGCCGGGGCAGGGCATAGCGGCGATTGTGCAGCCCCGTCAGCGGGTCGGACATGGCCCAGGCCATGTTGCGCTTCATCTCCTCGCGCCGCGTGTCGGCGCGGCGCTTGCGGTCCAGCTGGTTACGCAGCGCCAGGGCGGCGATCTCGGCGTTGTTGTCCTCGGCCGGGTCCAGCGGCAGCACCTCGCCCGCGCCCAGATCCAGGGCGATGGCGCACAGTTCCTCGCGCTCGGGGGCGACCAGGACGGCGAAGCCGGCCTCTTTCGATCCGTTGCGCGACCGCAGTTCGGACAGCAGGCGCAGCCCGTCGCCCTTGCGGTCGATATCGGCGGCGATGATGTACAGATCCGCGGCATCGCCCTGGGCCGCCGCGCTGAGCGTCTCGTCCGGGCTGGAGATCGCGAAACGGCAGTTCAGGCGCGGTTGCAGGATATGGCGCCAGCGTTGCGCGCGCCCCGGCTGGTCGGCCACCAGAACCACATTGCCCGACGGCGCATGAGCAAAGCCGCCCGCATCCTCGGCCATCGAAAAGTCGGGGGCGTCGTCCGCCTCGGCATCGCGCAGCAGGCCGCGCACGCGGGCCAGCAGCATCTGTTCCTCGACACGGGGATCCAGAACGGCGGCGGCGCCCGCCTCTAACGCCTCGACCAGACGCTGTCCTTCGGCCAGGACCAGGACCGGGGTGCGGGGCCGTTCCACCGACACCAGCTGAAAGAGATCGGCCAGCCGCAGGCCGGTAAGGCGCGGTCCCAGCAGGATCAGGTCGGGGCGTCCCAGGCGGAGCTGCGACAGAAGTTCGTCGGCGTCGGCTGCGGTCAGCACATCGTAACAGGCGCCCGACAGCCTGACCTTGAGGCTGATCCGGCTTGTCGCGCTGCTTTCCGCGATCAGGATACGCGCAGTCACCGATAACGCCCCCCTTTCGACGACCGTTGCAGAATGGCATTGATTCCTTAACAAAGCGTTTCCAAACAGACGCCCGCCCGCCTGATCGAAGGACAAGCGATGACATATACGCGAGAATCCGCGCAGGATCTGGCCATGACCGTGCTGCTGTACATGGCCGACCGGCCCGACCTGATCGGCGGGTTCCTGGAATCATCCGGGCTTCAGCCGCAGGATTTGCGGCGGGCGGCCGGCAATCCCGATATCGCCTTGCATGTCCTGGATTTCCTGCTGGAAGACGACCGCCGCGTGCTGGACGCCGCCGGGGATCTGAACATCCGGCCCGGCGATCTGATGGCCGCCCGCACCGCGCTTGCCGGTCCCGGCAGCTATGGCTGGGAGATCTGAGATTTGCGATTTGTTCACCTCTTGCCCCTATCAAGGGCGGCGGAGGTGACACATGCACGATCTTGTCAGCCGCGCGGTCGAAAAATTCCTGGACGCGGAATCGGTGCCCTTGCAGGCGGGGGCGGGGATCCTGTCTCCGGGGCAGATGCTGCGCGATGCGGCGCTGCATCTGGGCAAGCCCGTCGATGAACTGATCGAGGATCTGGGCGCGTGGCTGGTCCGCCAGGACGAGATCTGGCGGCTGCTGCGCTTTTGCGGGCGGGATTTCCTGGACTTCCTCTTGCGTCTGGAGGAACTGCCCGAACGCATCCGCCTGGTCACCGACGACCTGGACGTCCCCGAAATCGCCCTGTCGCGCAGCGATGACGGGCTGCTGTGGGTCACACTGTCGGATGGCCCGCCGGCCTGGACGGCGCTGCTGGGCGGGCTCTTGCGCGCGATGGCCGACGACTATGGCGCGCTGTGCGTGATCACGCGGGGGGAAGGCGGCCTCTGCATCGACGTGTCGGATTCGTCCTTTGCCGCCGCGCGCATCTTTCATCTGTCGTCCAGGGTCCATGCCCGATGACCCATGCCCTGACCCTGGGACAGGATGCGCTGGACCGGCTGATGCCGATGCACCTGTGCATCGCCCCCTGCGGCCTGATCCGTTTCGCCGGGCCGACCATGCGCAAGCTGATGCCCCCCGGCGCGCAGGGGGTCGAGGAGATCTTCGTCGAGGCGCAGGGCGCCGCCTCGGGCCATGTCATCGGCGCGATCCGCGCGGCGGCGCCGGGGGATCGGCTGGCCCTGCGCCTGCGCCATCGCCGCCACCTGATGCTGCGCGGCCATGTGGTGACGCCCGGCTTTGGCGGGATGCTGCTGAATTTCGGCTTCGGCGTGTCGCTGTCGGATGCGGTCGCAGAGTTCGGCCTGACCGAATCGGACTTCGCCCCCACCGAACTGGCGTTGGAGCTGATGTTCCTGCAAGAAGCGAACCGGGCGATCCAGCAGGAACTGGCGCGCTTCAACCGCCATCTGAGGCTGGCCCGCCAGGATGCCGAACGCGAGGCGCATACCGACGCGCTGACCGGCCTGCTGAACCGCAGGGGCTTGCAGGCGGCCTTGCGCAACGCCCTGGATCCGCGTGGCGGCACGGGGGGATTCGCCTTGGTGCATCTGGACCTGGACAATTTCAAGCAGGTGAACGACCGGCTGGGCCATGCCGCGGGCGACCGGCTGCTGGGCGATGTCGCGCATGTCCTGGGCCGGGCGGTGCGGTCGCGCGATCATGTGGCGCGGATCGGCGGCGACGAATTCGTGCTGATCCTGGGGGGAACCTGGTCCTGCCAGGCGCTGACCGCCATCGGCACCCGGATCATCCGGGGGATCGAGGAAGCCTCACCCCAGGGCTGCGAGATATCGGCCAGCCTGGGGATCGTGCTGTCGGCGGGCTATGGCCCCGACGCCATCGACCGGATGCTGGAGGACGCGGATGTGGCGCTCTATCAGTCCAAGCGGATGGGCAAGGGCCGCGTCTCGGTCGCGCCCCTGCCGCTGGAAGGCGGCCCTAGGTGTTCAGTCCCGGCATCTGGTGGATCGGGTTTAGGATGAATCTGTCTGGCTCTGATGTCCAGATCTTGCAGATGTATTCGTAGGGCGTGAGGCCGCCGAGGGTCTTGAGCCTACGCGCGAAGTTGTAGGCTGCCATGAAGTCGGCGAGATGCGTGCGGAGCTCGTCGTGGCTGGTGTAGTGAAAGCGTTTGACGGTGGCGTCCTTGATCGTGCGGTTCATCCGCTCGACCTGACCGTTGGTCCACGGGTGGTTGGGCTTCGTCAGGCGGTGCTCAATGCCGTTGGCCTCGCAGATCATGTCAAAGCGCATAGGTCTGGAATAGATGGTGTTCCGGTTCCGAGGCTGCTCGGCGAACTGAATACCGTTGTCGGTGAGGATGGTATGGACCTGATAGGGCACGGCTTCGAGCATGTGCTGCAGGAACTCCCAAGCTGTCTTCCTGTCCGCCTTGTCGACGAGCTGGGTCACGGCAAACTTGCTCGTGCGGTCAATGCCGACGAACAGGTAAAGCTTGCCTTCAGCAGTCTGCACCTCGGCGATGTCGATATGAAAGAAGCCGATAGGGTAGCGCTTGAACTTCGACCGTTTCGGCTTGTCGCCTTCCACGTCGGGCAGTCGAGAGATGCCGTGGCGCTGAAGGCACCGATGCAGCGCTGAGCGTGTCAGGTGTGGAATTGATGGCTGCAGGGCATAGAGGCAGTCGTCCAGCGGCAAAAGCGTGTGCAGCCTGAACGCGACGATGGCCGCCTCCTCGGCTTCTGTCAAAACCGTGGAGCGTGGCTCCTTCGGCCCTGTCTTGAGATCATCGACCGTCGCTCGCTTGCGCCACTTCGCCACTGTCTTGGGGTTAATGCCGAGCTCCCGGCTCAGCGTCGCGAGCGAAGCTTGCGATCGTTGTATTGCAGCTCTGACGGCGTGCGTGGTCGTGGCGCTCCCGTGACGAACCTGGCCCATAATGCTTCCTTCCATTCCTGAGAAAGGATCGCACCATCAAACCGTGGGATCAAACACCTAGGCCGCTGACAGCGCCGCGATGATCTGGCCGAAATCCACGGCTTTCAGGCTGGCCCCGCCGACCAGGGCGCCGTCGACATGGGGAATGGCAAAGATCTCGGCCGCGTTGTCCGGCTTGACGCTGCCGCCATAGAGCAGCCGGACCTGCGCCGCATCCCCCACCTTGCCCGACAGCCGCTCGCGCATCAGGGCGTGAACCTCGGCGATCTGGTCGGCGGTCGGGGTGCGCCCGGTGCCGATGGCCCAGACCGGTTCATAGGCGATGACGGTATTGGCCGCCGTCGCCCCCTCGGGGATCGACCCGTCCAGTTGCGAGGCGATGACCGCCAGCGTCTGGTCGGCGTCCCGCTGCGCCTCGGTCTCGCCCAGGCAGATGATCGCGGTCAGCCCGGCGCCATGGGCCGCCGCCGCCTTGGCCGCCACCGCCGCATCGGTTTCCCCATGATCGGCGCGGCGTTCGGAATGCCCCAGGATCACATGGGTGGCCCCGGCATCCCGCAACTGCGCCGCCGCGATGTCGCCGGTATGCGCGCCCGAGGCCTGGGCATGGCAATCCTGCCCGCCGACCGCGATGGCCGCCGTGCCGACCCGCGCCTTCATCGGATGGACCAGCACGGCCGGAGGGCAGATCAGAACCTCGCAATCCGGCGCCGGATGGGCCGCCGCCAGGGCGTCGATCTCGGCCAGGGCGGCCAGATCGCCGTTCATCTTCCAGTTTCCGGCGGCCAGTTTGCGCGGTGCCATGCCATCCCCCTTGCAAGCGTTTGCGTCGGCTTAGGGGCAGGGCGGCTGCTTCGCAATCATGATAGCGCCGAAACCCGACGCAATTCGGATCACCCGGCGGCGCGGCTGCCGTCCAGCGGCTCGAACCGCACCGATTCGCCGCAGCCGCAGGCGTCGGTCACATTGGGGTTGCGGAACCTGAAGCCCGATTCCAGCAGGCCGTTCTCATAGTCGATCTCGGTCCCGAACAGGAACATCTGCGCGCGCGGCGCGATCAGAACCCGCGCGTCGCCCTGTTCCACGACCTCCTCGTTCGGCTCCGCCGCCTCGACCAGATCCATGGTGTATTCCATGCCCGCGCAGCCGCCCTTCTTCAGCCCGATCCGCAGGCCAAAGGCGTTCCTGCCCGACATCAGCCGGGCGATCTGGCGTTCGGCGGCAGGGGTGATCGTGACCGGCACCGATCCGGGAATGGCAAACATGGCGCGTTCCTTCTGTTCGTTCGAAAGATAATCCCGCGACCCGTCCCCATCAAGACGCGGGTCGTCTGGCTTGGGCCAAATATCCTCGGGGGCCGCCGGTTGGTGCGCCCCTGGTCCGAAAACCAGCCGGCGACGGGGCGAAGCGCCCCCGGCCACCGCCGCCGAAGGCGGCCTACATGAAGCCCAGTTCCAGCCGCGCCTCGTCGGACATCATGTCCATGCCCCATTGCGGCTGGAAGGTCATCTCGACATCGACCTGCTTGACGCCCGGCAGCGGTTCGACCGCATCGGCGACCCATCCCGGCATCTCTCCGGCGACGGGGCATCCGGGCGCGGTCAGGGTCATGACGATCCGGACCTCGTTCTCGGGGTTCACCTGGATCGTGTAGATCAGCCCCAGGTCGAAGATATTGACCGGGATTTCCGGGTCGTAGACGGTCTTGCAGGCCTCGACGACGCTGTCATACAGCGGATGGTCCGTGGTCGAGGGCGCGATCAGCGGGGCGCCTTCCTGCAATTCGGTCATGGCGGGTTCCTGTCAGATATGGGTGTTATATAGGCGCCCGCCCCGCCGCCGTCCAGAGAAGGGCGCATTGCGAATTCCGCCCCCCTTCGCTAGACACGCCCGGTTCCAGCGACAGGCACCCCGATGACCGAGCGTTTCCACTTTACCCTCCACGCGACCGACGGCCGCGCCCGGACCGGCACGATCCACACCCCCAGGGGGGATATCCGCACGCCCGCCTTCATGCCGGTCGGCACCGCCGCCACCGTCAAGGCGATGCTGCCGGAATCGGTGCGCGCGACGGGCGCCGACATCCTGCTGGGCAACACCTATCACCTGATGCTGCGCCCCGGCGCGGAACGGATCGCGCGGCTGGGGGGCGTGCACCGCTTCATGAACTGGGACCGGCCGATCCTGACCGATTCCGGCGGCTTCCAGGTGATGTCGCTGGCCGCCCTGCGCAAGCTGACCGAGGACGGCGTCACCTTCTCGTCCCATATCGACGGGTCGCGCCACCTGCTGTCGCCCGAAACCAGCATGCAGATCCAGCGCCTGCTGGGCAGCGACATCGTGATGTGCTTCGACGAATGCCCCGCCCTGCCCGCGACCGAGGAGGCCGTCGCACAGTCCATGCGCCTGTCGATGCGCTGGGCGCGGCGGTCGCGCGACGCCTTCGGCGACCGCCCCGGCCACGCGCTGTTCGGCATCATGCAGGGCGGCGTCACCCGCGAGTTGCGCGAGGAATCGGCCGAGGCGCTGAAGGCCATCGGCTTCGACGGCTATGCGATCGGCGGGCTGGCGGTGGGCGAGGGGCAGGAGGCGATGTTCGGCGTCCTCGATTACGCGCCGGGTTTCCTGCCCGCCGACAGGCCGCGCTATCTGATGGGGGTGGGCAAGCCGGACGACATCGTGGGCGCCGTGCAGCGGGGCGTGGACATGATGGACTGCGTGCTGCCGTCCCGTTCCGGGCGCACCGGGCAGGCCTGGACCCGGCGCGGGCAGGTCAACATCAAGAACGCCCGCCACGCCGACGACCCGCGCCCGCTGGATCCCGACTGCACCTGTCCCGCCTGCACCGGCTATAGCCGCGCCTATCTGCACCACGTCTTCCGCGCGGGCGAGATGATCAGCGGGATGCTGCTGACCTGGCACAACCTGCATTACTTTCAGGAGTTGATGGCGGGCCTGCGGGCGGCCATCGCCGAAGGGCGGCTGGATGATTTCGCGGCCGATTTCCATGCCCTTCGCGCGCAGGGGGACATCGAACCTCTGTGATCCGTCAGTCCCGCTGACCAAAAACGCTTTTCAACGGGAACGCTTGGGCTTATCGGTTCCCAGTTGGCGGACGAACCGCCCGGCATGAAAGCCCCATATGAGCGACGACATCACCATCATCACCCGGACCGAGGATCTCGCGCTGTTCTGCGAGACGGCGAAATCCGCCCCCTATGTCACCGTCGATACCGAGTTTCTGCGAGAGCGGACCTATTGGTCCAAGCTGTGCCTGATCCAGCTGGCGCTGCCGCCCGCATCGACCCCCAGGACGCCAGGAGGCGAGGCCGTGCTGGTCGATCCCCTGGCCGAAGGCCTGTCTCTGGCGCCGCTTTACGACCTGTTCCGCCATACCGGGACGGTCAAGGTGTTCCACGCCGCCCGCCAGGATCTGGAGATCTTCTTTCACGACGCGGGCCTGTTCCCGCAGCCCCTGTTCGACACCCAGGTCGCGGCGATGGTCTGCGGCTTCGGCGAACAGGTCGGCTATGAAACGCTGGTGCGCAAGATCGCCAAGGCCAATCTGGACAAGTCGTCGCGCTTCACCGACTGGTCGCGCCGCCCCCTGTCCGAGGCGCAGGCCGCCTATGCCCTGGCCGACGTGACGCATCTGCGCGTGATCTATGAATTCCTGTCGGCCGAGCTGCGCAAGAACAACCGCGAAAGCTGGCTGGCCGAGGAGATCGCCGTCCTCGAAGACCCCGAGACCTATATCACCCGCCCCGAGGAAGCCTGGCAGAAGATCCGCACGCGCACCAATTCGCCGCGTTTCCTGGCGATCCTGCGCGAACTGGCGCGCTTCCGCGAGGCCTATGCCCAGGACCGCGACATCCCCCGGTCGCGGGTGCTGAAAGACGACGCGATGATCGAGGTCGCCTCGACCAAGCCCCTGACCGAGGCCGACCTGGGCCGGTCCCGCCTGCTTTTGCGCGAGGCGCGCAAGGGCGACATCGCCAACGGCATCCTGGCTGCGGTCAAGGCCGGGGTCGAATCGAAGGATCTGCCGCAGCCCAAGGGCGACGAACCCGGCAGGCCCGGCAATGCCGCGCTGTCCGACCTGTTGCGCGTGCTGCTGAAGGCCAAGGCGGATGCCTCGGGCGTGGCGCCCAAGCTGATCGCCTCCTCCGCCGAACTGGACGCCATCGCCTCGGGCGACCGCGACCTGCCCGCGCTGAAAGGCTGGCGGGCCGAGGTCTTCGGCAACGACGCCCTGCGCCTTGCGAATGGAGAGATCGCGCTGTCCGCCAAGGGCGGCGCGGTGCGCGTCGTGACGGTGGGATAGGTGCGGCGCATCAAGGGGGGCTGGCCCGCCCCCCGCGCCTGGCGTCAGCTTGTGGCGCCCGAAGGCAGCTTCGGCGTGGCCGGCGTCAGGGTGATCACCCGGAACTTGGCCCGCCGCGCCTCGGCGCTGTCCGACCGTTTCGCCGGTCGTTCGGCGGGCCCCTCAAGCAGCCTGGCCTGTCCGGTCCGGCGCCGGTCGCGCCCGAAATCCGAGGCCGACGGTTCCAGGGTCTTGCCCCCCTCGATGATCGGCATCACCTCGTCCGATACCAGGTCGAAGCGGCGAGGCGCGATGCCGACCTGGCCTTCGGCGATGATGCAGCCAAGCGCGCGGGTCACGTCGCCCAGATCCGAGGTCAGCGGCAGCAGCAGCAACCGCGCCGTCAGTTCCGGCCGGGCATATTCGGCCTTGGCGTGCAGCGTCATCTGCGCCAGCTGCGGGCCGCGAAACACCGATTCCAGCACATCGGACCAGCGGCCGCGCGACGTGGGATTGGCCAGGGCGCAGAAGGCCATGCCGCGGACCTCCATCCCCATCAGGTCGATCAGGTGCTGCCCGGCAAGACGGAAGCGCGCCGCACCCGGAGCGATTCGTTCCAGGATGAAGGCGTAATCCAGGGCGCGGTGGATGCCGTGGGGCTGGATGTCGGATCGGGCGGGCACGGCCCGGCCGCGCCGCAGGCTGTCCCAATAGGCGCGCATATCGGCAAGAATCCGGGCCGGTTGCGTGGGATTGAAATCCGCAAGCTGCAAAATCTGTCCGGTTCGATCCGCCCCAGGCGGATGCGACCGCTTCTCCTCCTGCCATTCCGACACTGTCTTTCCCTCGTTACCGGCGCGCATCCTGGAACACGGACACGGCATACACTCCAACGGCATGATAAACATAACTTCGCCCCCTGCCGAGTCGTTTTCTTAAGGAATGGTTAAGACATCGCGGGGCGCCCGCCGCCGCGCGGCCCGGCCCAGGGACTTGACCGCCCGCCAAGGCTGGTCCATCCCGCGCGCAAAGGCACAAGGAAAGGCGCCCCATGGACAGAACCGGTCTGCTGATCATCCTGTCATCGCCGTCCGGCGCGGGGAAATCGACGCTGGCGCGGCGGCTGATGGACTGGGATCCCTCGTTGCGTTTTTCGGTATCGGCCACCACCCGCCCCCCGCGTCCGGGCGAGGTGGACGGGCAGCATTATTACTTTATCACCGCCGGGGCCTTTCACCAGATGGTTGAACAGGGGCAGATGCTGGAACATGCCGAGGTGTTCGGGAACCTGTATGGCAGCCCGCGCGCCCCGGTCGAGGCCGCGATGCGCGACGGCCGCGACACGCTGTTCGACGTGGACTGGCAAGGCGGCCAGCAGATCCGCGCCTCCGCCCTGGGCGGGCATGTGGTGTCGATCTTCGTGCTGCCGCCGTCGCTGCCGGAACTGGAACGCCGCCTGCGCGCGCGCGGCCAGGACAGCGAGGCGGTGATCGCCAGCCGGATGGAGAAAAGCCGGGCCGAGATCAGCCATTGGGCCGAATACGATTACGTTTTGGTCAACGACGACCTGGACGGGACCGAACGGAACCTGCGCGCCATCCTGACCGCCGAACGGCTGCGCCGTGACCGGCAGGGAGGTCTGGGCCGCTTCGTCAAGAACCTGATGGAGGAACACGCATGATCTGGGAACTGGAGGGCCACGCCCCGCGGATCGCGGCGGGTGCCTGGGTCGCGCCCGATGCGCAACTGATGGGCCGGGTGGTGCTGGAGGACGGCGCATCGGTCTGGTGGGGCGCGGTCCTGCGCGGCGACACCGAGGAGATCCGCGTGGGCCGGGGCAGCAATGTCCAGGATCTCTGCGTCCTGCACACCGATCCCGGCTGTCCGCTGGTGATCGGCGCGGATTGCACCATCGGCCATCGCGCGATCCTGCACGGCTGCACCATCGGCGACGGCGCGCTGATCGGCATGGGCGCGACGGTCCTGAACGGCGCCCGGATCGGGGCCGGGGCGCTGATCGGCGCCGGGGCGCTGATCGCCGAGAACAAGGAGATCCCGCCCGGCGCCCTGGTCATGGGCGCGCCGGGCAAGGTGGTGCGGATGCTGGACGACGCGGCCCTGGAGGGGCTGCGCCAGTCGGCCCGGCGGTACCGCGCCAATGCCGCGCGGTTCCGCGCCGGGCTGCGGCCGGCAGGATGATCCGCGACGGGCATCGCTGGGCCTCGGACCTGCTGGAGGGCGTGCCCGTCCCGATGCTGGCCGTCGACGGCCGGGCGCGCACCATCGGCGCCAACCGCGCGGCGGTGGCCCTGTTCGGCGGCGGCGATCTGCTGAACCGGCCCTTCGTCACCGTCCTGCGCCACCCCGCCGTGGTCGAGGCGGTCGACTGGGTGCTGGATCCCGACAACCATCCCGCGCCCTTGCCCGATCCCCTGGCCGGTCCGGCGCAGATCGACGGCCTGGTGCGGCTGTCGGCGGCGGTGGTGGCCGACGGGCGCGACTTCGCGGCGGACATCACCGTGGCGCGGCTGCCCTCGGCCCTGGGGCGGGGGGCGACCATCGCGGTGCTGGACCGGTCGGTGACCGAGGAAGCCGAACAGATGCGCCGCGATTTCGTGGCCAATGTCAGCCACGAGCTGAAGACGCCGTTGACCGCCATGATCGGCTTCATCGAAACGCTGCGCGGTCCGGCCCGCGACGATGCCCCCGCCCGCGACCGCTTCCTGGACATCATGGGACGCGAGGCGGCCCGGATGAACCGCCTTGTCAGCGACCTGCTGTCGCTGAGCCGCGTTCAGGCCGAGGAACGCCGCCGCCCGGCGGGCCGGGTGGACCTGCCCCTGCTGCTGCGCGGCGTGCTGGCGACGATGGACCAGGCCGCGCGGGCGGCGGGGGTCACGGTCGAAACCCAGGGCCTCGCGGGCAGCCAGCCGGTGCCGGGCGATCCCGATCAGCTGGTGCAGGTGTTCCAGAACCTGATCGAGAACGCGCTGAAATACGGCGGATCGGGCGGCTATCTGGGCGTCTCGATGCGCCGGATCGACCACGAGCCGCTGCTGCGCGGCCCCGCCTGGGCGGTCGAGATCCGCGACAAGGGCGAGGGGATCGAGGGGATGCACCTCCCCCGCCTGACCGAGCGATTCTATCGCGTCGACACCCACCGGTCCCGCGCCCAGGGCGGCACCGGCCTGGGCCTTGCCATCGTCAAGCATATCGTCAACCGCCATCGCGGCCGGTTGCGCATCGACAGCGGGCGCGGGCAGGGCAGCACCTTCACGGTGATCCTGCCGGAAGGCGTCAGCCGGGGATAAGGGTTTTGCCGGTGGCGGGGGGCAGGCGGGTCGCCTATAACCTTTCGCAACGCCTTTGGATGGAGACAGCCCATGTCGCAGACCGAACCCGATCCCGCCAAGCTGGCCGCCGCCCGGGCCGCCGTGGCCCTGGTGCAGGACGGCATGAAGCTGGGCCTGGGCACCGGATCGACCGCCAGCGTGATGGTCCGCGCACTGGCCGCCCGCGCGCGGGCCGAAGGGCTGTCGCTGCGCTGCGCCGCCACCTCGCACGCCACCTGCGACCTGGCGGAAAGCCTGGGCCTGTCCATCGAGAGCCTGGACGACATCGGCTGGCTGGACATGACCATCGACGGCGCCGACGAGGTCGATCCCGACCTGCACCTGATCAAGGGCGGCGGCGGCGCGCATCTGCGCGAGAAGATCGTCGCGGCGGCCAGTCGGCGGATGGTGGTGATCGCCGATCCCGGCAAGGTCGTCGAACAGCTTGGCGCCTTTCCCCTGCCGGTCGAGGTGGTGCAGTTCGGCTTCGAAACCACCCGCACCCTGATCCGCCGCGCGCTGGCCGACCTGGATCTGGGCGACCGGGAGGTGCTGCACCGCCTGAAGGGCAGCGAACCCTGGGTCACGGATGAAGGCAACTGGATCCTGGATCTGCATCTGGGCGCGATCCCCGACCCGGTCGCCCTGGCGCGTGCGCTGTCGGCGATTCCCGGCGTCGTGGAACACGGGCTGTTTCTGGGCATGTGCCACCTGGCGATCATCGGCAAGCCCGACGGCACGGTCGTCCGGCTTGACCGCAATGCTGACATAGACGCCGACATGCTGGCCGGCGAAGGAGATTGAGCTGTGACTTTCGACTATGACTTGTTCGTGATCGGCGGCGGCTCGGGCGGCGTGCGGGCCGCGCGGATCGCGGCGGGCGAACACGGCGCCCGCGTCGCCCTGGCCGAGGAAAGCCGCATGGGCGGCACCTGCGTGATCCGGGGCTGCGTGCCGAAGAAGCTGATGATCTTCGCATCCCAGGCCGGGCTGATGGCGGCCGAGATGCGCGGCTATGGCTGGGAGGGCGCGCAGGCGGGGCGGTTCGACTGGACGGTGTTCCGCCAGAAGCTGGACGCGGAACTGACGCGGCTGGAACTGATCTATACCGCGAACCTGGAAAAATCGGGCGTGCGGATCTTCCCTCGGCGCGCCACGGTCGTCGATCCCCATACGGTCGCCCTGGCCGATGGGACGCGGAAAACCGCCAAGCACATCCTGATCGCGGTCGGCGGCCGTCCCGCGCTGCCCGGCATTCCGGGCGAGGAACTGGGCCTGATTTCCGACGACCTGTTCCTGATGGAGGCGCTGCCGCGCCGGGTGCTGCTGGTCGGCGGGGGCTTCATCGCCTGCGAATTCGCGACGATTCTGGCGGGGCTGGGCTGCGAGACGGTGCAGGCCTATCGCGGCGACGCGGTGCTGCGCGGCTTCGACCGCCAGGCCCGCGACATGGCGACGCTGCAACTGTCCGAGATCGGCGTCGACCTGCGCCTGAACGTCAACCCGACCGCGCTGGAACGGCAGGGCGACCGGATCGGCGTCACCTTCACCGACGGCGGCCGCGACGGCTTCGACGCGGTGATCTGGGCCACCGGGCGGGCGCCCTATACCGCCGGACTGGGGCTGGAGGAGACCGGCGTCCATCTGCGCCCGAACGGCGCGGTCGCGGTGGACGAATGGTCGCAGACGGCGGTCCCCTCGATCTTCGCGGTGGGCGACGTGACCGACCGGGTCAACCTGACCCCGGTGGCGATCCGCGAGGGCCATGCCTTTGCCGATACGGTCTTCGGCGGCCGGGCGCGCAGCGTCAGCCATGTCAATGTCGCCAGCGCCGTCTATCTGCGCCCGCATGAGGTCGCCTCGGTCGGGCTGACCGAGGAACAGGCCTGCGCGCGCGGCGATGTGGATGTCTATGACACGGTGTTCCGGCCGATGCGGTCGATGTTCGCGGGCAGCAATGCCAAGGTGATGATGAAGCTGCTGGTCGATCCCGAAACCGACAAGGTGCTGGGCTGCCACATCGTCGGTCCCGACGCCGGAGAGATGATCCAGCTTGCCGCGATCCCCATCACCATGGGCGCGACCAAGGCCGATTTCGATGCGACCATGGCCGTCCACCCCACCGCGGCCGAGGAACTGGTGACGATGCGCAACCCGACGCGCCGGCTCCGGCTGGAGGTTCCTGCACAGGCTGCAACCGCCTGACAATCGCGACAGATGGGCGCGGGCGGGGGCGGTTCGGGTTGACATTTCCCCCTGCCGTCCCAGTTTCAGGCAACGGAATTTCGACGAAGAAAGAAGGATCAGGGATGGCAAGTCAGGGCCCATGGGGCGGCGGAAGCGGCGGAGGAGATGACGAGGATCGCAACAAGCGCCCCCCGAACCGCCCCTGGGGACAGCAGCAACCGCCGAAAGGGCCGCAACGGCCCGGCGGCCCGCAGCAGATGCCCGAGATCGAAGATCTGATGAAGAAGGGCCAGGAACGGCTGCGCGTGCTGATGGGCGGGCGCGGCGGCGGCGGCCATGGCCCGAACGGCGGCGGCCCGCGCCGACCGCAGGCGCCGGGGTTCCAGATGAACCGCACCACCCTGACCATCGGCGGGCTGATCCTGCTGGCCCTGTGGGCCTTCGCCAGCTTCTATCGCGTCCAGACCAACGAACGCAGCGTCGAATTCCTGTTCGGCCGCGCGGTGGCCGTGGGCACGGAAGGGTTGAACTTCGCCCCCTGGCCGGTCGTCACCGCCGAGGTCATCCCGGTCACCAACGAACGCGTGACCGAGATCGGCACCGGCCGCCAGGGAGAGATGGACAGCGGCCTGATGCTGACCCGCGACCAGAACATCGTGGACATGGAATACCAGGTCGTCTGGAACATCTCGGACCCGGAAAAATTCCTGTTCAACCTGGCCGATCCCGCCGACACCATGCGCGCCGTGGCCGAATCCTCGATGCGCGACATCATCGCGCGCAGCGAACTGGCGCCGATCCTGAACCGCGATCGCGGCACCATCGCCAACGACCTGCAAACCTCGGTCCAGGACACGCTGGACGCCTATCAGTCCGGGATCAACGTGATCCGCGTCAACCTGGACCGCGCCGACCCCCCGTCCGAGGTGATCGACGCCTTCCGCGAGGTGCAGGCCGCCCAGCAGGAGCGCGACCGGCTTGAGAAGGAAGCCGACGCCTATGCCAACCGCGTCCTGGCCCAGGCCCGAGGCGACGCCGCCCAGGCGCTGGAACAGGCCGAGGCCTATCGCGCCCAGGCGGTCAACACCGCCCAGGGCGAGGCCGCGCGCTTCAATTCGATCTACGAGGAATATGTGAAGGCGCCCGAAGTGACCCGCCGCCGGATGTATCTGGAAACCATGGAAAACGTCCTGGGCGGCGTGGACAAGGTGATCCTGGGCGACGGCGTGGACGGGCAAGGATCGGGCGTCGTGCCCTATCTGCCGCTTGACCAGCTGCGCCGGTCCGGCCAGGGCAACGCCAATACCGGAGGGAACAACTGATGGCCACCGCTCGCAGAATCACGGCCGCGACGCTGGCCATTCCCGCCCTGATCGCGGTGGGCGTGCTGGTCGCGTCCTCGGTGTTCATCGTCGACGAACGCGAAAAGGCCCTGGTGCTGCGCCTGGGCCGGGTCGTCGACGTGAAGGAGGATCCGGGCCTGGATTTCAAGGTGCCGTTCCTGGACAATGTTGAAAAATACGACGGCCGCATCCTGGGCCTGCCCACCGTCCCGCTGGAGGTCACGCCCCTGGACGACCGGCGCCTGATCGTGGATGCCTTTGCCCGCTGGCGGATCACCGATGTGGTCCGCTTCCGCCAGGCGGTGGGCGCGGGCGGCATCCAGGGCGCGCAGGGCCGCCTGGAACCCATCGTGCGCAACGCCATCCGCGAGGTGCTGGGCACGGTCCCGTCCACCAGCGTGCTGTCGGACGACCGGACCGCGCTGATGAACCAGATCCGCGACGAGGCGCGCTCGAACTCGGAAGGGCTGGGGGTCGAGATCATCGACGTGCGCCTGACCCGCACCGACCTGCCGGAACAGAACCTGAATGCGACCTATGCCCGGATGCGCGCCGAACGGCAGCGCGAAGCCGCCGACGAGATCGCCCGGGGCGGCGAGGCCGCGCAGCGGGTCCGCGCCGCGGCCGACCGGACGGTGACGGAACTGACATCCGAGGCGTCCAAGCGCGCCGAGATCGTCCGAGGCGAGGCCGACGCGCAGCGCAACGCCATCTATGCCGACGCCTTCGGGCGCGACCCGGAATTCTTCGCCTTCACGCGGTCGATGACCTCGTATGAACGGGCGATCCGGGGCGGGAACAGCACCATGGTGTTGCAGCCGGACGGGGAATTCTTCAGCTATCTGCGCGATGACGGCGCCAGCCGTGCGAACCCGTCGCCGACCCCGGTTCCCGCGGGCAATTCGGCGGGCACCATCCAGCCGCCGACCGCCGCCGAGGACGAGGAAGGCCTGGTCACCCCGACCGTGACCGACCGCGAAGGCAACCGCCTGGGCGAAAGCGCGGGCGTCACCCTGACCCCGGTGCCGGAAATGCTGGCGACCCCGCCCCAGCAGACCGAAGGCGTCGGTGCCCCCGCCGAGATTGCTCCCGAGACCGCCCCCGAAACTGCGCCCGAGACCGCTCCGGTGGCGGAACAGCCGGCGGGCGAAGGGCCCGCGGACCCTGCCCCGCAAGACGCCCCGGCGCAGGAATGACCGACACGAGAGGGGCGGGTGGGACACCATCCGCCCCTTCTGCAATAAAAGTCACGATCAGTTCACTGCCCGAGAGCGTGGTTTATTTGCAACGCCGACCTATTTCTTCTTCATATCCAAACCTGGTCCCCGGCCATCTTCGGCCCAGGGCAATATGCGCAAGATGAGGGCATCCGCATGAAGACCTTTTCTCCTCGGCATCTCCTGACCGCCTCGGCGCTGGCCGTGACCGTCGGCCTTGGTTTCGCGGCGGCGCAGGACGCGCATCCCGACATCACGCCCGAGGCCAGCCAGCAGGCGCAAGAGGCGGCGAACAACAACGAACCGCTGTCGGCGCCCGAGACGGGCTCGTCGCAGGTCATGCCCGACAGCTTTGCCGATCTGGTCCAGCAGGTCGCGCCCGCCGTCGTGAACATCACCACCACCGCCGTGGTGGCCCAACCGACCGGCGGCGAAGGCGCACCGATCTTCCCCGAAGGCAGCCCGTTTTCCGACCTGTTCCGCGATTTCGGCTTTCCGGGCATTCCCGGCCAGCCGGGACCGGGCGGTCCCCGGATGCCCCAGCGGTCCAACGCCCTGGGGTCGGGCTTCGTGATTTCGGCCGACGGGTTCATCGTCACGAACAACCACGTCATCGAGGGCGCGGACGAGATCGAGATCGAATTCTATTCGGGCGAGACCCTGCCCGCCAAGGTCATCGGCACCGACCCGAACACCGACGTGGCCCTGCTGAAGGTCGAAAGCGGCGACCCGCTGCCCTTCGTGGAATTCGGCAATTCCGACGATGCCCGCGTGGGCGACTGGGTGCTGGCGCTTGGCAACCCGCTGGGCCAG
The DNA here is from genome assembly GCF_029027965.1 of Paracoccus sp. S3-43. Taxonomy (NCBI): domain Bacteria; kingdom Pseudomonadati; phylum Pseudomonadota; class Alphaproteobacteria; order Rhodobacterales; family Paracoccaceae; genus Paracoccus; species Paracoccus qomolangmaensis. The sequence goes on along the minus strand of NZ_CP119082.1, from coordinate 2,073,836 downwards.
GGCTTCTCGGCCAGTTCGGGGATCGTGTCGGCGCGCAACCGCGAACTGTCGGGCACCTATGACGACTATCTGCAAACCGACGCGGCGATCAACCGGGGCAATTCCGGCGGGCCGCTGTTCAACCTCAAGGGCGAGGTCGTGGGCGTCAACACCGCGATCCTGTCGCCCAACGGCGGCTCCATCGGCATTGGCTTTTCCATGGCGTCGAACGTCGTCTCCAGCGTCGTGAAGCAGTTGCAGGAATTCGGGGAAACCCGGCGCGGCTGGCTGGGCGTCAAGATCCAGGACGTGACCCCCGACATGGCCGAGGCGCTTGGCCTGGCCGCCGAATCCGGCGCCATGGTGACGGATGTTCCCGAAGGCCCCGCGCGCGAGGCCGGGATGCGCGCGGGCGACGTGATCACCAGCTTTGCCGGGTCCGAGGTCAAGGACACCCGCAGCCTGGTCCGCCGCGTGGCCGAGGCGCCCTCCGGCGAGCCGGTCGATGTCGTGGTGCAGCGCAGCGACGGCCCGGTCACCCTGTCGGTGACGCTGGGCCGCCGCGAAACGGCGGAAGGCGCGGAGGACCGGCCCGGCGGTTCGGAAGGCGGGCCCAGCCAGCAGGATGTCCTGGGCATGACGCTGTCCGTGCTGACGCCCGAGATGGCGCAGGACATGGGCCTGCCCAACGACGCGCGCGGCCTTGTGGTGCAAGAGGTCGATCCGTCCAGCGAAGCCGCCGAAAAGGGCCTTGCCCCCGGCGACATCATCACCGAGGCGGGCCAGCAGCCGGTCGCGTCCATCAGCGACCTGAACGCCCGCATCGACGAGGCGCGCGAGGCGGGGCGCAAGTCCCTGCTGGTGCTGGTGCGCCGCGCCGGAGAGCCGCGCTTCGTGGCCCTGCCGGTCGGCAAATCCTGATCCTGTCCCCTGGGGACCATGGGGGCGGTCCTGCGGGGCCGCCCCTTTTCATTGCGGGGCCGATGGCCTATCTGCGCCCTGCACAGCAAAGGACACCCAAGCCATGGCCCGCATCACCTATATCGAGCATAACGGAACCCGCCACGAGGTGGACGTGAAGCCCGGCATGACGGTGATGGAGGGCGCGCGCGACAACGGCATTCCCGGCATCGACGCCGATTGCGGCGGCGCCTGCGCCTGTTCGACCTGCCATGTCTATGTCGCGGCGGAATGGGTCGACCAGCTTCCCCCGAAAGACCCGATGGAGGAGGACATGCTGGATTTCGCCTATCAGCCCGATCCCGAACGGTCCCGCCTGACCTGCCAGATCAAGGTGACGGACGCGCTGGACGGGCTGGTCGTGCAGATGCCCGAACGTCAGATCTGATCGGCGACCGTCGGCCAGTAGGTGCCGACGCTCCACAGGTTGCCCTCGGGGTCGCGGCAGGCGAATTCGCGGCTGCCATAGTCGGTGTCATGGGGCGGCTTTTCGATGGCGACGCCAGACGCTTCGACGCGGGCGAAGACCGCATCGGCATCGGGCACCGCGACATAGATCGCATCGGTTCGCCTGCCCACGCCGACCATCGCGCCATAGGCATCGTCGCGGGCCTGCCCCAGCATGATGATCGACGGCCCAAGCGCCAGTTCGGCATGGGCGACGGTGCCATCCTCCGCGCGATGGACGGCATGGTCGCGAAAGCCAAGCGTATCGGTCAGCCAGCGGATCGCGGCATCCGCATCGGCATAGCGCAGCGTCGGGTAGATGCAGGGTTTTGCCATGGCCAGTCCTTTCAGGGAACGGGCCGATGCTGCACCGAATCCGGCGTGCTGCCAAGCGTCAGATGGGCGGCCTCAGCAACGCAAGCGCCTGCGCGAGATCGATCGCCCCGTCATAGAGCGCCCGCCCCGAGATCGCCCCGGCGATCACCCCCGTATCCCCCAGGGCGCGCAGGTCGTCCAGCGACGACACGCCGCCGGATGCAATGACCGGGATGCCGACGGCGCGGGCCAAGGCCTCGGTCGCGGCGATGTTGGGGCCTTGCATGGCGCCGTCGCGGTCGATGTCGGTATAGATGATCGCGGCCACGCCCGCGTCCTGGAACTGGCGGGCCAGGTCGGTGGCCAACACCTGCGTCTCGGTGGCCCAGCCGCGGGTCGCCACGCGCCCGGCGCGGGCGTCGATGCCCACCGCGATGCGGCCGGGGAAGGCGGCGGCGGCCTCGCGCACCAGGTCGGGGTTTTCGACCGCGACGGTGCCCAGGATCACGCGGGACAGGCCCTTGTCCAGCCAGCCTTCGATGGTCGCCATGTCGCGGATGCCGCCGCCCAGCTGGGCGGGAATGTCGATGGCGGCCAGGATCGCCTGAACCGCCTCGGCGTTCACCGGATGGCCCGCGAAGGCGCCGTTCAGATCGACCAGGTGCAGCCATTCCGCCCCGGCCTCCTGGAAGGCCCGCGCCTGCGCCGCCGGATCGGTGCCGAAGACGGTCGCCGCCTCCATCTCGCCGCGCAGCAGGCGGACGCAGTGGCCGTCCTTCAGGTCGATGGCGGGGTAAAGGATCATGGCGGGCTCCGGTGTTCTCGCAGGTTGCGCACGCTTTGCCATGGACGCGCGGGGAACGGAAGGGCGCTGCGACCTCACGTCAGGCTTGCCAGACAGCGGGCCGCCCGCGCAGCATCGCCGCATCTGGAGGAGGGAACCCATGCGCCACATCGTCGCCGCCGCCATTCTTGCCCTGGCAGCCACCGCAGCCGCCGCCGACCCGATCGAGGGGGTCTGGCAGACCCAGCCCGACGACGGAGCCTTCGCCCATGTCACCATCGCCCCGTGCGGCGGGGCATTCTGCGGCACGATCACCCGGACCTTCCGGGGCCAGTCGCAATACCAGTCCCCGAATCTGGGCCGCCAGATCGTCATCGACATGGCCCCACGGGGCGGCGGCACTTACACGGGCAAGGTGTGGCGGCCCGCCAATGACAAGATCTACAACGGCAAGGCCAGCGTCGCCGGCGACCGCATGAGCCTGTCGGGCTGCGTCGCGGGCGGGCTGATCTGCAAAAGCCAGACCTGGGCGCGGGTCCGGTAAGGCAACCCGGCCCGATCCTCCGGCGTTCCCCTGCCAAGGCTGGATCAGGAGAGTGCGACATGCCGGTAATCACCGCAGGCGACGGAACGACGCTGCACGTCAGGGACTGGGGCCGGGGCCGACCCGTGGTGCTGATCCACGGCTGGCCCTTGAACGCCGACAGTTGGGAATACCAGGCTGTCAGGCTGGCCGAGGCGGGGTTCCGCGTCATCAGCCATGACCGGCGCGGCTTCGGCCGGTCCGACCAGCCTTGGGACGGCTATGACTATGACACCCTGGCCGATGACCTGGCGGCGGTGATCGACGGGCTGGGCGTGACGGACGCCACGCTTGTCGGCTTTTCCATGGGCGGGGGCGAGGTCGCGCGCTACATGACCCGCCATGGCGGCGGCGTGTCGCAGGCGGTGTTCGTGGCCTCGGTCGTGCCGGGGATGCTGAAAGCGGAAAGCAACCCCAAGGGCATCACCCGCGACCTGTTGGACGGGATCCGGGCGGGCCTGCGCAAGGATCGCCCCGCCTTCCTGGCCGACTTCTTCAAGCAGTTCTATGGTCAGGGCATGATCGGCGGCGTCAGCCAGCAGATCCTGGACTGGTCCCTGGGCATGGCGATGATGGCCAGCCCCCGCGCGACGCTGGAATGCGTGACGGCCTTCGGGACGACCGACTTCAGCGGCGACCTGCCCAACATCACCGTGCCCACGCTGATCATCCACGGCACCGGTGACAAGACCGTTCCCAGTGCCGCAACCGCCGAACGCCTGGCCTCGATGCTGCCCGATGCCCGTCTGATCGAATACAGCGGCGCCCCGCACGGGCTGACCGCGACCCATGCGGACCGGCTGGTCGACGATCTGCTGGAGTTCCTGCGGCAGACCTGATGTCTAGGCCGTCCGCCATTGCGACACGCAGGGGATCTTGTCGCGGTCGCAGCGGTCGGCGTATTTGCGGGCGATTTCCTGGACCTCGGCCAGCAACCCGTCGGCCAGCTTGATCGGTTCCAGCCCCAGGCCCAGAAAGCGGTCGTTGGCGACATGCAGGTCGTTTTCGTCGGCCTCGTTGCGGGGGTTCTTCAGGAAGGCGATCTCGACCCCGGTCTGGTCGGCGATCATCTGCGCCAGGTCGCGGACGCGGTGGGTTTCGGTCATCTGGTTCAGGATGCTGACGCGGTCCCCCTTGGCAGGCGGGTTCGTCAGCGCAAGCTCGATACAGCGGCAGGTGTCCTGGATATGGATGAAGGCGCGGGTCTGCCCGCCGGTGCCGTGCACCGTCAGCGGATAGCCGATGGCCGCCTGCATCAGGAAACGGTTCAGCACCGTGCCGTAATCGCCGTCATAGTCGAAGCGGTTGATCAGTCGGTCGTCCAGGCGCGTCTCCTCGGTCTGGGTGCCCCAGACGATGCCCTGATGCAGGTCGGTGATCCGCACGCCGTCGTTCTTGTTGTAATAGAAGAAGAACAGCTGATCCTGGGTCTTGGTCATGTGATAGATCGACCCCGGATTGGCGGGATACAGGATCTCTTGCCTGTGGGGGCCGTTCTCGGTTTCCACCACGACGTTCAGATATCCTTCGGGGATCTTCATCCCCGCCGTGCCATAGCCATAGACGCCCATCGTGCCCAGGTGGACCAGGTGGATGTCTTGGCCGGACTCGACAATGGCCGCCAGGATGTCGTTCGTCGCGTTCAGGTTGTTGCTGACGGTATAGCGCTTGTGCCAGCTCGATTTCATCGAATAGGGCGCGGCGCGCTGTTCGGCGAAATGGATCACCGCGTCGGGCCGTTCGTCGCGCAACAGGGTCAGCAGGCGGTGGTAATGTTCGCCGACGGTGAAATTCTCGACCCGGATGCTGTGGTTGGTCAGTTCGTGCCAGGCCCGCACGCGTTCGCCCAGGGGGCGGATGGGCGTCAGGCTGCTGACCTCAAGCTCCACGTCGATCTTGCGCCGCGACAGGTTGTCCACGATCACCACGTCATGACCGCGCGCGGAAAGATGCAGCGCGGTCGGCCAACCGCAGAAACCGTCTCCGCCCAGAACGATGATCTTCATGAACCTGCCTCTGATAGCCGCTTTGCCGCCTTTTAAAGGGGCGGATGCGCGGATGCCATAGCTGCCACGCGACCGACACATGCTTGTCGCATTCGGGCCACGGCGAAGGGTCAGCCGCGCGGGTCGATCAGCCGGGCCAGCACCGCGTCGCGGGTGATGCAGCCGCCGCCGTCGACCGGCAGGGCGGCGCGGTCCGACAGCAGCCCCATCACCTTGCGCACCGGCATGTCGCGGGGCACCGGATCGCCCGGCGCGTCGCCCGGCTGGACCACGTCGGCGGCGGTCAGCACCCCCAGCGGGTTCATGTGCGCCACGAAATCGGCGACATAATCGCTGACCGGGTTGGCGATGATCTCTCGCGCGGTGCCGATCTGGACGATGCGGCCGCCCTCCATCAGGGCGATGCGGTTGCCCAGCTTGAACGCCTCGTCCAGGTCGTGGCTGACGAAGATGATGGTGCGCCGGGTCTTGGCCTGCAATTCCAGCAATTCGTCCTGCAGCCGCGCGCGGATCAGCGGATCGAGCGCGCTGAACGGTTCGTCCATCAGCAGGATCGGCGCCTCGGTCGCGAAGGCGCGGGCCAGGCCCACGCGCTGCTGCATCCCGCCCGACAGGTCGCCCACCTTGCGTTCGGCCCAGTCCTTCAGCCCCACCGTCTCAAGCTGGTGATCCACGCGGGCCTTGCGTTCGGCGGGGGACATGCCCGCAAGCTCCAGCCCCAGGCCCACGTTTTCGCGAACGCTGCGCCAGGGCAGCAGGCCGAACTGCTGGAACACCATCGCCACATGGCGCAGCCGGATGTCGCGCAGCGTCCGTTTTCCCGCCCCGCTGACCGAGATCATGCCTTGGCCGTCCCAGACCCGGACCTCGCCCCGGCAGACGTGGTTCAGCGCGTTGACGGCGCGCAGCAGGGTGGACTTGCCCGACCCGGACAGGCCCATCAGCACAAGGATCTCGCCCTGGCGGACGTTCAGCGAACAGTCGTGGACGCCCAGCACCTGGCCGGTGGCCGCGCGAATCTCTCCGCGTTCCTTGCCCTGGTCCATCAGCGGCAGGGCGGTCTCTGGGTGGTCGCCGAAGACGATGGACACCCGGTCGAATTCGACGGCGTTGGGAACGATGGTCATTTCCGGCCCTCCATCCGCAGCATCCGGTCCAGCAGGATCGCCACCACGACGATCACGAAGCCCGATTCGAACCCCAGCGAGGTATTGACGCTGTTCAGCGCCCGGACCACCGGCACGCCAAGGCCCGCCGCCCCGACAAGCGCCGCGATCACCACCATCGACAGCGACAGCATGATCGTCTGGTTCAGTCCGGCCATGATCTGGGGCAGCGCACTTGGCAGTTCGACCTTCCACAGAAGCTGGCGCGGCGTGGCGCCGAAGGCGGTCGCGGCCTCGACCAGCGCGGCGGGGGTCGAGGCGATGCCAAGCTGGGTCAGCCGGATCGGCGCGGGCAGCACGAAGATGACGGTGGCCAGCAGCCCCGGCACCATGCCGATGCCGAAGAACACGATGGCCGGGATCAGATAGACGAAGGTCGGCAGCGTCTGCATCAGATCCAGAACCGGCCGCATCCAGGCGTAAAGGCGCGGGCGGTGCGCGGCGGCGATGCCCACCGGCACGCCGATCGCCATGCAGACCAGGCAGGCCGCCAGCACCAGCGTGAGGGATTGCTGCATCTCGTCCCAATAGCCTTGGTTCAGGACGAACAGCAGTCCCGCCGCGACCAGCAGGCAGGTCTTCCAGTTGCGCTGCAAGACCCAGGTCAGCGCCACGGCCAGCAGGATGAACAGCAGCGGGTGCGGCGCCTCCAACGCGGCGAGGATGCGTCCGATCAGCCAGTCCAACGCGCCCGAGACGGCGTTGAACAGCCCCGAGGCGTTGGCGTTCAGCCAGTCGAAGATCGACTTTGCGGTGCGCCCCACCGGTATCTTGTTATCGGTCACCCATGCCGTCAACTGCTCCATGCGCGGTTCCTTGCTGGTGCGGGGGAAAAGGCGGGCGCGCCGACGCTCACCCGGACAGCGCCCCGGTCAGGGCGGCGGCCGCGTCGTTGCCGTCGAAGGTGGTCACGCCGTCAAGCCAGGGGGTCGCGGCATCGGGATTGGCCGACAGCCAGTCCTTGGCGGCGGCCATCGGATCCTGCCCGTCGTTCAGGATCCTGCCCATCACCTCGTTTTCCATCGGCAGGGTGAATTCCAGGTTTTGCAGGAACTTGCCGACATTGGGGCATTCCGCGACATAGCCGTGGCGGGTATTCGTGCGCACCTCGGCCCCGCCCAGGTCGGGACCGAAGATTTCGTCCCCGCCTTCCAGATAGGTCATCTCGAACTGGGCGTTCATCGGATGCGGTTCCCAGCCCAGGAACACCACCGGCTGGCCCGCCGCATCGGCGCGGGCGACCTGGGCCAGCATCCCCTGTTCGCTGGATTCGACCACCTCGAAGGTGCCCAGCCCGAACTTGTCCTCGGCCACCATCTCCAGCAGCAGGCGGTTGCCGTCATTGCCCGGCTCGATCCCGTAGATCTGGCCGGACAGCGCGTCCTTGTGTTCGGCGATCCTGGCGAAATCGGTGATGCCCAGATCGGCCCCCGCCTTGTTGGTGGCCAGCGTGTATTTCGCCCCCGTCAGGTTGGTGCGCACCGTGTCCACCGTGCCCGCGTCGCGATAGGGGGCGATGTCGGCCTCCATCGTCGGCATCCAGTTGCCCAGGAAGATGTCCACGTCGTCGGTCGACAGCGCCGTATAGGTCACCGGCACCGACAGCAGCTTGGTTTCCGTCTCGTATCCCAGGGCCTGCAACACGGTCGAGGCCAGCGCGGTCGTGGCGGTGATGTCGGTCCAGCCCACGTCGGACAGAACGACCTTGCGGCATGTGTCCGGCTCGGCCGCCGCAACGGGGCCTGCAAGGGCCGTGCCGATGGCCGTGCCAATGGCCGTGCCAATGGCCGTGGCGGTGACCAGGGCGGCGGTCAGGCGGATACGGAACATGCTGGGCTTCCTGTTCTTGATTGGTCAGTCAATTAACGATACACAGGCTTCGAGAAGCAACCTTTCCCTCAAGCGGGGTGCAATCTTGCCTAAGATCGGTGCCGAGCCTATCCGAAAAGCTGCGTTAATCAACGCCGCGATCTTCGAGATCGGGCGAACCGGGTCGCTTGACGTGACGGTGGCGCAGATTGCCCGGCGTGCGGGCATGTCGCCAGCATTGGCGCACCATTACTTCGGGTCGAAAGAGCAGATTTTTCTCTCGGCCATGCGTTACATCCTGCGCACCTACAGCGGTTCGGTGGCGGAACGCCTGCCGGGCCAGGGGCCGCGCGGCCGGTTGGAGGGAATCGTCCGCGCCAGTTTCGCGCCGCAGAATTTCCAGAGAGAGACGGTCAGCGCCTGGATCAACTTCTATGCCTTGGCGCTCATCAACGACGAGGCCGCGCGCCTGCTGCGGGTCTATCACCGGCGGCTGCGGTCGAATCTGATCGTGGCGCTGCGCCCGCTGACCGATCATCCCGCCGCCGTGGCCGACACCCTGGGCGCGCTGATCGACGGCGTCTATCTGCGCGCGGTCCTGACGCGCGGCGGGCTGGATGCCGATGCCGCGCACAAGCTGATCTTCGATTACCTGGACGAGGCCCTGTCGTGACCCTGAACGCCCAACCCGCCGCGAGCCTGTTCATCGACGGCCGTTTCGTCGAGGGCGAGGGCGCGGTGCTGCCCGTCCGCTATCCCTATACCGGCCAGGAAATCGCTTCCCTGCGCGAGGCGTCGCCCCATCAGGTGGCGCTGGCCTGCCGGTCCGCCGCCCGCGCGCAGGTCGATTGGGCGGCGATGGCGCCCGCCGACCGGGGCCGCGTCCTGTCCCGCGCCGCCGCGATCATCCGCGACCGCAACGCCGACCTGTCCCGGCTGGAGACGCTGGATACCGGCAAGCCGATCCAGGAAACGCTGGTGGCCGACTGGCCGTCCGGGGCGGCGGCGCTGGAGTATTTCGGCGGGCTGGCCGCGACCGTGACCGGCCAGATGATCCCCCTGGGCCGCGACTGGGCCTATACAAGGCGCGAACCGCTGGGCGTCTGCGCGGGCATCGGCGCCTGGAACTATCCCAGCCAGATCGCCTGCTGGAAGGCCGCGCCCGCGCTGGCGATGGGCAATGCCATGGTCTTCAAACCGTCCGAGGAAACGCCCCTGGGCGCCCTGAAGCTGGCGGAAATCCTGACCCAGGCGGGCGCGCCGCCCGGCATCTTCAACGTGGTGCAGGGGCGGGCCGAGGTCGGCACGGCGCTTGTGACCGATCCGCATGTGGCCAAGGTCTCGCTGACCGGATCGGTGCCCACCGGCCGCCGCGTCTATGCCGCCGCCGCCGAAGGGATGCGCCATGTCACGATGGAGCTTGGCGGCAAGTCGCCGCTGATCGTCTTCGACGACGCCAGCCTGGAGGATGCGGTCGGCGCGGCGATCCTGGCGAATTTCTATTCCTCGGGCCAGATCTGTTCCAACGGCACGCGGGTGTTCCTGCAACAGGGGATCGCGGCGGGCTTCCTGGACCGGCTGGCCGAACGGCTGGCGCAGGTCCGCATCGGCGATCCGCTGGACCCGGACACGCAATTCGGCCCGATCATCAACGCCGCGCAGGCGGGCAAGATCCGCGCGGCGATCACCGCCGGGCAGGAGGCGGGCGCGCGGCTGGTCTGCGGCGGTGTGGGCGAGGGGGCGTTCATCCCGCCCACCGTCTTCGCCGATGCCGCCGACGACATGGCGATCACCCGCGACGAGATCTTCGGCCCGGTGATGACCACGCTGACCTTCGCCGATGAGGCCGAGGCCGTGGCCCGCGCCAACGCCACCGGCTTCGGGCTTGCGGCGGGGGTCTTCACGCAGGACATCACCCGCGCGCATCGTGTTGTGGCCGCGCTGGAGGCAGGCACCTGCTGGATCAACGCCTATAACCTGACCCCGGTGGAAATGCCCTTCGGCGGTACCAAGCTGTCGGGCCTGGGCCGCGAAAACTCGGCCGCCGCCATCGAGCATTATTCGCAACTCAAGACCGTCTATGTCGGCATGGGCACCGTCGAGGCGCCGTATTAGGGGATCGCCATGACCGCTGATTACGTCATCGTCGGCGCCGGTTCCGCCGGTTGCGCGCTGGCCTATCGCCTGACCGAGGCGGGACACGGCGTTACCCTGATCGAATACGGCGGCACCGATGCGGGCATCTTCATCCAGATGCCGGGGGCGCTGTCATACCCGATGAACATGCCGCGCTACGACTGGGGTTTTTCCAGCCAGCCGGAACCGCATCTGGGCGGGCGCCGCCTCGCCACGCCGCGCGGCAAGGTGCTGGGCGGATCGTCCTCGATCAACGGCATGGTCTTCGTGCGCGGGCACCGAAAGGACTTCGACCATTGGCGCGACAGCGGCGCGGCGGGCTGGGGCTATGAGGACGTGCTGCCCTATTTCAAGCGGATGGAGACCTGGCACGGCGGCGCTTCCCCGTGGCGCGGCACCGACGGCCCGCTGCATGTGACGCGCGGGCGCCGCCGCAACCCGCTGTTCAACGCCTTCATCCAGGCCGGGCGGCAGGCGGGCTGGCCCTATACGCCCGATTACAACGGCGAACATCAGGAAGGCTTCGGCCCGATGGAGGCGACGATCTGGCAGGGCCGCCGCTGGTCCGCCGCCAACGCCTATCTGCGCCCGGCGCTGAAGACCGGGCGGCTGACGCTGGTCCGCGCCCTGGCCCGCCGGATCCTGTTTCAAGGAAAGCGCGCCTATGGCGTTGAAATCGAACGCGGGAACCGCGTCGAAACCATCGGCGCCGGACGCGAGGTCATCGTCTCGGCCAGTTCGATCAACACGCCCAAGCTGCTGATGCTGTCGGGGATCGGTCCCGCCGACCACCTGCGCCAGCACGGCATCGCGCCGCTGGCCGACCGTCCGGGCGTCGGCGCGAACCTGCAGGACCACCTTGAAATCTACATGCAGTACAAGGCGTTGAAGCCGATAACCCTGTATACCTATTACAATCTTCTGGGCAAAAGCCGGGTGGGGGTCGAATGGCTGCTGCAAAAGACCGGGCTGGGCGCGTCGAACCAGTTCGAAAGCTGCGGCTTCATCCGGTCCTCGGACGCGGTGGATTACCCCGACATCCAGTATCACTTCCTGCCGCTGGCGGTCCGCTATGACGGCAAGGCGGCGGCGCAGGGCCACGGCTTCCAGGCCCATGTCGGCCCGATGCGGTCGAAATCGCGTGGCACGGTGCGGCTGGCCTCTGCCGACCCGGCGGCGCCGCCCGAGATCCGCTTCAACTACATGTCCCATCCCGACGACTGGGCCGAGTTCCGCGCCTGCGTCCGCCTGACGCGCCGGATCTTCAACCAGCCCGCCTTCACCGAATACCGGGGCGACGAAATCCAGCCCGGCGCGGCAGTCCAGACGGACGCCCAGATCGACGCCTTCATCCGCGACCACGCCGAATCGGCCTATCACCCCTGCGGCACGGCGCGGATGGGCGCGGCCCATGACCCGATGGCGGTCGTCGATCCCGACCTGAAGGTGATTGGCGTCGAGGGGTTGCGCGTCGCCGACAGCTCGATCTTTCCGCGCATCACCAACGGCAACCTGAACGGCCCGTCGATCATGGTGGGCGAAAAGGCAGCCGACCACCTCCTGGGCCGCATCGCGCGCCCCGACCACGACCGCATGGCGGCCGAATAGCCGCTTCTTCTTCACGTAAATATCCCCGCCGGAGGCTCCCGCCCGCGCCACGAGGCGCGTCAGCCGTTCCCCTCGCGCGCGGCGGCGACGCTGGCGTCCAGGCCATCCGCGGGCATCCCGCGCAGCAGGGTATCGCCGATCACGAAGGTCGGCGTGCCCATGATCGCCATGCGTTCCGCCAGTTGCCGGTTCCCGCGTAGCACGGCGGATACGGATTCGGTGTTCATGGTGTTCAGAACCTCGTCTCCGTCGAGGCCGATATCGGCGGCAATGGATTTCAGCGCCTCGGGCGAGGGGGCGCCGCGCAGCGCCATCAATTCGTCATGCGCCTTCGCATAGGCCTGATTCCCGCCCAGCTGCTTGGCCGCGACGGCAAAGCGGGCCGAGGTCTCGCTATCCGGTCCGAGGATCGGAAATTCCTTCAGGATCAGGCGGATATTGCCGTCGCCCTCGACCAGATCGTGGACCTGGTCGTTGAACTTGCGGCAATAGCCGCAGCGATAGTCGATGAATTCCACCACCGTCACGTCGCCATCGGGATTGCCGCCGACCCAGCTGTGGCCGTCCTGAAAGATCGCCTCGCGGTTCGACGCGACCAGGGCCACGTCGTTTTCCGCCTCGGACGCGGCGCGGCGTTCTTCCAGCACGTTGATGGATTCGACCAGCACCTCGGGATTGGCCATCAGGTATTCCCGCACGGCGTCCCCGAAGGCGGCCTTTTCGGCGTCCGACATCGCGGAGATGTCGAAGGCCATGGCGGGGGTCGCGGTCAAAAGCAGCGCGGCGATCAGGCGTTTCATCGGGATCCTCGTCTTGGTTCGCGCCAGCTTGGCGCTTGCGCCGCCCGTTGGCAAGGAAGCGTCCGACAAAGCTGCGTGACCGGAAGGCGCCGGGGGGCTTTTCGCGCAGTCCCGGCGCGCGTAAGACAGGGAAAAGACAAAAAGCCAAGGATCAGCAGTGCCATGAGGAAATCCGTTCGCGGTCAGGTCGACCCGTTCATCGTCATGGACGTGATGGAAGCCGCCGCCCGCGCCGAGGCCGCGGGCCGCCACATCATCCATATGGAGGTCGGCCAGCCCTCGACCCCGGCCCCCGAAGGCGCGCGGCGCGCGCTGGCCGCCGCGCTGGAACAGCCGCTGGGCTATACCGTCGCCCTGGGCCTGCCCGCGCTGCGGCAGGGGATCGCGGATCTGTATCGCCGCTGGTATGGCGTCGATCTGGACCCGGCCCGCGTGGTGGTGACGCCCGGCAGCAGCGGGGCCTTCATCCTGGCCTTCTCGGCCCTGTTCGACGCGGGCGACCGGGTGGCCATGGGTTACCCCGGCTATCCCAGCTATCGCCAGATCCTGCGGGCCATGTCGCTGGAGCCGGTGGGCATCCCGACCCGGCCCGAGGATCGCTATCAGCCGCGCCCTGACGATCTGCCGGACGGCTGCGCGGGGCTGATCCTCGCCTCGCCGGGCAATCCGTCGGGCACGGTGCTGCGCAGCGACGAATTGCGGGCGCTGTCCGATGCGGCGCGGGCGCGGGGCATGGCGCTGATCTCGGACGAGATCTATCACGGCCTGTCCTATGGAGACCGCTGCCATTCCGCGCTGGAGGTGACGGACGAGGTGTTCGTCATCAACTCGTTCAGCAAGTATTTCTCGATGACCGGCTGGCGGGTCGGCTGGATGGTCGTGCCGCCCGATCACATCCGCACCGTGGAACGGCTGGCGCAGAACCTGTTCATCTGTCCGCCCCATGCCAGCCAGGTCGCGGCGCTTGCGGCCCTGGACTGCGCGGCCGAGGCCGACGCGAACCTTGCCGTCTATGCCGAGAACCGCCGCCTGATGCTGGAGGGGTTGCCCAAGGCGGGCTTTCACCGCATCGCGCCGCCCGAGGGGGCGTTCTATATCTATGCCGACGTGTCGGATCTGACCGAGGATTCGCTGGCCTTCGCGGCCCAGATCCTGGACAAGGCGGGCGTCGCGGTCACGCCGGGGCTGGATTTCGATCCCGACCGGGGCGCGCGGACGCTGCGCTTTTCCTATGCCCGCGCCACCGCCGACATCGCCGAGGCGTTGCGCCGCCTGCAAGGATTCATGGCCGCCCGATGAGGTGGCTGGCTCTGATCCTGGCGCTGCTGTCGCTGCCCGCCTGGGCGGATGAACCGGCGCGGCTGGATCTGGGCGGATCGGCGCTTGTGACGACGGGGCGCGGCTGGGGCGGGCCGAAGCCGCTGGAACTGCGGCTGTCGCTGACGAAGGCGGTCCCCTATCGCACCTATCTGGTGGACGGCCCGCCGCGCCTGATCGTCGACCTGAAGGGCGCCGATCTGAGGCTGGCCCGGCCGCAGGATCTGTTCGGCGCCGACCTGTCCCCCGCGATCCGGTGGGGGCCATACCAGCGGGACTGGGCGCGCGTGGTCGTCGAACTGCCCGGCCCTTACCGTATCGACAGCGCGGGCCAGCGGGCGGGCGCGGCGCTGTCGCAGATCACCGTGGCCCTGGCTCCGGTCGCGGCCCAGGACTTCGCGCCCCGGCCATCGGCCACGGCCGCCCTGCGCGACCTGCCCGAACCGGCGGACGTGCCGGAGCCGCCCCCGGACGAGTCCTTCACGGTCGTTCTGGATCCGGGTCATGGCGGCTTCGATCCCGGCGCCCTGGCCGAGGGCGAAAGCGAGGCGAATCTGGTCCTGGTCTTTTCGCTGGAACTGCGCGCGGCCTTGCAGGCGCGCGGCATCACCGTGGAAATGACGCGCACCGACGACAGCTTCGTGACCCTGGAACGGCGCATGACCATGGCGCGGCAGGCGCGGGCCGACCTGTTCGTCTCGCTGCACGCCGACGCCTTGCCGGAAGGGCAGGCGGCGGGGGCCACGATCTATGTCTGGAACCCGGCCTCCGATGCCCGCGCGGCGGACCAGCTGACGCTGCGCCACGACCGCGACGACCTGCTGGCGGGGACGGACCTGGCCGGCCATGACGACGCCCTGGCCGGGGTGCTGATGGATTTCGCGCGCACCGACACCCAGCCCCGGTCGGAAAGCTTCGCCCGCTGGCTGACGTCGCGCATGTCGCTGATGGGGATCGGGATGCATGAACGGCCGGTGCAGCGCGCGCCCTATGCGGTGCTGAAATCGCCCGACATTCCGTCCGTCCTGCTGGAACTGGGCTTCATCTCGGACCACGCCGACCGGGCGAACCTGCTGAACCCGCAATGGCGCGAACGCATGGTCGAGGCCGTGTCCGAGGCCGTGGTCGGCTGGGCGCGCGACGAGGCCGCGCGCGCGGCGATGCTGCGCCGATAAGGGTTGCGATCCCCCAGTGTTGTTTTGACCGGGACGGGCCGCGCCGCTATAGACGGGGCCGAGTCCCTGAAAGGCCCTTTCCTTGCTGCGCAGCATCCTGTCCTTTTTCGGTGCCATCTTCTCGTGGTTCGTCACCGCCAGTTTTTTCATCGCCCTGACCCTGGGCGCGATCTTCTGGATCTATTCGCGCGACCTGCCCAGCCACGAGACCCTGGCCCAATACACGCCGAAAACCATCAGCCGGATCTATTCCGGCGAAGGCCGCCTGATCGACGAATTCGCCGAGGAACGCCGCCTGTTCGTCCCCATCGAGGAGATCCCCGATCTGGTGAAGCACGCCTTCATCAGCGCCGAGGACAAGAATTTCTACAGCCATCCCGGCTATGACCTGCGCGGCATCGTCGGCGCGGCCTGGCAGGCGGTCGCCTCGCGCGGGTCGTCGGTGCGCGGCGCCTCCACGATCACGCAGCAGGTGATGAAGAACTTCCTGCTGTCCTCGGACCGCAGCGTCGAACGCAAGGTCAAGGAACTGATCCTGGCATCCCGGCTGGAACGGACGCTGGACAAGGATCAGATCCTGGAACTGTATCTGAACGAGATTTTCCTGGGCCAGAACAGCTTTGGCGTCGCCGCCGCCGCCCAGACCTATTTCAACAAGTCGCTGACCGAACTGGCCCCGCACGAGGCCGCGATGCTGGCCGCGATGCCCCAGGCGCCGGGCCGCTATCACCCCGTCACCGCCAAGGACCGGGTGACGGAACGGCGCAACTATGTCCTGCGGGAAATGTGGCAGAACGGCTATATCGACGAGGCGACCTATCAGTCCGAGGCGAAGCTGCCGCTGAAATCGGTGCAGAACGGCGATTATCCGGCCTTTCGCCAGCAATTGCCGCCGCGCGATTATTTCACCGACGAAATCCGCCGCCAGCTGTCGGCGCAGTTCGGGAACGAGGAATTCTTCGGCGGCGGGCTGACCATCCGCGCCACGGTCGATCCCGATCTGCAATCGGCGGCCGCCGACGCGCTGCGCCAGGCGTTGGAGGATTACGATCGCGGCACCGGCGTCTGGCGCGGCACCCGCGAGACGATCCCCGCCGAGCAGTTGACCGACGAGGCCGCCTGGCGCGGCGCGCTGTGGCAGGTGCAGGTTCCCCGCGACATTCCCGGCTGGCATCCCGCCGTGGTGCTGGAGCTGGGCGAGACCGACGCCCGCATCGGCATCGAGGGGATCGAGGAGGACGCCGACGGCCACTGGATCCCGGCGGCCGATGTGCAATGGGCGAGGAAGCGCGGCCCCGACGGCAGGCTTGGCCCGCGCGCCAGGGTGGCGGGCGATCTGGTCGCCGTGGGCGACGTGGTGCTGGTCCGGGCGATGACGCAGGACAGCGATGGCGGCTTCATCCGCTGGACCCTGCGGCAAGTCCCGGAAATCCAGGGCGGCTTCATGGCGATGGACGTGAATACCGGCCGGGTGCTGTCGATGCAGGGCGGCTTCAGCTATCAGTCCTCGGTCTTCAACCGGGCGACGCAGGCGCAGCGCCAGCCGGGGTCGTCCTTCAAGCCCTTCGTCTATGCCGCCGCGCTGGACAACAACTATACCCCCGCCACCATCGTCGTGGACGAGCCGATCCGCATCAACACCCCCTTCGGCCTGTGGGAGCCCAAGAACTCCAGCGGCAGGCATTACGGCCCGACGCCCCTGCGCACGGGCATCGAGATGTCGCGCAACCTGATGACGATCCGCATCGCCCAGGACATCGGCATGGAGCGGGTGGCCGAATATGCCGAACGCTTCGGCGTCTATGACGACCTGAAGCCGTTCCTGGCCAATGCGCTCGGCGCGCAGGAAACCACGCTGTTCAAGATGGTCGCGGCTTACGCCATGTTCGCCAATGGCGGCGAACGGGTGGAACCGACCCTGGTCGACCGCGTGCAGGACCGGCGCGGGCGCACCATCTATCGCCACGACCAGCGGGTCTGCGAGACCTGCGGCCAGCAGGCGCTGCCGGCCGGGCAGGGTCCGGTGATCGACACCAACCGCGAGCGGGTGATGGACGCGGTGACGGCCTATCAGCTGACCTCGATGCTGGAAGGCGCGGTGGAACGGGGATCGGGCAGCGGGGTGGACCTGCCGGTGCCGATCGCGGGCAAGACGGGCACCACGAACGACGCCAAGGACGTGTGGTTCATCGGCTATTCCTCGAACATCGTGGCGGGCTGTTACCTGGGCTATGACCAGCCGCGCACGCTGGGCAGCAACGCCTATGGCGGGACGTTGTGCGTGCCGGTGTTCAACGCCTTCATGCGCCAGGCGGTGGCCGAATTCGGCGGCACGGAATTCACGGTTCCGCCCGGCGGCTATTGGGTCAAGATCGACCGCGCCACCGGCCAGCGGCTGTCGGACGACGCCTCTGGCCCGAACGTGGTTGCCGAATATTTCCGCGACGGCACCGACCCGGACTGGGGATCGCCGCTGATCGTGTCGGGCTTCGGCGACGGCGAAGTGGTCCTGCCCTGGCAGGCGGGGGCCGGGTCCGGGTCGGGAACCGCCATCACCACCTCGACGGGGGAACGCAGGGTTATCCCCCGGCAGACCGATTTCGGCACCATGTCCTCGGGCGGGCTTTACTGACGGCGTTCCGGGTCTCGGCGCGCGCCCGGATCCGGCCGGTCCCCGGACTGCCGGTGGTGAACCGGGGTGGCGATGATCCGCACGATCCACAGGATCACCACGGCCAGGGCGGTTCCCATCACCGCCAGCAGCCCGTCCCCCGTCCCCGAGGCAAGGCCCACGGCCCCCGCCAGCCACATCGACGCGCCGGTGGTGACGCCGCGCACGCTGCCGCCGCTGAAGATGATCGACCCGGCCGCGAGGAAGGCCACGCCCGCCGTCACCGCCTCGATCAGGCGCAGGGGGTCGATCCGCAGCACCTCCTGCTCATCGGCGGGGAAATGCGTCAGTTCCATGGCGACAACGGTGAACATGGCGGCGGCCAGCGAAATCAGCATATGGGTGCGCAGCCCCGCCGCGCGGGCACTGACCTCGCGCTCCCATCCGATCAGCCCACCCAGGACGACCGCGAGGGTCAGCCGCAGGGCGACGGCGGGCAGAGGCATGGATTGCAGCGGCTGGAACAGATCCTGGATCTGGGGCATTTGGCGGTCCGTAACGGATTTATGACGGTTCGGTATAACGTGCGCCGCGTCCAGGCGGTTGCAGGACCGGTCCCCGACCCTTGCCCCACGGCCCCGCGCGCGGTATCACCCCGGACCTGACGCCCGCCCGTCTGAACCCGCCTGCCCGAACCCGCCTGCCCGAACCCGCCTGCCCGAACCCGAGGAACCGCCCATGCGCGCCGAGACGCAGTCCA
The DNA here is from genome assembly GCF_029027965.1 of Paracoccus sp. S3-43. Classification (NCBI taxonomy): domain Bacteria; kingdom Pseudomonadati; phylum Pseudomonadota; class Alphaproteobacteria; order Rhodobacterales; family Paracoccaceae; genus Paracoccus; species Paracoccus qomolangmaensis. The sequence goes on along the minus strand of NZ_CP119082.1, from coordinate 2,055,380 downwards.
CCATCGAATCCATCCGCAAGTCGCTGACCCTGCTGGGACAGCGGATGGACTGGCAGACCGCGCCGCACCGGCTGGAGGAGATGAACGCCATGATCGAGGCGGGCGACCTGTGGTCCGACCCCGCCCGCGCGCAGAAGCTGATGCGCGAGCGCCAGGCGCTGTCGGACGCCCTGGAAACCTATCGCCGCATCGACACCGACCTGTCCGCCAATGCCGAGATGATCGAACTGGCCGAGGAAGAGGGCGATGCCGACCTGGTGGCCGAGGCCGAGGCGAACCTGAAATCCCTTGCGGAACTTGCCGCGCAAAAGGAACTGGAAGCGCTGCTGAACGGCGAGGCAGACGCGAACGACACCTTCCTGGAAATCAACGCCGGCGCGGGCGGCACGGAAAGCTGCGACTGGGCGTCGATGCTGGCGCGCATGTATGTCCGCTGGGCCGAGAAGAAGGGCTATGAGGTCGAACTGCTGTCCGAAACCGCGGGCGACGAGGCGGGCATCCGCAGCGCCGCCTACAAGGTCAGCGGGCACAATGCCTATGGCTGGCTGAAATCGGAATCGGGCGTGCACCGGCTGGTGCGCATCAGCCCCTATGACAGCGCGGCACGGCGGCATACGTCCTTCAGCAGCGTCTGGGTCTATCCGGTCGTCGACGACAATATCGAGATCGACATCCCCGACCGCGACATCCGCATCGACACCTATCGGTCCTCCGGCGCCGGCGGGCAGCACGTCAACACCACCGATTCAGCCGTGCGGATCACCCACCTGCCGACCGGGATCGTCGTCACGTCCTCGGAAAAATCCCAGCACCAGAACCGCGCCAACGCGATGGCCGCGCTGAAATCGCGCCTGTATCAGATGGAACTGGACCGCCGGAACGCCGAGATCAACGCCCAGCACGCCGCCAAGGGCGACGCGGGCTGGGGCAACCAGATCCGCAGCTATGTCCTGCATCCCTACCAGATGGTGAAGGATCTGCGCACCGGCGAGGAGACCAGCGACACCCAGGGCGTTCTGGATGGCGATCTGGACGCCTTCATGGCCGCGACCCTGGCGCTCGACGTGGCCGGAAAAAGCCGTGCCGAGGCCAACGCTGAGGACTGATCCCGCCGGATCAGTCCGTTCCCCAGAATGCCCTGGCCTGCGGGCCGATCCCGTTCAGCACACGGTCCAGATCCGGCCTGCGCATCGTCGCGGGAACCGCCGCCAGCAGATGTTCCAGCAGGTCGGGCGGGCTGACATTATGATGGCGCCGCCACGCCAGCATTTCCTGCCGCAACGTCTCGCGGTCCGGCCAGTCTTGCAGCGGCGCGTCAGTATCCCAGCCCGACACGAAGATCGCCCGCAGCACCGTGGGCAGCAGGTCGGCGAAGGCCAGGGCCTGTTGCGGCGTCAGCCGCGCGCGGAACGATTTCAGCACGGCCTCGGTCGCCGTATAAAGCGTATTGTCCGACGGGACCATCGTAACCGCGCGCAGGCCGGACAACCAGGCGCGCCATTCCTCGGACGCGTGACGATAAGTATAAGGCATTGGCATGGCTTCGTTCCTGCGACGCCAAGGGGGGCGTTGTCAACAACTTGCGGCTGGCGAAAAGCCCCCTATGCTGCACGCGCAACATGGACGGGGGCGGGAACGCGATGGACCAAAAGCGCATCAACCTGGCCTTGCAGGGCGGCGGCGCGCATGGGGCGTTTTCCTGGGGCGTCCTGGACCGGCTGCTGGACGAGGACTGGCTGACCATCGACGCGATCAGCGGCGCCTCGGCCGGGGCGCTGAACGGCGCGGCGCTGAAGGGCGGGCTGTCGCGCAGCGCGGGCCGGGCCGGGCGCATCGCGGCGCGGGAAAACCTGGATCACCTGTGGGCGCAGGTCGGGCAGCGCAGCGACAACCGTCTGGTGCGGTGGATGTATTCGGTCTTTCCCGTGCCCCAGGGGACCGAGCGGGCGGCCGAACTGTTTTCGCCCGCGGCCTGGCTGGACAACCTGACCCGGATCTTCAGCCCCTATGACTACGGTCCCTTCTATGTCAATCCGCTGGGGGCGGTGCTGCGGGATCTGCCCTATCCCGATTTCAGCAACGACCGTGGCCCGCAGCTGTTCGTCGCCGCCACCAATGTGCGCACCGGCCGGCTCCGGGTCTTTACCCGCGCGGCGGCGACGCCCGATGCCGTCCTGGCCTCGGCCTGCCTGCCGAACCTGTTCCGCGCGGTCGAGATCTGCGACCCCGATACCGGCCACCTTGAAGCGTTCTGGGACGGCGGCTTCACCGGCAATCCGGCGATGTTCCCGCTGTATGACCCGCGCCTGCCCCGCGACATCGTGATCGTGAACATCAATCCGCTGCTGCGCGACGGCGTCCCCCGCACGCCCGCCCAGATCGCCGACCGCGTGAACGAGGTCAGCTTCAACGCGTCCCTGATGGCCGACCTGCGGGCGATCAACTTCGTCAAGCGCCTGTTCGCCGAGGAGCGCTTGCAGAACCGGTCGATGAAGAACCCGCTGATCCACATGATCCTGGACGACGAGCTGATGACCGACCTGACCGCCCGCTCCAAGCTGATGCCGGCGCCGGGCCTGTTGGCGCGGATGAAGCTGGCGGGGCAGGTGGCGGCGGACAGTTTCCTGAACAATCATGCCGACGCGCTGAACCGCCACGACACCGTGGATCTGCCCGCGCTGTTCGCCGGTTCCGGGATCATCGGCTGACCGCACCCAAGTTCCCGCTGGCCAAGCCCTGCGCCAGGCGCTAGAACCCGGCCCGGCGGGCGGTTAGCTCAGTTGGTAGAGCGCTTCGTTTACACCGAAGATGTCGGGGGTTCGAGTCCCTCACCGCCCACCATTTTATATGAAATCAATGTCTCATACCAACGGCCCTAAGCATTGACCGCTTTTGCGTATTCACGCGTACCAATTGATCGGACGCGCTCGGGGTCGTTTGCAAAGGCGTTCGCGGCGTCGCAGCATCGGTCAACGATGTTGTCGTAAGTGTCGAAGATGGAGATGGCGAGGCGGTTTGCCCGCAGATAGGCCCAGATGTTCTCGACCGGGTTCAGTTCTGGCGCATAGGGCGGGAGTGTCACGATGGTGATGTTGTCGGGGATGCGCAGAGCACTGGAGCCGTGCCAGCCGGCGCCGTCGATCACGAGCACGGCGTGGGCGCCCGGCGCAAGGGTTTTTGCGATTTCAGTCAGGTGGGCCTTCATGGCCGAGGTGTCGGCACGCGGCATGACCAGTGCCGCGGTTGTGGCGCGCGCCGGGCAGACGGCGCCGAAGATATAGGCCCGTTTGCAGCGAGTGTCGCGCGGCGCCCGGGGGCGGGATCCACGCGCCGCCCAGGTCGGGGTGAGCGTCCCTTGCTGGCCCACCCCTGGCCTCATCCTGAAACCACACCTCCGATGGCTTGCACCCAATCGCGCAGGGTCTGCCGTTCCATGCCGCAGGTCTCCGCCGCCGTCCTGCGATCTGGACCTGCATCGCTTCTGTTCCGGTCAGGTGCTCATGTTAAGCGGCCCTCTGCTCGAAGGCCACGGGTGATTTCCAGGCGAGGGCTGAGTGTTTGCGGCGCGGGTTGTAGAAGCCATTGATGTATTCGAAGAGGGCGATCTCGACATCGCGTCGGGTGTGCCATTCGCGTCTCCAGACCAGTTCGGCCTTCAGGGACTTGAAGAAGCTCTCGACGGCCGAATTATCATAGCAATTGCCCTTGCCGCTCATTGATACTTTGAACCCGTTTTTGCGCAGAAGCTTCTGGTAGTCATGGGCGCAGTATTGCGACCCGCGATCCGTGTGGTGAATACAGCCGGGTGGCGGGCGGCGCAGGGCAACGGCCATGTTCAGCGCCCTGATCGCCAGATCCTGCTTCATCCGGTTGCTGATGGCCCAGCCGATCACGCGCCTCGAGAACAGGTCGATGATGACGGCCAGATAAACCCAGCCCTCACGCGTCCAGATGTAGGTGATGTCGCCCGCCCACTTCTGGTTCGGGGCACTCGCCGAAAAGTCCTGTTGCAAGAGGTTCGGCGCGATGTTGAAGGCGTGATCGCTGTCGGTGGTGCGCTTGAACTTCCGGCTGCGGATGATGCGAATGCCATTCTGGCGCATCAGACGGCCTACCCGGCGCTGTCCGACCCGCAGGCCCAGCTCGTTCAGCTCCTCGGTCATACGCGGCCTGCCGTAGCTGCCCAGGCTCAGCCGATGCTGTTCGCGGATATGCCAGGATCACCCTATCGCGCCGCTGACGGATGGACGGGGGCCTACGCTGCCACGCGCGCAACCCGCGATCCGTCACGCCCATCATGCGACACAGATGGCTGCGCGAAAGGCTGCCGCGATAGCCGGCAATGAACTGAAACTTCACGGCTTTTGAGCCGCGAAGAACTGAGCCGCCTTTTTTAATACTTCCCTCTCCTCGCGCAGTATGCGGTTCTCTTTCCGCAGCCGTTCGTTCTCACGAAGAAGATCCGCATCCCGGTCCGGCACCTTTGCCTCATCGGAATTCGCCCGAATCCATTTGCCGAGCGTCGAAAGCCCGATCCCAAGATCAGACGCGATCTGACGCCGTGTCAGACCACTGGTGAGTGCAATTCGAGCCGCATCGCGCTTGAACTCGTCGCTGTGTGTCACTGCCATATCCTTGCGCAAGGGCTTCCATGAGCCGCTGATCGACCTCGCCACGCATGAGCGCATACAGGCGCGTCTGCGCGGCTCTGCGGTGGCTCTGGCCCGCAAGGACATCAACGAGGACTTCCCGCTGCGCGGTTACGTCCTCTGCGATGATTGCGACCAGCCCATGACCTCCTGCTGGTCGAAGGGCCGGAACAAGCATTACGCCTATTATCTCTGCGACACGCCCAATTGCGCGTCGCATCGCCGCTCCATCCCCCGTGCCGATATCGAGGACGGGGCGGAAGCCATCCTGCGCTCCATGCAGCCCGCAAGGCAGTTCTTCGCGCTGGCCCGCGCCATGTTCACCGACATCTGGAATGCGCGGCAGGCCGAAGCGCAGCGGGCGCGCGCCGTTTTGTCCGACCAGATCAAGGACATCGAAAAGCAAATCGAGGGCTTGCTTGACCGGATCATTGACGGGGCCAGTCCCACTGTCGCAGCCGCCTATGAACAGCGGATCGAAAAGCTGGAACGCCGGAAGCTGGTGCTGGCCGATCAGGCGGTAAATGCCGCGCCGCCAGAGGATAGGTTAGAGGAGCTTAGCGAACCGGCCCTGACTTTCCTGTCAATCCCTTGGCAACTCTACGAAAAAGGCACATTCGCGCTCAAGCGCACAGTGCTGAAACTGGCCTTCGCGCAGCCCCTGCGAGACAACCGGTGTGAAGGCTATCGAACCGCTGAAATTACCTTTCCATTCAAGGTATTAGCGGACTTTTTGCAACAAAAGTGCGGATTGGTGGAGCCGAGGGGAATCGAACCCCTGGCCTCGTCATTGCGAACGACGCGCTCTACCAACTGAGCTACGGCCCCACTGGCGCCCTTTTTGTCCCGGCAGCGGCGAATGTCAAGCCGGGGAATCGCAGGGATTACGCGGGACAGGCGGAGGCGGCGGCGATGCGGGCCAGCATCACCACGCCCTCGATCATCGCAAGGCCGGCGCCGGGGCAGGCGCGTTCGCCCGCCGAAAAGGGGATGAAGGCATCGCGGGCGCTGGCGCGGGTTTTCGGGGCGGGACCAGCGGCGGGGGGTCGAAGGCGTCGGGAGCGGACCATAGCCGCCGGTGGCGGTGCAGGTGCCAGGGCGACAGGATCAGTTGCGCGCCTTGGGGTGCGGGGCGGCCGCGCAGGGCGTTCACGTCCGCCATGTCGGGGGTCAGGGAGGCGGCTTTCGAGGGGACGGTCTCCTGCCGGCCGGATGGGCGGCCAGCAGCCTCAGCGCCCAGGCCAGGGCGGACGGGCTTGTCTCGTGCCCCGCCAGGAAGAAGATCGCCACCTGGTCCACCATCTGAGGCTCCGAGAAGCGGCGGCCGGTCTGCGGGTCGGGCGCGGTGTCGTCGCGGATCGCGGCCATCCGGTCGGCCACCAGCCCGGCGATCAGGCCGCGGATTTCCGATGCCGAGCGCCGGGTGCGGCGCGAATGCGGATGCGGCAGCCGGTGGGGCCAAGGCAGCAGCGCGGCCAGATTCACCACCGGCTGCGCGTCCTGATGGGCGGGAAGGGCGGCAAAGACCCTTGCGGCGGTGGCATGTTCGATGGGCATCGAGAAGAGCGCGCGGAAGACTACGTCGGCGGCCGCAAAGCTGGCCTCGGGTTCGATGTCCTGTTCGCCGGGGCGCAGGCGCGCGACCAGGGCGTCGGCTGCGGCGAAGATCCTGGGCAGGGTCTGGTGCAGACGGGCGCCCTCGAAAGCGGGGTCGATGGTCCCGCGCCGTGGTAAAGGCCAAGACGACCCAGGCCGCGCCCGCCGCCAGGGCCTGCACCGCCGGCACCGCGATCGGCAGATCCAGAACCCGGCGGCGGAAGGGTCGCGTCATCATCGGATCCCGTGCTGCGTGGCGCAGCAGAACACAAGCGCCCCCCGCCGCAAGCCCGATCAGCCCTGACGCCAGCGGGCGGCCTGCGCCTGGATCGCGGCGATGCGCCGCGCGGTCGGAGGATGGGACAGCAGCCAGGCGGGCGCGGTGCCGCGCTTGCCGGTCAGACGGTCCAGCTTCTGGAACAGCGAGACCTGCGGTTCGATCCCCAGGCCCGCGCGGATCATCAGCGCGCTGGCGAAGCGGTCGGCCTCGAATTCGTCCTCGCGCGACAGGCGGGCGGCGACGGCGGTGGCGACGATGCCCGCGATCCAGGCCCCCAGTCCGGGGACGATCCGGCCCAGCACCCCGGCAAGCGCCATCCGGATGGCGTTCTGGCCCGCGAAATCGATCATCCGCCGCCGGGCATGGCCGTGGGCGACATGGCCCAGTTCATGGGCGATCACGCTGGCCAGTTCCTCGGGCGTGACCTCGCCCGCGTCCAGCTTGTCGATGAAGCCGCGCGTCAGGAAGATCCGCCCGTCCGGGGCGGCAAGGCCGTTGACCGGCGGAACCTCGTAGACATGGGCGCGGACCGGGGGCAGGTCCATCGCCCGGCCCAGCCGTTCCAGCATCGGCGTCAGGCGCGGATGGTTCAGCGGCGTCGATTTCTGGTTCAACTCCTGCCGCAGGCGCCACAGGGAAAAGAACCACATCGCGGCCAGATAGAGGATCAGCAGGATGATCGGCGCGTATTTCATGGCCCCTATATGGTCCCGCCGTCCCGCCGCCGCCAGAGCGTGCGCAGCGCCAAAAGCACTGCCGCCAGAACCAGCCCCACGGCGACGGCCTTCAGCGCCGCGCCCTCGCTGTGGCGTAAGCCGCGCGCCATCAGATGTCCCAGCGTCAGGTGAAGAACCGCCCACAGGCATTCGCCCGCAAGGCTGGCCGCCGCGAACCGGCCCGCCACAAGTTCCGGCAGCCACAGATGCCCGGTCCCCGACAAGGCCCCCGCCGTCAGCAGCAGCGCCGAGGTCGGCAGCGGCACCATCATGCAGGACAGGAAGGCCGAGACCGCCAGCACCAGCGGCCCCCAATGCGGCAGCAGGGCGGCCAGGGCCTGCGTCATCCCAGGATCCGCATGGCCTGGGTCAGCCCGTCCAGCGTCAGCGGCATCATGCGGTTTTCGAAAATCCGGCCGATCATGGCGATGGATTGCGTATAGCCCCACTGCGCCTGCGGGACCGGGTTCAGCCAGACGTGATCGGGCCAGGTCTCAGCGGCACGGCGCAGCCAGACCTCGCCCGCCTCGGGGTTCCAGTGTTCGTTGGCACCGCCCGGCACCGCGATCTCATAGGGCGACATCGAGGCGTCGCCCACGAAGATGCATTTATAGTCGCGGCCAAAGCGGTGCAGCACGTCCCAGGTCGGCGTCTGTTCCGTCCAGCGGCGGCGGTTGTCGGTCCACAGGCCTTCGTAGAGGCAGTTGTGGAAATAGAAATGCTCCATATGCTTGAATTCCGCGCGCGCGGCCGAGAACAGCTCGTCCACGACGCGGATATGGTCGTCCATCGACCCGCCCACGTCCAGAAACAGCAGCACCTTGACCGCGTTGCGCCTGTCGGGCCGGGTCTGCACGTCGATATAGCCGTGGTCCGCCGTGGCGCGGATCGTCGCGGGCAGGTCCAGTTCCTCGGCCGCGCCATGCCGCGCCCATTGCCGCAGCCGTTTCAGCGCCACCTTGATGTTGCGGGTGCCCAGATCCACGCCGTCGTCGAAGTCGCGGAACTCGCGCTTGTCCCAGACCTTGACCGCGCGGCGGTGGCGGGATTCGTGCTGGCCGATGCGCACGCCTTCGGGATTATAGCCGTAGGCCCCGAAGGGCGAGGTGCCCGCCGTGCCGATCCACTTGCTGCCGCCCTGATGGCGGCCCTGCTGTTCGGCCAGGCGTTCGCGCAGCTTTTCCATCAGCGCCTCGAAACCGCCGCTGCCCTGGATTTCGGCCTTCTCGGCATCCGTCAGAAGCTTTTCGGCCAGCTTCTCCAGCCATTCGCGGGGGATCGCCTGTTCGGTCACAAGCGCCTGGACCGGGATGGTTTCCAGGCCGCTGAACGCCTGGGCAAAGGCGCGGTCGAAGCGGTCGAGATGGCGTTCGTCCTTGACCAGCGACAGCCGGGCCAGGTGATAGAAGCCGTCCACGGACCAGTCGGCCAGACCGGCCTGCATCCCGGCCATCAGGTCCAGCCATTCCCGAAGCGAAACCGGAACCCCTTGGCGGCGCAGGCTGTCCAGGAACGGCAGGAACATCACATCGTCCGATCCAGGATCACGGTGGCGAACAGGCCCAGGACCGCCAGGGCCATGGCGAAGCCAGCCGCGTATTGGGCGCGGTCCCGCCGGGTGCCGCCCAACTGCCCGGCGCGGCGCCAGCCGAGGATTGCGCCGATGAGGGCGGCGGCGAGGACGATCATGACGGCTCCTTGGGACATGCGCTTAGCTTTCCTGATAGGCCCTGGCGCCAAGCGGTGCAACCGGCCGGGCAGAGGCGGGGATGTGTCACGACAGGGCCGCAGCAATGCTGCCGGTGCTGGCATCCCGGCGGTGCCGGGGGCGGCGGGCGGACAGGTCGCACGGTCGGGCCGCACGGTTTTCCCCTTTCAGGGGGCGGCGCGGCGGACGGTCAGTTGCCGCCAGGCGAAGACCAGCGTGAACAGCGCGGTCATCACCACCACGATGGTCGGGGCGGGGGCGCTGTCCAGCCAGAAGCTGATCCAGATGCCCAGCAGGCTTGATCCCGTGCCGATCAGCACCGACAGCGCCAGCATCGCCTGCAAGCGCCGGGTCAGCAGGAAGGCGATCGCCCCCGGCGCGATCAGCAGCGACACCGACAGGATGATGCCCACCGCCGACAGCATGGCGACGACCACGGCGGAAATCATCGCCAGCATCCCGTAATGCAGCCAGCCGACCGGCAGCCCCGCCACCCGCGCCTGCACCGGATCGAAGACCAGCAGCGCGAAGTCCCGCCATTTCAGGATCAGCACCAGTGCCACCACGGCCGAGATCGACCCGGCCGAGACGAAATCCTCGCGCCCGACGCCCAGGATGTTGCCGAACAGGATATGGTCCAGATGCACGTCGGTCGGGAACTGCGTATAGATCACGATCCCCAGCCCGAACATGCCGGACATGACAACGCCCAGCGTGGTGTCGGGTTTCACCCGGCTGTTGGCGTCCAGCCAGCCTGCCGTAAGCGCGCAGATCATCCCCGCCACGAAGGCGCCGATCAGCAGCGGGATCCCCGCCAGATAGGCGATGACGATGCCCGGCAGCACCGCGTGGCTGATGCCGTCGCCCATCAGCGCCCAGCCGCGCAGCACCAGAAAGCAGCTGAGCAGCGATGCCGGGATCGCGACGATGACGGCGATCAGCAGCGCCTCGACCATGAAGGGGAAGGCGAAGGGGGCGGTCAGCCAGGTCATCGCCCAAGTCATCGTCCAAGTCATCGCACGGCGTCCCGGATGCGGCGACGGGTGGCCAGGATGCCGTGGGTCGGCGCGAAGACGAAGGCCGCCAGAAAGATCAGCGTCTGCATGACGACGATGATGCCCCCGGTCGCGCCGTCCAGGAAGAAGCTGACATAGGCGCCGAAGGCCGAGGTCAGCGCGCCGATGGAGACCGACAGCGCGATCAGCCGCGGAAAGCGGTCGGTCAGCAGATACGCGGTCGCGCCGGGCGTGACCACCATGGCAATGACCAGGAAGGCGCCCACGGTCTGCATGGCCGCGACCGTCGAGGCCGCCAGCAAGGTGAAGAACAGGACGCGCAGCCGGCCAGGATGCAGGCCGATGGTGCGGGCATGGCTTTCGTCGAAGAACACCACCATCAGGTCGCGCCATTTCGCCAGCAGCACCACCAGCGACACGCCGCCGATGATCGCCAGTTGCAGCGTGTCCGCGGGCGAGATCGCCAGGATATTGCCCATGGTGATCGCCTGGAGATTGACCGAGACCGGGTTCAGCGAGATCATGAACAGCCCGATCCCGAAGAAGCCGGTAAAGATCAGGCCGATGATCGCGTCCTCTTTCAGCCCGGTGCGGCTGTTCAGGAACAGCATGGTCAGCGCCGCCAGCCCGCCCGCCAGGAAGGCGCCGAGCGCGAAGGGCAGGCCCAGCATATAGGCCCCCGCCACCCCCGGAACGATGGAATGCGACAGGGCGTCGCCGATCAGGCTCCACCCTTTCAGCATCAGATAGGCCGAGAGGAAGGCGCAGACCCCGCCGACCAGGGCCGAGACCCAGATGGCGTTCGTTATGTAGTCGTAGGTGAAGGGGACCAGCAGGGCATCCCACATCAGGCGTCGCCAGCGGGGGTTTCACACCCCCGCACCCCCGTGGGATATTTGCATGAAGAAGAACCCGCCATCATTCGCCGTCCTTCCTGCGGGCGCGTTGGTCATAGAAGACCAGGGGTCGTTCGTCGTCGGTGAACACGTCCAGGCTGCGGTGGTCGGCGTCGTCATGCAGATCGGTGCCGCCCAGCACGAAATGGCGCAGGACGCCGCCGAAGGCCAGGCGCAGGTTTTCGGGGGTGAAGGTCGTCTCGGTCGGGCCGCTGGCCAGGACGGTGCCCTTCACCATCACCACGCGGTCGCAATACTCGGGCACGGATCCCAGGTCATGGGTCGAGACCAGCATCACCCGGCCTTCCTGCCGCAGATCCTTGAGCAGGGCGATGATCGCCTCTTCGGTCTTCACGTCGACGCCGGTGAAGGGTTCGTCCAGCAGGATCACCTGCGCCCGCTGCGCGATGGCCCGGGCCAGGAAGACGCGCTTCTTCTGGCCGCCGGACAGTTCGCCGATCTGGCGGTTCCGGAAATCGGTCATGTTGACGCGCGTGAGCGCCGCGTCCACCGCTTGCCGGTCGGCGGGGCGGGCACGGCGGAAAAAGCCCATATGGCCGTAGCGGCCCATCATCACCACGTCTTGAACCAGGACGGGGAAGGTCCAGTCCACCTCCTCGGCCTGGGGGACATAGGCGACGAGATTCCTGGCAAGCGCCTGTTCGACCGTGCCGCCCAGGATGCGGACCTGCCCGGATTCGTGGGGCAGAAGGCCCATCAGCGCCTTGAACAGCGTCGATTTGCCCGCGCCGTTCACGCCGACAAGCGCGGTCACGGACCCTTGCGGGACGGTGAAGCTGGCGTCGCGCAGGGCCGTCACGCCGCTGCGATAGGCGACGGTCAGGTTCTGGACCTCGATCCCCTGGATCATTCCGGCAATCCGTTCACGATGGTTTCCGAGCCAGGGCAAGGGGCAGTGTCATCGGCCGCTTTCCAATGTTTGTCCGACCATGGCGCAGTTATGTGCGAACGGCTCGCCACCGTCAATAGATGAGAACTAGTTGCAACTGGAATGCGGATGCGGCATGAGGGAGTCATGGAAAGCCTTGCTTCACAACTGGAACAGGCCCTGCGTCTTGCCGGGGTACGCGTGACGCGGCAGCGCGCGGCGCTGCTGCGGGTCATCGCCGCCAGCGAGGATCATCCCGACGCCGCCGAACTGCACCGCCGGGCCGAGGCGGCGGGCGCGGGGGTGTCGCTGGCGACGGTCTATCGCACGCTGACCACGTTGCGGACCCAGGGCGTGATCGAGAAGCTGGAATTCCAGGGCGAACCGGCCCGGTGGGAGGCGGCCGACCAGCGGCACCACGACCACATGATTGACCTCGACACCGGCGAGGTGATGGAATTCACCAACGACCGCATCGAACGCTTGCAGGCCGAGATCGCCGCCGAGCTGGGTTATGAGATCGTCCATCACCGGCTGGAGCTGTATGTGCGGCGGCGCGGCAATCCCGGTGCCTGATGCGGGTCTTTGACAAGATCATCTCGGACCGGGGATCGCGCTATGCGGTGTCGGGCGGGGCGGCCGCCGGCCGGGCCGAGGTCGCGGCGCTGCTGGCCGGACTGACGCGAGACAAGCGGTTCGCCAGGGCCACCCATCACAGCTGGGCGGCGATCCTGGCGGGCGAGCCGGTCAAGGACGACGATGGAGAGGCGGGCGCGGGCGCGCTGATCCTGCACATGCTGGAACGCGCCGGGCTGCGGGATCACGTGGTCGTCGTGACCCGCTGGTATGGCGGCAAGCATCTGGGCGGCGACCGCTTCCGCCATGTGGCCGAGGCGGTCAGGATCTATCTGCGCGAAACCGGGCTGGGCTAGCGCCAGCCAAGCGCCGGGGCGACGTGGCGCAGGATGCTGTCCAGCACATGGACGTTGTAGTCCACGCCCAGCATGTTCGGGACCGTCAGCAGCAGGGTATCGGCCTCGGCGATCGCCTCGTCCTCTCGCAACTGCTCGATCAGGCGGTCGGGTTCGTCGGCATAGCTGCGCCCGAACACCGCGCGGAAGTTGTCGATATTGCCGATCTGGTCGCTGTCCTTGCCGCCGCGCCCGAAATAGCGGCGGTCCATGTCGTTCACCAGGGCGAAGATCGACCGGCTGACCGAGACGCGCGGGGGGCGCGCGTGGCCCGCAGCCTTCCAGGCATCCCGATAGACGCGGATCTGGCGGGCCTGCTGGACGTGGAACGGTTCGCCCGATTCGTCCACCTTCAGGGTCGAGCTTTGCAGGCTCATGCCCATCTGCGCCGCCCATTCCGCCGTCGCGTTCGAGGCCGATCCCCACCAGATGCGGTCGCGCAACCCCTCGGAATGGGGTTCCAGCCGCAACAGGCCCGGCGGGTTGGGGAACATCGGGCGCGGGTTCGGGCGGGCGAAGCCCTTGCCTTCAAGCTGCCCAAGGAACACCTCGGTATGGCGGCGGGCCATGTCCTGGTCGGTCTCGCCCTCGGCGGGCTGATAGCCGAAATAGCGCCAGCCATCGACGACCTGTTCAGGGCTGCCCCGGCTGATGCCCAGTTGCAGCCGCCCGCCGGAAATCAGGTCGGCCGCGCCCGCATCCTCGACCATGTAGAGCGGGTTTTCATAACGCATGTCGATCACGCCGGTGCCGATCTCGATCCGGCTGGTCCGGGCGCCGACGGCGGCCAGCAGCGGAAAGGGCGAGGAGAGCTGGCGCGCGAAGTGATGCACGCGGAAATAGGCGCCGTCCGCGCCCAGTTCCTCGGCCGCGACCGAAAGGTCGATGGATTGCAGCAGCACGTCCTGGGCGGTGCGGACCTGGGATCCGGGTTCCGGCGACCAGTGGCCGAAGGACAGAAAACCGATCTTCTTCATGAATGTCCCTTGTTGCGCGGGATTGCGCGTTACCAGGGATGTAGGGGCTGGCCCCGCGCCGCCGCAAGGGTCACCGGCGCGCAGGGGCTGTGCGCCGATGTGCAGGCGGGCCGGTCACTTCCAGCGGCGATGGACCCAGAACCACTGGTCCATGTGACGGCGCACCAGCATTTCCAGATCGTCGTTCAGCGCCTGCATCATCGTGGCGGGATCGCTGTGCGGGACGGGATCGCCGACATGGACGCGAAATCGCAGTCCGTCCGGGCAGCGGATGCCGTGGACCGGGATCAGCAAGGCGTCGTATCGCAGCGCCAGTTCGGCGGGGGTCAGCACGGTGCGGCTGGGCAGGTCGAAGAAGCGCAGTTCCGGGGCGTGGCGGTCGTATTGGTCGAAGCCGAGCGCCAGCCAGCCGCCGCCCTTGAGGAACCGCAGCATCGAGGCGAGGCCGGATCGGCCGCGCGGGAACAGCGGCTCGGCGATGGCGGTGATGGCGGGGATGTAGTGGCGGTTGAACGCCTCGTTGTTCATGGGGCGATACAGCGCCCCGACCGGCCAGCCGCGCCCGGCAAGCGCGGCGCGCATGGCGTCGTAATTGCCGAAATGCGCGCAGGCGATGATGACCGGGCGATGCGCGTCGAAGGCGGCCTCCAACGTCGGCAGGCCGGGGCCTTCCAGCGGGTCGGCGTCGTGGATCCGGGCGGTGAATTCCTCGCCCGAATAGATCTCGGCCACCGAGCGTCCGGCATTGGCGGGGACTGCGCGGGTCAGTGCGCGCACCTCGTCGGGGGACAGGTCGGGACGGGCCAGCGACAGGTTCCGGCGGATGCGCGCGCGCCAGCCTGCCAGCGGCCCAAGGACATGGCCGAACAGCCAGCCCACGGCGGGAATGCGTTTTTCGTATGGCAGCAGGCGCGCCAGCCCGATCACCGACAGGAAGGCGGCATTGGCGATGCGGTCGGACAGGGGGGGCTTCTCGGACTGGCTCATGGAGTTTTCCGCGCCGCGCGGGATTCGCGGGACCAGACATAGAGGCCCGCCGCGACGATCAGCGCGGCCCCCGCGACCGTGAACGGATCCGGCAGCTGGCCGAACAGCAGCCAGCCCCACAGACCCGCCCAGACCAGCCCGGTATAGCCGAAGGGGGCCAGCACGCCGGCCTCGGCCGTGGCGAAGGCGCGCACCAGCAGATACTGGCTGAGCGTGCCGAAGACGCCCAGCAGCGCAAAGGCCCACAGGTCGGCCATGGCGATGGGCTGCCAGACGAAGGGCACCAGCAGCGATGTCAGAAGCGTGCCGACCACCGCCGACCACATGACCGAGGTCGCGACCGAATCCGCCCGCGCCATCCGTGTCAGCAGCGCGCCCGCGGCATAGGTGAAGGCCCCCGCCAGCGGCAGCAGGGCGGCAGGCTGGAACACGCCCAGGCCGGGGCGGATGATGATCAGCGCGCCGATCAGCGCCGCGCCGATGCCCGCCAGCCGCCGGGGGCCGATCCTCTCGCCCAGGAACAGGGCGGCGCCCAGGGTGATCAGGACCGGGTTCAGGTCCATGATCGCCGTCGCCTCGGCCAGGCCGATGACTTGCAGCGAACTGAAGAACAGCCCGACCGAGCCAAGCTGCATCAGCGCGCGGGAAAATTGCAGTCCGGGGCGGCGGGTGCGCATCAGCGCAAACATCGCGCCCCGGAAGATCACCGCGAAGATCGCCAGGTTGCCCACGAAGCGCGCCCAGACCACCTGCGCGGGGTGATAGGTCTGGGTCAGGTGCTTGGCCGTCGCGTCCATCAGCGTGAAGCCCAGGATCGCGGCCAGGATCAGGGCGATGCCCGCCGTCTGGGCGTTGGCGGGCCTGCCCGTCGCAGGGTTTTTCCGCCCCATCAGGGCAAAGGCCCGCGCCAGAACCTGCATTCCCTTATTCCCCTGTTGCCCGTCCCGCCTTCCTAGAGGCGGCAGGCGTCCGGGCCAAGGGGTGATGGGTCAGGACCAGATCGCGCATCCGGTCGTCCAGGACATGGGTATAGATCTCGGTCGTGCCCAGGTCGGCATGGCCCAGCAGGGTCTGGATGGACCGCAGGTCGGCCCCGCCTTGCAGCAGATGCGTGGCGAAGGCGTGGCGGATCACATGCGGGGTGACGCGCGCGGGGGACAGGCCCGCCGCCGCCGCCATGTCGTTCAGAAGCCGCCCGAAGGTCTGGCGCGGCATGTGTCCCGCCGCGCCGGGGGCCGGGAACAGCCACCGCGCGCCCTTGCCCACGATCAGGCGGCCCAGCGGGCTGTCCTTGGGCGCAGTGTCGCGGATCGCCAGCCAGGCCGACAGCGCGCGCCGGGCGGGCGGCGTCAGAGGGACCATGCGTTCCTTGTCGCCCTTGCCGCGAATCAGCAGAACCTGCGGATCGCCCCGGCAGGCGGCGGCGGGCAGCGACACCAGCTCGCTGACGCGCATCCCGGTCGCATACAGAAGCTCGATCAGGCACAGGTTGCGCGCCCGTTCGGCGTCGCTGCGCCCGATCCGGGGCGCGGCGGCCAGCAGGGCGTCGATCTCGTCCCGGTCCAGCGTCTTCGGCAGCCGCTTGGCCCGGCCCGGCCCGCTGATGCGGATGGCGGGATCGTCGTCGCGCCAGCCTTCCTCCAGCGCGAAACGGGTGAACTGCCGGATCGAGGACAGCCGCCGGGCACGCGTGGCCCGCGAGAGGCCCTGGGCGTCGCAATGGGTCAGATAGTCCTCGATCCGTTCGCGGGTCAGTTGGGCCAAGGCCAGCCTGCGCGCCGCCAGCCAGTCGGACAGGTCGCGCAGGTCGCGCCCATAGGCCAGCACGGTGTTGCGCGCCGACCCGGATTCGGCGGCCTTGGCGTCCAGAAAGGCCGATATGGCGCGATGATCGGCGATCACGGGCTGGGCCGCATGGCGGGCAGCAGCGACAGTTGCGCGGCGGCCAGGTCGGCCTCGGTCCCCAGGCCCAGGGCGCGCAGCATCGCCAGGCCGCGCCCGGCGCGGGCCATGTCGCCGTCAAGTCCCGCATCCACATCGGCCATGGCGGCCAGCAGCGCCTCGCCCTTTTGCGTGGCGGGCGGTTCGACGGCTTCGGCGTTCAGCGCCGGGTCCAGGACCAGCGGCACGGGCACCGGCAGGCCCTGCCACTGGCGCAGGGTCGTGGCGATGTCGGCCGACCGGCCCTCGCCGCCCTGCGGCAGGTCGGCGGCGATCATCGCGGCCAGCACATCGGCCATGCCCGCCTTGCGGAATTCGTCGAAGGCCGCGGGCAGCGCGGGCGAGGGATCGCCGCCTGCCAGCGCGGCCTCCAGCGTGCGCATCGCGCCCGCCCGTTCCCAGACCCCGCCCGAGGCGGCGGGCTTCTGTTCGCTGTACAGCGCGCGTAGCGCGGCGGGGGCCATCGCCCCGGCGCGGGCCAGCCGTTCGGCGGCGTCCAGCCGGGCCTTCCAGCCGTTGTTCGGGCGCAGGTCGGAATGGGCGAAGGCGATCGGCAGCGAGGATGTCGGCAGCGGCTGGCCGATCGCTTCGTGGATGCGGAAATCCAGGGGCGTCATGCGGTCGGACGGCGGCAGCATCTGGTCGCTGTCGACATAGGCGTCGTCCAGGAAATGCGTCAGCAGCACCGCCTGGCGCTGATCCAGCAGGCCCAGCGTTTCCGCGCCGTGCAGGCTGATCGCGGCGGCGGCCCAGTCGCCGGTCTGCGCCAGGCAGAAGATCCGCGCGGCGAAGCTGGGGGCGATGCCGGGGGTGGTGTTCATGATCTCGCAGGCCCGCGCCTCGTCCCCTTCCAGCAGGGCGATGTCGAACAGGCGGCGAAAGATCTCGGGCGTGCTGGGCCCGGCGGCGGCCAGCAGCGCCTGCGCCCGATCCACGGCGCCCGCGTCCAGCAGGCGGTCGGCGCGCGCCAGGAACAGCGTGCCCGGCGGCGCGTCGGCCTGGCTGGGCGGGGTCAGCTGCGTGGTCAGCAGCCGGTCCAGCAGCGCGTTCATCGCGGGCAGCCGGGCCGGGATGCGCAGGATCTGCCCCGCCAGGGCGGCGGCGCCGCTGCCCGCCCACAGATCGGCCGGAAGCCCCGCCTTGCGCGGCGTCGTCAGGCCCACCGTGTCGGGATTGCCGATGCCCAGGCGGGTGACCTGGACCGGCCCGACCTCGCCCGTGGTGGCCACGGGCTTGGGTCCGGGGGCGCCCGGAACGCCGGGGGGCGGCGCATCGCCGGGCCGCCAGGCCGAGCTTTCGCGGTCCGGCCCCCGCACGCTGCCCGACAGCCAGTCGCTGGCCGACAGGGGTTGCTGGGCCTGAGCGGGCAGGGCCAGGCCAAGCGCCAGGGCAAGCGGCAGCAGGCGGCGGCTCACTCGGTCACGGTCCCGGTTGCGGGGGCGGCGGGGGCCGCCGGGGCGCCGCTGACGGGGCTGCGCACTTCTGACCGGACCGGCTGCATGTCGCCGAAATAGGCGTAACCGGCCAGGCCGACCACCGCCGCCACAATCAGCACCACCAGAACCTTGAGCAGCCGCATCGAATTCGCCTCGTTTCATTGCCGTTTGCGCTGGCGGCCGGTCTTTTGCCGGCCTGACCGGAATATATATGGCATTTTCCGAAAGATCACGCCATTCAGTCGGGCCAATAAACGGGGGACAGAGATGCGCCAGCGTCTGGGGCGCCATATCGTGCTGATCGGGATGATGGGGGCGGGCAAGACCGCGCTCGGGTCGGAACTGGCCCGGCGGCTGCGCGTGCCCTTTACCGATTCGGATGTCGAGATCGAGACGGCGGCCGCCATGTCCATCTCGGAAATCTTCGCCCGCGACGGAGAGGCGTTCTTCCGCGACCGCGAGGCGCAGGTGATCGCCCGGATCCTTAGGGAATCGCCGCGCGTGATCTCGACCGGCGGCGGGGCGTGGATGCAGGACCGCAACCGCGCGGCCATCAGCGCGGCCGGAATGTCGGTCTGGCTGTCCTGCGACCTGGAAACCCTGTGGCACCGCGTGCGCCAGCGCGGCACCCGGCCCCTGCTGCAAACCGCCGATCCCAAGGGCACGCTGGCCCGGCTGCTGGCCGAACGGACCCCGACCTATGCCCTGTCCGAACTGACCTTTCCCGCCCGCCCCGGCGACAGCGTGGATACCGCGACGACGCGGCTGCTGGACGCCATCCGGACCGCCGATCATCCCGCCCTTGTGACCGAGACGCCATGACCCCTGATCCCGTTACCGTCCATGTCCCCCTCGGCGACCGCGCCTATGACGTGCGCATCGGCGCCGGCCTGATCGACCGCGCGGGCGGGGAAATCGCGCCCCTGCTGCGCCGCCCCCGCGTGGCCATCGTCACCGACGAAACGGTGGCCGGGCTGCATCTGCCGCGCTTGCAGGCCGCGCTGAAGGCCGAAGGCATCGCGTCCGAGGCGCTGACCCTGCCTGCGGGCGAGGCCACGAAAAGCTGGCCGCACCTGACGACTTGCGTCGAATGGCTGCTGGACCGGCGGATCGAGCGCCGCGACATCGTGGTGGCTTTCGGCGGCGGCGTGATCGGCGACCTGGCGGGATTTGCCGCCGCGATCCTGCGCCGGGGCGTGCGCTTCGTGCAGATCCCCACGACCCTGCTGGCGCAGGTCGACAGCAGCGTCGGCGGCAAGACCGGCATCAACAGCCCGCACGGCAAGAACCTGATCGGCGCCTTCCACCAGCCCTCGCTGGTGCTGGCCGACATCGCGGTGCTGGACACGCTGAGCCCGCGCGATTTCCTGGCGGGCTATGGCGAGGTCGTGAAATACGGGCTGCTGGGCGATGCGGAGTTCTTCGAGTGGCTGGAGGCGAACGCCCCCCGCCTGCGCGACGATATTGCCCTGCGCCAGCACGCGGTGGCCCATTCGGTCGCCATGAAGGCCGGGATCGTCACGCGGGACGAAACCGAACAGGGCGAACGGGCGCTGCTGAACCTGGGCCACACCTTCGGCCATGCGCTGGAATCCGCGACCGGCTATTCGTCCCGCCTGCTGCATGGCGAAGGCGTGGCGGTCGGCTGCGCGCTGGCCTTCGATCTGTCGGCCCGCATGGGCCTGTGCAGCCAGGAAGCGCCGTCGCGGGTGCTGGAACATCTGCGCCGGATGGGAATGCCCGCCGCGATCCGCGACATTCCGGGCGACCTGCCCGACGACGCGGCGCTGATCGCGCTGATGGGGCAGGACAAGAAGGTCGTGGACGGTCGCCTGCGCTTCGTCCTGGCGCGCGGCATCGGCGAGGCTTTCGTCAGCGACGACGTGCAGCCCGACACCCTGGCGGCCGTGCTGCGGGACGCCCGCTAGATCCGCTTGCGCTCGATCGGGCACATATCCTGATCGCAAAGTCCGCGATACGCTTCAGGCAAGGAAAAACCGCGCCCGGATGGGCGCGGCTTGCGATCTTCGGATCAGTTGGCCGGGGCTTCGGCGGCAGGCGGCGTTTCCGCAGCGGGGGCCGGAGCGGCGGCGGGGGCAGGCTCGTCGGCATAGGCGGCCAGGGCGTCGAAGGCGGCGGTAAAGCCTGACAGCGACAGCGTCAGCCGGACCGGGTTCTCGCGGTCGCCGCCGAACGGCAGCAGCGTCACCGTCGCGTTCGCGCCGCGTTTCAGGGCGTCAAGCTCGGCCGCGGTGAAGCCCATGCGGGACACGCAGCCCACGGGGGCGCAGAAGTTGAAGGGATAGCCGCGCGGCTCGGCCGTGCCCACCGCGAAGCCCAGACCCTGGATCAGGTCGGTTTCCAGCGGAGCGATCAGGGTCGCGCCTGCCGCGACCTCGCCGTTGCGCAGGGGAATCAGGGTCATTTCGGCGACGGAGTTGCCCTCACCATCCTTCAGCAGCTGATACAGCTCGCACGGATCCTTGCCCTGTTCGGCCTTGATGCAGCGGGTCGTCCAATCCTGGTGGGTTTCCTTGGCGTAATACTGCCCGACCTGCGGCCCGGCATCGGCGGCCGGAGCTGCGGCGGGTGCGTCTGTGGTGGAGGCGTCCGGGGCAGGGGCGTCCGTCGCGGGGGCGCCGGTCGTCGCCGCGTCGGCGGCGGGCGCCGGGGCTGCCGGAGCCTCGGGTGCCGCCGGTGCGTCTGCCGCAGGGGCTTCCGCAGCCGGGGTTTCCGCAGCGGGGGCCGGAGTGGCGGCGGGGGCGGTGCTGTCCTGCGCGAAGGCCGGGGCCGCGATCAGGGCAAGCGCGGCCAGAACTGCCTGCGAGGGTTTGATTGGCATGGTTGTTTCGTCCCTTTGCTCAATGCGTCCGGCGGACCTAGCATGTCCGCTTGCGTTTGTCAGGCCGCAACGGAAAAACCCGCCTTCACCATGGCTTGACCCGGATCGCGCCCGGCGGCGGCCTGCCTGTCATCCGCGTGACCCTGTCATCCGCGTGACACAGGGCGCTGTCATGAGGGTGGGGCGAAATTCAAAGGGTCGTGGCGCGAACCACGACCCTGACGCCTGACGGCGAACCTCTCCCTGCCGGACTGGCCGGTCATCATTGATCTGCACGCTAGTCGCGGAGCCGTGATCCGTCAACTGTCCAGATGCCAGGCGCCGATCACAAAAAAGCCGCGCCCGAAGGCGCGGCAGTTCAACAGGGAGGAAGGTTCGCGCATCGACGACCGTGATGCCGAACGATTCGCATAGTGGCATGAAGGGTTTAAGATTGTATTGTCCCGGCGAACGCCGCATCGGCGCGGCACGCAACAGGCGGGGACAGGCATGGCGGGCGTGGTGGACGACCAGGCGAATTCGGTTTTCGTGGGCGGCGGCGGTCCCGGCCATGCCAGCCCGCAGTCCCTGCTGCTGAAATACGCCAACCGCCACGGCCTGATCGCGGGCGCGACCGGCACCGGCAAGACCGTCACCCTGCAAACCCTGGCCGAAAGCCTGTCGCTGGCGGGCGTTCCGGTCTTCCTGTCCGACGTAAAGGGCGATCTGGCGGGCCTGTCGCGTCCGGGCACCGTCGAAGGGCCGCTCCACGGCCCCTTTTCGGAACGCGCCGCGCAGATCGGCCTGGACCTGGACTATCAGGCCTTTCCCGTCACCTTCTGGGATGTCTGGGGCCAGGCGGGCCATCCGGTCCGCACCACGCCCGCGGATATGGGGCCGCTGCTGCTGTCGCGCCTGATGGACCTGACCGATGCGCAGGAGGGGGTGATGAACATCGCCTTCCGGCTGGCCGATGAACAGGGGCTGGCGCTGCTGGATCTGAAGGACTTGCAGGCGATGCTGGTCTGGGTGGGCCAGAACGCCGCCGACCTGTCGCTGCGCTATGGCAATGTCGGCGCGGCCAGCGTGGGGGCGATCCAGCGGGCCTTGCTGGTGCTGGAAAACCAGGGCGGCGACCGGCTGTTCGGGGAACCGGCGCTGGATCTGTCCGACATCATCCGCCAGGATGCGTCGGGCAAGGGGATGATCAACATCCTGGCCGCCGACCGGCTGATGCGGTCGCCACGGCTGTATGCGACCTTTCTGCTGTGGCTGCTGTCCGAACTGTTCGAGCAGCTGCCCGAGATCGGCGATCCCGACCGCCCCCGCATCGCGTTTTTCTTCGACGAGGCGCATCTGCTGTTCGACGACGCGCCCAAGGCGCTGATCGACAAGATCGAACAGGTCGCGCGCCTGATCCGGTCCAAGGGCGTCAGCCTCTGGTTCATCAGCCAGAACCCGGCCGACATCCCCGAGGGCGTGCTGGGCCAGCTTGGCAACCGCATCCAGCACGCGCTGCGCGCCTTTACCGCCAAGGACCAGAAGGCGCTGCGGATGGCGGCCGAAAACTATCGCGCCAATCCCGATTTCGACACCGCCCAGGCGATCCAGCAGGTCGGCACGGGCGAGGCGGTGACATCGCTTCTGGAAGCCAAGGGCGTGCCGGGCATCGCGCAACGCACGCTGATCCGCCCGCCCTTCAGCCGCATCGGTCCCGTCAGCGACGCCGAACGGGCGCAGGTGATGGACGCCTCGCCGATGGCGCTGAAATACGGGCGGGCCCTGGACCGCGAATCCGCCCACGCGATCCTGGCGCGGCGCGCGGCCGAGGCCGCGAAAGCCAGGGAAACCGACGCCCTGTTCGACATGACCCGCAGCGAATACCGCAATGCAAGGCGGTATCGGCCGCGAACCGAGGCGGGGGACGGGGGCGATGGCGATGGCGATGGCGGGCGTCCGGCGCGGGGCCGGGCATCCCGCAGCGATTCGATCGTGGAAACCTTCGGCAAAAGCCTGGCGCGGCAGCTTGGCACCAGATCGGGCCAGGCCATCGTCAGGGGTGTGCTGGGATCGCTGTTCCGGGGACGCTGATCGCCGCGCCCATCTGCGCCAGCATCGCCGCGCCGATTCGCGCGCCCGTCCTGACCGGCACCGCCGCGCCTGCCACCGCCGCGCCCGCCACCGCCGCGCGCATGTCGGCCAGGATGGCGATCATCAACAGGATATGGCGGTGCATGTCGTAATCGGCCGCACGTTGCAGGCGGGCATCGTTCAGCAGCGCCTCCTCGGCGCGCAGGCGGGGCAGGGCGGCGCCGGGGGCGGGGGTGTGATCCAGGCGCAGCAGGCGCTTCAGGTCGCGATCCCGGCGCCAGCCCGACTGCCCCTCGCGCGCGGCCCGGATCAGGATGCGCGGCCGGCGCAGCGGCTGGGCCACGACGCGGGGACGGAAGGCGATCACGTTCGGCATGTAGCTCATTTGAACTGTCCCATTCAGGTTGGCGAGATCACCTTCACACAACCTTAACGGGTGTTGCCTCTCCGTTTGTCGCACCGTGCGCTGAGGCAACGTATCTTTAGGATTTGTTAGGGAATGTTGCGGCTATCTGCTGATGTCAGCCGTTCATTAACCACGTTTAACGCAACCCAAGGTAGTGAGTTCCCCCCTGCTGCCAAGGATGACAAGGGACCAGACATGACGCTTTTGACCGGTGATTTCGCCATCGACCGCCTTCCCGCGGAGCACCGTTCCCTGACCGAGGCCATAGGCAAGCCTGCCGACGATCTGCCCGACGACGCCCGCCTGTATCTTCGCCATGTCGAAGAAGGCCAGTCGATCCGTGCCCTGGCACGGTCCGAAGGGTGTCACGCATCCACCATCCTGCGCCGCATCCGCCGGTTCGAGGCGCGGCGAGACGATCCTCTGGTCGACGGCGCCCTGACCGAGGTCGCGGATCGTCCCCGGCAACCGGATGAACGCCAGATCCTGCGGATCCTGCGGCGCCTGGCCGAACCGGGCGCGATCCTGGTCACGGCCGAAGGCATGGACAAGGCCATCGTCAGCCGCGACGACATCAGGACCGCCGTGCTGGATCGCCGGGTCGCCGAGGTGATGGCGCTTCGCGGCTGGGTCGTGCCCTCGGCCGCGCCGGGGCGGGTTCAGCGTTACGCCATCGCCCCGGCCGGGCGCGACGCCCTGCGCGGGATGCTGCGCTCCCCCCGGCAGCGCAAGGCGGTGCCCGGTCCCGGCGATTTCACCGATGCCAGCCCGGTGACCAGCGACACCGGTCCCGGCATGGCCGAGGCGCCCGCCGGCTTCGATCATGCCGACCGCCACCGGGTCTGGGAAAAGCGCGTCATCGAAGACCCCGAGGACGGCCGCCGCCGCCGCATCCGCGTCAACATCGCCGAAAGCCCGCTGCTGCTGCTGGCGCGGCGTCGCGACGGGGCGGGCAAGCCCTTCCTGTCGCCCGGTCTGGTCGCGGCGGGCGAACGCCTGCGCGAGGATTTCGAACTGGCCCAGATGGGACCGCGCGTGACGCAGAACTGGACCGGCTTCATGACCTCGGGGATCGATGTCAGCCGCAGCGGCGGCGGCTATCGGGGCGGATCCGAATCCGCGCGCGACCGGGTGGCGATGGCGCTGCGCGACCTTGGTCCCGGCATGGGCGACATCGTGTTGCGGGTCTGCTGCTTCCTGGAAGGGATCGAACTGACCGAACGCCGTCTGGGCTGGTCGGCCCGGTCGGGCAAGATCGTGCTGCGCCTGGCCCTGATGCGCCTGGAACGCCATTACCAGGAAACCTACGGCAGCGGCTCCCGTCTGATCGGGTGATGAAAAGGGGCGCCGCGGGGCGCCCCTTTCAGCTTGATGCGGCCGGTGGCGGATCGCCTATTCGGCGGCGTGGCTGTGGGCGGCCTTTTCCGCCCGCGCCGCCCGGATCCCGGCGCCGTAGGCCGGGCTGATCCGGTCGAAATGCACAAGCGCCCGTTCGACCACGTCTTCGTCCGCGCCCTCCATGGCGGCGGCGATGTTCTTGTAGAGCCGCGCGCGTTCGTCGTCGTTCAGCACCCGGTCGTGCAGCGCGCGGGGCTGTTCGTAATCGTCGATCCGCTGGCGATGCGGCTGGCGCGCGGCCACGCCGGCCAAGCGCAGCGGCGGCTCGGCGAAGGACGGATCCTCGACCGCGCCGCCCCGGCTGTTGGGCTCGTAATAGGCGTCCGTGCTGCCCGTCACCTGGCCGAAGAAATTCATCTGCCCGTCCTTGTGATAGTGATGCACCGGGCATTTCGGCGCGTTCACCGGCAGGTGTTCGTAATGCGTTCCCAGCCGGTAACGATGCGCGTCGGCATAGCTGAAGACGCGGGCCTGCAACATCTTGTCGGGGCTGTAGCCGATGCCGCGCACCTTGTTCGACGGGCTGAAGGCCGCCTGTTCGATCTGCGCGAAATAGTTATCGGCATTGCGGTTCAGTTCGAACTCGCCGACCTCGATCAACGGGTAATCCCCATGCGGCCAGACCTTGGTCAGGTCGAAGGGATCATAGGGCGTCTTGTCCGCGTCCAGTTCCGGCATGATCTGCACATACATCGTCCAGCGGGGGAATTCGCCCCGCTCGATCTTGCCGAACAGCGCCTCTTGATAGCCTTCGCGGCTGTGGCCGATGATCTCGGCCGCCTCGCCGTTGGTATAGAAGCGGTGGCCCTGCCGGGTCTTGAAGTGGAACTTGACCCAGAAGCGTTCGCCGTCCTTGTTCCAGAAGGAATAGGTGTGGCTGCCGAAGCCGTCCATGAAGGTCGGATCCTGCGGCAGGCCCCGGTCCGACATCAGGATCGTCACCTGATGCAGCGATTCGGGCACCTGGCCCCAGAAATCCCACATCGCCGTCGGGCTGCGCAGATTGGTGCGCGGATGGCGTTTCTGGGTGTGGATGAAGTCGGGGAATTTCAGCGGGTCGCGCACGAAGAACACCGGCGTGTTGTTGCCGACCAGATCCCAGTTGCCTTCGTCGGTATAGAATTTCAGCGCGAAGCCCCGCACGTCGCGTTCATGATCCGCCGCGCCCATCTCTCCGGCCACGGTGGAAAACCGCGCCAGCATCGGGGTGGTCTTGCCGACCGCGCCGAAGATCGAGGCCTGCGTATAGCGGGTGATGTCCTGTGTGACGGTGAAGGTGCCGAAGGCGCCCCAGCCCTTGGCGTGGACCACGCGTTCCGGGATGCGTTCGCGGTTCTGATGCGCCAGCTTTTCCAGAAGCTGATAATCCTGCATCAGCATGGGGCCGCGGTCGCCAGCCGTTTCGCTGTGCTGGTTCGAGGCGATCGGCGCGCCCGCCGTCGTGGTCATCCGGGGGTGGCGGGGGGTGTCCTGGCTCATGTCCCAACTCCTTGATGTGGTTTGCTTGTGTCTGGCATGGACCATGAATAAATAGAAATCGGATAATCCGATTGCGGCAATAAGGGATCCTGATGAACATCACCCTGCGCCAGTTGCGCTATTTCCTGGCCTTGGCGCGAGAGGCCCATTTCACCCGCGCGGCCGAGGCGATGCATGTCACCCAGCCCGCCCTGTCGATGCAGATCCGCGCGTTGGAGGACGAGCTCGGCAGCCCGGTTGTCGAACGCACGCCGGCGGGCGTGGTGCTGACCCCGCAGGGGCGCGCCCTGGAAAGCCATGCCCGTCAGGTCATGGCGGCGATGGCCGGGCTGGAACAGGCGATGCGCCAGCCGGGGCAGGGCGGGCGGCTGATGCTGGGGATGATCCCGACCGTCGCGCCCTATCTTCTGCCGCAGGCTTTGCCGATCCTGCGCGCCCGCGACCTGAGCCGAGACCTGCATCTGAGAGAGGCGCAGACCGACCGGCTGGTCGAGGAACTGGCCCAGGGGCGGCTGGACGTGGCGGTGGTGGCGACCCCGCCCGAGACCGACGACCTGGTGGCCCTGCCGCTGTTCACCGATCCTTTCCTGCTGGCGGGCAGCCAGGACCGCATCGCCCGCCTGGGCCCGTCGCGACCCGAGCCGCGCGACCTGGATCCCGGCCAGTTGCTGCTGCTGGACGAAGGGCATTGCCTGGGCGACCAGGCGCTTGAGGTCTGCGGCCTGCACCGCCGCAGCGCCCGGCTGGATCTGGGCGCGGCGTCGCTGTCCACGCTGTGCAGGCTGGCGGCGCAGGGAATGGGCCTGACCTTCCTGCCGCAACTTGCGGTCCGCCAGGAATGCGCGGCCGCGCCCGGCCTGGCGGTCGTGCCCTTTCCCGACCCCCAGCCCTGCCGCGAGGTTCTGCTGCTGCGCCGCGCCTCGACCCCGGCGGGGGGCTGGTTCGACGAACTGGCAGGCGTGCTGGCCGAGACGGGCGAAAGGATGATGGCGGAAGGGTGTTGACGGGCGGGGTCGGCGGCGGTCGGTGCAGCGGCGACGTGTGGGACGACAAGCAATACTTGTCCTGCGATCGCCGCGAAAAAGGCCGCCCTTTCGGACGGCCTTCAAGGTTCAAGCCTCTTCGGCGACCTTCGTGGTCTGCAACCACTCCAGCACCGATTCCGGCGAGGTGGCGCCATAGGGATCCTCGGCGCAGTCGTCGCAGCGGCCGGGTTCCTCGAACCAGGCTTCCACCACGCCGTCATTGACGACGGCGGCATAGCGCCAGGACCGCGCGCCGAAGCCCAGGTTGTCCTTGCGCACCAGCATCCCGACCTTGTCGGTGAATTCGCCCGATCCGTCCGGGATGACGGTCACGTTCTTCAGATTCTGCGCCTTGGCCCACTGGTTCATCACGAAGCTGTCATTGACCGACAGGCAATAGACCGCGTCGATGCCCAGATCCTGCATCTGCCCGAAGGCCTTTTCGAAGCCCGGCAGCTGGTAGGTCGAGCAGGTCGGCGTGAAGGCGCCCGGCAGCGAGAACAGCACCACGCGCTTGCCCGCGAAATAGTCGTCGGTCGTCATGTCCTGCCAGCGGAACGGGTTCGGACCGCCGACGGATTCGTCGCGCACGCGGGTGCGGAAGGTCACGAGGGGCAGCTTGTCTCCGGCTTTCATGTTTAGCTCCTGTCATCTTGGGCGCGGGGTCGGTCCCGCGCCCTGCTTCCTCCCCCTGTCCGCCAAACTATCGCCGCGCCGCGGCAATGGCAACGCCGCATGGCAGCATCACTGGGAACCGAAACGGCACTTGCGGCCTTGCCAAGCAGCGCCATCTCATCAGGAATTTGCCCATGCAGGACATTGCCGCCCTTATCCAGCAGCCCGAAGCCTGGATCGCCCTTGCCACGCTCATGGTGATGGAGATCGTGCTGGGCATCGACAACCTGCTGTTCATCTCGATCCTGTCGAACAAGCTGCCCGAGGAGCAGCGAGACCGCGCCCGCAAGATCGGCATCGGCTTGGCGCTGATCCTGCGTTTGGGCCTGCTGGCGACAGTCGCCTGGATCGTGCAGCTTACCCGGCCGGTCGTCACGGTCCTGGGCAACGAGCTGTCCTGGAAGGACATGATCCTGATCGCCGGGGGTCTGTTCCTGGTCTGGAAGGCCACCAAGGAAATTCACCATCACGTCGATCCGACCGACCATGAGGACACCATCGTCGGCACGGCATCCCTGACCTTCGGCGGCATGATCGCGCAGATCCTGATGCTGGATCTGGTGTTTTCCATCGACAGCATCATCACCGCCGTCGGCATGACCCCGCATGTGGAGATCATGGTGGTCGCGGTCGTCGTGGCGGTCGCGGTCATGCTGCTTGCGGCCGGTCCGCTGGCGACCTTCATCGGCCAGAACCCGACCATCGTGATGCTGGCGCTGTCCTTCCTGCTGCTGATCGGCACGACGCTGATCGCCGAGGGCTTCGGGGTTCATGTCCCCAAGGGCTATGTCTATGCCGCGATGGCATTCTCGGCCAGCGTCGAGGCGCTGAACATGTGGGCCAGGAATGCGCGCCGGAGGAAGGCCGGGCGCTGAGGCGCCGCGCGATGGGGCTTGTGACGGCGCCCTGTGGTACCCGAGGTCGGACTCGAACCGACATGCCTTGCGGCGGCGGATTTTGAATCCGCTGCGTCTACCATTCCGCCACTCGGGCCTTCCGCGTTCCGCCTAAATCGGGGCGCGGGGTTTTGCAAGGGGTCAGGCGCGGCCCAGCTTTTGCAGCCGCGCATCCCGCAGCCGGGCGAAGTCGTCGCCCGCGTGATAGGATGACCGCGTCAGCGGCGTCGCCGACACCATCAGGAAGCCCTTGCCATAGGCCGCCTTTTCATAGCCCGCGAATTCCTCGGGGGTGACGAAGCGGTTGACGCGGTGGTGCTTGGGCGTCGGTTGAAGATACTGGCCGATGGTCATGAAGTCGATATCGGCGGCGCGCATGTCGTCCATGACCTGCAAGACGCTGCCGCGATCCTCGCCCAGGCCGACCATGATGCCGGACTTGGTGAACATCGCCGGGTCCAGTTCCTTGACCTTCTGCAACAGCCGCAGCGAATGGAAATAGCGCGCGCCGGGCCGGACGGTCGGATACAGCGCGGGGACCGTTTCCAGGTTGTGGTTGAACACGTCGGGCCGCGCCTCGACCACCGTTTCAACGGAGCCGGGCCTGGATTTCAGGAAGTCGGGCACCAGAACCTCGATGGTCGAATCGGGGCTGCGGTGGCGGATGGCCCGGATCGTCTGGGCGAAATGCTCGGCCCCGCCGTCGTCCAGGTCGTCGCGGTCGACGCTGGTGATGACGACATGCTTCAGCCCCAGCTTCTGGACGGCATGGGCGACCCGGCCGGGTTCGAACACGTCCAGCGCGTTGGGCTTGCCGGTGGCGACGTTGCAGAAGGTGCAGCCGCGCGTGCAGATCTCGCCCATGATCATCATCGTGGCATGGCCCTGCGACCAGCATTCGCCGACATTCGGGCAGCCCGCTTCCTCGCAGACGGTGGACAGGCGGTTGTCCTTCATGATGTCGCGGGTGCGCTTGTAGCCGTCCGAGGTGGGGGCCTTGACGCGGATCCAGGCGGGCTTCTTGGGCTGCGCCTGGTCGGGCCGGTGGGCCTTTTCAGGATGTCGCTGGTCGGGGATCCGAAGGTCGCGCAAGGCATGTCCTTTCCGTCGCGGTTCCGCCAGAAATAACCCTTTGGCACATCAAGCGCAACGGATCGGCTGATCCGCAGGACCGGCCATGGCCGAAGGACGGCCGAATGACCCTGGCGCGCCCCGATGTGACGAATGCGCGCGGCGGGTCCGTGGTTCCTGGAGCGCCACCCAAAATGTCGTGTTCTGCCCGAGGGAACAAGCGGCCCCTCTGCGGGTTGGTTCGCCAATCGGACAGCACAACGCCAACGAAGGAGGAATACGATGAAGATCAAGACCTTTACCGCCCCGCTTGCCCTTGCCGCCATGCTTGGGTCCACCGCCTTCGCCCAGACCATGGTGGGCGATCAGGAGGTTTCGGATGCAGATCTGCCTGCGGTGACCCAGCATTGCCAGACCCTTGCCACCGGATCGACCACGGCCACCAGCGATCCCGCCGACGGCAATGCCGACGACGATTCGGACGCGACACCCCCGGCCAACGCGGGCACGATGGACGGCGCCCAGCCGACCACGGGCACCGAGGGGAATGTGGACGACGATTCACCGGATCCTGCCACGGCCGCGACCGCCGGCACTCCGGTCGACAGCACGACCGGAAACGACGGCAACCAGGATGCCGACGAGTTCTCGGGTTCCATCAACCTTGACCTGATTACGCTGGCCGACTGCCAGGCCGCCGGTCTTTGAGCGCATCACGTCTCTGATCGCTTCGCGGACGGGGGAAAAGCGAGGGCAGCCTTCGGGCTGCCTTCTTCGCGTGAAGGGTGGAGGGCCGATGCGTCTGCCATGGGCGCGGGCCTGCCTTCTGGCTGCGCCGGTTGCGGGGCGGCAGGCAGAGGGTGCTGCAGCCGCTGGTCAGACCGTCCCGCAAACCGCTGCGGGACGATCCCGGCACCTTGACGCCCCGTTGACCCGGTCGGCCCAGGGGTCTAAACGGTCGCTCAGCTAACCCGTCGCGGGCAGCCACAGCTTTTCCGCGGCCGACAAGGGGAACTTGCCCGTGGAAACCCTGCTTCAGGATTACCTTCCGATCCTCGTCTTCGCCGGTATGGCCTCGGCCCTGGCCCTGATCCTGATCCTGGCCGCCGTCATCGTCGCCGTGCGCAACCCCGACCCCGAGAAGGTCAGCGCCTATGAATGCGGATTCAACGCCTTCGATGACGCACGGATGAAGTTCGACGTGCGATTCTATCTGGTGTCGATCCTGTTCATCATCTTCGATCTGGAGGTGGCCTTCCTGTTCCCCTGGGCGGTCAGCTTCGCGGGCCTGTCGGACGCGGCCTTCTGGTCGATGATGGTGTTCCTGGGGGTTCTGACCGTGGGCTTTGCCTATGAATGGAAGAAAGGTGCGCTTGAATGGGCGTGATGACCGGATCCCATACCGCTGGCCCTGATCGAGAGGTCGCGACCGCCAGCCTGAACCGCGAGCTGCAGGACAAGGGCTTCCTGCTGACCACGACCGAGGACATCATCAACTGGGCGCGTAACGGCTCGCTGCACTGGATGACCTTCGGCCTGGCCTGCTGCGCGGTCGAGATGATGCATACCTCGATGCCGCGCTATGACGTGGAACGCTTCGGCACGGCGCCGCGCGCCTCGCCGCGCCAGTCGGACCTGATGATCGTGGCGGGCACGCTGACCAACAAGATGGCCCCGGCGCTGCGCAAGGTTTACGACCAGATGCCCGAACCGCGCTATGTCCTGTCGATGGGAAGCTGCGCCAATGGCGGCGGCTATTATCATTACAGCTATTCGGTGGTGCGCGGCTGCGACCGCATCGTGCCGGTCGACATTTATGTTCCCGGCTGCCCGCCTACGGCCGAGGCCTTGCTTTACGGCATCCTGCAACTTCAGCGCCGCATCCGGCGCACCGGCACGCTGGTGAGGTGAGCCATGGCTGTCTATCCCGACATCGACGCGCTGGACCAACTGGCCGAGCATCTGAAGCTGCGCTGCGGGGAACAGGTTCTGGACGCGACCGTCGCCTTTGGCGAACTGACCGTGACCGCGACCCTGTCCAGCATCGTGGACCTGATCGAGTTCCTGCGCAGCGACAGCAGCTGCCGCTTCTCGACCCTGGTGGACATCACCGCCGTCGATCATCCCGAACGCGCGCAGCGGTTCGACATGGTCTGGCACCTGCTGTCGATGTACCAGAACCAGCGCATCCGCGTGAAGGTGGCGATCCGCGAGGATGAGGTTGTGCCCTCGCTGGTGCGCATCCACCCTTGCGCCAACTGGTTCGAGCGCGAGGTCTTCGACATGTTCGGGATCCTGTTCTCGGGGCATCCGGACCTGCGGCGCATCCTGACGGACTATGGCTTCAGCGGCTATCCCCTGCGCAAGGACTTCCCGACCACCGGCTATGTCGAGGTTCGCTACGACGAATCCGAAAAGCGCGTGGTCTATGAACCGGTGCGGCTGACGCAGGAATACCGCCAGTTCGACTTCCTCTCGCCGTGGGAGGGCGCGAAATACGTGCTGCCCGGCGACGAAAAGACCAAGGGGTAAGGCCATGGACGGCGATATCCGCATCAACAGCTATGACGACGGATCGTCCGACACTCTGGTCGGCGAACAGAAGATCCGCAACTTCAACATCAACTTCGGTCCCCAGCATCCGGCGGCGCATGGCGTGCTGCGCATGGTTCTGGAACTGGACGGCGAGGTGGTGGAGCGTGCCGACCCGCATATCGGCCTGCTGCATCGCGGCACCGAAAAGCTGATGGAAAGCCGGACCTATCTGCAAAACCTGCCCTATTTCGACCGGCTGGATTACGTCTCGCCGATGAACCAGGAACATGCCTGGTGCCTGGCGATCGAACGGCTGACCGGAACGGTCGTGCCGCGCCGCGCCAGCCTGATCCGGGTGCTGTATTCGGAAATCGGCCGGATCCTCAATCATCTGCTGGGCCTGACCACCGGCGCAATGGACGTGGGCGCGCTGACCCCGCCCCTGTGGGGCTTCGAAGCGCGCGAGCAGCTGATGATCTTTTACGAACGCGCCTGCGGGGCGCGGCTGCACGCGGCCTATTTCCGGCCGGGCGGGGTGCATCAGGATCTGCCGCCCGATCTGCTGGACGATATCGAGGCCTGGTGCGAGCATTTCCCCAAGGTCGTGGACGACCTGGACACGCTGCTGACGGAAAACCGCATCTTCAAGCAGCGGCTGGTCGGCATCGGCATCGCCACGGAACAGGACGCCCTGGACTGGGGCTATTCGGGGGTGATGGCGCGCGGATCGGGCCTGGCCTGGGATTTGCGCCGGTCGCAACCCTATGAATGCTATGATGAATTCGACTTCAAGATCCCGATCGGCAAGAACGGCGACAGCTATGACCGTTTCCTGATCCGGATGCAGGAAATGCGCGAGTCGACCCATATCATGAAGCAGGCCATCCAGAAGCTGCGGGCCGAGCCTGCGGGCGACATCCTGGCGCGCGGCAAGCTGACCCCGCCGAAGCGCGGCGAGATGAAGCGCGACATGGAAAGCCTGATCCATCACTTCAAGCTGTATACCGAGGGGTTCCGGGTTCCCGCGGGCGAGGTCTATGCCGCCGTCGAGGCCCCCAAGGGCGAATTCGGCGTCTATCTGGTCAGCGACGGGACCAACAAACCCTATCGCGCCAAGCTGCGCGCGCCGGGATTCCTGCATCTCCAGTCGATCGACTGGATGGGCAGGGGGCATCTGCTGGCCGATGTGCCCGCGCTGATCGCCACGCTCGACATCGTGTTCGGAGAGGTTGACCGCTGATGCTCCGCCGTCTTTCGCCCGTCCAGCCGGACAGCTTTGAATTCACGCCCGCCAACCTGGAATGGGCGCGGGCGCAGTTGACCAAATATCCGGAAGGCCGCCAGCAATCGGCGATCATCCCGATCCTGTGGCGCGCCCAGGAACAGGAGGGCTGGCTGTCGCGGCCCGCCATCGAATATTGCGCCGACCTGCTGGGGATGGCCTATATCCGGGCGCTGGAAGTCGCGACATTCTACTTCATGTTCCAGCTTCAGCCCGTTGGTTCGGTTGCGAATATCCAGATTTGCGGCACCACCACCTGCATGATCTGCGGGGCCGAGGCGCTGATCGAGGTCTGCAAGCGCAAGATCGCGCCGACGCCGCATACCGTCTCGGCCGACGGCCAGTTCAGTTGGGAAGAGGTCGAGTGCCTGGGCGCCTGCACCAATGCGCCGATGGCCCAGATCGGCAAGGATTTCTACGAGGATCTGACCCCGCAGAAGCTGGAGGAACTGATCGACGCCTTCTCGGCCGGTCGGGTGCCGCTGCCGGGACCGCAGAACGGGCGCTATTCCTCGGAACCGCTGGGCGGGCCGGTCGCCTTGCCCGACCTGAAGGGGCAGGGCGACGACCGGAACGCCAGCGTGGCGCTGGCCCGCGACCTCGGCGAGACGGTCAAGCGCATCGACGGGACCGAGGTTCCGATCCTGACCAAATGGCTGCGCAAGCCCCAGGCCGCCGTCGACGACCGGACCGGCCGGGACACCGCGCCGGAACACGAGCCGCGCCCGGCCGAGGGCGCCCCGGCTGACGCGACCGGCGTGACCGAACAGGAGGCGCAGGCGGCATCGGCCGCGCGCCCGGTCTCGGACCGCGCCCCGGCGGGCGTGCGCGGCATCGAGGAAGCGGAACAGAAGGACGGCGAAACGGACCGTTAGGCGGCCAAGGGGGCGGAGATGGGCGGAACCGGGCAGGATCGCGACGCGGCGCAGATGCGCCTGGTCGCCATCGTCATCGCCCTGGCCATGTGCCTGTGGCTGCTGGTTCAGGCCCTTGGCATCCATTATAACTGGGCGGGCAGGTGGGCCTTTCTGGCGGACCTGGCCGCCATCGGAGCTTTTGTCTGGTCGCTGCTGGTGACCTGGCGTATCTGGCGGCGCAGGAAGGCGTGACGCCCGGATGAGAGGATCGAGAGCAGGATGCTGAAAGATCAGGATCGCATTTTTACCAACCTCTACGGGATGGGCGACCGCAGTCTGGCCGGGGCGCGCAAGCGCGGCCACTGGGACGGAACGGCCGAGATCATCGCCAGGGGCCGCGACAAGATCGTGGAACAGGTGAAGGCATCCGGCCTGCGCGGGCGCGGCGGCGCGGGCTTCCCGACGGGTCTCAAATGGTCCTTCATGCCCAAGGAATCCGACGGCCGCCCGTCCTATCTGGTCATCAACGCCGACGAATCCGAACCCGCGACCTGCAAGGATCGCGAGATCATGCGCCACGATCCGCATACGCTGATCGAGGGCGCGCTGATCGCCAGCTTCGCCATGGGCGCCCACGCGGCCTATATCTATATCCGCGGCGAGTTCATCCGCGAACGCGAGGCGCTGCAAGCCGCCATCGACGAATGCTATGACGCCGGGCTGCTGGGCGCGAATGCGGCGGGGTCGGGCTGGGACTTCGACCTCTATCTGCACCACGGCGCCGGCGCCTATATCTGCGGCGAGGAAACGGCGTTGCTGGAAAGCCTGGAAGGCAAGAAGGGGATGCCCCGGATGAAGCCGCCCTTCCCGGCGGGCGCGGGGCTCTACGGCTGCCCGACCACCGTGAACAACGTCGAATCCATCGCCGTGACGCCCACCATCCTGCGGCGCGGCCCGGAATGGTTCGCGGGCTTCGGCCGCCCCAACAATGCGGGCGTCAAGCTGTTCGGCCTGACCGGGCACATCAACACCCCCTGCGTGGTCGAGGAAGCCATGTCGATCAGCATGAAGGAGCTGATCGAAAAGCATGGCGGCGGCGTGCGCGGCGGCTGGAAGAACCTGAAAGCCGTGATCCCCGGCGGCGCGTCCTGCCCCGTCCTGACCGCCGAACAATGCGAAAACGCGATCATGGACTATGACGGGATGCGCGAATTGCGGTCCTCCTTCGGCACCGCCTGCATGATCGTGATGGACCAGCAGACCGATGTCATCAAGGCGATCTGGCGGCTGTCCAAGTTCTTCAAGCATGAAAGCTGCGGCCAATGCACGCCCTGCCGCGAGGGCACCGGCTGGATGATGCGGGTGATGGAACGCCTGGTGCGCGGCGATGCCGAGGTCGAGGAGATCGACATGCTGTTCGACGTGACCAAGCAGGTCGAGGGCCACACCATCTGCGCCCTGGGCGACGCCGCCGCCTGGCCGATTCAGGGCCTGATCCGTAATTTCCGCGAGGAGATCGAGGACCGCATCAAGGCCAAGCGCACCGGACGCATGGGGGCGATGGCGGCGGAATGACGGGTCTGGCGGCATATTCGCGCAAGGCACGGGCTGCGCTGCTGGCGCTGTCCTGCGGTGCCGCGCTTGCCGCACCGGCCTGGGCCCTGCCGCCCTTGTCGCAGGAACGCCATATCAACGACAGCCTGATCCAGGCCCGCGTGGCCGATGTGCTGCGCAAGGGCTGCCCATCCCTGGAGGCGCGCCTGATCCGCGCCTTTTCCGAGGCGCGCAAGCTGAAGCGCTATGCCCAGGACCAGGGCTATAGCGAGGTGGAAATCGACGCCTTCCTCGACAGCAAGGAAGAGCGCCGCCGCATCTATGCCGAGGCCGACCGCTATATGGTCGCCAATGGCGTCGTGAACGGCCAGCCCGAGACATTCTGCCGCCTGGGGCGGCAAGAGATAGAACGGAAGACGATCGCCGGATCGCTTCTGGTTGCCAGGTAAGGAAGAAAGCCGATGGCCGATTTGCGCACGATCAAGATCGACGGGACCGAGATTGCGGTCGATCCCAACCTGACCCTGATCCAGGCCTGCGAACAGGCGGGGATCGAGATCCCGCGCTTCTGCTATCACGAACGCCTGTCCATCGCGGGCAACTGCCGGATGTGCCTGGTCGAGGTCGTGGGCGGCCCCCCCAAGCCCGCCGCGTCCTGCGCCATGCAGGTCAAGGATCTGCGTCCCGGCCCCGATGGCGCGCCCTCGGAAATCCGCACCAACTCGCCCATGGTCAAGAAGGCGCGGGAAGGCGTGATGGAATTCCTGCTGATCAACCATCCGCTGGACTGCCCGATCTGCGACCAGGGCGGCGAATGCGATCTGCAAGACCAGGCCATGGCTTACGGCGTGGATTTCAGCCGCTATCGCGAACCCAAGCGCGCATCCGAGGAACTGAACCTGGGCCCGCTGGTCGAAACCCACATGACCCGCTGCATCAGCTGCACCCGCTGCGTCCGCTTCACGACCGAGGTCGCGGGCATCAGCCAGATGGGGCAGACCGGGCGCGGCGAGGACAGCGAGATCACCAGCTATCTGAACGAAACGCTGGCCTCGAACCTGCAAGGCAACATCATCGACCTGTGCCCGGTGGGGGCGCTTGTCAGCAAGCCCTATGCCTTCACCGCGCGGCCCTGGGAATTGCGCAAGACGGAAACCATCGACGTGATGGACGCGCTTGGCAGCAATATCCGCGTCGACGTGAAGGGCCGCGAGGTGATGCGGATCCTGCCGCGCAACCATGACGGCGTGAACGAGGAATGGATCAGCGACAAGACCCGCTTCGTCTGGGACGGGCTGCGCCGCCAGCGGCTGGACCAGCCCTATATCCGTCAGAACGGCAAGCTGCGCCCGGCCACCTGGGACGAGGCGCTGACTGCGGCGGCAAGCGCGATGAAGGGCCGCAAGGTTGCCGGTCTGGTCGGCGATCTGGTCCCGGTCGAGGCGGCCTTCAGCCTCAAGCACCTGGTCGAGGGTCTGGGCGGGACCGTCGAATGCCGCACCGACGGGGCGCGCCTGCCTGCGGGCAACCGTTCGGCCTATGTCGGCACCGCGACCATCGCCGATATCGACACGGCCAAGCGCATCCTGCTGATCGGCACCAACCCGCGCGATGAGGCGCCGGTGCTGAACGCGCGGATCCGCAAGGCCTGGGCGCATGGCGCGCAGGTGGCGTTGGTCGGGCAGGCGGCCGATCTGACCTATGACTATCACCACCACGGTGTTGATCGCACAGCGCTGTCGGAACTGGTCAAGGGTGATTTCCAGTCGAGCCAGGGCACGCCGGGCATCGTCATCGTCGGCCAGGGCGCCCTGCGCGAGGCGGATGGAGAGGCGGTGCTGGCCAATGCCATGCGCATCTGCGAGCTGGACGACTGCAAGCTGCTGGTCCTGCACACCGCCGCGTCCCGCGTGGGCGCGATGGATGTGGGCGCGGTGACCGAGGGCGGTCTGACCGCCGCCATCGAGGGCGCCGAGGTGATCTACAA
The DNA here is from genome assembly GCF_029027965.1 of Paracoccus sp. S3-43. Lineage (NCBI taxonomy): Bacteria > Pseudomonadati > Pseudomonadota > Alphaproteobacteria > Rhodobacterales > Paracoccaceae > Paracoccus > Paracoccus qomolangmaensis. The sequence goes on along the minus strand of NZ_CP119082.1, from coordinate 2,017,241 downwards.
CCTGGGCGCGGACGAGGTGGACGTGGCCTCCGGCCCGTTCGTGATCTATCAGGGCAGCCACGGGGATCGCGGCGCGCATCGTGCCGACATCATCCTGCCCGGCGCCTGCTATACCGAGGAAACGGGCCTGTTCGTGAATACCGAAGGCCGTCCGCAACTGGCCCTGCGCGCCAATTTCGCGCCGGGCGAGGCCAAGGAGAACTGGGCGATCCTGCGCGCGCTGTCGGCCGACCTGGGCGCGACCCTGCCCTGGGACAGCCTGCCGCAACTGCGCCGCGCCCTGGTGGGGGCGGTGCCGCATCTGGGCCAGATCGACCAGGTGACGCAAAACGACTGGCAGCCCTTGCCGCGGCTGGACATGGGCCATGCGGGTTTCCGCCCGGCGGTCAAGGATTTCTACCTGACCAACCCGATCGCGCGCAGCTCGCCCCTGATGGGGGAATTGTCGCGGATGGCCGCGGCGCGCAACGCGCCCGCCCTTGCGGCCGAGTGAACGTCATGCGGCCAGCATCCCGCCAGCCCCGGTTCCTGATCGCCGCCCTTGCGGGCGCGGCGATCCTGTCGGGCTGCGCGGATGAGGCCGGAGACGCGCGTCCGAAGCCCAAGCCCGAGACGATGACCGCCAAGGTCGCCACCCCCGGCGCGCGGTCGGGCAAGGCCGCTCTGACGCTGGCCCGGATTTCCACCAAGTCGGGAGAGATCCTGATTCTGGAGCCGGACGGGCAGGTGACGACCATGACGCTGGACAGTCCCGAGGGGCAGGACGCCTTCGCGCTGTCCGAGGCGGATCTGATGGCGTTGAACGCGAACCTGGATCTGGATCTGGGCGGCGTGGTGGCGGACGGGCTGCCGCCGCGCCAGACCGCTCAGGAAAAGGCCCTGGAAGAATTCGCGGCCCGCAGCCAGCCCGCCCTGCCTGCCTGGGCCGACGGCACGAAGGTCGAGCCGCAGGATTTCCTGGGCGCCCGCGTGGCGTCGCTGGATCCCAAGGGATCGACCGATCTGGTCGAGGTGACGGCGAACTTGCGCGAGGGGGTGGACGCCGATATCGCCTTCTCGTATGCCACCTGCGCGTTGGCCGGCTGGGCCAAGCGGAATGGCGAGCCATACGGCCGCCATGTGCGCACGCTGCAAGACACACGCGACGGCAGGCTGATGATCGGGGCCGCGTTCACGCTGTCGGATCAGAAGCCGATGGGCCTGCGGGTGATGGAAACGGAAGACACCTTGCGCGAATGCAAGGCGCGCGGCATTCCCGCCGCGTAATGGGATAGGGACGGGCATGGCTGATTTCTGGGCATCCTCTCTGGGCATGGCGATCCTGCTGCTGGCGCAGGGTCTGGCGGTGATCGCCTTCGTCATGCTGTCGCTGATCTTTCTGGTCTATGGCGACCGCAAGATCTGGGCCGCCGTGCAGATGCGGCGCGGCCCGAACGTGGTCGGTCCCTGGGGCCTGCTGCAAACCTTCGCGGATGCGCTGAAATACGTGCTGAAGGAAATCGTCATCCCGGCCGGGGCCGACAAGTTCGTCTTCTTCCTGGCGCCCTTCCTGTCGATGACCCTGGCGCTGCTGGCCTTCGTGGCGATCCCCTTCGCGCCGGGCTGGGTGATGGCCGACATCAACGTGGGCATCCTGTTCATCTTCGCCGTCTCCTCGCTAGAGGTGTATGGCGTGATCATGGGCGGCTGGGCCTCGAACTCGAAATATCCGTTCCTGTCGTCGCTGCGGGCGGCGGCGCAGATGATCAGCTACGAAGTGTCGCTGGGCCTGATCATCATCGGCGTCATCATCTCGACCGGGTCGATGAACATCAGCGCCATTGTCCATGCGCAGGCGGGCGCGGGGCTGCTGTCCTGGTACTGGCTGCCGCATTTCCCGATGCTGGTGCTGTTCTTCGTCTCGGCCTTGGCCGAAACCAACCGCCCGCCCTTCGACCTGGCCGAGGCGGAATCGGAACTGGTCGCGGGCTTCATGGTCGAATATTCGTCCACGCCCTATCTGCTGTTCATGGCGGGCGAATATATCGCCATGTGGCTGATGTGCGCGCTGATCAGCCTGCTGTTCTTCGGCGGCTGGCTGTCGCCCATCCCCGGCATTCCCGACGGCGCGATCTGGATGTTCCTGAAGATGGTCTTCTGGTTCTGGATGTTCGCCATGGTGAAGGCCATCGTGCCGCGCTATCGCTATGACCAGTTGATGCGGATCGGCTGGAAGGTGTTTTTGCCGCTGTCGCTGGGCTGGGTGGTGCTGATCGCCTTCCTGGCGCGGTTCGAGGTATTCGGTTCATTCTGGGCCCGTTGGGCGGGAGCATAAGCAATGGCCTATTCGAACAAGATCGCCGAAGTGCTGGCCGATGCGTCCGAAACCGACAAGGTCGAGTTCGCGCATTTCCTGGCCAACAATCTGGACAGTGCCGAACAGTCCCGTGACGGCGCCAGGGTTCGCGAAATCGTGGCGGCCTTCGACCGCTTCGCCGCGCCCAAGCAAGGGGAAGAGTTCTGATGGCTTTCGACATCGCCCGCGCGACCAGGTATTTCCTGATGGTGGACTTCCTGAAGGGTTTCGGCCTGGGGGTCCGGTATTTCTTCGCGCCCAAGTCGACGATCAACTATCCCCATGAAAAGGGGCCGCTGTCGCCGCGCTTCCGGGGCGAACACGCGCTGCGCCGCTATCCCAACGGCGAGGAACGCTGCATCGCCTGCAAGCTGTGCGAGGCGATCTGTCCGGCCCAGGCCATCACCATCGACGCCGAACCGCGCGAGGATGGCAGCCGCCGGACCACGCGTTACGACATCGACATGACCAAGTGCATCTATTGCGGCTTCTGCCAGGAGGCCTGCCCGGTCGATGCGATCGTCGAAGGCCCGAACTTCGAATTCGCGACCGAAACGCGCGAGGAGCTGTTCTACGACAAGCAGAAGCTTCTGGACAACGGCGCCCGCTGGGAAGCCGAGATCGCCCGCAACCTTGCCATCGACGCGCCCTACAGATGAGCGACGCCTTCACCAAGCTGTTCCAGCAGATGATGCAGTCGGGCCAGGAAATGGCCCGCGCCCTCAACCCTGCGCTGGAAACCTTTGACCCCCGCGCGTTCGAGAAGATGATCCCGACCATGCCGGCGGACATGCTGGAGATGTGGTTCGGCCGCACCTTCAACCGCGACGGGCTGGACGCCAAGACGCGCCTGCTGGTGACGGTGGCCGCGCTGACCGTGCAGGGCGCCCATGCCGAACCGCAACTGCGCCTGACCATCCGCCACGCCATCGCCGCAGGCGCCACCGCCCGCGAGGTGGCCGAGGTGATCTATCAGATGGGGATGTTCGGCGGCATCCCGGCGATGCAGAAGGCCCTTGAAATCGCCCAGGGCGTCTTTGCCGAACATGAAGGGAAACAATCGGAATGATCACCTTCGCCTTCTATCTGTTCGCCATCTCGGTCTGTCTTGCGGGTTTCATGGTGGTGCTGTCCCGCAACCCGGTCCATTCGGTGCTGTGGCTGATCCTGGCCTTCATCTCGGCCGCCGGGCTGTTCGTGCTGCAAGGGGCCGAATTCGTGGCGATGCTGCTGGTGATCGTCTATGTTGGCGCGGTGGCGGTGCTGTTCTTGTTCGTCGTGATGATGCTGGACGTGGATTTCGCGCAGCTTCGCGGCGAATTGGCGGGCTATCTGCCGCTGGCGGGGCTGATCGCCCTTGTGTTGCTGGCATTGCTGGCGGTCGCCTTCGGCGGGTGGGAGATTTCGGACCAGGCCGAGGGGCTGCGGACCGCGCCCATCCTGGACCACGCGCTGAACACCAATGCCATCGGCACGATCCTGTATGACCGCTATCTGCTGCCGTTCCAGATCGCGGGGCTGATCCTGCTGGTCGCGATGATCGGCGCGATCACCCTGACCATGCGCCACCGCCGCGACATCAAGCGCCAAGACGTTCTGGAACAGATGTATCGCGACCCGGCCAAGGCCATGGAACTGCGCGACGTGAAACCGGGGCAGGGGCTGTAAGGCCCGCCCGAGCCGCGGACTGAATATTTCAACGGGTAACGACCCGGAGGGACGTAAGACGATGATCGGATTGACACATTACCTTGTCGTGGGGGCGATTCTGTTCGTCGCCGGGATCTTCGGCATTTTCGTGAACCGCAAGAACGTCATCGTCATCCTGATGTCGATCGAACTGATCCTCTTGTCGGTCAACATCAACTTCGTGGCCTTCTCGGCCCATCTGGGCGATCTGGCGGGGCAGGTCTTCACCATGTTCATCCTGACCGTGGCGGCGGCCGAGGCCGCCATCGGCCTGGCGATCCTGGTAGTGTTCTTCCGCAACCGCGGGTCCATCGCGGTGGACGATGTCAACGTGATGAAGGGCTAGGCGGTCATGGTGCAATTCATCCTGTTCGCGCCGCTTCTGGCCGCGCTGATCGCCGGTTTCGGCTGGCGCGTGATCGGGGAAAAGGCCGCGCAGCTTCTGACGACCGGCGTCCTGTTCGTCTGCGCGCTGTTTTCCTGGATCGCGTTTCTGGGCTTCAACGGGGAAACGCAGCATATTCCGGTGCTGGACTGGATCGTCTCGGGCGATTTCAGCAGCGAATGGGCGATCCGGCTGGACCGCCTGACGGCGGTGATGCTGATCGTCGTCACCACGGTCTCGGCGCTCGTCCATCTGTATTCGATGGGCTACATGGCCCATGACGACAACTGGACCCATCACGAACATTACAAGGCGCGCTTCTTCGCCTATCTGTCCTTCTTCACCTTCGCGATGCTGATGCTGGTGACGGCGGACAACCTGCTGCAAATGTTCTTTGGCTGGGAGGGGGTGGGCGTCGCATCCTACCTGCTGATCGGCTTCTATTACCGCAAGCCCTCGGCCAACGCCGCCGCGATGAAGGCCTTCATCGTGAACCGGGTCGGCGATTTCGGCTTCCTGCTGGGGATCTTCGGGCTGTGGTGGATGACGGGATCCATCCAGTTCGACGCGATCTTCGCCCAGGTGGACGAACTCGCGCAGGCGCGGATGCATTTCCTGTGGGCCGACTGGAACGCCGTGAACCTGCTGGCGGTGCTGCTGTTCATCGGCGCCATGGGCAAATCGGCGCAGCTGTTCCTGCACACCTGGCTGCCGGACGCGATGGAGGGCCCAACCCCGGTGTCCGCCCTGATCCACGCCGCGACCATGGTGACGGCAGGCGTGTTCCTGGTCTGCCGCATGTCGCCGCTGTTCGAATTCGCGCCCGAGGCCAAGATGTTCGTGACGATCATCGGCGCCTCGACCGCGTTCTTCGCCGCGACCGTGGGCCTGGTGCAGAACGACATCAAGCGGGTGATCGCCTATTCGACCTGTTCGCAACTGGGCTATATGTTCGTGGCGGCGGGCGTCGGCGTCTATTCGGTCGCCATGTTCCACCTGTTCACGCACGCCTTCTTCAAGGCGATGCTGTTCCTGGGGGCCGGGTCGGTGATCCACGCCATGCACCACGAACAGGACATGCGGAACTATGGCGGGCTGAGGAAGAAGATCCCCCTGACCTTCGCCGCCATGCTGATCGGCACGCTGGCCATCACCGGCGTCGGCATTCCGCTGACCCATATCGGCTTCGCGGGCTTCCTGTCCAAGGACGCCGTGATCGAAAGCGCCTATGCCTCGGGCGTGGGCTATGCCTTCTGGCTGCTGGTGATCGCGGCGCTGATGACCAGCTTCTATAGCTGGCGGCTGATGTTCCTGACCTTCTGGGGCGCGCCGCGTCCGCAAAGGGTCTGGGATGCCGAAATCAAGGCCGAGGAGGAAGTCCAGCCGTCCGCCGCCCACGGCCATGACCATGACGACCACGGGCATCACGACCCGCTGCACGCGCATCACCACGCCCATGAAAGCCCGCCGGTGATGACCGTTCCGCTGGGCGTCCTGGCCCTGGGCGCGATCTTCGCGGGCATGATCTGGTACGGCAGCTTCTTCGGAGACAACGTGCAGCGTTTCTTCGGCCTGCCCGAGATCGCGCATGAACAGGCCGAGGGCGGCCATGGCGAGGCGCTTGACGGCGCCGTGGCCGAGGCGCCGCATGGCGAACCGGAAGGCGCCGCGACCCATGCCGCCGCCGCTGCCGCCGGCGACCCGGCCGAGGAAACCGCAGGCGATGGCCACGCCGCGCTTGCCGGGTTCGAACGCGGCGCGATCTTCATGCGGTCCGACAACCACGTCATGCACGACGCCCATTCGGTCCCCGTCTGGGTGAAGCTGTCGCCCTTCGTGGCGATGCTGATCGGGCTTGGCCTGTCCTGGCTGATGTATATCCGCTATCCCGACGCGCCCGCGCGGCTGGCGGCGCAGCAGCCCGCGCTGTATCGGTTCCTGCTGAACAAGTGGTATTTCGACGAGATCTATGACTTTGTCTTCGTCCGGCCCGCGCAGTGGATCGGCCGCAAGCTGTGGACGGGCGGTGACGGGGCGGTTATCGACGGCGCCATCAACGGGGTGGCGATGGGGCTGATCCCGCGCCTGACCCGCTTCGCCGGACGCGTTCAGTCGGGCTATCTGTTCCATTATGCCTTCGCGATGGTCATCGGCATCGTGGGCTTGCTGATCTGGGTGATGACGCGGGGCGCGCACTGACATGACGAACCTTCTTTCGATCATCACCTTCCTGCCCATCGTCGCGGCGGCGATCCTGGCCCTGTTCCTGCGCGGAGAGGACGAGGCCGCGCAGCGCAACGCCAAATGGCTGGCGCTGATCGCGACCACGGCGACCTTCCTGATTTCGCTGTTCGTGCTGGCGGGCTTCGATCCGGCGGATACCGGCTTCCAGTTCGTCGAGGATCATCCCTGGATCATGGGCCTGCGCTATCGGATGGGCGTCGACGGGATCTCGGTCCTGTTCGTGCTGCTGACCACCTTCCTGATGCCGCTGACGATCCTGTCCGCCTGGGACGTGAAGACCCGCGTCAAGGAATACATGATCGCCTTCCTGGTGCTGGAAGGGCTGATGATCGGCGTGTTCACCGCGCTGGATCTGATCCTGTTCTACCTGTTCTTCGAGGCTGGACTGATCCCGATGTTCCTGATCATCGGCATCTGGGGGGGCGCGAACCGCATCTACGCGACGTTCAAGTTCTTCCTCTATACCTTCCTCGGCTCGGTGCTGATGCTGGTCGCGATGATCGCCATGGCGCGGACGGCGGGCACCACCGACATCGCGCAGCTTCTGGCCTTCGACTTCCCGTCGGAAACGATGCGCGTTCTGGGCCTGACCGTGGTCGGCGGGATGCAGACGCTGCTGTTTCTGGCCTTCTTCGCCAGCTTCGCGGTCAAGATGCCGATGTGGCCGGTCCATACCTGGCTGCCCGACGCGCACGTTCAGGCGCCGACCGCCGGGTCGGTCGTGCTGGCCGCGGTGCTGCTGAAGATGGGCGGCTATGGCTTTTTGCGCTTCAGCCTGCCGATGTTCCCGGTGGCAAGCGAGATGCTGCAACCGCTGGTCTTCTGGATGTCGGCCATCGCCATCGTCTATACCTCGCTGGTGGCGCTGGCGCAGTCCGACATGAAGAAGCTGATCGCCTATTCCTCGGTCGCGCATATGGGCTATGTGACGATGGGCATCTTTGCCGCGAACCAGCAGGGCGTGGACGGGGCGATCTTCCAGATGCTGTCGCACGGCTTCGTCTCGGGCGCGCTGTTCCTGGCGGTGGGCGTGATCTACGACCGGATGCACACGCGAGAGATCGAGGCCTATGGCGGGCTGGTCAACCGGATGCCGGTCTATGCCCTGGTGTTCATGTTCTTCACGATGGCGAATGTCGGCCTGCCCGGCACATCGGGCTTCGTGGGCGAATTCCTGACGCTGCTGGGCACCTTCAAGGCCAACACCTGGGTGGCCTTCGTCGCCGCGACCGGGGTGATCCTGTCGGCGGGCTATGCGCTGTGGCTGTATCGCCGGGTGACGCTGGGCGCGCTGATCAAGGAAAGCCTCAGGACCATCGCCGACATGACCCCGCGCGAGAAATGGATCTTCGCCCCGCTGATCGTGATGACGCTGTATCTGGGCGTCTATCCGCGCGCCGTCACCGACATCACCGGCCCCGCCGTTCAGGCGCTGCTGGTCAACTATCATCAGGCCCTGCCGCATGAGGCGCGCGACGGGCTGGCCGTGACCGCCCAGGCGGACACTGCCGACGCCAGCCATTGAGGTAAGCACGATGACCGCGCTCGATTTCTCGACCATCCTGCCCGAGCTTGTGCTGGCGATTTTCGCGCTGGCCGCGCTGATGGCCGGGGCCTATCTGGGCAAGGACGCCATGGCGCGGCCGATCCTGTGGGCCACGGTCGCGGTGCTGCTGCTGGCGGGACTGTATGTCGGCCTGGCGGACCGGCCGCAGCGGCTGGCCTTCTTCGGCATGTTCGCCGACGATTCCTTCGCTCGCTTCGCCAAGGTGACGCTGCTGATCTCGGCCGCCGCCGTCCTCGCGATGAGCGCGGATTACATGGACCGCCACAAGCTGCTGCGCTTCGAATACCCGATCCTGATCACGCTGGCCGTGATCGGCATGATGCTGATGGTGTCGGCAAGCGACCTGCTGACCCTGTATATGGGGTTGGAACTTCAGTCCCTGGCGCTGTATGTCACCGCCGCCATGCGCCGCGACAGCGTGAAATCCTCGGAAGCCGGGCTCAAGTATTTCGTCCTCGGCTCGCTGTCCTCGGGGATGCTGCTTTACGGCGCGTCGCTGGTCTATGGCTTTTCGGGCAGCACGAGCTTTGCGGGGATCGTGCAGACGGTCGTTGACGGGCAATTGTCCGTGGGGCTGCTGTTCGGGCTGGTATTCCTTTTGGTCGGACTGGCCTTCAAGGTCTCGGCGGTGCCGTTCCACATGTGGACGCCCGATGTCTACGAGGGCGCGCCGACGCCGGTGACGGCCTTCTTCGCCACCGCGCCCAAGGTCGCGGCCATGGCGCTGATCGCGCGGCTGATGTTCGACGCCTTCGGCAATGTGACGGGGGACTGGGGGCAGGTCGTCGCGGCACTGGCGGTCATGTCGATGTTCCTGGGATCCATCGCCGGGATCGGGCAGCGCAACATCAAGCGGCTGATGGCCTATTCGTCGATCGCGCATATGGGCTTCGCGCTTGTCGGGCTTGCGGCGGGCACGGCCTATGGCGTGCAGGCGATGCTGCTGTATATGGCGATCTATGCGGTGATGAATGTCGGCACCTTCGCCTTCATCCTGTCGATGGAGCGCGACGGGCGCCCGATCACCGATCTGGACAGCCTCAACCGCTTTGCTCAAGGAGAGCCGGTGAAGGCATTCGCCGTGCTGTTCCTGATGTTCAGCCTGGCCGGCGTGCCGCCCTTCCTGGGCTTCTTCGCCAAGTTCGGCGTGCTGACGGCGGCGGTCGCCGCAGACATGTCCTGGCTGGCGGTGCTGGGCGTCATCGCCTCGGTCATCGGCGCGTTCTATTACCTGCGCATCGTCTATTACATGTTCTTCGGGGCCGAGACCGAGGGCGTGGACAGCCGCATGGGTCCGGTTCAATACCTGGCCCTGGTGGTCCCGGCGGCGATGCTGCTGATCGGCGCTGTGTCGATGTGGGGCGTCGATTCCGCCGCCGCGACCGCCGCGGAATCGCTGGTCGGAACGCCGGTCGTTCAGGCGGCAGTCGAGACCCCGGCTGTTGAGTAACCCTGCCCTCGACGCCTGGCCCGAGGGCGTGGCGCGCCACGTCCTCGACCGCGTGGACAGCACCAATGCCGAGGCGATGCGCCTGGCGCCGGGGCTGTCCGGCCCGGCCTGGATCATGGCCCGGCAGCAGACGGCCGGTCGGGGCCGGAGGGGCAGGGCCTGGTCCGATCCCCCCGGCAATTTCGCGGCCTCGCTGATCCTGCGGCCCCAGGGCGGCCCGGCGGATGCGGCGCGGCTGTCCTTTGTCGCGGCGCTTGCGGTCCATGACGCGCTGCGCGCGCTGTGCGGACCGCAGTTGAACCTGGCGTTGAAATGGCCCAACGACGTGCTGCTGAACGGCGGCAAGCTGTCGGGCATCCTGCTGGAAAGCATGGGATCGGGCGGCACCATCCAGGCCCTGGTGATCGGCATCGGCGTCAATCTGGCCGCCGCGCCCGAGGTCGTCGAACCCGGCGCGGTCCGGCCCGTCAGCCTGCAAGGCGAGACCGGGCTGTCCGTCACGCCCGACGATCTCCTGACCGCGCTGGCCGCGTCCTTCGACGGCTGGTGGCGGCAGATGCGCGATTACGGCTTTGCCCCGATCCGCGCCGCCTGGCTGGCCCGTGCCGCGAAACTGGGCGAGGTCATCACCGCCCGCACCGGCACGACCGAAACCACCGGCCGCTTCGAGGGCATCGACGAGACCGGCGCGCTGATCCTGACCGGGGCGCGCGGCAGGCAGGCGATCCCCGCCGCCGACATCTATTTCACCGGAACCTGACATGCTTCTGTGCATCGACACCGGCAACACCAACACCGTCTTCTCGATCTGGAACGGCGAGAAGTTCCTGGCCCACTGGCGCATCTCGACCGATCACCGGCGCACGGCGGACGAATATTTCGTCTGGCTCTCCACCCTGATCGAGGGCCAGAAATTCGGCCTGGATATCGACGCCTGCATCATCAGCTCGACCGCGCCGCGCGTGGTCTTCAACCTGCGCGTGCTGTGCAACCGCTATTTCGACACGCGCCCGCTGGTGGTGGGCAAGCCCGACTGCCTGCTGCCCGTCTATCCGCGTGTGGACAGTGGAACGGTCGTCGGGCCGGACCGGCTGGTCAACACGCTGAGCGCCTTCGACCGGCACGGCCCGGACCTGATCGTGGTGGATTTCGGAACCGCCACGACCTTCGACGTGGTGGACGTGGACGGCGCCTATATCGGCGGGGTGATCGCGCCGGGCGTGAACCTGTCGCTTGAGGCGCTGCACATGGGCGCGGCCAGCCTGCCGCATGTCGACGTGACCATGCCCGCCAAGGTGATCGGCACGAATACCGTGGCCTGTATCCAGTCGGGGATCTTCTGGGGCTATATCGGGCTGGTCGATGGCGTGGTGCGCCAGATTCGCGCCGAACGGGACCGTTCCATGAAGGTGATCGCCACGGGGGGGCTTGCGCCGCTGTTCGATCAGGGGTTTGACCTGTTCGACGCGATCGAAGACGATCTGACGATGCACGGGCTGCGGCTCATTCACGATTACAACAAGGAGATGGGCAATGGCTGAGCGCCTGATCTATCTGCCGCTGGGCGGCGCGGGCGAAATCGGCATGAACGCCTATGTCTATGGCTATGGCACGCCGGGACGCGAACGCCTGATCCTGGTCGATCTGGGCGTCAGCTTCGGCGACATGGACGGCAGCCCCGGCATCGACCTGATCATGCCGGATCTGGCCTGGCTGGAACAGAACCGCGACCGGCTGGAGGCGATCTTCATCACCCACGGGCACGAGGATCACCTGGGCGCGGTGGGACATCTGTATGGACGGCTGAACGTGCCGATCTATGCCCGCCAGTTCACCGGCGCCCTGGTCCGCCTGAAGCTGGAGGAGCAGGGCCACCCCGCCTCTGCCGTCAACATCACCGGCGCCCGCCCCGAGGTGACGCAGGTCGGCCCCTTCACCGTGCAATTCGTGCCGGTCAGTCACTCGATCCCCGAAAGCGCGGCGCTGATCATCGACACGCCGGCGGGCCGGGTGCTGCATACCGGCGATTTCAAGCTGGACGGCACCCCGGTGGTGGGCGACGCCTTCGACCCGATCCTGTGGCACGACATCGCGGCCGAGGGCCGGGGCATCAAGGTTCTGGCCTGCGACAGCACCAACATCTTCTCGACCCATCCGGGCCGGTCCGAGGCCGTGCTGGCCAACCCGATCCTGGAATGGGTGATGGCGCAGAAGAACCTGGTCGTCGCCACCACCTTCGCCAGCAACATCGCGCGCCTCAAAACGCTGTCGGACGCCGCCATCGCCGGAGGCCGCAAGGTCTGCCTGCTGGGTCGCGCCATGCGCAAGATGGTGGCGGTCGGCCTGGAAACCGGCGTGCTGACCGATTTCCCCGACACGATCGGACCCGAGGAAGCCGCAAGCCTGCCCCGCAGCCAGGTGATGCTGCTGGCGACCGGCAGCCAGGGCGAACGCCGCGCCGCCAGCGCGCAACTGTCCCGTGGCCGTTACCTGGGCCTGGCGCTGAAGGAAGGCGACAGCTTCCTGTTCAGCTCGAAGACGATTCCCGGCAACGAACGCTCGGTCGGGCGGATCATGAACGCGCTGAGCGAGCTGGGCGTCGATGTCTTTGATGCCGACGACGGGCTTTACCACGTCTCGGGCCACGCCAACCGTCCTGATATCGAGGCCCTGCACGAATTGCTGAAGCCCGAGATCGTGATCCCCATGCACGGCGAACATCTGCATCTGCGGGAACATGTGATGCTGGCGCGCGGCAAGGGCATCGCGGCCGAGATCGCGACCAACGGCACCATGCTGGATCTGACCGGCGACGCGCCCCGGATCGTGGATCAGGTGGAAACCGGGCGGCTGTATCTGGACGGCACGGTGCTGATCGGCGCGATGGACGGCGTGGTGCGCGACCGCATCCGCATGGCGCTGAACGGCCATGCCCTGGTCAGCGTGATCGTGGACGAGGACGACAACGTCCTGCCCGACGCCTGGGTGGAGCTGATGGGCCTTCCCGGCCGCACCCGGGGCGGCAACGACCTGGGCAGCCATATCGAGGGCGAACTGGCCGAATTCCTGGAAGGCGCGGACAGCCGCGTGGTCCGCGACGACGCCAAGATGGACGAGGCGATCCGCAAGATCACCCGCCAGGTCGCCATGGAGGAGATCGGCAAGAAGCCCGAAGTGACGGTCATCATCAGCCGGTTGATGGGGGAATAGCGCCGGGCAGGGGGGCTTGACCCGGCATCCGCGCCGGTGCAATCCCCCAACCCATGTCCGATACGCCCAAGACACCCTTCGATCCGAACCCGCCGCGCCGCAACTTCTATGGCCGGCGGCACGGCAAGACCCTGCGCCAAAGCCAGAAGGGCTATCTGTCCGAGGATCTGGGCGATCTGCGCCCGCGCGGCATTACCGTGCAGGACAATCCCGACCGCCGCCCCATCGACCCGGCGGCGATCTTCGGCGACGACCGGCCGATCTGGCTGGAGGTCGGTTTCGGCGGCGGCGAACACATGGTCCACATGGCCGCCCGTTATCCCGAGATCGGCATCATCGGCTGCGAGCCGTTCATCAACGGCGTCGCCATGCTGCTGGGCAAGATCCGCGCCGCGGGCGTCGGCAATGTCAGCGTGCATCCGGGCGACGCGCGCGACCTGATGGACGTGCTGCCCTACGCCTCGATCAGCCGGGCCTTCCTGAACTATCCCGACCCCTGGCCCAAGGCCCGCCATCACCGCCGCCGCTTCGTGACGCCCGAACACCTGCTGCCCCTGGCCCGCGTGATGAAGCCCGGCGCGGAATTCCGCGTGGCGACCGATATCCCCGACTATATGCGCCAGACGCTCGAGGAAGTGCCCCCGGCGGGCTTCGATCTGGTGGCCGAAACGCCGGTCGCCTGGGACGACTGGATCAGCACCCGATACGAGCAAAAGGCCCTGCGCGAGGGGCGTTTGCCCCACTATGCAACCTTCCGGCGAAAGGGTTGAGGGGCTTGAAAAAGCCCTTGTCACAGCCCCCAGCCCACCCCTATACCGGCCGGCGGAGTGGTGGCCGAGTGGTCGAAGGCACACCCCTGCTAAGGTCAGAAGCGCTCTCATTTCTTCCTTTTATTACAAGGAGTTCTGGTTTCAGCCTGTCAGATTTGACGCCGATTTGACCAAAGTCCCATCCGTGCGCATAGAGACGGTCAGCCAGATCAGCCGGGGCTATCTTGCGGTAAAGGTTCGCCATGTCGGCCTTTGCCCATCCACCCAGATCCATGAGTGCGCCGAAGTCTCGGGTCTGTGCGTAGAACCACGTTGCCTAGGTGTGGCGCAGGACGTGCGGCGTGACGGACAGATCCCGGTCCAGCAGCATCGCGCGCCTTGTTGAAGGCCGTTTGCATCTGCCCGCCGCGCCCACGCTGCACGACGATGTGCTTCCCGTGAGGGGTCAGGAATGCACGACCTATTACGGGCATGTCGCCGATTAGGTGTTCAGTCCCGGCATTTGGTGGATCGGATTGACGATGAATCTGTCTGGCTCTGAAGTCCAGATCTTGCAGATGTATTCGTAGGGCGTGAGGCCATTGAGAGTCTTGAGCCGACGAGCGAAGTTATAGGCAGCGATGAAGTCGTCCAGGTGGGTTCGCAGCTGATCGTGATTGTCGTAATGGAAGCGCTTGACGTTCAGCGGGAAAACGATCCCCCGGATCGTTTTCTGATCCGCTTCACCCTCCTTGATCGTGCGGTTCATTCGTTCGACCTGGCCGTTGGTACAGGGATGCTTTACCTTTGTCAGCCTGTGCTCGATCCCATGCTCACGGCACACGCGGCCAAAGATGTGCTCGAAGGCGGTCGTGTCGCAGTGAATAGCCCCATGTTTCGTGGACGCCTTTTTCGCTAACTTTGAGGCAAGGAGGCCATGATGGGCACAGGTAATTTCACTGACGATTTCAAGCGCGATGCGGTGGCGCAGATCACGGAGCGGGGCTACCCGGCCAAGGAGGTCTCTGAGCGGCTCGGGGTGAGCACGCACTCGCTCTATGCCTGGAAGCGCAAGTTCGCGAAGGCGGTGTCGGGTGAGACGGCAAAGGATGCCGAGATCCGACGACTGAAGCGAGAGCTGGTCCGGGTATCGGAGGAACGTGACATCCTAAATAAAGCCACCGCGTATTTCGCCAGGGATGCAAAGTGAGATACGCGTTCGTGGCCGAGCATCGGGGTCAGTTTTCCATCCGTGCGATGTGCCGGTGCCTGCGCATCCAGCCGAGCGGGTTCTATGCCTGGCTGCAGGCGCCGGTGAGCGCGCGAGCCCAGGAAGACAGGCGCCAGACCGAACTGCTGCAGAAGGCTTGGGCCGAGAGCGGCAAGGTCTACGGCTACCGCAAGCTGCATGATGATCTGGTTGAACAGGGCGAAAGCATTTGTCCGAACCGGGTCGCCCGATTGACGCAGCTTGCGGGGATCAAGGCGCAGATCGGCTACAAGCGCCGCCCCGGAAGTTATGGCGGCAAGCCGTCGGTCGTGGTCGACAACACCCTCGACCGGCAGTTCAACGTCGAGGCCCCGGACAAGGTCTGGGTGACCGATATCACTTACATCCGGACGCAAGAGGGGTTCGCCTACCTCGCGGTGGTCATCGATCTCTATTCCCGGCGTGTGGTTGGCTGGTCGATGCAAAGTCGGCAGACGACAGATGTCGTTCTGCAGGCCCTGCTGATGGCCGTCTGGCGGCGCAAGCCGAAGACCAAGGTGCTGGTTCATTCAGATCAGGGCAGCCAGTTCACCAGCATGGACTGGGCAGCATTCCTGCGCGCCCACAATCTTGAGCATTCCATGAGCCGCCGTGGCAACTGTCACGACAACGCTGTTGCCGAGAGCTTCTTCAACCTGCTCAAGCGCGAACGGATCTGACCTGCCACTGGTCTTTCATCCAGTTGCGACCGGAGCCCAGTGATCATTTGTGGGTGTCTTCGATGTAAAAGCAATGGCTCGGCTTGCATGGGCCTCCATTCGCGCAACGGGGCGGTCGATTGCGGTGATCAGAGCCCGGGCAAAGTCTGCCGGCGTCTGATAGCCGAGCGCCGAGTGGGGCCGCTCTGTGTTGTAGTCCCGGACCCAGGACGCGATCAGATGGCGAGCATGGGCCAAGCTATGGAACAGCGTTTCGTTGAGGAATTCGTCGCGCATCCGGCCCGTTGAAGCTTTCGACGAAGCCGTTCTGCATGGGCTTTCCCGGCGCGATGTAGTGCCACTCGATCCGATGCTCGCCGCACCATTTCAGGATGGCATTCGAGGTCAGTTCCGTGCTGTTGTCGGAGACGATCATGCCCGGGCGCCCCCGTGGACTGCCCCCACGGAGTGGTCCGGGTTGATTGTTAGTGCATCGTCGGCCGCTGGTCTATTGGGATGAGGGCTTCCGGTGCGGGCGGGCGGTATCCCAGGGAGCTGTGCGGCCTGACAGTGTTGTAGTGGCGGCGCCATCGCTCGATGAGGATCTGGGCCTCCCTAAGCGAATAGAAGACTTCTGCGTCCAGGAGTTCGTCGCGGAATCGAGCGTTGAAGCTCTCGCAATACCCGTTCTCCCAGGGTGAACCCGGCTCGATGAACGCGGTCTTGGCACCAACTGCGCCGATCCAGCCCTGCACCTTCTTGGCAATGAATTCCGCGCCATTGTCGGACCTTATGAACGCAGGCGGGCCACGCAAGATGAACAGCTCCGTCAGGGCGTCGATTACGTCGGTGGAATTGAGCTTGCGGTTTGCACGGATCACCAGCGCCTCCTTCGTGAATTCGTCGATGATATTGAGCGTCCGAAACAGCCGTCCGTCATGTGTCCGGTCCTGAACGAAATCATAGGACCAGACGTGGTTCGGGTGCTCCGGTCGGAGACGGACGCAGGACCCGTCGTTCAACCAGAGCCGACCCTTCTTTGCCTGCTTTTGTGGGATCTTCAGCCCTTCACGCCGCCATATCCGTTCCACGCGTTTATGATTTACATGCCAACCGGCGTTGTTCAGCAGTCCGGTGATCATCCGATAGCCATATCGCCCGTAGGTGCGAGCGAGCGCGATGATGTCCTCCGTCAGCCGTTCTTCGTCCGGGGCGCCGCAAGGAACCTTGCGTTGCGTTGAGCGGTGCTGCCCGAGGGTGCGGCAGGCGCGGCGCTCGGATATGCCAAGCGCCTGCCGCACATGATCGATGCACTTGCGACGGCGCGAAGGGCTTAGAAGTTTCCCCGTGCAGCCTCGCTCAGGATCATCTTGTCCAAGGTCAGATCTGACACCGCGCGCCGCAACCGCTGGTTCTCCGCCTCAAGCTCCTTGAGACGCTTCAGCTGATCCCGGTTCATGCCGCCATACTGCTTGCGCCAGCGATAATACGTCGGCTCGGTCACGCCGATCTGCCGCACCGCGTCGGAAATCGCCATTCCCTGTCCATGAAGCACTTCGATCTGTCGAAGCTTCAGAACGATGTCTTCCGGTTTGTCTCGCTTGCCTGCCATCTGATGGTCCTCCTGAACAGGATATTTGTATCCCAGTTGGCGGACCACTTCAGTGGGGGCACTCCAGAGCAGGCAGTTCGTCTCCCGGGATTATGCGATGGAGCTGATCGAAGCCGCCGTCATCGACCAGCTGCGCGCCGCGTTCCGCCAACCCGAGATCGTGGCTGGGACATGGAAGGCGGCCCGCGCCCACGCCGACGACATCACCGAGGCCGACGCCCGCGCAGCGCTGCATGACCTCGACGCCCTCTGGACGGAACTCTTCCCCGCCGAACAGGCCCGCATCGTGGCACTGCTGGTCGAGCGGATCGACCTCGGCCCCGCGGGCTTCGACCTGCGCCTGCGCATCGACGGCCTGACCGATCTTGCCCGCGAGATGCGCGCGAGCGCACTGGAGCGGGCTGCATGACCCGCCCCGCTGCCGACACCGTGACGCTCCACGTCCCGTTGCGCATCGTCAGGCGCGGCGGGCGGAAGGCGATCGCGCTCCCCGACGGCGCGCCCACCTCGCGGCGGCCAGACGACGCCCTGGTAAAGGCTCTGGCGCGGGCTTTCCGCTGGAAACGCATGCTCGACTCCGGCGAGTTCGCCACCATCGCCGAACTCGCAGAGCGCGAATGCATCGCCCCGTCCTACCTCACCCGCGTCCTGCGCCTGACGCTATTCGCGCCCGACATCGTGGAAGCGATCATGGACGGCAGGCAGGGGCCGGAGGTGACCTTGGCCCGGCTGATGGACGGGTTCCCGGAGGAGTGGGAGGTGCAGCGGAAGTCTTTCTGACATTTTCGGCACTTCCAATCCAATCCTCGACTTGATCCCGAAATCATTGCGTGATTGCTTCGGCTTGATCCAGTTCTTCTGGAGATTGCTCGCGTTTCAGTCGGGAGGGCGTTGTGCCGGGGCCTCAAGTTGATGGATTGGTTGAACGTATTCGCCAGGCGCTGCCTCGGCATGGCAATATAGAAAGCGCGGCTGCTGCCGTTCGCGCCGAACTCGACCTCCTCTCCCCCGGGCTTGCAGCTAATCTGTCCGGCGAAATCGACGAAGCCGCCGCCATCGTTGCCCGCGAGTTCGAACAGATCGAGATACTCCACAGCCACTCGGTGATCAGGAAACGGCCGGAATGGTACTTCGGCCCGAGACCGTCGGACCTGCACTGGCCGGCCGTGAAGTCCTTCCTTCTCAACGAGAAGAAGTGGCACGAGGACGACGTGCGCGGCATCGATGACGCATCGAACGAGGTGGTCTCTCTTCTCGAGAACCCTCGGGATGCGTCGAGGAGTCAGTTCTCATGCCGCGGACTGGTCGTGGGCCATGTCCAGTCGGGCAAGACGGCCAACATGACGGCCGTCATCGCCAAGGCACTCGATGCAGGCTACGATACCGTGATCGTCCTCGCCGGTCTGACGAACAAGCTGCGCCATCAGACACAGCTCAGGTTGTATTCCGACCTGGTGCGGCGCAATCCCCTGAACTGGCAGGTGCTCACGTCGAACGAAGTGGACAGGGATTTCCGGGCACCGCCTCAGGGCGGTTTCCTCTCTCATTCCGACAAGGCGCAGCTGGCCATTATCAAAAAGAACGTCTCGCCCCTTGGGGAATTGCGCAAGGCCATCAGGGAGACATTGCCGGCCGTGTTGCAGCAGCTCCGGGTTCTCCTCATCGACGACGAATGCGACCAGGCAAGCGTGAACTCTGCACGAGGCGAGCTTGACATGACGGCCATCAACCAGCGTATCCGCGAGCTTCTCGGCCTTCTCCCGGCCGTTACCTACGTTGGCTACACTGCCACGCCCTTCGCGAATGTGCTGATCAACCCTTATCGTGTTGACGGGCAGGAACTCGACGACCTCTATCCACGGGATTTCATCACGGCACTGCCAAAGCCGGATCGGTACTTCGGCACCGAGCGTCTGTTCGGGAAGACGCCGGTCGATCCGGAGGACGTGCGGCCCGACGAGGAAGGGCTCGACATGATCCGCGACGTGTCGGATGAGGACGAGGCGGGGCTGCAGCCGCGCAGCAGAAAGGAGCGCGACGCTTTCCAGCCTGCCATAACGCCGAGCCTCGAGGCCGCCATCCTCTACTTCCTCGCGTGCTGCGCCGCTCGGCGTGCCCGCGGACATGGGGACCAGCACATGACGATGCTGGTGCATACATCGGCCTACGTTCGTGCGCACGAGCGGGTTGCGGCGCTGATCGAGGGCTGGATCGACGTGCACCGCGGGGACCTCGTCGATCAGGCATCCTACCTAGGATCGCGGCTCGGTCGGGTCTGGGACGAGGAACAGGGACGATTGCCGGACGACCTGACTGATGCCAGGCCGGTCACCTTGGACGAGGTCTTCAAGTATCTGTCGGAAGTGCTTGAAGCTATCGCGTTCCCAGTTGAGAACGGCGCAAGCGATGACAGGATCGACTATTCAGGCAAGGCGAGGACCTACATCGTGGTCGGCGGCTCCATCCTCGCTCGTGGCCTGACCCTCGAAGGCCTGATGGTCAGCTATTTCCTTCGAACGGCGAACCAGTATGACACGCTCCTCCAGATGGGACGCTGGTTCGGCTACCGGCCCGGCTACGAAGATCTTCCGCGGATTTGGATGCCGCGCGGCCTGAAGCTGAGGTTCAGGCAGCTTGCCTCCGTCGAGCAGGAAATCAGGGACGACATCGAACAGTATCGGCTCCGGGACCTCACGCCGATGGACCTTGCGGTCCGGATCAGAGCAATCCCCGGCATGGCGATCACAGCGGCAAACAAGATGCGTGCCGCGAGGCGCTGCGCTGTCAGCTACTGGGGGACCCATCGCCAAACGTTCCGTTTCGCTCACACTGACGCGGGACTGCTCGAAAGGAACTGGGCAACAGGCGGCGAACTGGTCAGTCGTATCGAGGCGCTTGGCCTGCGCGATCGGGAAACGGTGGACCGCAAGCTCTGGCGAAACGTGCCAAGGTCGTCGGTCCGCAGATTCCTCGAAGCCTATTTCGTCGAGTCCTCCCAAGCCGACTTGCTGCCGGCCATGTTGATCCCGTTCATCGACGGGCCGGATCCGCGCCTTTCAACATGGAACGTCGGCATCGTCGAGTCCGGCCGCGGTCGCGATTCCGATGCTCCTCTCGGTACGATCGGTTCCGTCAGGACGGTCAGCCGCGCGAGGTTGAAGGACTCGAACGGGATTGCGGACATCAAGGCGCTCATGTCGAGACGCGACGTGGTTTTCGACTGTGGCAATGGTGTCGGAGGCAATGGAAGCTGGGAGGAGCTGAAGGCGGCGAGGCTGGACGCGGTGGGACAGGTTCCGCTTCTCCTGCTCTATCCCATCGCGCGGGACTCGCGCCCCGAGCGCGAGAGCAAGGCGAGAGCGCCGCTCGATGCCGTGCATGACGTGCTCGGCATCGGGATCGTCTTCCCCGGATCGGTCACGGAGGGCGGGAACTTCGTCTCGGTGGAGCTGCAGCCGCTGTCGGCCGAGGAAGTCGCCGCGATCGAAGAAGAGGAGGCCGCGCAGACGGAGGCAGCAGGTGTCTAGACCCGAGCAGGAGAGCCCGGTGCAGGGACGCTGGAATGTCCTTCGGGCAGGGCACATCGACGGAGATGGTCTCGGCATCACCTCGTTGCCTCTTGGTGCAACGACGAAGGCGGGGCCCGTCCGGCTGGCCGTCGGTTCCGGCGGGGAGGCGCGGCTGCTGGTGCCGCTTGCGGCGGGCGAGAAGATCGGTGCTCTCGAGACGGGCAGTGCCTTGAAGATCGGCTTGACGACCCTCACGCATGGGCAACGCGCGATCCGGTTTCTCGATGTCGTTTGCACGTCGCCAGATCTCGAAGCCGTGTTCGGCGAGGTCGTGGATGACATCATCCGGCGTCTGGCGGACCGGAAGGACGGGGCCGCGGCGGTGGCAGGTGCGCTCGATGACTTCCGCGAACTTCTCATCCCGCCTGCAGGGAGCGAGATCGACAGACCGCGGGTTGTCGGCCTCGTGGCCGAGCTGGTGGTATTGAACCGGCTCCTCGACATTTCGCCTTCGGCCTGGCGCTGCTGGCGCGGACCGGCCGGAGACCGGCACGACTTCCGGGCGAGAGACGTCTCGCTGGAGGTCAAGGCATCGCTCGGCGCCGGGGCTCACGAGGTCACCATCAACGGCATCGATCAGCTGGAACCGCCTGCGGGCGGGTCTTTGCACCTTGCGCATCTGGTCCTCGAAGCAGTCGAGGGCGGGCTTCTCACCGTGGCTTCGCTCGGAGACAGGGCGTTGCTGCGGGCCGACGACCCTGCGGGACTGCGGGCGCTGCTCGCCGCCGTCGGCTGCACGGATGTGCATGACGCCGGATGGAACCGTTTCGCATTCAGGGCGGAGGCAGAACGCCTCTATCGTGTCGGCCCAGGTTTTCCCCAGATCGCGCCTTCGAGCTTTGTCGGCGGAAGGACCCCTGCAGGTATCGTCGATGCGACCTACAGGATCGATCTCGGGCATGCCTCCGACGCAGAATGCCAGCCGACGGAATTCGTCTCACTCCTTCAGGAATTGTCCGGATGACCTTGAGCCCGCTCGAGCTCCATTCCGAGCCCTACGGTTCGACCGGAAACATCGGCGAGAACTTCCGCCGTCTGCTCGGCGCGCCAACGCTCGACCCGTTGCAGACAGTCATTCGGGAAGCGGTCCAGAACATTGCCGATGCCGCGCGACCGGGCGTCGGGCCCGAGATCCTGATCAGGCTGCGGACACTGCCGGGTGCCCAGCGCGACATCCTTCGCAGCTTCTTCCTTGCCGAGATTCCCGAGGAACCCTGGTCATCCGCCACAATTTCAGCCTTCCTCGGGGCCGAAAGGGCGGTCGTTCTCGAGATCTGCGACTTCGGCACCGTGGGGCTTGGCGGCCCGACACGGTCGGACCGGATCCCGGTAGGAACCGAACAGACCAACTTCATCGACTTCCTTCGCAACATCGGCACAGCTCGGGACACCGAACAGGGGGGCGGCACCTACGGCTTCGGCAAGGTCGCCCTGTATCGCGCCAGCGCCTGCAGCACGATCATCGTGGATACGCTGCCCGACGGAGCCGGTCCGGAGGGGCGACGCCTGATGGCATGCCATGTCGGCCGCTCCTTCGAGAAGCCGGAGAACGGGATGAGGAGGCGCTTCACAGGCCGTCACTGGTGGGGCGTCAGGGATCCGGAGGACGGGATCGCCGATCCGGTAACAGGTGCTGCCGCCTCGGCATTGGCCGGTCATCTCGGTCTGCCGGAACGCCGCCCCGGCCAATCGGGGACCACGGTCATGATCCTCGGCTTCGAGACCGACGAGGGCAATCTGACGGCGACCGGAAACCGGATCATCGAAACGCTGCTCTGGAACTTCTGGCCGCGGATGATGCGCGACGCCCCGGCGAAGCACCGCTTCGCCTGCAGGGTGATGGTCGAGGATCGGGAACTGCCCGTTCCGGCGCCAGAGGACCTCGCTCCGTTCGATCTGTTGTGCAAGGCAATGAGCGCGGCAAGGGTCCGGCGGGGGAACGATGTGCGGCGGATCGAGTCCCAGAGGCCTCAGAAGTTCCTCGGCACACTCGCGATCGAGAAGGGCCTGCGGTCGCCGAGGCGTCGCCTGACCGCAGATGAGGACATCCGGCTTGTCCCCGAGCAGATGCACCACATTGCGCTGATGCGGCCCATCGAGCTCGTCGTGAAGTATCTCGAGGGCAACCCGCACCCCGACGCGCGGCTGGAATGGGCAGGCGTGTTCATCGCCAGCGACGAGGATGAGGTAGAGCAGGCCTTTGCGGATTCCGAACCGCCTGCCCATGACGACTGGGTTCCCGACAACCTGCCGCGAGGCAACGAGAAGCGCTACGTCAACATCGCGCTGAAGCGCCTGAAGGAAATCGCCGCCGAGATGGGCATGGAGCCGATCTCACGCAGGCCGGGGGACGGATCCGGCCCACCGCTCGCCCGCCTTGCCGGGCGCCTTGGGGCAGTGCTCGAAAACGTCGGGGGCGACGGCGCCGGGCGGCGGCGAGGTTCCGGCGGATCCGGAGGCGGGCGCCCCTCGAGGGCGCGGGCAAGTCGTCCCGTGTTTCAACGCCTCGAGGCTGGCGATGCCGGACGGATTGCCGTCTTCCTCACTGAGGTGACGCAGGACGCGTGGCGAAGTGGCGCGAAGCTGATTGCTACAGCCTCCGTTGCGGTGGAAGGCGCGACGCTTGGATCAGCCGACGACACCGTCGGCAGGCCTGACGTCCTGTCCGTCAGGTGGCTGGACGGAAAGGCGGAAACCGCTGGCAACACTCTCGACCTAGGCGGTCGCGAAGGACGGTTCGAGATCCGGGTTGTCGTGCCGGATGATTGCGCGGTGAGTGCCGATGCAGATGTCATTCCGGAGACCGGAACATGAACCGTCGGGTTGCGTTTCCGTTCCTCACGCTTTCCGAATCGGCCGTGGAAGCCTCGGCATGGGAGATTTCTCTGGACGGCGTCGAATGGTCCGCGGCGGGCGAGTTCCTTCCGCACTGGGACAGCGCGAGCGATATCCGTATCCGCCGGACAATGCGCCTGAATCTCGAGCTGGCAGCATCCGATCTCGGTATCCCCGTCGATCGGCTCGCCCTGTCTGCCTCGGTGAGGATCGGGACCGGTCAGGGCAGGTTGCCTCGTCTGATCCTCTCCCGCACGCGCCGGGATCTCCGATCGGGGGACACGTCCTGGGAGTTCGAGCAGATCATCGAGGGCCACCGGCTTTCGATGATCCTGGATCTGCAGACCGAGATCCTCCTAGCAGATGTCCCTGCTGAATTCTCGGCGCTCTCGCCCGTCCATCCCGGCAACCGGCTCTGGTCCGAGAATGCAAGGGTCAGGCTCGAGGGGGAAGAGCCACGCTTCCCCATCGAGACGGCGGACCTTGCGCAGATGCTCGGCGGCGGAATTGCGGGTGCCGCCCCTTGGCACCTGCACTGGTCGCCGGGAGACTGGACGCGCGACTTCCATGGAGCCGTCCGCCTCTACCTTAACGAGAAGTCCGGCGAGGTTCTCCAGCGCATCGAGGACGAGGATCCGGCCACGATCCAGTTTCTCTTGGCCGATATCATGAGCCAGATCTGCGAGCGTCTTCTTGCCGATCCCGAAGCCGGGACGATGATGGACGCGGCCGAGCCCGGGTCGCTGGGTGCCCAAGCGGCGACGTGGCTGCGCAAGGCGTGGCCCGGGAAGGATGCTTCCTTCATCCGTTCCGTGCTCGAAAGCCGGCCGGGCGTCTTTCGCTCAACGATGCTTGCGCTCGCCGAGCCGGGAGTTCCGGAATGACGTTTCTGCTTCCACGACTGCCCGGTCCGGCCTGCGATGTGATCGTTCGCAGGTTCCTCGAGCATGGCCCGTCGGCACGGGCCGGCTTTCGCCCTGATGACCTTCCCGATCAGGTGCGCTTTGCCGCGACCGGCGGCGCACCCGTCCCTGCAGCGTCCCTCGCAACCGTGCGGCAGGATCTCGTCGCAATTGCCCGGAAACATGGGTTTGAACAGCAAGATGCCCGGCAGTCCCATGCCGACTTCGATGCCGAGACCGCCGCTTGGCTTGCACAATCCGACCTCTTCACTACCGGCGAGGCGCTCCGGGATGACGTCTGGGCGTTTGTTGCCTCTGTCATTGCCCCCGACATCACCCACTGGCGCTTCGGCAGATCGACCGAGCGCTACGCCGGAGGTGTGCGCAACACTTTCCAGAGGCTCTGGATGCGTGGCCGTGCTATCGACCGCGGGGCGGGGCACCACGAGCGTTGGGGATTGTTGGACGCGTTGACCGAGGATGCCCTCGTTCAGATTACCGAGCGGCCGAGCATCGGGGGCGATCACGTTCTTGCGCTTGCGGTCGCCGAGGCTTGGCTCCGCGCTGCGCGCCATCATGGCAAGGCTGCCATGGAAGACATCATGCGTCGCGCGATCCTCCGCATCCGGGTCCGGAACGAGATCAGGTCCCTTGCGGACCTGCCGCCGGGCGATCTCACCAGATTCCTCGACGGAGTTTTCGGCGTGCCGGAAGGTTCCGTCGACCAGGCAGTGCGTCCGCTGTCTGAAGTGTCCCTCGCGGAAGCGGCCCGTAACGTGACGCAGGAAGCCAAACGGCGCGGCTGTCTCTCCCCAAAGTCAAAATCCGCTCTGGAAAATCTCGCTGAAGGTCACGCTGCACTCGAGCGGAGCGAACGGAACGCGCTGGACTACCTACTAGGCAGGCTTTCGGATTCGGGTTTGCTGGCGCAGGACATCTCGGAGCTGCGAGCAGCATTGTTTTCGGACTTTGCCACCACCGAGTCGTCGGCCAGCGGTCCGGAAAGGCCGCGCAGGAGAAGCTGGGCAATCTGGCGGGCGAGGTAGGGCGGAACGGCGTTGCCGACTTGGACATATTGCTGCGTCCGGTTGCCGAGGAACAGGTAGTCGTCCGGGAAGGTCTGCAGGCGCGCCGCCTCGCGCACGGTTAGGCTGCGGCACTGCATGGGATCGGGGTGGATGAAGTAGTGGCCGTCCTTCGAGATGTGGCTCGTGACCGTGGTCGATGGCTCTCCGGCGAGCTGGACCCGGAAGCGGTCGTTGAAGACGCCGCTGTGCCAGTTGCGATGGTCGGGGCTGAGCGACAGTGGGAAATCGGAAGCCTTTGGGCTGTAACCGCGCACCGCGCCGAAGACGGCAGCGAACAGATAGCGCCCGAGGTCCGAGGGCATGTGCCCGCGTGTCTCGTGCTGGGCGAAACCGCGCAGCGCAGGGCGCTCTAGCCAGGCGAGGAGTTCGTCGTTCGACGTGCCGTAGCCCTCGGGGCGGCGTGCTGAAAGGCGGGGTGCCAGCAGTCCATTCTTCAGGCCCGTCGCAACGGCGGAAAAGACGTCGCGCAGCGGCCCGTCTTCTTTGCCCCGGTGGATGCCTGCCAGCAGCCGGGCGGCTTCGACGACCTCGCGCCGCCAACTCGCCGGGTCGTCGCGACCGCGGCTCAGGCCGCTGCGCAGTTCCGGCATCATGCCGGTAGCATCGTCGACCGTCCGTGTCACCCCGGAAACCGGTACACTCGTCCCGGTGGCTCTGTCCACCAGATCTGATCGGATGCCAACGATGATCACGCGGTGACGTCGCTGCGGGACTCCCCATTCCTCTGCGCGGACGATGAAATCCGAGGGCTGCTCAGCCTCCCGCAGGCTGGCGCTGCCGTCTGCCACCCGGATCGCCCGTATCTCGTAGTGATGCCCTTGGCCGGTGCCGAGCGAGGCGAGGTCCTCCATCAGCATCTCGAAGACGAGGCGGCTCTCGACCGTCGAGGATAGCAAGCCCTTGACGTTTTCCATGACGAAAGCGGCGGGGCGCAAGCGATCTAGCACCCGGATGTATTCGCGGAAGAGGTAATGCCGCTTGTCCTTCTCGGGGACATATCCGACCTTCCCCTTCGCCCGAGCGCGCCCGACAAGCGAATAGGCTTGGCAGGGCGGGCCGCCGATCAGGATGGTGTCGTCGAACTCCCGGCGCAGCGCACCGATGGCATGATCGATGGCGGCGGCAGCTGGTTCCGTCCCGAGTTCGAGGCATTGCGCCTCCGCCGTCGCATGTTGCCACGCCGCCGCATCCACCTCGCTCCAGTCGGGCTCCGGGATCAGCCCGGCGTGGAAGTCGATGAAGGCCTTCGGCAACGCTCCGTGACGCGCCTGATGCGCCCGCAGGAAGGCGCGCAAGGTCAGTGTGCGATGCGCCGAGGCCTCCTTCTCGACCGAGATGCCGATCCGGAACGGCGCGTGGCCGCCGATGTCGAGGGACGCAAAGCCCTCGCCCAGCCCGCCCGGGCCGGCAAACAGATCGACTATGCCGAAAGTGGCTGGCAACTCAGGGGCCTCTCGAATTCGGGTTGCAGGCTGTATACTAGGTCCGGACGCAGAGGCCAGGAGGCAAATGGCGGATATCGTCGATAAGGAGACCCGCTCGCGGATGATGTCCGTGATCCGGGGCAAGGACACGAAGCCGGAAATGGTGCTGAGGCGCGCGCTTCACGCGCGCGGCTTCCGGTATCGGCTGCATGGAAAAGGTGTCCCCGGTCGGCCGGATCTGATCCTCTCGAAGCACCGGGCCGTCATCTTCGTCCATGGCTGTTTCTGGCACCGCCACGAAGGCTGCCGCTATGCGACCACGCCCGCGACCCGCCCCGAGTTCTGGGCAGAGAAGTTCGCCGCGAATGTCAGGCGCGATCGTGCGGCATGCAAGGCGCTGATGGCAGATGGGTGGCGCGTAGCGACAGTATGGGAATGCGCGTTGCGAAAGCCGAACCAGGTCACGGCGACCTGCGCTGCACTCGTCTCATGGCTGTCAACGGGCGCGCCGGAGATCGAGATCGGCGAAGGCGCGCTTTCGGCAACGGGTGACGGGGATGATGCAGTGTCCTCTTAACCTTCTTGGCTAACGAATGACATGACGGTTTCGATTGGTCTGCGCCCGATGTTGCGGTAGCCGAGATGCGGCCGCTCGGTGTTGTAGTGGACAAGCCAGGCATCGAGATCTGCCTGCATCGCCTCGACGCTGTCGTAGAAGGTCTCGCGCATCTTGATGCGGAAGAATTCGTCGAGGACCGTGCCGTTGAAGCGCTCGGCGAAGCCGTTGGTCTTGAAAGCGGCGCTTCCAGTCATAGAAGCTGGTGCGATCCATGCCCCGCTGGCGGCAGGCTTCGGCGACATTCCCAAGTTCTCGCGCCAGGTCCAGCACGCTCATCCGCTGCTGCGCAACCTTGCTGATCGCGTCACGTGGTGCCGATTTCCTGATCTTCGATGATCTATCCATGGTCCCTTCCTCCTTGCTGAGAATAGCACGGCAAGAAGGTTAAGAGGACAATGCAGCGGGCAACGTCAGCTAATCGTCCGAACGCCTCGCCTCATTGGCGAAGGTTCGATTTCCGTTCCGTCTCGGCCCGCAGCCCCTGTCCTCGAAGTCAACAGCTTCGTGTTGATCTAGAGAGCCATATTTCAATGACTTGCGCAGACTGAACCTTGGCCCGCCAAGTCAACAGGTCCGGAGAATATCGGCCCGGAGAGACCGCTTTCAGGCCTCTTGGCGCCGGCACCAGTGCTCAGCCCCTCCGCATAACCCTAGAAAACAACGGAAAATTCCGACCATAGCAAGATCTGGAGAACGCTTTCACAAGGGCAAGTGGCGGAGGGGATGGGCCTGATATCCAACCTTCTCCACTTTAAGTCATTGTTTTTTGTTAGTTTTAAGACGATCTCTTTGAGGGGACTTGAGGGGTCGACTGCGGCATCTTCGGCGGTTCGGCAATAGCCGCGACAGGAAAGTTCTTCTTGGTCGACAGGGCCGTCACTCAACTGCCTCGGAAATCCTGTGGTCCTGAGAGCAATGCGAATGGTCGCCGAGCACCTCGATGATCCGGCAGTCGGCGATGGTCCCCTGTGCACACTGGGTGATCATCCGCTCCAGTTCTGATTTCAGCGCCGTCAGGCGCGCGATGCGCGCGTCCACCGCAGCAAGCTGGTCCTTCGCGATGATGTCGGCGGCTGCACACGACTGGTCAGGTCGGTCGGAAAGGCTCAAGAGGTCGCGGATCGCCTCCAACGGAAACCCAAGCTCGCGGGAGTGGCGAATGAAGGCCAGCCGTTCCAGCGCGGACTTCCCGTAGAGCCGCTGGTTCCCGGCGCTCCGCTCCGGTTCCGGCAGGAGCCCGATCTGCTCGTAGTAGCGGATCGTCGGCACCTTCACCCCGGCCGCGGCGCCCAATTTTCCGATCGTGAGCATCAGATGCCTCTTGAACCTCTAGCTGCTAGAGACATTAGGTTTCCGATTCGAGAGAAACAAGAGCCGCGTGCTGCGAGCGGAAGGACAAGATGACGACGAGCGATGGAGCAAGTTGCGAGTGGACGGTCACCGGCATGGATTGCGGAGCTTGCGCGGGCAAGGTCCGGACTGCGGTCGAGCGTCTGCCGGGTGTAAGCCAAGTCGAGGTTGCCCTGATGACGGAGCGGCTGCGCGTCACGCTCGATGAGGGGCAGACCACGCGCGAGCGCGTCGAGGCGGTGGTCCGGTCAGTCGGATACGGCATCGCTCCGAAAGGGACCGCTCCCGAGCGCAAGGGGTTCATACTACCCGAAAGCGGAAGTCCTGCCAACGGCAGCGGTGCCGCCTTCGAAGACCAGACCGCGCACGCTTCTGGAGGCGTTGTAGCCGGCGGATCCATCGCGCGTTCGCTGCCATGGTATCGGACTAGAAAGGGGCGTCTCGTCATTGGCACCGGACTGCTGCTCGTCGTCGCCTGGGCTGTGAACCTTCTGGCGTCGGACGAAGTCGCGCGCTGGGCATTCGTCCTCGCGACGCTGATCGGAGTTGCGCCCATTGCACGGAGCGCCGTCAGTGCCGCCCGCGCGGGAATGCCGTTCACCATCGAAATGCTGATGACCATCGCCGCGACCGGAGCGCTGTTCATCAATGCGGCCGAAGAGGCTGCTCTGGTGGTGTTTCTCTTCGCAGTCGGCGAAGTGCTGGAAGGTGTCGCAGCGAACAAGGCCCGCGACGGGATTCGAAGCCTCGCCAGTCTCGTGCCGAAGACGGCGCTGCTGGAAGTGGATGGGAGAACCCGTGATGTGCCCGCCGAGTCGCTTGGGATCGGGCAGATCGTGCTCGTGCGTCCTGGTGATCGTATCCCTGCGGATGGAGAGGTGATCGACGGTATCTCCGGTGTGGACGAGAGCCCGGTCACGGGCGAGAGCGTGCCGAAACCGAAGGAGCCGGGCGACGCGGTGTTCGCAGGTTCGATCAACACTGAGGCCGCGCTGCGCGTTAAGGTCACGAAGGCGGCGGAGGACAACACGATCTCCCGCATCATCCGTCTGGTCGAGGAAGCCGAGAGTGCCCGCGCACCGACCGAGCGTTTCATCGACCGCTTCAGCCGCATCTACATGCCTGCCGTGGTTGGAGTCGCGCTGCTGGTCGCCATCGTCCCGCCGCTCGCTTTCGCGCAGGCCTGGGATGTCTGGATCTACCGCGCGCTCGCACTGCTCCTCATCGGCTGCCCCTGCGCCCTCGTGATCTCGGTACCGGCCTCCATCGCCTCGGCGCTGTCCTCGGGCTCGCGCCGTGGCCTGCTGATGAAGGGTGGGGCAGTCATCGAGGCGGCAGCCCGGATCACGGATGTTGCATTCGACAAGACGGGCACGCTGACCCACGGTCGTCCGCGAGTGACGGATGTGGTCCCGCTCGGGGGGACGGAGGCGGAGGTCCTGTCACTGGCCGCCGCAGTCGAGACCGGGTCGAGCCACCCGCTGGCGGCGGCGATTCTCTCTCGCGCGCAGGCCGACGGCGCCCCGTCGCTGCCGGCTTCCGCAGCCAGAGCGCTGCCCGGAAAAGGAGCGGAGGCGGTGATCGGTTGCGAACCCGCATGGGTGGCCTCGCCACGGTTCGCCAAAGCCAACGGCGTCATGAACGATGAGGTCAGCCATATTGCGGCCCGGCTCGAGGTCGAGGGCAAAACCGTCGTGGCAGTCTTCCGTCCGGACCGACTGATCGGGCTCATCGCTCTTCGCGACGAGCCGCGCGAGGACGCGGCGGAAGCGGTGCGCCAGCTTCAGACGCTCGGTATCCGCTCCGTCATGCTCACTGGCGACAATGCCCGTACCGCCGCCGCAATCGCAGGCCATGTCGGAATCGAGCACCGCGCCGAACTGATGCCCGAGGACAAGGTCGCCGCAATCCGCGAGATGGTGGCGAATGGCCGGGTCCTCATGGTCGGCGACGGCATCAACGACGCCCCAGCCCTGGCCTCGGCGCATGTCGGCGTGGCCATGGGATCCGGAACCGATGTGGCGCTCGAGACCGCCGATGCCGCGATCCTGCGCAACCGGGCTACGGATGTTGCCGGCAAGATCAGGCTCGCCCGCGCCACCATGGCGAACATCCGCCAGAACGTGGCGATCGCGCTGGGCCTGAAGGCGGTATTTCTCGTGACCACCGTCCTCGGGATCACCGGACTCTGGATCGCGATCCTCGCCGACACCGGGGCGACGGTGCTGGTGACGCTCAACGCGTTGCGGCTCCTTGCCTTCAACCCGGATCGCGAGGTCTGAGACGCTTTCACCCCTTCCATGCGGTGTTCACTCGCCCCTCGTTACCGCCTGTTGGTATCCGCGCTCTCGCTCCGGCCAATTGCTCTTGATATATGCGAGCACGGCGCGAATGTCCGCGTCGCTCAGCACGTCTCCGAAGCCTGGCATGTCGCTCTCGTAGCCGCCGCCGACGATGGCGGCCGTGCCTTCCTTTACGATGCGGAATAGCACATCGTCGGGATGGTGCCAGGTGTGGCCGCTGGCATCATGCGGCGGCGCAGGCAACCGTCCGGACGGAAGCGGCGAGCGCCAGTCGGGCTGGCCCACCAGATCCGCGCCGTGGCAGGCGGCGCACTGATCGACATAGACCTGCCGACCTTGAGAAATGTCTTCCTCGGATGCCGCTGCGGTGGACGCAGTACGGGTGTACTGCAATCCAGCGAAGATCGCGAGGATCAACACTCCGGCAAACAGTCCGATCCAGAAAGTATTGGGGAGGCCCTTTGGCAAAACGCTGATGTCCGTTGATTAGTAGGGCGTCTTCACTTCACGCCGAGTTGACGTTCTGCCTGAGACGCCCCGCTTCGCACAATGGACATTCTCGTGAGCAGCGCCTATCTTTCGGCCATGCTTGCGCGTCTCATCAGCATCCTTGCCATACTCGCGATCGCCGTTGTCACCACGGTCAGCGCAGCGCATGCGGCGCGCATGGTTGGCATGCAGGTGGATCACGCGGTCCATGCGGGCGAGATGATGCACGCGTCGACCGACGGTCATCCGTCCTGCGACGGCGGCCAGCATTGTGGATCGGCGGACGCCGGAATGTGCGAGTTCGTCTGCGCGGGCCTGTCGGTCGTTCTGACGATGCCGGGTGCTGAAACCGGCCACGCGTTCGGGCCTGCCAGCCACGATCTTCCGTCCGAGCCCAGCCATGTCAGCAGTTCGCCCGGACTGAACGAGCGACCTCCCAAACTCAGTCTCCTCTGAGCGCGCCCGGGCAGACGCCTGCGGCGTCCCATCGGTGTTGATGAACGGGACGGATGTCCCGAGGAGACGACCATGTATACCCTTTCGCGACGCGGCTTTCTCGCCGCAAGTGCTGGCGCCATTGCCGCTGCACAGATGCCCCGTCTTGCTTTCGCGCAGACGGACTCCCCTGTCACCCTGTCCGCCGCAACCCGTACTCTCGACATCAACGGGCGCGCGGCCACCGTGTTCGGCCTTGCCGGTCCCGGCGGCCAAGGCCTCGTGCTCGATCCCGGCCAGATGTTCCGGGTCGACCTGAAAAACGATCTCGACGTCGCGACGATCATCCACTGGCACGGCCAGATCCCGCCCAATGCGCAGGACGGCGTGCCAGACATGCCGATGCCCCTTCTCGCCCCGGGTGAGACCCGATCCTACGACTTCGAGGCACGGCCGGGCACCCACTGGATGCACAGCCACGTGCCGATCCAGGAGATGCAACTGCTTGCCGCACCGCTGATTGTGCGCACGCAGGAGGATTTGGCAGCAGACCGGCAGGAGGTCGTGATGTTCCTGCACGACTTCTCGTTCAAGTCTCCCGAAGAGGTTCTGGCGGAGATCAGCGGCGGGTACGGCGCAGGTCATGCCGCCGCCGCTGAAGCGAGCCCCAGGCAGGGCGTGCCCATGGAGGGCTTGGGCGGGATGCCGGGCATGGGTCATGGCGGTATGGGGCACGGTGCCATGGGCGGCATGGCGATGGGCAATATGCCAGGAATGGGCGGGATGATGGACATGGGCGGTATGGCCATGGACCTGAACGACTA
The DNA here is from genome assembly GCF_029027965.1 of Paracoccus sp. S3-43. Taxonomy (NCBI): domain Bacteria; kingdom Pseudomonadati; phylum Pseudomonadota; class Alphaproteobacteria; order Rhodobacterales; family Paracoccaceae; genus Paracoccus; species Paracoccus qomolangmaensis. Next base: position 1,984,254 of record NZ_CP119082.1, on the reverse strand, counting down.
TAATTGGGATGCCTATCTCGCCAACGACCGGACACTGTCGGACCCGGAGGTAGTGCGGGTCGAGCGCGGCGGGCGTATCCGGCTCCGGGTCATCAACGCCGCAGCGGCGACGGTGTTCTGGATCGACACCGGGGCGGCCGAGGCGCGGCTGGTCGCGGTGGACGGGCACGCCGTCCAGCCTATCGCGGGCTCGCGGTTTGGGCTGGCGATGGGCCAGCGGCTGGACATCGAGATCGACCTGCCGAACGAGGGCGGCGCCTGGCCGATCATTGCGCTACGCGAAGGGGCGCGGGAGCGCACCGGGCTCATCCTCGCCACGCAGGGCGCCGAGGTCCAGCGCCTCGATGCCGTGGCGGAGTCTGAAGCGCCCGCTTTCGACACCGATCTGGCGCAGGAGGCGCGCCTGGTCGCGCTGAATGCCCTGCCGGACCGGCCGGTGGATCGCAGCCAAATGCTTATGCTGGGCGGTTCGATGCAGCCCTATCTCTGGACGATCAACGGGGCTGTCTGGGGCCAGCACCAGCCGATCACCGCTCGCAGCGGCGAGCGCGTCGTACTGTCGTTCCACAACATGTCGATGATGGCCCACCCGATGCATCTGCACGGCCATGTGTTCCAGGTCGTCGGGTTGAACGGGCGACGCGTTGCCGGTGCGCTGCGCGACACGGTTCATGTGCCGCCGATGTCCAGGGTCGACGTCGCGCTCGATGCAGGCGAAGCCGCCCGCTGGATGCTGCACTGTCACCACATGCCGCACCTCGCCTCGGGCATGATGACCGAGTTCGCGGTCACTGCTTCGGTCTGACTTAGTCGGGGCGCTCGGACCGATCGCCCCGACGTCCTGCCCCTTGTTGTCGCTAGGGTCAGTTACGAAGCCCATCCCAGGGCTGAAAAACACGGAGTATGAAATGATGAACGGCGACAACACGGGCTCGATGATGGGTTGGGGAATGGGCTTCGGTTGGTTCTGGATGGTCGTCATCCTTGTGCTGGTCGGTCTCGTGATTGCCGCGCTGGTAAAATATCTGCGCAAGTGAGGGCTTTCCCTTACCTGAAAAGCCAAGGGCATTGTTGCTTTGCTGAATGCGCTTAACTTGCAGCAACATTCGTTCAGGAGCTGAAATATGAACTACGGACGTTTCTTTGCAATGATTGCGACTTCGACGGTCGTGATGTTTGGATTGATGTATCTGAACACCTACGCGCTCGACCACATCTTCTTCTCGCAGACGCGGATGTGGATGGCGATCTATATGGGCGCGGTGATGGCAATCATCATGCTAGCTTTCATGCTGGGCATGTATTCCAACAAGAAGGTCGATTTCGCGATCTTCGCGGGCGCTGCCGCAGCCTTCGCCCTGTCGCTGTGGCTTGTCCGCAGCCAGGAGACGGTCGACGACCTCGCCTGGATGCGGGCGATGATCCCACACCATTCCATCGCCATCCTGACCAGCGAGCGCGCCAATATCTCAGATCCTAGGGTTCGGGCACTGGCAGATGCAATCATCGAGGCACAGCTCAGCGAAATTGCTGAAATGAAGAGCTACATCGCAGACATCGAGGCGAATGGCGAGGCACCCGCGGGCACGCCCCGCGCCGAAATTGAATGACGCCACAGCCTGGTGGAGAGCAGATTCCGCTGCTGGAGTTGAAGTGATGAACCGAAAGGAACGACAATGGACTACACGATCAACCGCCTGATTGCGGACGCAGAATTTGACGCCGTCGAGGCCCGCACCCGTGCTGCGTTGACCGACAACGGTTTCGGCATCCTGACCGAAATCGACGTCAAGGCGACGATGAAAAAGAAGTTGGATGTCGAGATGCCGGCCTATCGCATCCTCGGTGCCTGCAACCCCAAGATGGCACATCAGGCGATCGGGATCGAGCCTAGGGTGGGCGCGATGCTGCCCTGCAACGTCATCTTGCGCGAAGTCGAGGACGGCGTCGAGGTCAGCGCTATCGATCCTGTGGCGTCGATGCAGGCGATCGAGAACGCCGAGCTGACGGCCGTGGCAGGCGAGGTGCGCGACCTGCTGGCGAAAGCCGTCGAGGCGATCTGAGATGAGCCTGCGCGCCGCCATCCTCACGGGCCTTGCGATCCTCGGGATCGGACTGCTCGCTGTCTGGCAGTTCGCGCCTTCGGTATTCGCCGAGGCGCGCAGCCTTCTGGACGTCGAGCGTCTGGAAATGCTGGTGGCGCGCGCCGGTCTCTGGGGGCCGGTCCTGATCGTCACGCTTATGACCCTTGCGGTCGTGGCCAGCCCCATCCCGAGCGCGCCGATCGCACTGGCGGCCGGAGCGGCCTACGGACATCTCTGGGGGACCGTGCAGGTCGTCATCGGCGCCGAGCTCGGGGCGCTGATCGCCTTCGGTCTCGCACGGGTTCTGGGGCATGATGTCTTGCGGCGGGTGTTCGGTGATCGCGTCGATGCCGGGCTTCTCGGCTCGCAGACCGCGTTGACGGCGACGGTTTTTGCCAGCCGCCTGATGCCCTTCGTGTCCTTCGACATGATCAGCTACGCGGCCGGACTGAGCCGATTGCACGCCTGGCTTTTCGCCCTCGCAACATTGGCGGGGATCATCCCGGCAAGCTTCCTGCTGGCACATTTCGGCGGTGAGGCGGTTAGCGGAGACCTCGGGCGCGCGACATGGGCGGTGCTCGGACTCGGGCTTGTGACGGGGCTGCCGCTGCTCTGGGTGGCGCTGCGGCAAAAGCCTGAAAAGGAAAATCCATGACGAAAAGCGATTACGAGAAGAACAGCATTACCCTGCCGGGCGCAGTGGCCATGGGAACCGGCGTGATGATCGGCGCGGGCATCTTCGCGCTGACCGGACAGATCGCCGAACTTGCCGGACCGCTCTTCCCGCGCTCGTTCGTCGTCGGCGCCATCGTGACCGCGTTCAGCGCCTACACCTACATCAAGATGTCGAACGCGTATCCGTCAGCGGGCGGCATCGGGATGATCCTGAAGAAGGCGTACGGCCCGACGACGGTCGCGGCGGGTGCTGCACTCCTGATGGCCCTGTCGATGGTGATCAACGAAAGCCTCGTCGCGCGCACATTCGGCACCTACACACTGCGGGCGTTCGGCGGCGATCCGGATAGCGTGCTGGTGCCAATCCTCGGCGTCGGGCTGATCGTCTTCGCCTGGCTCGTGAACGTATCGGGCAACCGGTCGGTCGGGCTTTTGTCCATCGTCATGGCCGTTCTCAAGGTGGGCGGCATCGCGCTGTTCGGGGCAGCCGGCCTCTGGGCGAGCGGCATCTCGTTCGAGGCGACAGGTGGAGACATGGGCGCCACCGGCTTCGTGGCGTCGGTTGCGCTGTCGATCCTGGCCTTCAAGGGCTTCACGACCATCACCAACAGCGGCGCAGAGGTCACCGACCCGCACCGCAATGTGGGCCGGGCCATCATCTGGTCGATTGCCATCTGCGTCGTCGTCTATCTGCTGGTGGCCTTCGCGGTCGGCTCCAGCCTGCCGCTCGACCGTATCGTGGCGGCGAAGGACTACGCGTTGGCCGAAGCGGCCCAGCCCTCCCTCGGTCAGACCGGCTTCTACCTGACGGTGGCGCTGGCGCTGGTGGCCACGGCGTCAGGTCTGATCGCCAGCGTGTTCGCGGTCTCGCGGATGCTGGCGATGCTGACCGACATGAAAATGATCCCGCACAGCCATTTCGGGATGCCGGGCACGATCAAGGACCACACACTCGTCTACACAGTTGTGATCGCGGGCTTTCTCACGGTCTTCTTCGACCTCAGCCGGATCGCGTCTCTCGGGGCCTTCTTCTATCTGGTGATGGACATCATCATCCACTGGGGCGTGTTCCGGCACCTGCGTGAGGACATCGGCGCACGGGGCTGGGTGTTGCTGACGGCCATCGCGCTGGACGCGGCGGTGCTGGCCGCCTTCGCCGCGATGAAGTGGCAGTCCGACCCCCTCATTGTCGTCCTGGGTGCGATCGGCATGGCGCTGGTGTTCCTGTTTGTCGGGATCTTCCTCGCACGCAATCCCGCCCCGGAAGATGCTCACGACCACCAATGAAAGAGCTTGAGCTTCCAACGGCTGGAGGCTGCAAGCTGAAACGAAATACTGAAAGGCTGGCAAAACATGGAGCATGATCACCAACACGCGGCGCCCGATATCCCGGCGGGGACAGAGACGGCGAAGGACCCGGTCTGCGGGATGACGGTCGCGGTCAAGACGGACGGGCGTCACGCCGCGTTCCAGGGCGAGACCTTTCATTTCTGCTCGGAGAAATGCCAGACGAAGTTCGAGGCGGATCCGTGGTTCTACGCCTCCGGCAGGGCTGCCGGGCAGAAGAAGGCTGCTCCGGCCAACGTCCAGTACACCTGTCCGATGCACCCCGAGATCGTCCGGGATGCGCCGGGTTCCTGCCCGATCTGCGGCATGGCGCTGGAGCCGATGGTTCCCTCGGACGAGCCGAGCGAGGAGTTGACCGACTTCACCCGCCGGATGTGGATTTCCGCCGCGGCGGCGGTGCCGCTCATTATCCTGACGATGGGTGAACTGGTCGCGCTGCCGGTGCGCGACTGGATCGGGCATCAGACCGCCAGCTATCTCGAATTCATGCTGGCCACGCCGATCATCCTCTGGGCCGCCTTGCCGTTCTTCCGGCGCGGCTGGGACTCGATCGTGAACCGCAGCCCCAACATGTGGACGCTGATCAGCATCGGCGTGGCGGCGGCCTATCTTTACTCGATCGTCGCGACGTTCCTGCCGGGCCTCTTTCCCGAACAGTACCGGATGGGCCACGGCGTCGGCACCTATTTTGAGGCGGCGGTGGTGATCGTCGCGCTGGTCTTCGTGGGTCAGGTGCTGGAACTACGAGCGCGCGAACGCACAGGTGACGCGATCCGCGCACTTCTGGATCTGGCGCCCAAGACGGCGCGGCGCATCCTGCCGGACGGCACCGAATACGACGCGCCGCTGGAGAACATCATGGAGGGCGACCGGCTGCGCGTGCGCCCGGGCGATGCGGTGCCTGTGGACGGGACGGTGATCGAGGGTCGGTCTTCGCTGGACGAGAGCATGCTGACCGGCGAGTCCATGCCGGTCGAAAAGGGCCCGGGCCATGCGGTGACCGGCGCCACGATCAACAAGAACGGTTCCTTGGTGATCGAGGCGGGCAAGGTCGGGTCCGACACCGTTCTGGCGCAGATCGTGGCGATGGTGTCGAACGCGCGCCGCTCGCGCGCACCGATCCAGGGTCTGGCCGACCGCGTGTCGGCGGTGTTCGTGCCAACCGTGGTCGCCATCGCCATCATAGCCTTCATAGTCTGGATGATCTTCGGGCCGGAACCCGCGCTGGTCTTTGCCATCGCCTCTGCAGTGTCCGTCCTCATCATTGCCTGCCCATGCGCGCTTGGCCTTGCGACGCCGATCTCCATCACCACGGCCGCGGGGCGCGGCGCACAGGCGGGCGTGCTGATCAAGGACGCCGAGGCGCTGGAGCGTATGGCGGGTGTCGATACGCTCATCGTCGACAAGACCGGCACGCTGACCATGGGCAAGCCGAAGCTGACGGACGTTGTGGCGCTTGGCGACACCGCCGAGACAGACCTGCTGTCGCTGGCCGCAGCTCTGGAGCGCGGCTCGGAACACCCGCTGGCTGAGGCGATCGTTGAGGGAGCCGAGGCGCAGGGTGCGCCGCGTCAGGAGGCCACGGACTTCGACGCCGTCACCGGAAAGGGCGTGCAGGGCCGCGTCGGTGGGCGCGCGGTGGCGCTCGGCAACGCGGCGATGATGCGGGAGATGGGGCTCGACACCGCGCAGGCCGAGGCAAACGCCGACACCCTGCGCACCGAGGGCAAGACGGCGATGTTCGTCGCTCTTGATGGCGCGCTCGTCGGCATCGTGGCGGTCGCCGACCCGATCAAAGACAGCACCGCGCAAGCCATCAGGGAACTTCATGCCCAGGGTCTGCGGGTCATCATGGCGACCGGCGACAACGAGCGCACGGCCCAGGCGGTGGCGGGCAAGCTCGGCATCGATGAAGTGCGTGCGGGCATCCTGCCCGAGGCAAAGAAGGACCTGATCGACCAGTTACGCCGCGACGGCCACAAGATCGCGATGGCGGGCGACGGGGTGAACGACGCGCCCGCGCTGGCCGCGGCCGATGTCGGCATCGCCATGGGCACCGGGGCCGATGTGGCGATGGAAAGCGCAGGCATCACCCTGTTGGGCGGCGACCTGATGGGCATCGTGCGGGCGCGCAAGCTCGCCCGCGCCACCCTGCGCAACATCAAGCAGAACCTGTTCTTCGCCTTCGCATACAACGCGCTTGGCGTCCCCATCGCCGCCGGGCTGCTTTACCCTGTCACCGGACTTCTGCTCTCGCCGATGATCGCCGCGGCGGCGATGAGCCTGTCGTCGGTCTCGGTGATTACCAATGCGTTGCGGCTCAGGCGGGTCGATCTCTGACCTGTCAGTCCACCCATGCAATCTCGAAAGGAAGATGAGATGAACCAAGACACTTTTTCCCGCCGCACGCTTCTGGTCGGCGCAGCTGCGCTGGTGGCTGCGTCGCCCTTGAGGGCTCTGGCGCAAGGTGCCGGACCGGCGATCCACGTGATGAAGGACCCCAACTGCGGCTGCTGCTCGGCCTGGATCGAGATCCTCGAGAACGACGGCTTCTCCGTCACGACCGAGGCGAGCGCCGGGACGCTTCTGATGCGTTACAAGCTGGACAACGGAATCCCGCAGGAGATGGCCTCCTGCCATACAGGCCGCATCGAAGGCTACATGATCGAGGGCCACGTGCCCGTTGCCGACATTCGCCGTCTGCTGGGGGAACGCCCTGACGCTATTGGCCTCGCAGTGCCGGGCATGCCCTTTGGGTCCCCCGGGATGGGGCCGGAAAGCGAGCGCGAAGCCTACGACGTGTTCCTCATCCGAGGCGATGGATCGACCGAAGTCTTCACCAGCTACGCTGCCGCGTGACTTTGAAGCTGGACATGCACCGGTTCTGATCAGGGACGAGAACACAGGCGCGCCTGCTCCCGCATAACGGCGTAGTCGCTCAGCATCTCGCCAATGACCGAACCATGCGGCAGCAGGGCCAGTTCCTCGGCCGCCCGAGCTTGGAAATCACTGCTATACTCGGGGACCGGCGGACACGCCCGGACGCCGCCAAGGTCAGAAGCGCCCGTCGCGCAGCCGCTCAGCCAGATCGTCACGAGACCGAGGGCGATGCGCCGCCGCCTCGAGCATCCTTCGTTGTGCATCATGGCTTCTCTCCGTGGTCTCGAGCTGCTCGGCCAGCCGGCCGGCGCGCTCGCCGGAACGGCGCAGGGCCAGCAGGAACAGAAGGATCGCGAACGCGGTGACGCCGTAGCGCAGCGCCGCCCGCATCCACGGACTCGCGGCGATCCCGCTGAGGAGCGCGGCGATCACCGCTGCCCCCGGCGCCAGTCGTCGAGACGCGCGTAGATCGTGACCGCGATGCCGCCGAGCGCCACGGCGATGAACACCCAGCGCAGGGTGTCGAGATACGGCACCAGCGGCAGGATGGCGGTCTGGGTCTCGGCCAGGACGCTCTGCGCCACCTCGACGCCCGCAGCACCCAACGTCGCCACGCCAGCCGCGCCACCGCCCTTCATGGTGCGGCTGTCGGCCAGCACTTCGCGCGCGGGCGGCGTCTCGGCTACGAAAGCCGTCTCCCGGACCGGGAAGCGCTCGCCCCACTGCCGTGCGGGCCCGAGATCGGCATGGATGAAGCCCGAGCGCGGGTAGAACCCGAAGCCGAGGAACCCGACCTCCCGCGCCGCGGCCTCGAACGCCACCGGGTCGTGGTTCGCCATGGCGATGTCGAAGGCGGCTCCGTCGAGATGCTTCGACCGGGTCGCGCCGCCGACGGCGCGGTTGTGCTCTGGGCTGCGGTAGGCGGAGCGAACGATCAGCGGCTTGCCCAGCCGGTCGCGTAGCGCCTGCAGCTTGTCGAGCGCGGGTTCGTTGATCAGCAGCTTGCCGGTGCCCCGGCAGGCAATCTCGGCGGGTGAGAAATTCGGCCAGCGCCAGGTGCCCTCAGGCACATCACGCCAATGGCGGTGGAAGGTCGTGGTCATGGGGTCCTCCGAAACGAAAAAAACCGCCTCAAGGGCGGGTGCGGTTGGGCTGATGAATGGGGATGGCGAGCGGCTACGGGCTGCCGCCGAAGATCTTGAGCTTGATGGCGATGCCCGCGAGCAGCGCCAGCATGACGCCGGTGGTGATCATGCGGACGGCGGTCTGCATCGCGGTGCGGCGCACCAGCCGGATGCAGTCGACGAGCGAGCGAAGATCGCGGATGTCGAGCGCGGCCTCGTCGCCGTCGAGGCCGACATCGGCCAGCGCGCGCTTCGCGCCTTCCTCCGCTGCCCGGGTCAGGATCGCCTCGAACTCGGCGTCGGGCATGCGCACGAAGCCCTCGGATCGGGGTGGTGTCATCGGATCCTCCTTCCGCCGCTCAGCCGACCTTGCAGCCCCAGAAGGACGTGTGATCGGCTGCGAAATAGCCGTCCGCGACCCGGAAATACCCCTGCAGTTCGACGGTATCTCCCGCGACCAGCGGCAGCATGGTCTGCAGCCAGATGGCGGTGGCGAGCGAGACGTGGGTGGCGGAGATTTCGCCGAGGGAGCCGCGAATTTCCGTGGAGCCGTTCAGCACGAGCCGTCCGCTCATTCGCGCGGTCGTGCTGGCGTTGATCTTGTAGAGCAGCGTCGCGCCGAAGAGGTAGGTGCCGTCGACCGGGGCGACGAAGTGGTTGTTGGCGGCGTCGAAGGCTCCCTGATCGTTGTAGTCGGTGTTGTTCAGGCCGATCTTCGTCCAGGTCCCGACGCCGACATAGTTGTCGTAGTTCGTGTACGCCTTGAAGCGCGGCAGCCGGGGCTGGTCGACGATGCCGGTGGCGTTGTCGACGCTGAGCCCGTCGAAGAACGTGCTGCCGTCGGCCGAGACCGCGAGGCGGAAGCGGTCGGAGCCGAAGAGCCCCACCAGCGCCTTGGTCACGAAGCCGGTCTGCAGCGTCAGGCCGAGATCGTCGCCAGCGTCCTCCTTGTTCATTGTGTAGAACAGATCGCCGGTGCCACCCTCGGCGACGGTCATCGCCGTCCAGAGTGCCGCGTTCAGCTTGGCCGAGAACGGGTTCGACGCATCCGCCGTGGTGCCGAGCCCCAGGAGTGTCATGTTCTGCAGCGCCGCCGGTGTGGTGCCGATCCAGGTCGCGCCGTCATAGACGAGCAGCAGGCCCTCGTCCTCGGCCCACGCCCGCCAGCCGGTGCGGGGCGGCAGACGGAGCCAGGCGCCATCGGTCCAGAGCGCGACGTTCAGATCCCAGCCGGCCCAATCGCCGGTCGCGCCCGAGCCGACGATGTAGCGGTCACCATCGGCAGGGCTGCCGGGCGGCGCGGTCAAATCCCGGTCGAGAACCGAGAGCTGGACGAGCCCGTCGAGGATCCGCAGCGCCTCGTTGTGGGTGACGTGCTTCTGGGCCTGCGCCGCCAGGATGTAGGGCAGCAGCAGATGGGTCGTGGCGTCAGACATGGGAGTCCTTCAGAACGATAGCGTGACAGTCTTCGGCGCTCCCCGCCCGACAAGGGAGGAGAGCTGGAAGATGCGGACGGTCAGTGTGTCGCCGGGGCCGAGCATTGCGCCCCAGTCGGCGGTCTGGTCGGCGGCTGCATAGAGCGCGCTGGTGGTGGTCGCGGTAAGCACCCGCTTCACGGCGGCACCGTCGAGGATCTCGACTTCGTAGGCTTCGAGTTCCTCGCCCAGCGGCACTTCGAGCGCGCCCCAGCTTTCGGCAGACAGCGCGCGGGAACGGCGCGTCCAGCGGATCGTGAGATCGCCAGGTGCGCGAGGCGTGCGCCACGGCTGCTCGACATGGGCGGCCGAGAACGGACGAAGGCCGGCCCCCTCCGGCGTGAAGCTCTGCGGGATGAAGGTTTCGTCGCTCACAGGCCGGCTTGCCGGGCCGATACGCCAGTTCCACGGAATGCCAAGGTCAGCCTCAGCAATCGGCAGAGTCGCGATGCTCCCGTCGAGTACGACGACCCGAGCACCCGCGGGCGCGGGATTGCCCATTGCGCCTTCGGTGCCGCGCTGGCCGCGCAGAAGCCGCGTCAGCCGGTAGCGGCCCGGCGCCGTGAGCTCGGCCGATCCCGCCTGTACGATCTCCCAGACGCCCGGTGCGCTCTCGATGGCGAGGGCGTTGGCGCCGCCCAACAGGGTCAGGTCGGTGACGCTCTCGAGTGTGCCCGAGAGCAGATCGACAATCAGCACGTTGCCGAGATCGAAGCGCGAGGTTGGCCCCGACCAGAAGTCAAAGGCCAGAACGCCGATACGCGCCCGTGTTCCGAAGCTCGTCAGCAGTTCGAAGCCGTCCGTTGAAGGGCTTCGGAAAACGGTCATCTGGCCCGGCCAGGGCACCGCATGTGCTGCGGCGAAGGGCCTGTGCGCAGGCTGATCCTCGGTCAGTTGCGGCAGATCGAGCAACACCACCTCTGGGGCGCCAAATACGACGGCCTTGGAGAGCGTTGCGGAGCGTGGCGCGCCGGGCGGCAGATCGTAGGCTTCCCGGTCCTGACGGAGAGCCTCGATGCTCCGTGACTCCGTGTCGGCGGTCGAGACGAGGCGCAGCGGAAGCCCACGCCCGTCATGGATGAGCGTGATGACGTCGGCCGGATCGAGCGCCAGCCGCGACGGTGGCAGTCGGAAGACGGCGCTCTCACGGCCGGTCCAGGCTTCCATGAGTGCGCGGCGGCAGCGCCGCTCGGCCTCCTCGGGCGGCACGGCGAACGGGAAGCTCTCGGAGGAGATGCGGCTCGTATCCACGGTGATGCGCCGCGCCTCAACGAGTGCGGCGTCGTAATCCTCGTCGGCGCGGGCCACCTGCCACTTCAATGCCTGCGGCAGTTCCGTCTCCTGGCCGCGCGTGAGTTCGAGCACGTCGCCCTCGCGTGCGGCGACAAGATCGTCCGGCGTCACGCTGGCGACCGCGGCCCGCCCGCGCATCAGAAAACGGATCACGCCCTGGGTCTCTACCGCGTCGAAGCCGAAGTGGCGCGACAGCGTGGTGATCGAGGCGCGCGGGCTTTCGAGCGCCGTGATGGCGTAGCCTTCGACCGCGCCCCAAAGCCCGATGACGTCGATCAGGTTCTCTGGTAACCCGGCGCGCAGGCAGAGATGGCGGACCAGCGCCGCGAGCGACACCGCCCCGAGCCGTCCGGTCAGCCAGTGGCCGAGCCGCCAGTTCGCCCCGTCTGTCCAGACGTCGGTCAGCGCCGGAAAGAATGGGTACGGCCGCGCGTCCCAGGTCCATGCGGCACATTCCGGCACATGCACCATCCGGCCGCCGTAGACCGAGGACACAGGGTTGTTCGCAGCCTCACCCCACCAGAGATACGTCGCCTCCAGATAAGCCCGCTGGATGGCATCATCCCGCCAGCCCCGCGAGAAACGCGGCGTGAAGCTCTCCGACGACTTCGGGTCGAAGAAGACGTTCGGCTGGTTCGTCCCCCGGTCGATAGCCGGGCAGCCGAGCTCGGTGAACCAGACCGGCTTCGACTCCGGCGTCCATGCCGTCGCCGTCCCGCTCTCCACGCCACCGGGGCGGTCATAGTGCGCGTTCGACCACCAGCCGCGCAGGTCCTTGTAGCGGAAGACCCACGGCTTGCTGGCCGCACCATCGGTGATCGGGGTGCGCACCTGCGCGGACCGGTCCGCCGCGCTGGCGTAGAACCAGTCGAAGCCTTCGCCGCCGACGATGTTCCCCAGCAGATAGGCCCGGTCGTAGATCGCGGGCCAGCCCTCTTGCGCGTCGAGATGCTCGAACCCGTCGCGCCAGTCCGAGAGCGGCATGTAGTTGTCGATGCCGATGAAATCGATCTCCGGATCGGCCCAGAGCGGATCGAGGTGGAAGAACACGTCGCCGGTGCCGTCGCCCGGCTGGTGCCCGAAATACTCCGACCAGTCCGCCGCGTATCCGATCTTGGTGCCGGACCCGAGGATCGAGCGGACATCCGCGAGCAGATCCCGATACGCCTGCACGGCGGGATAGGTGCTGGCGCCCGAGCGGATGGTCGTCAGCCCCGGCATCTCGGTGCCAATCAGGAAGGCATCGACCCCGCCCGCCGCCGCGCAGAGATGGGCGTAGTGGAGTACCATGCGCCGCAGGCCCCAGTCGCTGGGCGATCCGACCCAGCGAACGCTGTCGCCGGAGACCAGGAAATCGGACGGGCTGGCGTTGCCGAAGAAATCAGCCACCTGCGTTGCGGCAACAGCTGATTTGTCCACGCTCCCGGCATAACCCGCCGACGGCGAACAGGTGATCCGCCCCCGCCAGGGAAATGCAGGCTGCCCCGTCTCGGCGGCGTTGTCGGAATACGGGTTCGGCAGCGTGTTGCCGGGCGGCACGTCCATCAGGATGAACGGATAGAATGTCACCCGCAGCCCGCGCGCCTTCATCTCCTGGATCGCCTGCACCACGGCGAAGTCCGACGGCGTGCCGCCATAGACCGGGCGGTCCTGGTCGTCGCGGCTGACGAGGAAGGCATCGGCGCGGCTCACGCCATTCACCGCCCAACTGGCGGGCGTGGTGGATTTGGCCGAGACCTCGACGCCCGGCCGCACCTTGCAGGATCCCGCCCGCAGGTCGTCGCCGAACCACGCCACCACGAGGCTGACGCTCTCGACCGCGGGCGCCATCGCCTGCAGCCGGTCCAGCGCCTCCACCATATCGGTGGAGTCTGCCAGCGCGTTCAGGTTCTCGGGCACCGTCGCGCCGCCATCGGTCTTGCGGATCGCCTGCGTTGCGTAGGTGAACTCGCCCGAGGCTGGGATCATGGTGACCGCGCGGGTCAGCCCTTCGGCGGTGTCGGGATCGGCGAGCGGCCGGAACACCTCGAAGGACAGCTGCGGCAGACGGTTGCCATAGGTCGAGAGCGCCAGCTCCTCGAAGACGACATAGGCGGTGCCGCGATAGGCCGGGGTGCTGGCCGCGCCCATCCTGGCCGCGATGAACGGATCAGGGCTCTGCGTCTCGTCGCCCGGATACCAACGCCAGGTGACGCCGGAGAGGTCCATCGGCTTGCCGTCAGCCCAGATACGGCCGATACCGGTGATCGGCCCCTCGCAGAGCGCCACCGCGAATGAGGCGTAGTAGAGATACTCGGTCGTCTTGACCTTGCCGCCCCCGCCGCCCTTGCCGCCGCCCTGCGTGGTGGTCTTCGTTTCCTCGCGAAAATCGGTCGCCCAGATGATGTTGCCGCCCATGCGCATCCGGCCATAGAGCCGCGGGATGACCGCGCCTTCGGTGGCCGAGGTGATGCGCAGCGTGTCGAGCCGTGCGCCCTCGATGCGCTGGGTGGGCGCCAGCGACGAGACGATCCAGCTGTCGACGACCGAGCCGATGGTGGAGCCGATGAAGCCGCCGATGGTCGCGGCGCTGACGCCGAGGATCGCGCCGCTGATGCTGCCGCCAATGGCGGCGCCAGCGGCACCGAGAACGAGGGTGGCCATGGGTGCGTCTCAGCGTTGCGGGAACAGGAAGGCGAAGGCGATGCGCCGCCGCCAGGGGTGGGTGAGCGGTTCCTCGATCACGCCGAGCCGCTCATAGGCGTGGAGGAAGGTGCCGGGCCCTGTGAGGATCCCGACATGCTTGGCGATGGCGCGTGGCGGCATGCGGAAGAGCACCAGCGCGCCCGGACCGGCCGCCGCGGGTTCCACCTCGATCATCATGCGCCGCACGCCTTCGGCCAGAACCTCGCGCGGCCCGGTCTCGCCCCAGTCGCGGCTGTAGGCAGGGATCGGAAACGGCTCGGGGCCGACGACCTCGCGCCAGACGCCCCGGGCGAGCCCGAGGCAATCGCAGCCGACGCCGCGCAGGCTCGCCTGGTCGTGGTACGGCGTGCCGAGCCAGGACCGCGCAATGGCAATGACGCGGGTAGGATCGGCGGAGGTCACAGCACGGATCCCTCGTGCCCGCCGTCCTTGGTGGCATAGCGCAGCACGGCATCCTGGCCGGGAATGTGCGGGAAGCCGCGGAAGTTGGCGGTGTTGGCGAACTTCGCCCCGCAGGTCTCCATGCGCTTGTCGCAGCCCGCGCGGATGGTAAAGGCGTCACCCTCGATGATGGCCCGCACAGGCGCCTCGAGCAGGGTCAGGATCGCCACGCCGTCCGTGACGTCATGGCCGAGCACCTCCGTCCGACGCCCCGCGTTCGCGCCGCTGGTCCAGTCCAGCGTGCCGAAGGTGAACCAGCCGGACGTGAATGTGCCCAGCCCCGAGGCGGTGAAGGCCCGGTCGCGCAAAATGTCAATCACCGCGCCCGTGCCCTTGAAGGCCGTATCCTCCAGATCGACGCCGCAGCGCGCGTCCCCGAGTCCGGCATCGCAGGTCGCCTGGAATGTCCGCCCGACCGTCTGGCCCAGCATATGAGCGAGCGAGCGGACCTCGGCGACGAAAGCGAGCCGCCCGCGCCGGATCTGACCGATGGCCCCGCGGCGCATCAGCACGCGTTGGCTCGTGTCGGCCCAGTTCACCCGCCAGACCTCGACCTCCGCGTTGTCCCAGCGGCCGTCGAGAATGTCGGTCTCGGTGATGCGGTCAGAGGTCAGCACGCCCTCGGCGTCCTGCGCATCGACGGACAGGTCCGAGCCCGACCGAACCTCGGACGCCGTGAGCCCGCTCTCCGGCTCGAAGTCCGTGCCGTCGAAGCTCAGCGTTCGGTCGTGATCGGTGAAGCCGAAGGTGACGCCATCGGCGCGGCTGATCCGCCAGCACCAGGCGAGCGTGGTCGTGCCGTCGTCGAGATGGGCCTGCAGGGCGGGAACGAGGGTCTTCATCGGCGCAGTTCCAGAAGCGGAATGGAGGTGATCGAGCCGAGCCGCTCGAGGTCGAGCGTCACGTCGAGCGCGTCGGTGTCGAAGCGGACGGGCACGTCGAAGGCATAGCCCGCGGTGACCGAGACACCCTCGGCGGGCGCACTGTCGAAAGTCACGACGCCGGTCGTCGTGTCAGCAGTCCAGCCGCCGAGCTGCTCCGCGCCGTTGAGGGCGACGCGCACCGTGCCCGCGACGGGCTTGGTGATCGTCCGCACCCATGTCTGGCTACCCGAGGCGTAGCGCTTCACCAGCTGGAAGGCGGTCGTCGTACCGTCGCCGGTGCCGATCGCCTGGTCGGTGGGCGACTGTGTGCCGGATGGCAGGCATGACTTGTGGTCGCCCCAGTCCTTGAAGCGGAAGCCGTGGAGCCGACCGTTGCGCGCTTCGAAGAAGGCAACCACCGCCGCCAGATCGTCGGCGCGGCGAATCCCATAGGCGACGTCGTAGCGGCGGCGCGAATTGGCCCAGCTGGCGTTCCTCTCCTCGTCGCCCGAGGCGAGCTCGACGATCTGTGTGCGTCTTTCTGGCCCGCCGCGCGCGCCGCGACTGATGTTGTCAGGAAACCGGACCTCGTGAAACGCCATCACATGCCCCTCCGCCCGAGCGACACGGCGCGGGCGATGTCGGCCGCGACCTGCGTCCGGGACTGCCGGAAGCTCTCGGCGTCGCGGGCCATGATGGTGACGTTGACGCCGCCGCCCGCGCCGTAGCTCTGCGCCTCACGCCGCGACAGCACCCGCTCGCCGCGCTGCAGGATTGCGGGCACCTCGTCGTGGCGTAGCCCCGCCATGCCGCCGCCATGCATCCGGGGCGCAGCGGCGAAGGCCATGGCCGGGACCATGCGCGAGGGCCCTGCCGATCCGACCATCCCGCCCGCATGCAGGACGTTGGCGAAGATCCCACCCGCCCCGGAGAACACGCCGGAGAGCGCATTGGCGATCGGCCCAAGGATGAAACGCCGCGCCGCGAGCTGGGCAAGGTCGGCGATCATCGACGTGACCATGTCGCGGAAGTCGAGCTTGCCGGTCTTCACGAAGTTGCCCACGGCCGTCTCGGCCGACTGGAAGGCGCCGACGAGGCTCTGGCCGATATCGCCGCCGATGTCGCGGGCCTTGCTGGCGTAGTCCGACAGCGCGGCGGTGACCGCCCGCCAGCCGGTGACGGCAGCCTCGGTCGCGGGCTCTGCCGCAGCGGCAGCAACCCTGGCCGCTGCGCCTGCACCCGTGGCGGCGCGGCCGGCTTCCCCAAGCGCCGTCTCCAGCCGCTCGGCCACACCGGTGGCCTCGGTCAGCGCATCGGCACTGGCCTCGTCGGTGCCTCGCACAGCGTCGCGCAGCGCCTGCCAGCTTTCGACGGGCGCGCGGGCCCCTTCGGCCAGATCCCGCGCGGCACCGCGATAGAGGTTCGCGGACTCGAGCGCGCGGTTCGCCGCATCGGTCAGACCAAGGTCGGGTGCGGTGAGCGGGTTGTCCTCGAAGGCCCGGTCGAACGCCGTCTGCGCGGCGGTGGTCGCGGCTGTCGCCGCACCCTCGAAGCGGTTCTCGATCTCGCCGAGGTCGAGGTCGGGCACCAGCGAGATGCGCCGCTCCGACCCGAGCGCTTCCAGCCCCTGATTGATCCCGCCGATGAAGCCGTTGATGCGCGAGACCACGCCGTTCAGCATCGCCTCGACGCCGTCGACCAGGCTGTTGGCCGCCTGGAACGCCAGATCACCGATGGCCGCCGGCAGCAGGCCCCAAATCGCCTTGATCGCCTCGTAGGCGCCTTCGAAGGTGTTCGCGGCCGTGTTGCCGAACGCCACTACGCTCTCGATGGCGCTCTGCATGCCCGAGGCCGCCTCCGCCTTCAGGTCGAAGAACATCGCCGTCGCGGCCGCACCCGCCGCAGCGGCGCCCATGCGGATCCGCTCCCAGACCTCGACGGCGAGGTCCTTCAGGAGCGACATCGCCTCGCCGAACCCACCCGCACCGGAGACGAGCCGGGTGAACTGATAGACGAGCTCGCCCGCGCCGACGATCAGCGCCCCGATGCCGGTGCGGATGAGCGCCCCGCGCAGGACGACGAGCGCCGTGGCGAGGCCACGGACGGAGAGCGCCGCGGCGGCCATGCCGGCGACCCAGCGTCCCGCGAGGAAGGCGGCGAAGGTCACGGCATAGGTGGTCAGGCGGCCGATGTTGTCGAAAAGCCCGCGGATCGCGATGCCGAGAGGGCCGGTGCGGCTGGCGACCGTCGCCATGGCATCGGCGACGGCTTCCAGCGCAGGTGCCGCGGCGACGGCCAGCTGGTTCGACAGCCCGCGCCAGATCAGCCCGAGCCGGGAGATCGCATCGTTCGTCCGCTCGATCTGGTCGGCGTCCTGCTCGGAGACGACCACCCCGAAGGCAAGCACGTCCTCCGTCGCCTGGCGCAGCGTCGCCGTGTCGATCCGCGACATGGCGATGGAGCCCTCTTCGCCGAAAAGCTGTCCCGCGACGGCCGCGCGCTCGGCGGCAGGCACGAAGCTCTCGATTGCTGCGTTGATGGCGCCGACGCGCTGATCCAGCGGCAGCGCGATCAGCTCGTTGGCCGAGAGCCCCAGCCGGTCCAGCGCATCGGCAGCAGGGCCGGTCCCGGCGGCCGCCTGGCTGAGGCGGCGCGTCAGATCCTTTGTCGCCTGCTCGATGCCGGACATCGACACGCCCGCCAGCTCGCCCGCGCGCTCCAGCGTCTGGATCGAGGCGACGGTGGTGCCGAGGGACTGGGCGAGCTTCGCCTGCGCATCGACGGTCTGCAGACCGGACCGGATCATCGCCACGCCCGCGGCTGCAGCAGCGGCCACGGCGGCGGTCGCCGCGACCCGGACCCGCCGCGAGAAGGCCGCGAGCCCGGCGTTCGCGGCTTCCATCTCCCGGCTCAGCCGTCCGAAGCCGCGCGATCCGGCCTCGCCCACGCCTTCGAGTTCGGCGCGCACCTGCCGTCCGCCCACGGCCGCGAGGCGGACGCTGACGCGTTTCTCGGCCATCGGTCAGACTCCTTGCTTTCGCCATATCGCTGTCTTACGTTTATGCCATCGATCAAATGAAGGTATGACCATGGCCGAGACCGCGACCCTGTCTTCGAAGTTCCAGATCTCGATCCCCAAGGCGATCCGGGCCGCCCAGCACTGGGAGGCCGGGCTGACCTTTGCCTTCATCCCGAAAGGCACGGGCGTCCTGCTGGTGCCGGTGCCCAAGCGGGAGGCGCTGAAGGGGCTCGCGCGCGGCGCGTCCGCCGCCGATTATCGCGACCGGACGGATCGGTTCTCATGATCCTCGTCGACACGTCGGCGTGGATCGAATGGCTGATCGGCTCGCCGACCGGCGAGAAGCTGGCCGAGCAGCTGCCCGAACAGGCCGAATGGCTCGTGCCGACCGTGGTCCAGCTGGAGCTGGCGAAATGGCTGACCCGCGAGGTCGGCGAGGACAAGGCGGATCAGGTGATCGCCTTCACGCAGGTCTGCCATGTGGTGCCGCTCGACACCGAGATCGCGCTGGCGGCGGCGGAGTCGTGCCGGGAGCACAAGCTCGCGACTGCCGACGCGATCATCTTCGCAACCGCCCGCGCACAGGGCGCGACGCTCCTGACCTGCGACGCACATTTCCAGGGACTGCCCGGCGTCACGCTGATCGAGAAGATCAGGGCTTGAAACCCGGGCTGCCGTTGGCCGCCAGGTCCTCGTTCAGCTTCCGCACCATCACCGCTTCGATGACGGGCAGCAGTTCGGCTGCTGCGGCAGGCGGCACGCCGAGCGCGTCACCGAGCGCGAGCGCCGCAGACATGTCCCAGCCGATCACTGCGCCGGGCAGGACACGGAGCTGGCCGCCGAGACGACCGACGAGGTCCCAGACCTGCCAGCCTTCATGCGTCAGGGGCCGGTTCAGCCGCGCCGGGCAGTCCGGGCAGACTTGCGCGCAGGCTTCGCAGTAGCGCTCGCCCCCGCCGAAGGACCAGTCGGCGAGAGCGCGGAGGCGTTTTTTTCCTGCTCCAGCAGCAGGCCCTTCGCGACGTAGGTCAGCTGGAAGGCCTCGAAGATCGGCCAGACATCGAGCAAAGCGTCGATAGCCTCGGGGCTCGGGTCAATGGGGTTGCCATCGGCATCGCCGATGCCCTCCCAGGCGAGCACCGCCCGCCGCGCCAGCGCCTTGGCGAAGGCGACGGCGCGTTCCTCGTCCGATGCCTCCTCGGGCACCGCCTCGACGGCGGGATCGCTGCGCGTCGCCACCATCAGCGCCGTGGTTAGCGGGCGCAGCTGAACCCGGACGCCGGGCGCGAGGTCATGCCAGCGCGGGGCATTGGTCAGATCGAGCGTCAGCATCAGTAGGTCTCCACATCATTCACGAGGGTGGCTGTGCACATCCGGCCGACCACGCTGTCGCGCGCCGCCTGCCAGTCGAAGGTCGCCTGCACGCCTTGCGGCCCGGAGATCTCGATGCGCGGGCGCGGCAGGTAGACGGCGTGCACGGTGAAGGTGAAGCTCTCGCCGGACGGCAGGACGTAGGCGAATTCCATCTCGCAGGCCTCGCCATTGATCGCCTGCGTCACCAGCGTCTGGTCGGCGAAGCGCACCTCGATCCGGCCGGTCAGCGCGGCGATGGACGGGTCCGCACCGTCGATGCGACCGTCCGAGCGGATGGTCTCGATCCGGTCGAGATTGTTGGCATAGGTGATCTCGGCCGAGACCACGTTCCCAAGCGCGGTGCCATTCCGCGTGATCGCGCCGTTGAAATGACCGAAGCGTTTCAGCTCCAGCGCGGCGGGCGTTCCGGCGCTGGTGTTCGTGCCCACACTCTCGCCCTGCGCCACCAGCCGCGCGGTGGCAGTCAACAGGCCCGAGCGCTGCATCTGCCAGGTGATCTGATCGAGCACGCAGCCGGAATACATCGCGTAGCGCGGCACCTCGGGCATGCCAGTCTCGATCGACATCGAGGGCAGCGTCCAGGACCCTGAC
Organism: Paracoccus sp. S3-43; assembly: GCF_029027965.1. Taxonomy (NCBI): domain Bacteria; kingdom Pseudomonadati; phylum Pseudomonadota; class Alphaproteobacteria; order Rhodobacterales; family Paracoccaceae; genus Paracoccus; species Paracoccus qomolangmaensis. The sequence continues at coordinate 1,964,403 of NZ_CP119082.1, read as the reverse complement.
TGGAACTCGTGGCTGTACGGGGCCTCCGCGCCCGTGGTCGTCGGTGCGCCGAAGGCGGCCTTCAGCCAGAAGCCGAAGGCCTCGGCGTCGAGCGGCACCACGACATCGCCGTCCGCCGTGACCGCGTCCTTGATCGGCGCCAGCGGATCACGGCCGTAGCCCAAGAGCTCCGAGTTCAGCAGAGGCTGTTCCGCGCCGAGCGACGTGCTGGCGAAGGGCATGCGGGTGAAGCCGCTGGCGGGCGGCGTCCCATAGGTCGTCTCGAATGCAAGCGCCATCAGCGCCCGCGCCCCCTGGGCTCGTGCCATGTTCGTCTCCTGTGGTCGGTTGGGTCAGGCCAGCGGATCGGCCGTGGAATAGTGCAGGACCACCGGGATCACGGCGGCCTTCAGGCTGGCCGCGCCCTCGACGGGCAGATCGACCGGCCTCGGCGCTTCCGCCTCGACCCAGTTGCAGAGCCCGCCCAGCGTGCGGTCGGCCGCGAGCGCCGCGCCGATGCTGGCCGTCAGCGTGTCGAAGGCGGCGTCACGCGCCGCGCCCTGAACGACGGCCTCGATCTCGGCGCGGTGCTGGTAGTGGTAGCGCAGGGGCGACAGCGTCACCTCCGGCTCGCCCGGCTCGCCATCGCGCAGGATCAGCAGCCCCTCGGCCGGCACGCGCTCGGGCAGCACCTCGCCGCGGAGCGCGGTGGCGGGCAACGCCAAAAGCCGCGCATGCAGTGCGGCGAGGATGGTTTCGCGCGGTGTGGGCATGGCAAATACTCTAGCTGTCAGAACTGTAGTTGCATTCACTAAAGACATCGGGGAGAACTGCCTGATATGCCTGATGCAGAGACACCAGAATGAGAACCTTCGTCGTCTTCACAACATTCATGCTGAGTTTTTCCAGCGCAGCACTTTCGAATGAAACATACTACAGAAGCCTTGGAGCGTGTGCGGCGAACAGTATTGGCACAGTGTATTGCGCACCAGCTCTTGGTGGTGCACTGCAGAATAGCATCGGTACAGTGGAATGCGGCCCCGGTCAGTGCGCCCGAAACAGCATTGGTACCGTCTATTGCTCCTCCGTACCCGGAGGAGGCGCAGACGTAAACAGCATCGGTACTGTGTACTGCACCGAAGGATGCGTGCGGGGAACCTCAGCATATTGTAGTCGAGGAGAACGCTGAATTTCGCGAGCGCCAGCGTATTATCGCCTGCCATTTTTGTGGCAGGTGTAGCTGATATTATCCGAAGTCAAACAAAAGATCGTCTCGTCTCTCTGCAGATACGATTCCTTCTGACACAAGATGATCGGCCAGGTCGTTCTTGAGAACATCCATCTCTGTTTCAGGAGGAATTGGCGCGCGAACGTTCGAAGCAAAACCTGTAATCGCAATCTTTTCAGCAAGATTGACGCCAGGTGCCTCTGGCAGAGTGATTCGTACGTAGAATTCCATTGGTCGGCTTTCTCCATCAATATCCCCGCATCAAATATAACATGCGCGCGACGCAATCAAGAACGAGGGAAAACGAAGTCTTGTCCTTGGGTTAGGAAGTAGTCATGAGCCAAACCTCCCCTCCACCCAGTTCCTTACGATCAGCCCCGGCACGCTATCCAACGCCCGGTCTGCATCCCGCGCGAGGTCCAGCCGCTTCGGCAGTTTCACCTGCGGCACGAGCAGGAAGATCGGCGCGGTGACCTTGCCGCGCCCGGTCTTCGAGCGCGACACGACCGCCTGACCCTTCGTGTTCAGCCGTCCCTCGGCCACCAGCAGGCTCGGTCCGGTGCGGCGGTAGACGAAGCGCAGCCGCAGCCCGCGTCGCCGTTCCCATTCACCCGGGGTGATCCGGCCGCCACGCAGGGACTTGCCTGCGGCGGGCAGCGGGATCGCCAGCCAGAACCCGTTCTTCGAGCGGATCAGCGGGCCGGTGTCATGCGCCCCGACGATGACCGGAGCCTTGGACCAGACCAATGCTGCCGCGTCCAGGCTTTCGCCCGACCTCGGGAAGTTCTGGCTCCGGATCGAGTTGGCCAGCCGTGTGCCGAGCCCCGCGCCGGTGATCTGCAGCCGCCACGCCGTCTTCAGCCCGGTCCCGGCCTCGCGCATGGCAGCCGTCACGGCGCGTTCGCCCGCCGCGACCTCGGCCGCCATCATCGCGACGATGTCGGGATCGATGTCGAGCTTCAGCTTCATCGCGGTCAGGCCGGGCGCAGTTCGATGGTCCAGACCAACCGCTCGCGGTCGCGGACCGGCTCGCCCTGAATGAGGAAGGCGTCGCCGTCGATCTCGATGCGGTCGCCGGGACGCGGGTTCGCCACCTCGGCGACGCGCAGGTCGATCCGAGTGGTCTCGGACCAGAGCCGCGCGTCGCCGAAGTCGGTCACGGCATCGGCGCGCCGGGCGACGACGCGCACCAGCTGGGGCGCGCCGCCGTCGGCGAGGTAGACCGCATCCCGGCCGATGTTCGGATCGGCGAAGAGCGCGCCAAGCGCAGCGGCGAAGGCGCTCATCAGAACGTCGCGTTCAGGCGCACCCGGCCGATGGTGTCGCCCGCGCCGCTCGCCACCGCCTCGACGGCCACGCCGATGAGGGTGTTGTCGGTGGCGACCGTCGTGCAGCGCTTGTTGGTGTCGTCCCAATAGACCTTGGCACCCACGGTCCAGGCCTGCGAGCCGACCTTGGTGATGTCGAAGACGCCGGTGAGCGCGGTCTCGACGGGATCGCCGAGGGCGGCGGCGCCAGCCGCGATGCCGAAGATGGAGCCGACGAGCAGGCCATCGCCGGAGGCGACGGCATAGGGCGCGGTCAGGGTGATGGTGTTGCCGGGCTGGACGTAGTTTTTCATGGGGAGGATCCTCGTGGAAAGACGAAGGGCGGCCCGTCAGGACCGCCCACATGTCAGGGTTCAGCACGTTGGGGTGCTGGTTATGCGCCCGGGTTCTTGTAGAGGCCGCGCCAGTCGATGGCCTTGGCGCCGAAGTCGAGGCGGCACTTGATCTCGACGCCGTCGACGTCGAAGCCGTTGCGCGTCTCGATGTAGGCGCCCTGCTGACCCTCGAGATAGGCGTACTCGATGGTGTCGATCTGGTTCGGGCTGGCCGCCAGGTACCAGGCGGTCTCACTGACGGCGTCGAGGCGCGGCTCGCTGATCGGCGCCAGCGTGCGGATCGACTGCGGCACCACGCTGGACGTTGCGGCGGGCACGAGGTTCTGGGCGACCAGCTGCTCGGCCTTCAGTTCCAGCGAGGCGGGGACGATCAGGAAGGCCGGACGGACGTTCAGCACCGTCTTCTTGTCGAGCCCCGTCTGCTTGGCCATCGCAGCGCGCGCCGCACCGACGCTGCCGACATCGAGCGCCGCGCCGGTGCCGGCGAGGTTCTTGTGGGTGGTGTGGAACAGCGCGTTGCCGTCGGCCATCGCCGGGTTCGAAGTGATGATCCCCCAGACCACATCCGACTCCAGCTGCGCGATGGAGTTGCCATACATCGCCGGGATCCGGGTGAAGGCGTCGAGATCGTCGTTGATCAGCGTCTGACGGGTGATCGCGACCACCCGGCCATAGGTCTTGACCTTGTAGCTCTCCTTGCTCTCGCCGAGCGTCCCGCGCTTGAACTCGCCGCTCTCGCCCACTTCCAGCAGTTGCGGCGCCTCGCCGAGCTGGACCCGGTGCATCGCCTTGAAGTCGGTGGCGAGCACCTGGCGGCAGAACAGCATGAAGGTGCGCGGATAGGCCTCGTAGGCCTGACGCAGGGTCTTGTTGGTGACCGCCGACAGGATCTCGGGGAAGTCAGAGGTCGAGTGCAGCGCCCGCGTCGCCACCTCGTCGCGCGACAGGCCCCGCGTGTTGACTCCGGCATTGCCGAGGCTTTCGCGGGCCAGTTCCAGCAGCGTCATGCCACGATACTGCCGGGCGGCGTCCTCCAGCTGGAACAGCGTCGGGCTGTAGCGGTGCAGCAGCGCATTCGCCACCGCGTCACGGCGGGTGATGCGCTCGTCCCTACCGCCGAGCGGGACGGAGACATGCGGGAAGGTCCGGGTCTCGTCGGACTTAGCCGCGACCTGATCGAGGATCAGGCGGCGGGATTCGTCGACGCTGACGCCGCGCTTGACCAGATCCTCGGCAAAGCCGCGCTCGAGGTTCAGCCGCCCGGCCAGATCGTAGATGGTGGAGACGCGGTCACGCTCGGCCTCGCGTGCGCGGGTCGCGACGGCTTCGGTGTCGGGCGCGGGAGCGGCCTGCGTCTTCGGCTGGCTGCGGGTCTCGCTGGCGGCGACCTTCGGGTCGGGCGCAGCCGCATTCGGCTCGGTCATGGCGGTATCCTCGGTTTCGACCGGCGCGGTCGGCTGGGTGGTGGCGGGGGTTGCGGCGTCGCGCGCCGGGGTCTCGGTCTTGTCGGTCATCTGGATCGGTCCTTTCGTGCTTGAAGGGGCGTCCCGGCGGTGAAGGACGCAGTCGTGAAGGGGATGCTGGGCGCGGAAGCCGGCGGCGGGGTCGGCGCCGACGGCGACGGCGGAGACCTCGAAGGGTGTCCAGTCCACCGCCCGCCAGAGTTCGCGCGCGGCCTCGGGCTTCGAGACCTCGAAGCGGTGGACCTGGTAGCCGATGGAGACCGCGCGGATGTGCCCGGCCTGGATGTCGCGCCAGATCGGCTCGACATCGGCACGCTCGCTGATCCGTACCAGCGCGATCCCGCGGCCGTTCTCGATCCGCGCCGAGCCCGGCACGACCGAACCGATCACCGCGTCGAGCGTGTCGAGCTCATGCACCTTCAGGAACGGCGCGCCCGCGTTCAGCCGGTCGAGGCGGACATGGGCCGGATCGAGGCTCAGTTCCTCGTCATAGGGCTCGCCGAAGAAGGTCGCGCGGCGGACACGGGCCCCGGCCGACCAGACCACCTCGACGGTGCGCCTGTCGGCATCGGCGGTGTTCGGCGCAAGCTCCGCCGACCGGCGCATGGCCGGCAGTTCGATCATCGTGTCCATGAAGGTCAGTCCTGTTGGTCGGCCTGCGCCGTGTCGGTGTCATCCGTTTCGGCGGAGGGGTCGTCGTCGGCGGGATCGGTCGCCGGATCGCTGCTCTGCGCGCTGCCGGTCTTGGTCACCCGCCGCGGATCGCTGTCGAGCACCAGCCCGAGCGCGTCGAGTTTTGCGTTGGTCGCAGCGATCTCGGCCAGCACCGCGTCGGGATTGCGGCCCTGCCGGGCGATCACCTCGGCCAGCGTCATGGTGCCCGAGCGGATCGACAGCAGGTTCGCCATCGCGTCCTTCTGCGGATCGACCGCCTCGAACTTCGGCGGCGACCATTCGACCGGTACAATCGGCGACGGGATCTGGCCCGCGGCCCAAGCGGCCTCCGTGAACCATCGCCACACCGGCGCGCAGAACATCGGGATGAACAACTGCCACTGCACGGCGTCGATCTGGCGGCGGAACTCCACGAGGCCCGCCCGGATCGAGGAATAGTTGACCTGGCTGAGGTCCCCGGTCAGCAATTCATAGGGCACGCGGAACCCGGCCGAGATGGTGTGCAGGCTGGCCCGCTTGTATTCGCCATAGCCACCGGTGGCCGAGGGCTGGTTGAAGCGGATGTCCTTGCCGCCCCGCGCATAGGCGATCAGCCCCGGTTCGAACTGCTCGACCCGGTTGCCGTCGGCGTCGACCACGGAGGGCGCGATGCCCTGCTGCGCCTCGTCATCGCCGAACACGATGGCGGTGACGCAGGCCTCGGTCTTCTTGCGAACGAGTTCCGCCACCTCGTAATCGTCGAGATCGCGCAAGCTGCGGATCACCGGCGCGCCCCAGGGAACGCCGCGCGCCTGCGTGCGCTGCTTCTCGTAGACATGGGCGATCTCGGTCGCTGGGACCGGGCGGCTCTGCAACCCGTTCTGCAAGGCGCCATAGGCGTCGCCGGGATGTTCGGCATGCAGCCAATAGGCGCGGCGCTTGCCGACCGGGTCGAACTCGATCCCCTGGACCAGCCGCCCTGCGCCGATGGCGCCGGATTTTGTGGCGTCGAGGAAGTCGGCCTCCAGCACCTGCAATTGAAGCGGCACAGGCAGGCCGTCGCTTGCGCGGCGCAAGCGGCGGCGCACCAGCACCTCGCCAGCTTCGACCATCTCGCGGCAGATCAGGGTTTGCAGGCCATAGAAGTCGAGCTGGCGATCGGCGTCGCACTCCGCCGTCCAGCGTTCGAAGAGCGCATCCACCTTGCGGTCCAGCGTGTCGTCGCCGCTCGCGGCGCGCGGCATGATGCCCGCGCCGATGATGTTGTTCACCAGAACCGCCACGGCCTTGGCCGCGTGCGGGTTGTTGCGCACCAGATCCCGCATCCGGTCGCGTAGCAGCGCCCCAGCGACGCCGATTTCGGTGTCGGCGGAGGTTCCCGTCGCGCGCCAGCCCTCGGTGCGACGCCCGCGTGCGGCCCCGTCATAGCTCCGCGTCAGGGTTTCGAAGGCCTGACGCGCCATCACGCGGCGGGCGGCCATACGCGGTGCCACGGTGGCGATGGCATGATCGAACCAGGACGCCGACATCAGCGATCCCCACGGGAGAAGCCCGCCACCCCGGCCACCGGCAGGGGCCGCGTCGTCCCGGCGATGGCGCGTTCGATGGTGCGGATACGACCCAGCAGATCCTCGGCTGAGCCATAGTCGACGGATTTGCCGTCATAGCTGACCCGCGTCGTGCCGCTGGCATAGGCCCGGCGCAGCGCGGAGAGCTCGGTTTCCGTCCAGTCCATGCCCTTCGCTCCCGCTCAGTGCGTTCGTTCCCTCGCGACGCTCCACTGGAGCCTCGCGTCCGCTGCGCGGACCAGTCCTCACCATGTCAGAACCATCCTCCGCGCCGTCCGAGCCAGTCGGAGCGGCGCTTGCTTTGCGGGGCCTGTCCCGGTCGGTTGATCTGCCCGGCCGGATCGGTGTCGGTGGGGGCCGCCCCGAGCTGATCCTCGAGATCGCGCCATTTCGCCTCAGACCAGCGGTCCGCGCCCGCGATCCAGGCGGCGGCGCGGGCATAGACCCGGCAATCCAAGGCCTCGTTGCGCTCGCGCAGCTTCTGCCATTCCAGCCGGGCGAAGCCGCGCTTGGTGCGCACCGTCACCAGTTGCTCGGCGACGAACTGCTTCAGCCATTCGTTCTCGACCCAGTGCGGCAGATGCACCGACCCGGGCGGGAACGCCGCCCCGTCGGCCATCTCCTCGTCGGTCGGCCGCGCCAACCGCAGGAAGCGGTAGGTCTCGGCCTTGAAGGTCGACACCGCCACGGTCCAGAGCCGCGCCCCGCGCCGCAGGCGTTTGCCGCCCTCGGTCGCGTCGACGAAGGTCGGCCCCGACACCGGGCTCGAGCGGTTGAAGCCCTCGACGCCCTTGACCGGCGACACCTGTGCAAACCCCTGCGCTCGCGACCAGGAATAGACCGCCGGGGCCTCGTAGCCGGTGTCGATGGCGAGCCGCGCGATCCTGAGATGCGCGCCCCGTTCGTGCGGCCAGCTTTTGTCCAGAAGCGCGGTCAGCTCCGACCACGCATCGTGCCGATCCGGCCCGCCCTCGATCACGACATGGTCGACGAGCCAGCTTTCCAAGCCACGGCCCCAGGCCCAGACATCGACCTCGATCCGGTCCTTCTGCACGTCGGCCCCGGCGGTCAGGAACAACCCGCCCGCTGGCACCGTGCCGGACGTCCAACGCTCGCGCCGGTCGTAGAGCCGCTGCCAGTCTGGGGCTTCGCCGGTTTCGACCCATGTCTCACCGAGGATGGTGTTCCGAAACGCCTTGATCGCCTCGTCCGACCCCTGCGCCGCGTCCCATGCCCGCACGATCCGCTCCCAGCTCAGCCAGCCGATCGGCGAGTAGAGCGCCGAGAGGTGATACCCGACCGTGGTCGGATCGGCGGCGGCGGCTGTCGCCCGCCATTCGCCGCCCTCCAGCATGGCCGTCTTGTGGTGCTCCGCGATTGCCGCGTCGCAGCCCTCGCAGTGATACTCCGCCGTCTCCGGGCGGCCCTTCTGCCAGCGCAGCCGGTCGAACTTCAGCCACTGCATCGCTCCACAATGCGGGCACGGCACGAAGTACCGCCGCTGATCGCTCGCCTCGTATTCCCGCTCGATGCGGCTCAGCCCCCGGATCGTCGGTGTCGAGACCAGGAGCACCTTGCGGCGATGGGCGAAGGTCAGCGACCGCGTCTCGGCCAGCGTCACCGGATCGCCTTCCTCGTCGGCGGACGCCGGATAGGCGTCGACCTCGTCGAGGAAGATGTACCGCGCCGGGGTGGACCGCAGCCCGACCGCCGAGTTCGCCCCGGTCATGATCAGGATACCGCCCGCGAATTCCTTGGACAGCATCGTGTTGCCCGCGTCGCGCGACCGGGCGGGCTTCACCCGCTCCCGCAGCTCGGGGCTCTCGTCGATGAGCGGGTCGATCCGCTGGCGCGAGTTGCGCTTGGCCAGTTCCACCGTCGGCTGGACGGCCAGCATCGGACCCGGCGCCTGGTGGATGGCGAACCCGATCCAGTTGTTGCCCGCCTCGGTCGCACCGACCTGCGCCGCCTTCATGAACACGATCCGCTGCGTGGGATCGCCGGGCGACAGCCGGTCCATGATCTCGCGCATGTAGGGCGTGCGCACCGTGCGGTATCGCCCGGGCTCGGCCGAGGCGCGGCCCGAGAGCATGCGGTGCCGGTCCGCCCATTCCGAGACGGTCAGGTCCGGGTCGGGCCGCAACCCGTTGCCCCAGGCGCGCAGGATCTCGCCCGCGCCGTCGAAGTCCGTCAGTGCATCATCATCACCTGAAGTCGGGCCGGACCTCGGCGAGTTCGTCGAGGTGGGCGCGTACATGTCTCTCCAGCACCTTCTGCATCGCGGCTGGCTCCACGGTGATCTGCTGGCCCGTCGCGTCGCGGCACGAGGCCGAGAGCTCGGCCGCCATCAGCGCCGCCGCGCGCGCGGGCCAGTTCACCCACGCGTCCCGTTCCTCCCGCGCCAGCCGGAACACCAGCGCCAGCGCGCGGGCCCGCTCGATCAACTCCCCCTTCAGCTTCTGGAGCCGGATGCGCCGTTCCTGCGCCTTCAGCACCTCGTTCGCCGTCTTGGCCTGCAGGAAGGTCGTGCCGCCGCCCACCGCCGGGACCGCCAGCCCCTGTTCGCGCAGCGTGTCGCCGACGGCGGCCACGGCCGCCTCGGGGACGGGCTTCAGCCTCGGCGCGGGCGGTTTCCTCGTCTTCGACGGGTCCGTCGTTTCCGCCCGCCGGGCGTCGCTGGCGGCCGCGTTGATGCTGCCGTCGGGATAGAGGACCAGCCGCTCGGCCGTCTTCGCCTTCTGGATCGCGCCGCGCGACAGGCCGACATGCGCGGCGTACTGGCGCTCGCTCATGCCCTGCATCGACGGCTCCGATTATCATTTAGATTCATGCGCTTATCGAGTTGATAAGCCTCGCCAGCGGAGCGAACGTCACTCCAACGAGGCGATGCAACTCACTACGGAGCCACCAGAATGACCCGACGCGCGACCGACAACACGAAAGCCCTCGACGCCTTCATCGCCGCGAAGTCCGAGATCGACGCGATGCTGGAGCGGCTCGCCGCCCTCAACGCGGACCATTTCGAGACCAGCCCCGACGAGATCAACTGGGGCCATGTCGGCACCCTGAACCACTACCGCGCCAAGCTGCGCGAGATCACCGACGTTGCATTCAAGGAGGGCGAACACGCCAAGTGAGACAACCCGCTCCCGGTCCCGCCCGCCGACTGGCGGGCTCGGCCTCGTAGAAGGGCCCGCATCCCGCGCGCTCCGATACGGGAGACGACGATGACCCAGCTTTCCGACACCCAAGCCCTGATCCTGAGCGCCGCCGCTCAGCGGCCCGAGCACATCGCCCTGCCGCTGCCCGAGAGCCTGCGGGGTGGCGCCGCCGCAAAGGTGGTCGGCGCGATGCTCGCCAAGGGCTTCCTCGAAGAGGTCGACGCCGACATGCGCAACGGCGAGCCCGTCTGGCGCGAGACCGGCGACGGCCACGGCGTCACGCTGGTCGCCACCGACGCAGGCCTCGCCGCCATCGGGATCGAGCCCGAGGACGCGAACCCCGGGCCTGCGGGCGCGACGGACGCGCCGACCGAGGAGCCCGCCCCGAACACCCCCACCGAAACGGAGGCCGCGCCCAAGACACGCACGCCGCGCGAGGGCACCAAGCAGGCCACGCTGATCGCCATGCTGCGCGCACCGGACGGCGCGACCATCGAGGAGATCATGGCTGCGACGGGCTGGCAGTCGCACACGGTGCGCGGCGCGATGGCCGGGGCCCTGAAGAAGAAGCTCGGGCTCGAAGTGACCTCGGAGAAGGTCGAAGGGCGCGGCAGGGTCTACAGTCTGCCGGGCGACTGACGCAGGCGTTAAGCCGGTTTCGGTTCCGCCGTACCGACTGGGGCGGCGGAAGACACTAAATCAGCTCAGAAAGGGATCTCATCGTCGTTGTCTGACTGTGCCGAATTCAGAACGGTACCTATATTTTCACTCGGCTCGTTGTACGGTCGGCCGTCGGTAAAAAACACGACGTGTCCATGATACATGCGCCGACGAATATGCGGGCGCGTGTTTTGACGATCCCATTCTTCCAGCTCTTGTGAGCTACTCCCCGATCCTTGGACAGCTTTCCGGCTGATTTAAGCTACTGCCTGTGCCTGCTGATCGGTTTCGCTGCTGTTGAAGTAGACCACGGCGGGCGGCTGCCCGCCATGGGCAGTGTGGGGTCGTCGATGGTTGTAGAAGTTGATCCAGTGCCCAATACCAACCTTGGCCTGCGATCCCGTTTCCCAGGCGTGCAGGTAGACGCATTCATACTTCAGGGATCGCCACAGACGCTCGATGAAGACGTTGTCGATGCAGCGCCCCTTGCCGTCCATCGAGATCCGAGTGCCAATGCGCTTCAGCCGATCAGTCCAGGCGAAGGACGTGAACTGTGAGCCCTGATCCGTGTTCATGATCCCGGGCGCGCCGAAGCGATGGATGGCCTCGTTCAGCGCCTCGACGCAGAAGTCGGCCTCCAGCGTGTTCGATATCCGCCAGGCCAGCACCTTGCGGGTGAACCAGTCCATGATCGCCACCAGATACAGAAAGCCCCGCCGCATCGGCAAATAGGTGATATCTGCGCACCAGACCTGACCGGGCCGATCCACCCGCAGCCCGCCCAACAGATAGGGATAGGTCTTGTGGCCTTTTCTCGGCTTGCTGGTGTTGGGCCTCTGGTAGATCGGCATCAGGCGCATGAGCCGCATCAGCCGCCGGATGCGTTTCTGGTTCACACCATGCCCCTCGTTCTGCAGGTGCCACGTCATCTGCCGCACGCCGTAGAAGGGTGTATCCAGGAACTGCTTGTCGATCAACAGCATGAGGTCGAGGTTCATCGCCGTCTCGCCCTGCGGCGCGTAATAGAACGACGACCGCGAGATCGATAGCAGGCGGCACTGCGCCCCGACCGACAGGCTTGGGTGGTTCTTCTCAACCATTCCGCGCCTCACTTGCCGATCCAGGGCTTGAGCTTTCGTGACAAAAAATCGTTGGCGACGGCCAGCTCTCCGATCTTGGCGTGCAGGTCACGGACAGTTTCTTCGGCAACCTCGGCCGCTGCCGCAGCCTTGCCGCCCCGCTCGAAGATCCCTGCGGCACCCTCCAGAAGCGACCGTTTCCATTGATGGATCATCGTCGGATGCACGCCATATTCGGCGGCCAGCTCTGACACTGTGCGCTCCCCCTTCACGGCTTCCAGCGCCACACGCGCCTTGAACGCCGCATCGTGGTTCCTGCGTCTCGACATCTCTGTTCTCCTCGTTCTTGGAGACCAGCAGACTTCAGATCGTAGCTTCCGTCACTGTCCGATTTTCGGGGGGTAGCTCACTTGATAAGAGTCGAAATGTGGCCCCCGAACATATCCTTTCGCCTTCATCGACGCCATCCAAGCGTCGTTTTCGTCCCACTGCGATGCTGCCTCGTATTCCTCGTCGCCGGGCTTACCCCACCAGCTTACCTTATCTTTCCAGCTTGATCTGTTGTATGACTCAGCAAAGCCATCAATGATTTCAGCAGCGTCGGCGCCGGCCCCAAAGACATCTTCGAAGTCACCCATAGCAACACCTATAGAAACTAAAGCCAATCTGGGACTTACGCGACATTCATTACTTCTCGATCAGCCGACCATCGGAAGTCATCCACATTCCGTCACTGAGATAGGTATCTTCGCCTGAGTCATCGATGGCGAAATCGTCGTAGATCGCCTTCATCTCCCGAAGAGCCAGGACCGAAATGTCTTCGAAACCCATTCGATCAAGAATGGTCGAGGCGAGGTGAAGCAGATCTTCTGAGTCTGGATAGACAGAAGTCTCAATATAGAGTCGTTTGGCGTGATCGCGCTTCGTCACGAACTCCAGTTCACGATCTGCAAGCACCTGTGCGGTTGCACTGATCAATGCCCCTTGGTCCTCATAGGCACGGTACTCCCCTGTGTCCTCCGAGGCGGTTGCCGTCATAAGCCGGACACCGTTGGCGTCAGAAATCATTCTGTAGAAAACGTAGGGCTCGGAGCAGATCCGATACTCTTCTTGCTGCAAGGAGAGTTTGGTAGACCTCTGAATAATAGCCATGATTCCGGTCCCAGCCCTTTTGGACAACCTACACCTTATCGGGGCTCGGACAATAGCCATCCGACGAGGGAAAGGCGGACCGTTGGCTCACTTCTTTCGGCGCACCCGGATCGCCTCGAACAGCCGCCGCAGGGCGAACGAGCGCGCGATGCTCATCACTGTGAACACCGCGCCCATCTTCAGGTTCTGCGCCAGCGACGTGTGCAGCCCGAAGATCGGGAAGATCAGGATCTGGGTGACCACGGCAACGCCGTAGCCGACGATCACGTTGGCGACGGACTCGACCAGCGACATGAGGCGGGACTGCTTCATGCCGCTACCTCATCCATCGGCCAGCAATTCAGCCGCCAGAGTTCGCAGCGCATGCGCCGCAACCAAGGGGACCACTCCGTTGCCACAGAGGCGAAGCCGGTCCACCCGGTGGGCCAGCCCATCAACGCCTCGACGAACAGCGGGTTCAAGGTCCGGCGCGCATCGCAGGTATCGCTCCCAGCCATCGGTGTCACCAGGACCTGGCGGCCAAGCAGGCCGTTCACCGGCGTGTTGGCAAGGCTCGTCGCGCCATCCTTGTGATCGCGGGCCGTCGGCGTCATCCACATTCCCGCCGCATGGGTCAGGTCCGCTGTCCGCCGGTTGCCCGCGCTCGGCTTGCACCCGTCGTTCGCCATCGGCGTCGGCCAGTCCCGTGCCATGCGGTCCAGACCCTTCTCGTCGCGCCGTTCGCCGCCCCGGCTGCGGAAACTGTCCGTCTGCGGCGTCGGCCACATCGCGGCTGTCGTCGCCAGGTTCATCCCGTGTTGGCCTGCTTCCTGCGATGGCGTCGGCTTCGTCTGCCGGTTCTCGTTGGCGCTGGCCCGAGGCGTCGGCCAGAGCCGCAGCAGTTCCGTCCGGTTCCCGCCACTCGACCGAGTGCCAGAGCAGGCGCGCGGGGTCGGCCAGCTCGTCCCCCTCGCGGATGGCGAGGATGAACAGCCGCTCACGCTTGTGGGGCGCACCGACTTCCGCCGCCGTGAAGAGGCCTGCCGCAAGCTTGTAGCCCATGCCGACCAGTCCGCTGGCGACTTCGGGGAAGCCGAGGCGGAGATGATGGGCGACATTCTCGAGGAACACGAAGGGCGGCTCGACCTCGCCGATGATCCGGGCGACATGCGGCCAGAGGTGCCGCGGGTCGTCCGCGCCCCGGCGCTTGCCCGCGACGGAGAACGGCTGGCACGGATAGCCCGCAGTGACGATGTCCACCGCGCCGCGCCAAGGGCGGCCGTCGAAGGTGGCAACGTCGTCCCAGAGAGGTGCGCGATCCAGGGACGCGTCTTCCATCCGCGCCACGAGGGTGGCTGCGGCGTAGGTTTCCCGTTCGACATGGCCCACAGCACGATATCCGGGGATGGCGATGGCGAGCCCGAGGTCGAGCCCGCCCGCGCCGGAGCAGAGGGAGAGGCCGAAGAGGCATGCGTCTCCGGCCCCGGAAGCGCGTCCGGAGGAAGGTAAAGCCAGGTCATGCATGTCACGCGGCGGTCCTGCGCTTTCGCGCGGGTTCGGGGGCGGCGTCCGTGACCGGCGCATCGGCCCGGGCCTCGGCATCGTCGCCCAGCCGCTCCGTCCTCACCTGCGCGAAGGTCCGACCGTCGCCGTCGAGGATCGCGTCGTGGCCGGTCTCGGCCTGCCAGCGTTCCACCGCGACATCGACATAGGCCGAGCTGATCTCCATTGCGAAGACGCGGCGGCCGTTGGCTTCGCCCGCCATGATCTGCGAGCCCGAGCCGCAGAAGGGTTCATAGCAAAGCCCACCACGCGCAACATGCTGGCGCATCGGGATCCCGAACGCATCAAGCGGTTTTGGCGTCGGATGGTCGGGGCGCTCGTCCTTGGCGAAGCTGTGCAGCGCCCATGTCGATGGCAGGGTTTCCTCGGCGACCTTCGGCGGCCGGTTCGGACGGCGCCAGCCCATGAAGCAGGGTTCGTGTTTCCAGAGGTAGTGCGACCGGGTCAGGACACCGCGGTCCTTCACCCAGATGATCTGCTGGTGGACGAACGCCCCGGCCTTCTCCCAGCAGGCTTCGAGCATCGCCTGGCGACGCGAGGCGTGCCAGCAGTACCAGGCGGCGTCCTCGGCGATGGCTTCCGCCACAGCGGCGGCGATGAAGCCGTCGTAGAGCTCCGCACCCTGCGAACTGTCGTCCCAGGTCGTGCCGTAGGACGCCGACCAGTCCTTGTTGCGGGTCGGATGGTTGGACCCGTCGTAATCGACGAGATACGGCGGGTCGGTGGCGAACAGGATCGCGCGCTCGCCGTTCATCAGGCGGCGCACGTCGGCAGCGCTGGTGCTGTCGCCGCACAGGAGGCGATTGTCGCCGAGGATCCACAGGTCGCCCGTCCGCGACGCCGGGTTGCGCGGCGGCTCGGGGATGGTCACCGGCGGCACGGAGCCCCCGGCGCCACCTTCTTCACCGTCGTCTTCCGCGACGTAGGCCAGCAGCTTGTCCAACTCGCCGTCGGAAAAGCCGACCAGCGACAGGTCGAAATCCTCGGCCAGCAGTTCGTTCAGTTCCGACGACAGCAGCGCCTCGTCCCAGGTGCCGAGTTCGGTCAGCTTGTTGTCCGCGATGCGATAGGCCCGCCGCTGCGCCTCGGTCAGATGCCCGAGCACGATGACCGGCGCCTCTGTCAGTCCAAGCTGCGTGGCGGCCAGCACCCGGCCATGGCCCGCGATCAACTCGCCGTCCTCTGCCACGAGGCACGGCACGGTCCAGCCGAACTCGGCCATGCTGGCGGCGATCTTGGCGACCTGGTCCGGCCCGTGCGCCTTCGCGTTCTTCGCGTAGGGCTGCAGGCGCGACAGCGGCCACATCTCGATCCGCTCGGGGGCGAAGCTCAGCGTCATGGGCGGGCGGTTTCCGGTGTTCAGGTGGATGCTGACCGGACTCCGGACACTGGATGCCGCGCTGGACTCCACGCGGGGTCCAGCGGCATCCGGGGTGTCCGGCCCGAAGGCCAGCGTTCATTGGGGTTGGTGCGGGAGGCGGGTGGATCCGGATTCTGGCTGGCTTCCCAAAAATCCGACCCTGACGCTGGCGAAGTCACGCGCTTCGCCCGCCAGCATACGAATATCGCCAGGAAGGAACCGGAAACTGCCGTGGGGTGGACCCCGGCCGGACTCTCGCTGGATACCGGGGTCCAGACGGCCCCCGTCAACGCAAAGGGGAGAGCGGGCTTTCCAGCGCACTCTCCCCATCCTGTCCTTTGGATAGCACGATCATGTTGCAGATGTCGAAGGAAAAAGTGTTGCAACACGTTGGACTCACTGCGCATTCAAGCGCGCAGCGATCTTGGTCAGCGCCAGCTGCCAGCGCCGCCAGGCCGTCGTGCGATCGCAACCCAGCTCACCGCTGATTTGCTTCCACGGCACGCGGGCCGCGCGCGACCAGACCAGCTTGCGCTCCGCCTCCTCGATCCAGAGCACCCAGTCGAAGGTCTGCTCGAGCCGGGTGATCGCGGCAGCCGAAGGCCACACGCGCATCGGCTGCGGCTCCATCGCCGCGATCTCGCGGCTGGTCCGCACGATGTCGGGCCAGGTGTTGAAGTAGCCCTTCGCCTTCACGGGCGGTAGCTTGCGCAGCGTGCGAAACGCCTCCTCGAAATGATCGGCGACGCAGTCGGCGGTCCATTCGCGATCAGCCATGGCGCGCCTCCCTGTCGGAGGGACGCGGGCCGTAGAGCTTCTCGCCGAGCTGGCGGACCAGTTCACGCTCGGGCCAGGTGAGGCGGTCGTCATCGGCGGAGACCGCGAGGACGCCCTGTTCCCGCCAGCCCTCGCGCTTGACCTGCTCGGGATCGCGGCGCCGACCGCCGTAGCCATGGGGGTGCCATCTCATGCGACACCTCCCTTCGTCTCGATCGCCCAGAGCAGGATGGCGATGGCGTCGGCTTCGTTGTCGTCGGCCGGGCTGAAGCCGCGGGCGCGGATGGCGGCGATCATCGCGGCCTTGTCGGCGTTGCCCTTGCCAGCGGCGTGACGCTTGATCGTGCCGACCGGGACGCCCTCATAGGGGATTCCGCGGAGTTCAGCCCATGCCGTGAGCGTGGCCATGAGCCCGCCATAGACATGGGCAGCGTCCGTTCCGACATGGTGGCGGACTTCCTCGAACCAGATCGCAGCGATGGGGCCTGATAGCCGGTCGACCTCGGTCAGCCAGTTGGTGAAGCGAAGATACCGCATACCGCCGCCGTCGAACCGCCCGAGGCGAAAGGACATCGTGCCAGAGGTGATCAGGCCGTCATGGCCACGCAAGGCCCAACCTGTCGTTGTCCCGAGGTCGAGGGCAAGGATGCAG
This sequence comes from Paracoccus sp. S3-43, assembly GCF_029027965.1. Classification (NCBI taxonomy): domain Bacteria; kingdom Pseudomonadati; phylum Pseudomonadota; class Alphaproteobacteria; order Rhodobacterales; family Paracoccaceae; genus Paracoccus; species Paracoccus qomolangmaensis. The sequence continues at coordinate 1,947,465 of NZ_CP119082.1, read as the reverse complement.
GACGTGGAAAGGCGCCCCTGTTCGAGGTGCAGATCCGCAGTCTGGGTGGTCGGCGTCATGTTGAAGGCTCACCTGAAACGTGGGCCTTCGGCTTTGGTCATGGGCAGAGAATCATGACACGCGCACCCATTCAAGAAAAATGCGCCAGACGATGCTTCTGTCCCACCTGGTCTCGGGTTGTCCCACTTGCCGATCAAAGTGGGACGCCAGATTTTCCTTTCAAAACAAGGCGTGTCCCACCTGTCCCACTTGACCCACCTCTTTCCCTACGTCGCATGAGGAAGAATGAGGTCGGGGGGGGACACATGCGCTCCATATGGGAAAGAGAGAAGTTGGCGGTCCAAGTGGGACATGTGGGACAGGATTGATTTCAAATGGTTTTTTCTGTCCCACCTTGGGCTTGAAGTGGGACACGCCGCTAAGTGGGACAGCGACAAACGAAAAGGGGCACCCGGATGGATGCCCCTTCGATGCCTGACAGGGCCATTGCGATGTCAGCCGTGCTGCAACCGGCGGTAACGCCATTCGCGGGTCGGGGCCGCGCCGCTGCGGTATCGCTCCCAATCCCGCGACTTCAGCCAGGCCCCCACACGCATCTGGTCGCCCTTGGTCCATTTCGCGGGCTCGATGCCGAGCGCGCCTTCGAGGATTTCGCCCACCGACACATCGCGGATCGGCTCGGGACGTTCGAACTCTTCATCCTGCCAATCATCCCAGCCCGCGTGACCGCGATTGACGCTGCGGGTGTCGTGGGTCAGCCAGCGGTCGATACGGGCGTCCCAGGCATCGGCCTGATAGCGCGCCTCCTGCGCGGCGGCGGCTTCGGCAAGCAGCGCCGGATCGTCGATCCACCAAATCGCGCCTTCGCGGAAACGGTGGACGGCTTCGGCCCAGATCTGGTCCCGGTGGCGGGCCAGCGCTGCGATGTCGATGCTTCCACAGCGTAGCGGCCAGAAGCGGCGGTTGCCGGTTTCATCGCGTAGATAGGTGTCGGGGTTCACAGTGCCTGCGAACACGCACTGGCGGGGAACCTCGACGGTGTAGCGGCCATAGGGCGGCCGGAAGCGGTCGGTGGTGCGGGTCAGGAACGCCTTGATGCGCGAGACCTCGGCGCGGCCAATGGCGTCGAGTTCGGCGATTTCCACAATCCATACGCCCTGCATGTGAATGGCCGCGTCCTTGGACCCAAGCTCGGGCAACTCGTCGGTGAACCAATCCTCGCCCGCGAGCACCTTGATCGCAGTGGATTTGCGCGCGCCCTGCGGCCCTTCGAGGATCAGCATGTGGTCGGCCTTCACCCCGGGCCGGTAGATCCGGGCCACGGCCGAGATCAGCCAGAGCGCGCCGATGGTGTGATGGAAGGATGTCGGCGCTGCACCGAGGTAGGTGCTGGTCCAGGTCTCGATACGGGGCGTGCCGTCCCATTTCAGGGTGTCGAGCCAGTCGCGAACCGGATGGATGCGCAGGTCGCGGGCCACCGCGCCGACACCCCGGCTGACGACCATCGGGGCGACGTTGAGCCCGCGCAACTGCAGCCATTCGGCGGTGCGCACATCGTCTGCATCGTCCCAGGGGCGCGGAAAGCGAATGGCCGGGTCATCCCAGGGCAGCGGCTGGCGTACCACGATGGATTGGGCGAACTCGTCGAAGGCCAGGAGACCGGCAAAGACCGGATCCGAGGACAGGGCGATGATCACATTGGCCTCGTTGCGCTCGGGCGTGCCGGACAGATCCTGACACAGCCGCCCAAACCAGGCGGGACGCGCAATCCTGCCCTGCGGATCGCCCGTCGCATGCACGCGGCGGCGCAGTTCCGTCAATTGCTTGTCGAGGATGGACATGGAGATGCCGGTCGCAGTCTTGATCCGGGCAAGGATCTGGCGTTCGGGCAGCGGATCGAGCCGGGCAAGCGCAAGGCGGCCGAGAAGGCTGGAGAGCGCGGCGAGTTCGGGCGGGTTGGTCAGCGCCTCGGCGGCGGCAATCAGAACGTCCGGATCGCCAGGCGTCGGATCTGCTACTGTCGTCGATGCCTCAATACCGACCGGCTCGTCGGCCGAAATCTCCGGGCGATAGTCGGCCGCACGCGCCCCGCGCATCAGATCGTCGTTGAAATCATCGCCATGCAGCGGGAGCACGATCTGGTTCGGAATGTCGGCCCGGTTCAGCCGATCCGAAAGGGACGCGGCAGCCTGACGTCCGGCATCGCCAGCATCGGCGTAGATCGTGACCCGTGTCGTGCCCGCCGGCCACTGAAACCGCGCGAGACCATCGGCAGAGAGCGCCGCCCAGACGGCGGTGCCGAACAGGGCATGTGCTGCCAATGCCGTCTCGATGCCTTCAGCGATGCCAAGGTGGCCGTCCGCAGGCATGGCGAACAGGCGCACGGCCGCATCCGCTACCGATCCCAGCATCTTCTTCCCGGCCGGGCCCTTGGCGCAGCCGTCGTCGAGCAGGAAGGTCCGGTGAATACCCTGCGCGCGAGTGCCATCCACCAGGCGTGGCAATGTGATCAGCCCCGGCCAACCGCGTCGCGTGTCGAAATCCGGCAGGTCGGGGTGGAACAGCAGATCCGGGCATCCCGGATCGGCAAGGCCGCGGGTGCGGAGGTAGGTTTCGCCGGGGGTGCCAGCGATCGGCTGCGCGCCATCGACCAGCCGGGCAATCTCGCCGGTATGATCGGGCTTCGCGCGTGGCGCGTTTCGGGGCGCGGGATGATCCATCCCGGCAATCCGCGCCGCCTCGTCGAAGAGCGCGCCATCGCAGAGCCCCGTCGCCTGCGCGATGAGGTCGATCGGTCCGGCACTTTCGCCGGTGGCATAGTCGAAGCCCCAGCCCGCATAGGGCCCGTCAAGGTGGATGGTACACGACCCCTCCTTGCGCGGCGGGCGGCCGGACAGGTCGGCACAGCGCAAGGAACGACGGTCGCGCGCAAGCCGCGCCTCCGGAAAGATGCCGGGGAGCCAGTCGCCAGCTGTCGCCGCCAGCCGGTCCTTTACGGCCGCCAGATCGTGGCGTGCTTTCGGCGTGCCGACATCGTTAAGATCGATCATCGCGCCCCCTCAGGCCAGAAGGACGAGCCCGCGCTCAGCGCGGGTGATGGCGGTATAGAGCCAGCGGCGGCGGTCGATCTCGCTGCGGCCAAGCCCGTCCTCCCAGACGATCACGTTCTCCCACTGCGACCCTTGCGCCTTGTGGGCGGTGATCGCCCAGCCGAAAGTCGCCTCGGTCAGCTTGCGTTTTTCCCGCCAATCGCGGTCATGGCGCTTGGCGTCGTAGGAGACGTGATCCTCGAAATGCCCCTTGTAGATGCGCAGCCGCCCGGGGCGGCCGTCGCTATCGAAGGGGGAGACGCGGCGCCCGTCCTCGTCATGCACCACGGCCGAGAAATAGAGGCTGCCCTCGTCAACAATATCCTCGAGGGTCAGGAACATGCCGTTGATAAGCCCGAGCGAATTGTCGTTCTTGAGGCAGATGATCTTTTCCGCCGCGCCAGTGGGCAAATACGTCCCGCCAAGGCCAGCCGCCGCGCGCATCGCATTGTTGATCTGCAACCGTGTCGCATTCAGCCCGCAGATCAACTGCCCGCCACGCAGCGCCTGTTCCGGCGAAATGTCGCCCTTGCGCATCTTGGCGACATGGGTGTCGTAGGCGCCAAAACCGATGGGCTCGCCCATCCGCGCCATGGTGGCGAGACGGATGATGGCGCTCTCGGCCGCCTGGCGGTGGATCTCGGTCAGCATCACGTCGGGGGCGTCCCGGGTGAAGGCCCCTTCGCCCTTGATCGGCGGCAACTGACCCGGATCACCCAGCACGAGGATTGGTTTACCGAAACTCATCAGGTCGCGGGCCATCTCCTCGCCCACCATCGACACCTCGTCCAGAACGATCAGCCGCGCATCCGCGGCATCGCTCTGCGGGTTCAGGGCGAAACGGGGATGCTTCATCGCCGAAAGCGCCTGCCGCATGGCCTCGATCGCGGCCTCGGCCGTGGTGCGGTCAAAGCCGGTCAGCCGCCGCGCGGCAGTCTCGGCCTCGCGGACCTTCTGCGCTGCGGCTTCGATTTCCGCTTCCGTGGCCTCGATCACAGAATAGATCAGGCTGTGGATGGTGCGCGCAGGCGTGCCTTTGCGGGTCAGCACCAGCGCCGCCTTTCCGGTGAAGGTGGCGGTAACCACACCCGGCACGCAGGTGCCGTCCTTCGCGCCGCGGTGGGGCGACAGGCCAAGCTCATCGAGCGCGAACTTCAGCACCGTGCTCTTGCCCGATCCGGCATAGCCAAAGAGCCGGAACACCTGTTGCGTGTCCGTGCGGTTCTCGAACCAGTCGCGGACCTCGGCGATGGCGGCGGCTTGCGCTGCCGATGGGGTGAATTCCGTCATGCCTGTCGCGCCTCCACCGCATAGTCCTTCACCACCCCGCCGCGCGCGGGATCTCCCACTTCGCATTGGCGCACGAAGATGCGCCGACCGTCCGGCAACTGGCGCCAATGCCCTCGACGCAGATGCCAGCGCGGGCTGGCATGACTGCCGCCGAGCGGTTCGGATGCGGCGCGAAGCCGGGCCGGATCGATGGCGACCTGATGCCAGGTCCAGCCGCGCACGCCATCCCGCGCGAAGGGTGTGCGCCTGATCGGAGCGATCTGACGTTCGCGAACACTTGCGGCGGATGCGAGGATCGCGAGCCCACGCCAGACGATGGCGGCCGCCGCCTGACCGCTTTGTTCCGCCAGCCCTGCATCTCTAAGCGCCGGATTGGTGGCGAATTCCGCGATGCCGCCATCGGCGATCCGGACATGGGCATGGATATCGGTCCAGCGTCTGGGGCTGCGCCACCGGGCGAGCCAGACCGCCTCAATGCCGTCGTCGCGCTGCCAGGCATAGACGATCTGGCTGCGGATGGTCCGACTGCGGTCGGCCAACTCAAAAATCGTCTCGGGGTGTGGCAACCGTTGCGGACCGGCCACCAAGCGGCGGGCCAATGCATCGACGTCGTCGGAATCGAACTGCGCCTGATCGGCGAAGCGCCAGACCGGTGCAAACTCGAACCCTTCGAGCAGGTCCGGCAGCCAGAAGCGCGCGCGATGGGCGCGGATGATGCGCTTGAGATCATAGGCGTCGGGGATCATCGCTTGGGCTCCGCCCGTTCGCGGCTGAAACGCTCCCCGTTCGGCGGGGAAACGCGCCACTGGCGCCTTTCCTTCTCCGCCTCACCGTTTCCGGGACGCCGCTCACCCCAGCACCGCTCCGCCCATGCGCAGGGCGCGTGCCATTTGCCTCCGGCCATGCCACCCCGGCAGACGACGGCCGTAGGGTCGGTCGCCGCCCGGGGCAACCATTCGCCCGCCTCGGACGCCTGCACGACCGTGACCGCGCGGTCCGACATCTCCTGCGCCAAGCGGGCATCGAACGGCACCAGTTCCGTGTGCAATTCCATCGTGTCGCGGTTCAGCGCGGTGAACAGCGCCGGGTTGGGCAGGTCCATGTAGGCCTGATAGAGCGCGATCTGGGCGGCATAGACGGGGCGCGCGATGCTGACGCCGCGCTTGACCACATCCTTGCAGCTGGAGGCCCCGAGCGCCTTGTTCTCCCAGAGCGCGGGATAATCCATGGCCACGGGGCCGGAGACGAAGCAGCCGTCGATATGGCCCTTGAACCGGCCCGCCATGGCCTCGAAGCCGAACTGGCGACCATCGGGGCGTTCGGTGCGCAGATCGAACCCGGCAATCCGGAACCAGCCCGCGACAATGTCCTCGGCCCGGTGTCCAGCCTCGAAGATCCGCAGGATGCGCGGCTCGAACTCCTGGCCCTCGTCCTTGGGGACAGCGAGATAGTCGAACTGGATCTGGCGCAGGCAGTCGCGCCCGAGCCCAGAGGAACTGACATAGGTGCGGGGGCGCTCGGCGCGATTGCGCGCCGTCAGCGCGGCATCAATGGCGGCCGATACGGCGGTGGCGATCGGTGGACGCGGCGCATCCTGGCCATAGAGGCAACCAGAGCCATGGTTCAGGTCGATCATTGGTCGCGCTCCCAGAACCCGCCAGCCTGCGCGATGCAGGTCAGCTTGTGATGCTGGGCCTCGGTCAGCCGGGCGCGCGCGCCGAATGTTTCAAGCTTCTGGCGCAGGCTCTCGCAGAACTCGACCTCGAAGTGGGTGATGGCATTTGCCGTCGCGGCGGCGAGAAGGTCGGTCCAGGGGGCGGCCTCATTGTTCAGATCGATCATGGCGGCCTCCTCAGAACGGAATCGGATCGTCAAGGGCCGTGCCGGTGCGCTCCTTGCGCGCGCCTTGCGCCAACATGCTGTCGACATAGCCGGTGACGGCCGCCTCGATCAGCCGGTCGATATCCGCGGCCGTGCGATGGAAGAAAGGCTCCATGAGCCCGAGGTCGGTCAGCGCTTCGGCAAAGAGCGCCCGCGCGTCGCGGATCGCCTGTGCCTCGCGGGCGGTCTTGTCGATCATACCATTCATCCTTTGGGCGATTGCGCTGCCCACGTCCTGACAGCGGAGCGAGCAGAAGCGGTGATAGGGATAGCGGTCGCGCTGGAGGCGGTGGACGTAGCCGAAGCCGCGGGCCTCCCGCGCGCAGACGGCGCAGAGCGCTACCCCAGCAGGAAATTCGCGATCGGATCCTCGGGCGGCCATCCAGCCCGCTGGAGCTTCTCGGACTGCATCACGATCCAGCGCGAGATCGCGTTGCTTGCCATGGCCTCGAGGTCGCTGAGGGTGAGGCTTGCGATGGGATGGTGCAGTCTTCCTCGGGCCTCGAGCCATGTTCCGATCTCCAGCGCGGCGGCGCGCGTCACATGCGCCTGCCATTCGTCGGGGGTCATGGGCCGGTCTGCCGGCCCATCCCCTTCGGGCTCGGCGGCAGGCGACCCAACGGAACCACCCGGCCGCCGCTTCCGCCGCACCTCAGCCATTGAGCCACGCGGGCATCGCCCGGGTGCCTGGTGCTGCGGGTGCCGGTGTTTGGGGCGTGGCAGCCGCTGCGGGTGCGGTCTGTGCGCCCCAGGTCGGAGCGGCCGTCGCAGTGGGCTGCGCTGCCGCGCCCCATGCCGGAGTCGGCGCCTGCCAGCCCGGCGCCGCGACGCTCGCGGCCTTGCGCGGCGGGGCGTTGACAGGTTCCGGCGGGACGGTTTCACCACGCATGACGGCGGCATGCTGCGGCTCGTCGGGCAGAACGACGTTGGCGATGCGGTTCTGGTCGCGATACTGCGGGTTCGAGGCGGGCTCCACCATGATGCGGGCGGCAAAGACGATGCCGTCGAGATGCTTGAGGCCGGGCAGCACCCGCTTTGCCTTGGTCGCCGGGGTTTCGTCGCGGGGATCGAGACCGAGGGCGCTGTCGACCATGGCGCGAAACGTGGATTTCGAGATCTTCCAGCCGATGGACTGGCCTTTCTCGTCCAGCTTGCCGCCCGCCACGGTGAAGCTCTGCCAGAACTTGCGGCGGGCATGCGGGCCCTCGACAACCGTGAATTCGCAGTCGAGCATGCGCGCATCGCTGGACTGCGAGGCCTTCAGCAGCCCCGCATCCATCGGGGTCGCGCCATTCACGCCGCCGGGGCGGATGATCAGGCGGACCTTGGCGAAGGTGCCGTCGGGGATCAGTTCGCCGATGGGGGCCATCTGCGGCTGGGCGTCGTTCAGATCGTAGCTCATGACAGGTCCTTTCAGGGATCAGGAGGCAAAAGCGGGTTCATGCGAGGCGCGACCGTCGATCCGGGCGAGCAGCGCGCCGAGGTCGGGCGGTTCGGTCAGGTCGAGACGGCCGGAGCGGTCCTTGGCAGGAAGGCCCCAGGGATTGCCGGACTTGCAGACAAGGCGGCGGTCGGTGGCGGTCTCGTCCAGCACCCAGCCGCCTTCGGCATCGCGGGCGAAAAGCTGCATCGAAACCACTTGGTCCACGATGCCGGGCAATTCCCGCCCGGCCTTGCTGCCTTCCATCTGCGGCTGCCAGGTGACGGTGCCGAAATCGTCGGTCACCTTTTCCAGCACGCCGACGAAGATCACGGTCTTGCCGCGTGCATGCTGGAGGTGCTTCAGCGCCTGGATCACCTCACGCCCAAGAAGCCCGTAGGCACCGCGGACATCCGGCTTGCCGGTCCGGTCCGAGAAGGCCTCGGGCTGCTGGCGGGCATAGGCCATCGCCTGCCGGGTCAGATCGGTGATCGAGTCGACAAAGACGATGCGGCGCGCTGCGAGGAAGGCTTCGATGTCGCTGTCGCGGTGCTGGGCCTGCAGCCAGGCATGCCGTTCGGTCCCATACCAGGACTGAGGATGCTGCGCGGGGTCTGGCCCGCCGATCAGCACCGCCAGATCGCGGAAGTCGGTGAAGCTGCGCACCGGGATCGAGGCGCCGCGCCAGTCCTGCACCGATTTCATGCCAGCCTCGAGGTCGAGGCAGACGGTTTCCTCGGCAGGGAGGGATTTCAGCAGCGTGGTCTTGCCCACGCCGGGCGGGCCGAAGATGGCGAGCGAGGTCTTGTTCTCGGCTGCCGAGAGGCGTTCGTCGGCGGTGATGATGCGGAAGGCCATGGGGTTCTCCGAAGGATTGAAAGGGGCGCGGCGGCGGGGGTGACCGGGTGCCGAAGGGGAACCTGCCCGGCGTTGCCGCTCGGGCGTCCCGCCGCCGCGCGTCACCGGTCTCGGGTCTCGAGCCGGAACACGGGTTTGCCGGTGGTCTCGGACCGGGCGGCTGCGAAGCCTTCGCGCATGGCGTCGGGCCAGGCCCCGAAGCGGCGTTCGGGCACGCGATAGGCGATCTCGAGATACTGGGTCGGATCGTCGCCGGCCTCTCGGATCCGGGTTGCCATGGTGGCCAGCCGGTCCTGATCCCAGGTGACCTTCTTCGGTAGGTCCGCGATGACCACGACGCCCGCATCCTCGATCCGGACCGTGCCCGAGGTCTTGCCCTGCGCAGACCGCTCGGCCTCGGTCGCGGCGCCATATCGCTGCGCCAGTGCAGCCTCGAAACGGTCCTTCAGGCGCTTGACCCGGGCGCTCTCGGCCGCTGCTTCGTCCTGCAGCGCAAGAAGCAGCGCAGCGGGCATGTCGGCGATCTCGCCAATGGACAGCCGATCGAGGTCGTCGAACGTTGGCACGTTGTCGAGGCGGGCCTCTGTCGGCGCGTCGGTGCTGGGGAACGGCATGGCCATCAGCGCCCCTCCCGCTTCAGGGCCGTATCCACGGCGCGGTCCGTGCCGACAGCCCCGGCTTCACGCGCCAGACGGTGGAGCTTTTCCAGCGCCGAGGATCGCTGGATGGCCGCGGACAGTTCGGCATTCGCGGCGACGATCGCGATGGCGATATCGTCGACACTCGCGGTCTCGACGGGCAGCGGATCGGTGGCATCGCCGGGACGCCAGGCGGCGGGGATCACCTCCGGCAGATCCTCAAGGCTGCGGAAGGCCTTGCGCAGGCGCGCAAGCAGGCCGTTGGTCTCGGTCATGTCGTGGTCTCCGATGAGGGATGCGGCCGAGCTTCCGGCCAGAAGAAAGTAAAGGGACGGCGGCAGCCGATCCCCGATCCAGGCAAGCGTGGCGCGCATCAGGCGGCCTCCTCTGTCGCGATGAGTTGGGAAAACGGGATCGGCGCATGGCGCGGCTTGGTCCGCGCGATGGCCAGATAGGCGAAGCGGTCGGGGCCGACCCGGACCTGCACCAGATGCACCAGCGCGGCCTCGAAGGCGCGGTGGGCAGCACTGGCCAGCGCCCCGAGCCTGCGGCGTTCCGGTTCCGGCAAGGTGGAAATCACCGCCGTGGTATCGATCCCGAGAAACCCGCGATGATACTCAAGCCGGTCGCCCGGCATGGCCTGGCCGATCCAGGCGCAGAACTCGATGTCGGTGAGCGGCCGGGCCTTTGCGGGCGTAAATTCGGTAAGCGGCATGACGATCATCTCCATGTCGGTCCTCTACTCACGCCGCTTTCGAACCGTCCCACTCGGTCCCGAACCCGCGCATGGCGAGGTCGAGCCGCAGGCGGGCGATGTGGCGGTAGAGGGCGGAGCGGGAGGTGCCGGTGCGTTCGACGATCTCCGCGACAGCGCAGGTGCCAAGCGTCGCACAAAGCCCGCGGGTCTCCTCGGGCAGGCCGCCCAGCACCCGGGCGAGATCGTGGTGGGTCTCGGCGTCGTCCGTGGCAGCGCGGTCCTGCCCATGCCAGGCGGCCAGACCATCGGCTTCCGCCAGCAGGCAACCCAAGGGCTCGGTCGCGCCGGAAACGGGGGCGTCGAGCGAAAGCACCGTGCCGCCCTGCATCCTGCGCTGGCGATGATGGCGGATGGCGATGCGCGAGGACTGGTTGCGCAGGACGATGTTGGCGAAAGCGCCGATGCTGCCACGGCGCGCATCGAAGCCGGGCAGCCGGCAGATCAGGTCGACCAGAAGGTCCTGACGGAGATCGTCGAGATCGGCGGCAGGCAGCATCAGCTTGCGATGCAGGCGGCGCGCGGCAATGGCTGCCTCGTCGATCAGTGTGGCAAGGTCGTCGGGGGAAATCGGCGGAAACATTCGGGAGCACCTCGGAACATGTTGCTGTTGTTCCGAATGTGCCGTTCAGCGCGCTGCCGCCGGTGTGATTGCCGTGTGTTTGTTATGTGCGGATTGTGTGTGGCGGCCTCAGGGTTCGATGACCACTTCGGCAGGGTCGAGACCGAGCCGATAGCCGCGAGCATGTACCGTCGCGACCAACGCCTTTGCTTGGTCGCTGGTCAGCCCACAACCGACCAGCGCCTTACGAAGGTCTCGGATGATCTGGTTGGGCGGCCGGCCGGTCTGCGTCTCGATCTCCTGATTTTTCAGGACTGGATCACGCTTGACGGATTGCTCGATCAGCAGCCGAAACAGCGCGAACATCTGAGTCGGCAGGTCGAGCCGACGGCCGTCGAGAGTGACCGATTGCGCCGAAAGCGTCATGACAAGGCGCGGCACTGAAGATGGCGGATCGAGGACGAGGCGTTCCGTGCCATCCGACCCTGCCTTGAAAACCGTCGCAATTTCGCGGGGCTCGATCCCAACCTCCCGCAGCCTGACGGCGATTGTCGCGGAAAGGTCGTGGACGATTGCCATGATCGGCTTCGGCCCCACGGCCGCCTTGATTTCCATCACCGCGCCCGGCGCAACCAGATTGTCGGCATCGAATGACAGGACCACGGTATGGCCGGACGGGGTGTCCCCCAATAGCCAGAGGCCGTCCGCAACGCGGGCGACCGCGCCGCCAAGATTCCCGCTGGCCGCAATCCGGGCCACGAGCCGGTCGACGTCGACCGAAAAGCGGCGCAGATCGTCTTTCTGCAGGATCACGTCTTCGGCCTGATCGTGCGGGCAGTAGGCCCGGAACGCATCACCCGACTGTTCGACGGGGCGCGCATCAAGCCCGCAATCGCACTCCGCGCAGACCGACCAGGTATCGGCCTTCCGTTCCTCGATCAGCACCTGCGCCCGCAAGAGGCGCTCTATATCGCTTGCGGGAAAGCGGCTCAGCCCCCGGCCCGAGATTGAGACCCGGGCGCCCCCTTCACTCAGCCGCTTCCACAACCATGTCAGCATCGCGGTCCTTCTCGAGCCCATTGCGCTGAACCAGCGTGTGGATCGCCTTTTCGAACCGCGTCCGGCGGAAGGCGAGTGTCCCCGGCGGCTTCAGCCGCACCGTGACCTGTGCCGGCCGCTTTGCGCCGGTTTCGAAGGCGACCCGGAAGGTGATCTCGCCCAACCGCCAGCCCCGGCCGAACCGCACCTCGCTGCCCCGGAAATGGGTCAGCGCGCCGCCGGACGCGTCCTTCGATTCCCAGCTGCGCACATGACGCCAGCGCTGATCCTCTTCATCCCGCTCGAAGAGGTCAGCGGCGGCGGCAACGATCCGAACCTCCTTGATGGTCTCGTCATAGCGATGCTGGAACGCAAAATCGGGCCCGGCATCGCTGATCGGATCGAGCGTATAAAGATCGCGGGCGTCCCGCCCCGAGAAGAACCCCGGCCGCCTCAGGATATGCCGGGCGAAAAGCTCGGCGATCTCGCCTTGCTGCGCCTTGACGACGCCGCCCACGAACAGGCGCCCTTCCACCGGGGAGTACCGCAGCACCGCATATTTGACCGCACGAAGGGTGATGATCTCTTCGCGATCCCCGGTGACCACCGGCGTTGTGGTGACTTGCGCGCCGTGGCTGATCACCAGGTTGATTTCCCCGTCTTCCTCATAGGGCCCAAGGCGGCAATATTGACCCTGCAGGTCCTGCGAAAACAGATTGATTACCGCTGCCTTGAAAGCCTCGGTCATTTCTTCGGTCAGGTCCGCACCCACGTCCCGCTCTGGCCCGCGGAACTCTGCAGGCGATGTCGGCGCACGCAGCGCATGAAAGTCGGCTGCAGCCTCGAAAACGCGGTGATGCAGCAGGTAGGTGTGAAGCGCGACGTGTTTGGGATCATGGCGCATGGGCGCTGCCTCGGCGTCGTCAGGGTCGGGCTCGGGATAGAGAACCACGCCACGACGACGGGCTTCGTTCAGAATAAGCTGCATGTCCTCGCTGGTTCCAAGCTCGGCAACGCGATGCAAATCGGCGACCATTCCGGCGTTCCAGCCTGCAACGGTTCCTTCGAAATGCGCCGCCAGAGCCGCCCGAATGGTTGAGGCCTCTCCCTCGAATGACACAGGCAGTTCATCCTCGCCGAAGTGCCGAACGAACAAAGTCCGCATCAGGGCCGGATCAATGGTTTTGAGAAACTTCGGATTAACAAATTTCTTGAGATCGGAACCCACGGGAATACCTCGCAAACGGCCGGCCTGTTCTGATTATGTTCTACCTGACGGATCAACCATGAGTCGAGTCCGGCCTTTTGTGTTACCGCCATTTTTCCCTGCGGGACGTTTTTCGGATCGGCTGAGTAGAGGCAGGGCAAGCCAACACGGACTTGCTCGCATGAAACGCCCCAATCCACTGCCGCCCGACCAGATGACCGCCGCCGAGCGTCGCACCGAGTTGTGCGGTCTGCTCGCCCTCGGGCTGGTGCGGCTGATGCAGCGAGCGCGGAGCGAACCTTCTGACGATGCTGGAGAAATTTGCCTACACTATCCGGCTGACCGATGCCGTCATGCAACCCAGAACCCTACGGAGACCGCATGACGACTCATGACCCCATCCCCGCGCGCTTGGCGGCGCTGAAGACCACGACGACGCCCGACCTGAAAAAGCAGTGGCGCGAGTTGTTCGACAGCGAACCGCCGCCCTTCAACCGGCGCTACCTCGAATCCCGCCTGGCTTACCGCATCCAGGAACTCGCCTATGGCGGGCTGAAACCGGAGACCATCCGGCGGCTGGAACGGCTGGGCGAAGAACTGGACGGCGGTGACAAGAAGAAGCGCGGAATTCGCCTTGACCGCGATCGCCCCATCACCGGCACGCGGCTGCTGCGCGAATGGCAGGGCGTCGAATACATCGTCACCGTCACCGCCGATGGCTTCGAGTGGCAGGGTCGGCCGTACAAGTCGTTGTCCGCCATCGCGCGGGCCATCACCGGCACGCGCTGGAACGGCTGGGTGTTCTTCGGGCTCAAGAACCACAGCGGGCGGAGATGATGAAGCCGCCCGAAAAAACGAATCTCGTCCGCAAGCTGCGCTGCGCGGTCTACACCCGGAAATCCTCCGAGGAAGGGCTGGAGCAGGAGTTCAACAGCCTCCACGCTCAGCGCGAGGCCTGCGAGGCCTACATCGCCAGCCAGCGGTCGGAAGGCTGGGTGCTGGTCCGCGATCAATATGACGACGGCGGCATCTCCGGCGGCACGCTGGAACGGCCCGGTCTTCAGCGGCTGGTCGAAGACATCGAGGACGGGCTGGTCGACGTGGTGGTGGTCTACAAGATCGACCGCCTCAGCCGCTCGCTGGCCGACTTCGCCAAGCTGGTCGAGGTGTTCGACCGAAACGGTGTGACCTTCGTCTCCGTCACGCAGTCGTTCAACACGACCACGTCCATGGGGCGGCTGACGCTGAACATCCTGCTTTCCTTCGCCCAGTTCGAGCGCGAGGTGACGGCCGAGCGCATCCGCGACAAGGTCGCCGCCAGTCGGAGGAAGGGCATGTGGATGGGTGGGGTGCCGCCCTTTGGCTACCGGGTGGAAAACCGGAAGCTGGTGGTTGATGACGAAGCCGCCGAGCACGTGCGCTGGATCTTCGCCCGCTTCCTCGAGATCGGGTCCTGCACGGAACTGGCGCGGGAGGTCGGCGCGCGCGGCATCCGTACCTCGCGCGGCAACCGGATCGGCAAGAAGTACCTCTACCGGATGCTTTCGAACCGCGCCTATCTCGGCGAGGCGGTCCACAAGGGCGAAAGCTACCCCGGCGAGCATGACGCCATCATCGACCGTGAGACCTGGGTCCGCGTGCACGCCATCCTGCAGGAGAGCCCCCGTAAGCGCGCCGCGCGCACCCGCGCCGACACGCCCGCGCTGCTCAAAGGGCTGCTGTTCGGGCCCGACGGCGCCGCCTTCTCGCCGACCCACACGCGGAAGGGCGGGCGGCTTTACCGCTATTATGTCAGCCAGACCGTGCTGAAGCACGGGGCGGGGTCGTGTCCCATCGGCCGCGTACCTGCGGGCGAGATCGAGGCGGCCGCAATCGACCAGCTCCGCGCCGTGTTCCGGCAGCCCGAGATCATCGCGGGCACGTGGAAGGCAGCACGCGCCGACGCCAACATCACCGAGGCCGACGCCCGCGAGGCGCTGACCCAGCTCGATCCTCTGTGGGACGAACTGTTCCCCGCCGAGCAGGCGCGCATCGTGGCGCTGCTGGTCGAGCGCGTCGATATCGGCACGAACGGGCTCAACTTCCGGCTCCGGATGGACGGCCTCAGCGGCCTCGCGCGCGAGATGCTGGCTGGCGGCATCGAGGCGGCCGCATGAACCGCGGAGCGACGATCCCCGACACGGTGACGCTGCATGTCCCATTCCGCGTCGTCAAGCGCGGCGGGCGAAAGGAGATGCAGATGCCCGAGGGTGCCACGCAGCCGCGCCGGACGGACAACGCGCTGGTCAAGGCGCTGGCCCGCGCATTCCGCTGGAAGGGCATACTGGAGTCGGGCGAGTTCGCCACGATCTCGGAGGTGGCAGAACGGGAGGGCATCGCGCCCTCATACATGACCCGCGTCCTGCGCCTGACCCTGCTCGCGCCCGACATCGTCGAGGCGATCCTGGACGGGACCCAAGGGCCGGAGGTGACGCTGGCACGGCTTATGCAGGGAGTTCCGGTGATCTGGTCCGACCAGCATGATAATTTCGGCTAGCTAGCGGCTTAGGCCGTGTTGACAAAAGGGATTCACAGGACGTGCTGAACGTGATTCAAGCTGGTATCTGCGATGGAGACCAGCTTGGCACGAGACCTGATGTCTGACGAGGAATGGGCGTTTCACGAACGCTTCATTCTGGCCGTCCGCGCACCGAACGGGCGCAAACCCATGAACCATCGTCTTGTTCTGGATGGGATTTTCTGGATAGCCCGCACAGGTTCGCCGTGGCGTGACCTGCCGGAAGAGTTCGGCAAGTGGTCGTCGGTCTACCGCCAGTTCCGGCGCTGGACCCTGGCCGGGCTGTGGGAAGGGATACTGGAGGCCCTGAACGAGAGCGGGGTGGTTCCAGCGGCCTTGCAGATGATCGACAGCACCGTGGTCCGCGCCCATCATCAGGCAGCGGGCGCTAAAGGGGGACTCCGCGACAGGGTTTTGGCCGTTCGCGAGGTGGCTTCACGACAAAGATCCACCTCCGCGTCAATGGCGCAGGCCTGCCCATGAGGTCGGACATCACGCCGGGCCAGACATCGGACTATCTGGGCTTTGACCTCATCATGGACGACAACCTGCCAGAGCCCTCCGTCCTGCTGGCGGATCGCGGCTATGACTCTGACAGGGTTCGAGAAACCATGGAGGCGCGCAACGTCGTGCCGGTGATCCCGATGCGAAAGTCCCGCAAGCTGCGCGTGGCCGTGGACCGAACCCTTTACCGGCTGCGCAACCTCGTCGAGCGCTGCTTCAACAAGCTCAAGAATGCCCGCCGCGTCGCCACCCGCTACGACAAAACCGCAGAGAGCTTCCTGGGCTTCATCGACATCACCTCGATCCGCATCTGGCTCCGCCATTTGTCAACATGACCTAAAGGGCTGAATACATCTTTCCGTTCGATTTGTTGCTGGATTTCGGATATCATGTGATCTCTGATTTGTGCATTGCCCCCTATAGGTGGCTATCCCGAGGATCGGACTATGTCACAAAGGCGAAAGGATACGCAGCGCCAGACGCGTGATCGGCTGATCGCCGCAGCGCATACGTCGATTGTCGAAGAGGGCGTTGCCGCGATGTCGATCCGCAACATCTGCGCCGCCGCAGGCCACTCGCAGGGGGCTTTTTACTCGAATTTCGCCAGCAAGGATGATCTACTGGTTGAGATTCTACAGAGCCATATCCAGGATGAGGTAACGCTGCTTCGGGGTCTCGTCGCGCAATGCGATCGCGATGACTGTGAAGCCACGCTCCAGTTACTCGCCACCCGGCTCGCAAAGCTTGCCGGCGAATCACATTGGTCGCTGCTCTCGATTGAGTTGCAACTTCACGCACGGCGCGATCCGGCTTTCGCGGAACGACATCGCGTTGGCAAGGCGGCCTGCTATCAGATGTTCGGCCAACTCGTGACCGATTTGACGCAACGCTTTGCACTGCGGCCCGCTCTGCCTGCGGAGCAAACCGGCATCGGCCTCTATGCCCTCTGGATGGGCCTGGCCGTCCAGGGCGATATCAGGGGCGCTATCTCTCGCGACGCGATGCTGGTCGGCTTTTTCCGCGCGATGGCAGGGCTCGATGCCCCCCATAAAGACCGAGCGTCTTCACCAGTGGGAGTGCGTCAGGGCGCCGATGTGTCGGCCAAGCCGGCCCGCGCGCCGCATGAATTGGCAGCCCCGTTTCTTTGTCACGATGCCGAGCGGAAGGAGAACGAGTGACCGATATAAAGAAAGTAGTTGTGCTTGGAACCGGCGTGCTAGGCAGCCAGATCGTGTTCCAGACAGCCTATAGCGGCTTCGATGTCGTCGCCTACGACATCAGCGAGGAAGCACTCGCCCAGGCCGGTTTGCGCTTCACCTCTCTCGTGGAGACCTATGGCAAGGAGGTACCGGGCGCGGCCGGCGGCAAGGCGAGCGGTGTCCTGAAGCGCATCACCCGGTCCTCCGATCTCTGCGCCGCCGTCGCGGATGCCGATCTGGTGATCGAGGCGGTGCCGGAGGTTTTGTCGATCAAGCAAGCGCTTTACGAGAAATTGGCCGAGCTTGCGCCAGAGAAGACGATCTTCGCCACCAATAGCTCGACCCTGCTCCCGAGCGATCTGAAAGCCTTTACCGGCCGACCGGACCGGTTCCTGGCGTTGCATTTCGCCAACAGCATCTGGAAGCTCAATACCGCAGAGGTGATGGGGACGGGCGACACTGATCCGGCCGTGTTCGATACCGTGATGGTGTTCGCCTCCGCCATCGGCATGGTTCCGATCCCGGTCCGGAAGGAGAAGGCGGGCTATGTCCTCAACTCCCTGCTGGTGCCGTTGCTGATCGCTGCCGCAGATCTTGCCGCGGCGGCTACGCCGATCCGCATGACGTCGACAAGGTGTGGCGGATCGCGACGGGTGCGCCGATGGGACCATTTCAGATCTACGACATCATCGGGCTCGCCACGCCCTACAACATCCTCTCCCATGGCGATGAACACGCGCAGGCGCTCGCCGCCTGGCTTAAGGAAAACTACATCGACAAGGGCAAGCTGGGCATCGCCTCAGGCGAGGGTTTCTACAGCTACAAGCCCGCTAATTGATCCGACCACAAGAACAAGAGGAGTTCGCCATGCACTATAGCAGCGGAAACTATGAAGCCTTCGTCCGCCCCCGCAAGCCCGAGAGTGCCGACAGGAAAACCGCCTGGTTCGTCGGCTCGGGACTGGCCGGGCTGGCCGGTGCGGCGTTCTTGATCCGCGACGGCGGCGTGGCAGGCGATCGCATCACAATCCTCGAAGAACTGGACATTCCGGGCGGCGCGCTCGACGGCCTCGACGTGCCTGACAAGGGCTTTGTCATTCGCGGCGGCCGCGAGATGGAAGAGCATTTCGAGTGCCTGTGGGATCTATACCGCTCGATCCCGTCGTTGGAAATCGAGGATGCCAGTGTCCTCGACGAGTTTTATCGGCTCAACAAGGACGATCCGAATTTCTCACTTCAGCGCACGACCCAGAACCAAGGCCAGGATGTGCCGGACAAGCATCTTCTGACGCTGAATGACCGGGCGCAGAAGGACCTGATCTCGGTCTTCCTGGCGTCCCGCGAGGAGATGGAGAACAAGCGGATCAACGAGGTCTTCAGCGACGATTTCCTGAAGAGCAATTTCTGGCTCTACTGGCGCACCATGTTCGCCTTCGAGGAATGGCATTCGGCGCTGGAGATGAAGCTCTACATCCACCGCTTCATCCATCACATTGCCCATCTGGCGGATTTCTCCTCGCTCAAGTTCAACCGCTACAACCAGTATGAATCGATGGTTCTGCCGCTGGTGAAGTGGCTGACCGATCACGGCGTCAAGTTCCGCTACGGCGTCGAGGTGACGGATGTCGATTTCGATATCCAGGAGGGCCGCAAGCAGGCGACCCGCATCCATTGGATCGAGAAGGGCGCGGAAGGCGGCGTCGATCTCGGCGCGGACGATCTCGTCTTCATCACCATCGGCTCGCTCACCGAGAATTCCGACAATGGCGACCATCACACGCCGGCAAAGCTGAAGGACGGGCCGGCGCCCGCCTGGGATCTGTGGCGGCGCATCGCAGCCAAGGACCCGGCCTTCGGGCGTCCCGACGTGTTCGGCGCGCATATCCCGGAGACCAAATGGGCGTCGGCGTCGATCACGGCCACCGATCCCCGCATTGCGGAGTATGTCGAAAAGATCACCAAGCGTAACCCGTTCACTGGCAAGATCGTCTCCGCCGGCATTGTCACGGTGAAGGATTCCGCATGGTTGTTGAGTTGGACGGTGCATCGCCAGCCCCATTTCAAGAAACAGCCCAAGGACCAGATGATCGCCTGGTTCTACGCCCTCTTCGTGGACAAGCCTGGTGACTATGTGAAGAAGCCGATGCAGGAGTGCACCGGCGAGGAAATCACGCAGGAGTGGCTCTATCACCTTGGCGTGCCGGTCGAGGAGATCCCGGAACTGGCCGCCAAGGGCGCCAGCACCGTTCCTACCATGATGCCATACATCACCGCCTTCTTCATGCCGCGGCAGGCCGGCGACCGGCCGGACGTGGTGCCGGACGGTGCCGTCAACTTCGCCTTCATCGGCCAGTTCGCCGAATCCAAGCAGCGCGATTGCATCTTCACTACCGAATATTCGGTGCGCACGCCGATGGAGGCCGTCTACACGCTGATGGATGTCGAGCGCGGCGTGCCGGAGGTGTTCAACTCGACCTACGACATCCGCACCCTGCTCGCCGCCATCACGCCGCTCAGGGATGGCAAGGGCATCGACGTTCCCGGGCCCGCCTTCCTGCGCAAGCTGCTGATGAAGAAGCTCGAAGGCACCGAGATCGCGAAATTGCTCGAAGAGTACGATCTGATCGAAGATTGAAGACAGACCAATAGTGAGCTACCCCCCGAAAATCGGACAGTGACGGAAGCTACGATCTGAAGTCTGCTGGTCTCCAAGAACGAGGAGAACAGAGATGTCGAGACGCAGGAACCACGATGCGGCGTTCAAGGCGCGTGTGGCGCTGGAAGCCGTGAAGGGGGAGCGCACAGTGTCAGAGCTGGCCGCCGAATATGGCGTGCATCCGACGATGATCCATCAATGGAAACGGTCGCTTCTGGAGGGTGCCGCAGGGATCTTCGAGCGGGGCGGCAAGGCTGCGGCAGCGGCCGAGGTTGCCGAAGAAACTGTCCGTGACCTGCACGCCAAGATCGGAGAGCTGGCCGTCGCCAACGATTTTTTGTCACGAAAGCTCAAGCCCTGGATCGGCAAGTGAGGCGCGGAATGGTTGAGAAGAACCACCCAAGCCTGTCGGTCGGGGCGCAGTGCCGCCTGCTATCGATCTCGCGGTCGTCGTTCTATTACGCGCCGCAGGGCGAGACGGCGATGAACCTCGACCTCATGCTGTTGATCGACAAGCAGTTCCTGGATACACCCTTCTACGGCGTGCGGCAGATGACGTGGCACCTGCAGAACGAGGGGCATGGTGTGAACCAGAAACGCATCCGGCGGCTGATGCGGCTCATGCGCCTGATGCCGATCTACCAGAGGCCCAACACCAGCAAGCCGAGAAAAGGCCACAAGACCTATCCCTATCTGTTGGGCGGGCTGCGGGTGGATCGGCCCGGTCAGGTCTGGTGCGCAGATATCACCTATTTGCCGATGCGGCGGGGCTTTCTGTATCTGGTGGCGATCATGGACTGGTTCACCCGCAAGGTGCTGGCCTGGCGGATATCGAACACGCTGGAGGCCGACTTCTGCGTCGAGGCGCTGAACGAGGCCATCCATCGCTTCGGCGCGCCCGGGATCATGAACACGGATCAGGGCTCACAGTTCACGTCCTTCGCCTGGACTGATCGGCTGAAGCGCATTGGCACTCGGATCTCGATGGACGGCAAGGGGCGCTGCATCGACAACGTCTTCATCGAGCGTCTGTGGCGATCCCTGAAGTATGAATGCGTCTACCTGCACGCCTGGGAAACGGGATCGCAGGCCAAGGTTGGTATTGGGCACTGGATCAACTTCTACAACCATCGACGACCCCACACTGCCCATGGCGGGCAGCCGCCCGCCGTGGTCTACTTCAACAGCAGCGAAACCGATCAGCAGGCACAGGCAGTAGCTTAAATCAGCCGGAAAGCTGTCCAAGGATCGGGGAGTAGCTCAGCCCTGAAGCAGTTCGCGCTGCCTACGGGGAAGGACAAGCGAACAGCAGGCGCATGACAGGCACTCAACGACGGGTGATCAAGAACATGGAAAGTGGGCGCCTCATCGGCTTGGACCAGTGGCTTCGCAATCTCTCAGGGCAATAGGCGAACGGCTGGCTGTCGATGGATAGAATTACGTCGACACGTCGCAGCGCAAACATGCGTGCCATCCGATCGAAGCACACAAAGCCCGAGTTGACCGTTCGCAAGACCCTGCGTGCGGCCGGTCTGACAGGCTACCGCCTACATAGACGAGATCTGCCCGGTCGGCCCGACATTGCGTTCGTGGGCCGGAAAAAGGCCATCTTCGTGCACGGGTGTTTCTGGCATGGACATGATTGCCGGGAGGGAAGCAGGCGCCCTCTTTCGCGTCAAGAGTACTGGCTGCCGAAGATTTCGGCAAACCAGGCAAGAGACTCGCTTCATCATCGCCAGCTAACGGCGGCGGGATGGGAGATACTGGTCATTTGGGAATGCGAGACAAAGGACTTGGATCTGCTCGACAGGCTAAAGGCGTTCGTTAGTGAAGCTCCGTGATTTGTGGGCTTTCGCTCAGACGGCGGTAGGTACCCGTAGTCCGATTTCTGTTCCATGTCGGAAGCATGCCCCTGAAATCGAAGTGTTCAGCGGGCATACGAAAAACGCAATCTTCTCAGTGCCTTGCAGAAATTCACCAGAACCGCGCAGGCAACAGGTCCGGAGAATATCGGCCCGGAGAGAACGCTTCCAGCCCGTCTGGCGCCGGGGCCAGTGCTCAGCCCCTCTCGCATAACCCTCGAAAACAACGGAAAAATCCGGCCGCAGCCGGATCGGGAGAACGCTTTTGCGAGGGCAAGTGGCGGAGGGGATGGGTCTGCCGTCGAACCTTCTCTTGTGGATGCCGCCCTCATTTGCAAGGAATTTCTGAACCTTAGACATGTGATCGAGTGCGGACTCTTGTCAGGCCTGTTCACGCGGCCCGATAGATGCCGCTGGCCGAGATGGTGATGCGCGGACTGGGGCCAAATCTCCAACAGCGAGCTCGAAGCTCTGAGAAGGTTTCTGGTTTGCCCAACCCGGATCATGTCGATCATTTGCCCATGCAGTTCATGCCTTCCTCACAACTCTGCGGTCCGGTTTCGCGGTTTGCTGCCGGATCAAGCAGCGCTGGCGATCACCGGATCGCGATAGCCCTCACCGCGCGTGAGCATCGCCCAGATGCCGCGCGCCATCTTGTTGGCCAGCGCAAAGGCAGCGACCATCGGCGGCTTGCGTTCGAGCAGGCGTGCCAGCCAGGAATTGTAGGGCGCGCCCCTGCGCAGGGCCCAGCGGATCACGGCCATCGCACCGGTGACGAGCAGTCGCCGGATGTCGCGCTGGCCCATCTTCGAGGTTTTCCCGAGCCGCTGCTTGCCGCCGGTCGACGCCTGTCGCGGGACTAGCCCCAGCCAAGCCGCAAAGTCGCGCCCTCGTTTGAACTGCTCCATGGGAGGGGCAAATGTTTCGACGGCCAGTGCAGTGATCGGGCCTACACCCGGCATCGTCTGCAGCTGGCGCGGCATTTCCGCTTCGTTCGACAAGGCCGCGATCCTGGCTTTCAGCGCATCGATCCGGCCGGTCAGCTGGTTGATCTGGTCGAGGAGCATCTGGCAGATCTCGCGCGCCAGATCGGGAATGTCGGCGTCAGGATCTGCGATGACCCGTTCCAGGCGCGGCAAATAGCCGATCCCCACGGGGGCGACATGACCGAACTCGTAGAGGTGCGATCTCAGCGCATTCACGGCTTCGGTGCGTTGCTTCACGAGCTGTTCGCGCGTCCGGAACGCAACCGCTCGGGCTTGCTGTTCTTGGGTCTTGGGTTCCACAAACCGCATGGTTGGTCGCAGCGCCGCCTCGACGATCGCTTCCGCATCGGCGGCGTCATTCTTCTGGCGCTTGATGAACGGCTTGACGTAGTGCGGCGCAATCAGCCGGACCTTATGCCCGTGGCGGGACATTTCCCGCGCCCAATGATGCGCACTGGCGCAGGCCTCCATCACCACGAGGCACGGCGGCTGCTCCGCCATGAACCGGGCAAACTGTGGTCGCGTCAGCTTCTTGCGGAACACGACGGACCCGTCCGCCGCGGCACCGTGCACCTGGAACACGTTCTTTGCGAGATCGATGCCGATGATGGTAACCTCTCCCATGGATGCCCTCTCCTTCAGCTTGTGATACAACACCGCAAGCTTGGCACATTGCGATGCCGTCTGGGGAGAGCGGCATCCACCCCATCTCCATTCTTTCGCTAAAGCCTGAGCCTTCGCCGGAAGCGCATAACGCACTGCATCAAAGCAACAATTTTCCGGGACGCCTTCGATTCGAACCGACCGAGCGGCCGCGCAAAACGCGACCACGATGCGAGGCGCCTAGCTCAATCAGACCAAACTCCCAGCCGGCCTTGAGGTCAGCCCGAGAGCTCTTGAACAGTGGCGCTGGGTGGTATCCGTCCGGCGTGACTGCTCTGCCACGGTAAGAGAGTGATCGATAGTGTCCACTATGGATGGTGGACACTATGGGGCGGCGGTGGCGCGTCGGACGAAGCGGCTCTGGACGGACGAGGAGAAGCGGTCGATCTGTTTTCAGAGGACGGCTCCGGGCGCGTCCGTTGCTCAGGTCGCGCGCCGCTACGCGATGCTGAAGAAGTAGTGCGACTGCGCGTTCATTCAGGCCTGATGGCCTGGGCGTCGGCTGGTCCCGAGATCATGGCCGCGCCCGGATCGGCCGTGCCCCAACCCTTGACGCCTGCCTCCATGCACGCCCTCACAAGGCGTCGCCCGCCTCCCGCGACCGAACTTCCGGCCGGGCTGCGGAAAGCCGCGAGCCGCTTGCGCCCAAGCGCAACAGAAGGGTGATTCCGGCATAGGCAAACGCGAGAAGCCAGAGCTGGCGGATGAGGGGCGCCAGTTCGGCCAGTCCGGCCCCCATCTGGGCGCTGCGGACATAGCCCTCGATCATCGCGGTGCTGGGAATGGCTTGGGCGGCGGCTCGCAACAGGGGCGGCAGCGACTCGATGGGCCAGGAGAAGCCTGACAGGAAGAACAGCGGCATCCCCAAGGACAGAAGCACCATCTGCACCATCTCGGCACGGCGCAGCACGGCCGCCACGGCCTGCGCGAGGAACCCGACCGCCAGCACGAAAGGCACCCCCAGCATCGCCAGCGCCGGCAGATGGCCCAGCCAGGGCAGGCCATAGGCCCAAGGCAGCACGACCAGATACACCGGCAGCAGCAGCGCATAGAGGCCCAGCCACGCCCCGGCCCGGCCCAGCATCCGCCACGGCAGCGGATCGGCCGAGGGCGCACGGCGCGTGGCGACAAGGCCAAGGCCCATCATCATTGTCTGCTGCAGGATCAGCACGAAGGCCGCGGGCAGGATGTAGGTGGCATAGCCGCCGGCCGGGTTGAACAGCGGCACTTCAACCAGTGCGATGGGGCTGGCGCCCGACAGGGCCTCGGTGCGGCTGGTGCCGGTGGCCAGTTGGCGCGCGACCTGCACCTGCACGCCGGTGGTGCGGGCAGGTCCGGCGATGCCGGTCAGCGTTTTCTGATACATCAGGAAGTAGCTCGCGTCGGCATAGATGGCGATGGGGCTTTGCCGGCCGCGCAGCAACTCGCGCTCGAAGCCTTGCGGCACCAGCAGGATGCCATAGGCGCGGCGTTCGTGGACCAGCCGCTCGGCCTCTGCCATGGTCGGCGGGCGGGCGACGACGGCCACCGCTTCGCTGGCGTCGATGTCGCGCGCAAGCTGGCGCGAACCGGCCGAGTTATCCAGATCGACCACCGCCACAGGCACCTCGCGCAGCAGTTCTGGCCGGTAGGGATAGGGATAGATCAGCGCATAGATCGCCAGCGACACCACCATCACCGACAGGATCTGCGGATCGCCGAAAATCGCCGCAAGCTCGGCCCGCAGCGCGCGCAGGATCGCCTTCATGCCGTCCTCCTCGCCGTGCGCGCCGTGGCGGGAGCAAGCGCTGATCGCATCCGGTCAAGGCGCAGCAGCACGATCAATCCCAGTGCGACGGCAATCGCCAGAAGGTAAAGGACAGGCCAGACGGACAGATCCATGGGGGTCGCGCGCAGCGACTGGTCGATGCGCAACTGGATATACCAAGTGCCGGGGATCAGCGCGGACCACGCCTGCGCCAGGGGCGGCATCGCCTCGCGCGGGAAGCCGATGCCCATGTAACCCAGCGCTGGCGCCAGGATCACGCCCACGAAGCTGATCGCGCGGGCGAAATCGCGCGTCAGAAGGAAGCAAAGCGCCCCGATCAGCTGGCAGGCGATGATGAACAGCGCCGCCCCCACCCCCATCAGCAGCAGCGAGCCGCGAAGCGGCACCCCGAGCCACCCGTAAAGCCCGACGTCAGAGATGCCGAGGATCAGCATGAACAGGAAGGTATATGGCAGCAGCTTGCCCAGCATTGCGGGCAATAACCCGCCTGCCAGCCGTGGCAGGACGCGGGCGTGGCGGCCCGGGCCGAAATCCAGCGATACCGCATAGGTGGTCGCGGCGGCGGCCATCAGCTGGATCACCGCCGGCATCAGCGCCGCCAGCAGGAAGTCGACATAGTCGAGGGCGGGGTTGAACAGGGCATGCGTCTGCAGCAGCATGGGCTGGGCCGCCGCCGTGGCCTGCAACGAACCGGCCCCCTGAGCTTCGCGCAGGCTGACGCTGAGGCCTCCCGAAGCGGCGGTGACGGCATTGCGGGCGCCGCGGGCGACGACGGACCCGGCGCTCATGTGCTGGTTGTCGTAGAAGATCACCGCCTCGGGCCGGGCGCCGCGCAGCGCGTCGCGCTCGAAGCCCGCGGGCAGCAGCAGCGCGCCGCGCGCCCGGCCCGACAGGATCAGCGAGCGCGCCTCGGGCAGGCTGTCCGCCCGCGCGGACACCTCGACGTCAGGGGTGGCGTCCAGCATTCGCACCACCTGCCGCGAGAGGCTGGAGCGGTCCAGATCGACCACGGCGACTGGCAGGTTGGTGGCAACCCCTGAGCGGAAGACAAAGGCCAACAGGACGCACAGCGCCAGGGGCAGCACCACCGTCAAGCCGATCAGCGCCGGGCGGCGGCGGATCAGCCGGAACTCGCGCCGGATCGCCGTGACGAGACCGCTCATTCCCCCTCTGCCTCCGCCGGCCGGATCAGGGCGGACATGCCGGGGCGGAGCCCCGGAACCGGCGTGGCGGGGGCGGCGCGGACCTCGAAGCTGCGCAGGTCGAAGTCGCCTGTCGCCCGGGTCGCGCGCCAGCTGGCGAAATCGCCCTGTGCGTTGATCAGCGTCACGGCCGCATCAACCTCGGCATCCAGCGCCGGCACCTGCACCCGCAGCCGGTCGCCCACCTTCAGACCGCCCAGAAGGTTCTCGCGGATGTTGAAGGTGAACCAGGTCCGGTCCAGATCGACGATGGTGAACAGCGGCGCGCCCGCGCCCACGTTCTCGCCCAATTCAACCATGCGGCCGGTCACCTGGCCGCCTTGCGGGGCGGTGACGTTCAGTTCGTCGATATTCGCCTGGGCCTGCCCAATCGCGGCGCGCGCCTGATCGACCTGGGCCGCGGCCACGGCGCGCTCCTCGGGGCTGGCGCCGACACGGGCCAGGTCCAGCTGCGCCTGCGCGGCCTCGACCTTGCGTTCGGCCGCGGCAAGGTTGCGGGCGCTCTGCTCGATAACTGCCTGCGAGCGGACGCCGCGCTGTTCCAGCGCCCGATCGCGGGTCGCGGCTTCCTGCGCCAGTTGCAGGTCGGCCTCGGCCGCGGCCAATTCGGCCTCGCGGGCGCGGATGATTTCGGGCCGGGTGGCGCCGATGGCGGTCTCATTGCGCTGCGCCACCACCAGTGCGGCCTGGGCGGCGCCCAGGTTTGTGGTCAGTTGCGCGTTTTCCAGCCGCACCAGCAGCGCCCCCTGCTCGACCCTGTCGCCCACATCGGCGCCCAGTTCGACCACGCGCCCGGGCACGCGGGCGCTGACATCGACCCGTGGCGCCTCGGCCTCCCCCTGCACCAGCATGGCGACGGGGCGGGTGGCGTACCATACCAACCCCGCGACAAGGGCCGCCAGGATCAGCAGGACAACATAGGGCAGCACCCGGGACCGGCGTCTGGCGGGCATCGAAGGGGGCAGGTCGGAAGAGATCGAGGTCATGAGGATCCTTGTAGTTTATCGCCGCTTCCGCATGGATGGCCGAGATCGCCCTTGCGCGCCACCATAACGTCGGGACCGGGGCAAAGGTGCCGGCTCTGCCGCCCTGCGGCCGGAGAGGCGCCTTGCCCCTGCTGAAGGCGCGTCGCGTCGTCGGCCAGCCCTTGCCTCGCGCCGGGGAAGGTCATGGCCGGACGGGCGCAATTCGCGGCAAGCGCAAGAACAGGAAACTCAGGTCCTGCGGCCTTGAAGCAGGCAGGACGTGACGCGGCGTCGATATGAACTTTCCGATGGGTGTCGCGTTAGGCGGCCAAACGGTGACAGGTCCGCCCTTGATCTCGCAAGCCGATCGGCAGCGGAACGCAAACGGAGTCGCAATGGAAATTGATTATGTCAGGTGGTCCCCGGATCTGGAGGTCCTGCAACCCGACGAGGCGCGGCTGACCGACGAGATCGTGTCGCAGATGCGCGCGGCCAATCTGGCGGCATTCGACCGCCACCGCCACGCGATCCGCGACGCCCATGCAAAAAGCCACGGCTTCCTGAAGGGCAGGCTGAGGGTCCATGACGACCTGCCCGCGCATCTGCGTCAGGGCATCTTTGCCGAGCCCGCCACCTATGACGTAATTGCCCGCCTATCATCGGCGCCCGGAGACATCCACAGCGACGAGGTTCCCGCCCCCCGTGGCTTTGCGATCAAGATCCTGGACGTCCCGGGCGCGCGCCTTGCCGGAGACGAGCCGGGCCGGAACCAGGACTTCCTGATGGTCAACTTTCCCGTTCTCGCTTTCGGGACGGTGCAGAAATACAAGAAGATGCTGGGCTTGTTGGAAAAGAATGCAAACGCCCCAGACTTCTTCCAGCGCATGGTCGCGGCCGCCGCTCGGGGAGCCGAGGATGTTGTCGAAGTCTTCGGCCGCGAACCCGGCGCAACCCTGCAGGGGCTGGCGCGCGACAACGCCAATCTGCTGGGCGAAACCTATCACACCCAGGGCGCGCTGCGTTTCGGCGACTACATCGGCAAGATTTCGCTCGCGCCCGCGTCCAAGAATGTCCGCGCGCTGACGGGCAGGATCATCAAGGACGTGGACTTCTCGGCCATGCGCGACATGGTGGTGGACTTCTTCCGCGACCAGGGCGCCGAATACACGCTGCGCGTCCAGCTTGCGACTGACCTCGACAGGATGCCCATCGAGAATGCGGCCGTGCAGTGGGACGAGGAGTCCTCGCCCCAGCAGTCGCTGGCGAGCCTGACCTTCGAGGCGCAGGACGCCTTTTCGCCCGCGCGGCGCGTCTATGGCGACGACGTGCTGCACTTCAACCCGTGGCATTGCGTCGAGGCGCACCAGCCGCTGGGTTCGATCAACCGCATCCGGCGGGCCGCCTACGCGGCATCAATGCTGCGTCGCCACGAACTCAACGCTGTCGAGCGGCATGAGCCGGCAACGCTCGACGAGATCCCCGACTGAGGACCGCGCCAGGTCCAGCAAGCAAGAAGGAGACGTGCAATGGCCCAGAAGCACGAGACGAAAGACAAGCTCGAAGGCGCGAACGCCGGCCCAGTCCAGACCGGCCCCGACCCGCGGCTTGAGGATGAAAGCAGGTTGGCCGAAATCCGGCGCAAGATCGAGGAGGTCGCGAGCGATGCACCGCAACTGGCCAAGATCGCGCTCGAAGCCATGGTCCGCCGCCACAATCCGGAACTGAAGGGCACGTCGCAGACCGCCGGGCGGGCCGGGCGACAGTCGGGCAACGTGTCGGAACTGACCGCCTTCGCCACGCTGAAGCCCGGCGGGGCCGAGCGGCTGCGCCGCATCTTCAACCTGACGAACGGCAACTTCGATGGCGCGCAGCGCGTCTCGACGCTGCACGACATGCGCTTCGTCTTCTTCGACAATGACACAAAGATCCTGTTCGCCACCACCTATGACGGCGACTGGGACGCCTATATCAACGATTTCGCGACCAAGATCCCCGAACTGATGGACCTGCTGTTCCAGTCGGTCGAGGGCTGGCCGGGCATTGCCGATCCGTC
Source organism: Paracoccus sp. S3-43 (assembly GCF_029027965.1). NCBI lineage: Bacteria > Pseudomonadati > Pseudomonadota > Alphaproteobacteria > Rhodobacterales > Paracoccaceae > Paracoccus > Paracoccus qomolangmaensis. The sequence goes on along the minus strand of NZ_CP119082.1, from coordinate 1,918,314 downwards.
GGTCAAGGACTTCATCGCTAGGCACCAGATCGACGCCGCCGGCTGGTTCGTCGCCAACCCGCAGGTGACGGTCGTGGACGTGCGCCGCCTGCAGCGCATGGAAAAGGCCGTGAACGAGATGATGGACGAGGTGGCCGGAACCGACCTCGACAACAGCGGCCCGAAGGCGCTGAAAGCCTTCCTCGACAAGATGTCCCAGCCGGAGGGGGTGGATTACTGATGGCCCTGCTCTCCAGCCTCCGCAAACGCTTCCGCCGCGACCGGGTCAAGCTGCAGCTTGACGACATCCAGGGCCTGATCCTGCGGTCGCGCCCGGAGCCATATGTAGGCATCCATGCGATGCTGCATGTGGACGATGCCAGTGGCGGGCGCGACCTGCTGGGCCGCCTGGCCGAGCACGTCCCCTCGGCCGAGGACTGGACCAACGAGATGGAATCCTGGGTCGGCGTGGCAATCAGCCACGAGGGGTTGAAGGCGCTCGGCCTGCCCGAGGAGTCGCTGTCGAGCTTTCCGCCGCCCTTCCGCCAGGGCATGGCCGCGCGGGCCGAGATGCTGCGCGACTTCGGCGAGAACGCACCGGAGACATGGGAAGAGCCGTTCAAGCCCGGCACGCTGCACATCGCGTTGACCATCTTCGCCGCCGACGAGGCGGCGCGCGACAAGGCCGTGGGCAAGGCCATGGCCGAACTTGAGCGCTCCAGCGGCGTCACGCTGGTCGCCACCCATGAGTTCGGCGCGGACGAGGATGCCGAGAATCCCTTCGGCTTCCGTGATGCCATCGCCCAGCCCAACATCGCGGGCAGCGGCGTGGACCCGCTGCCGGGCGACGGCCCGGCCATCGCCGCGGGCGAGTTCATCCTGGGCGAGAACAGCGAGACGGGCCAGCCTCTCGGCGTGCCGCAACCGCCGGAACTGGGGCGCAACGGAACCTATGTCGTCCTGCGCAAGTACAACAGCCGCGTCGGCGCCTTCAACGACTTCCTGCGCGAACATGCCGAGAGCGAGGAGGCTCAGCACCTGCTCGCGGCCAAGATGGTCGGCCGCTGGCGCAGCGGCGCCCCCCTGATCCTGTCGCCCGACCACGACGACGAAGCCTTGGGTGCCGACCCCGAACGCAATAACGATTTCACCTTCAGGGACGACCCGAAGGGGCTGCTCTGCCCTTATTCTTCGCATATCCGCCGACTGAACCCGCGCGACAGCAGCATGACGATCCTGACGGATGTGAACATCAAGCGCATCATCCGCCGCCCTTCGACCTTCGGCCCCAAATGGACATCCGATGTCACAGCCGCGGATGACGGCAAGGACGCCCGCGGGCTCTTCTTCATCTTCATCAGCGCGCGCGCCTATGACACGATCGAGTTCCTGCAGCAGGAGTGGATCAACCGCGGCAACTTCATCGACCTCGGGGAAGAACTCGACCCGATCGTGGGCCTGCACGAAGAGCCGGGCACCTTCACTATCCCCGACGAACCCGCCCGCCGCCGCGTGAACGGCGTGACCACTTTCAACCGCCTGCGCGGCGGAGAATACATGTTCATGCCATCGATCTCGGCACTGAAATGGATCGCGAAAGGAGAGTGGGTCGGTTCCTGATCCGCTTTCCGGCCTGTCTTCGCCCAAAAACCGAAGGGACGTACCGTGCAATCCGAAATAGTGCAGCAGCACAGAGGATTATGGGCCAGAAACCGATTGATTGCATCTCGAGCCCGACCTGGGGCGAGCTTGAGGGCGGCAGGCGAGGGTTCCGTACGGCCGGCTGTATCGAAGCGGCTCTGCCCGGCGACACGAGATCGGGCATGATCCACGAGAGCCGGGTGATCGCGGTCAATTTCTTGCTGCCAAGGCCCTGACGAGGGTGATCGCGTTGTGGCAAGCATGAACGGCCGCATCAACGAAGCCAGACTGCGGTTCCGGGGGCACGGTCGGCAGCTCAGGGCCTCTTGCGTCAATCCCCGCCCGCCCGCCGACCGACGATCTGCAGTCCTGCAATATCCCTCTCGTTGTCCATTACCGCCGGGCAGTCGCTGCTGCCCGCTCAGGCCGGCTTGACCGCAGGCGCTGCGGTCTGGCGCCCAAGCGTCCGGTAGACAGTCGGCCTTGAGACCCCGAACAGCTCGCCGCCGCCAAGGTCCGCAGCGTCTACAGGGCCGAAGGCCGAAGATCGATCCGGTGGAGGTGCCAAGGCTGCATGAAGAGGAACGGCTCAGCCCCACCGCCATCGCTCGGCGGTTGGGGATTGCACGCTCTTCGGTCTACCGCTTCCTGCCTAGGGTCAGGACTCATAGCCAATAGATGACGGTTGCCGCGAGGGCGATTGCAGAGAGGAAGACCTTCGGGCAGCGGTCGTAGCGGGTTGCCACACGCCGCCAGTCCTTGAGCCTGCCGAACATGATCTCGATGCGGTTGCGCCGTTTGTATCGGTGCTTGTCGTAATTCACAGTCTTCTTGCGCTGTTTTCGACCGGGGATGCAGGCGCGTATCCCTTTGTCTTTCAGTGCTTCTCTGAACCAATCGGCGTCATAGCCGCGATCCCCGAGGAGCCAGTCCACGTCCGGCAGGCTGCTCAGCAATGCTCGTGCGCCGATGTAGTCGCTGACCTGACCCGCTGTGACGAACAGGTTCAGGGGCCGGCCTTCGCTGTCACAGATCGCGTGCAGCTTGGTGTTCATCCCTCCCTTGGTGCGTCCGATCAGGCGTCCACGCCCCCCTTTTTCACGCCCATGCTGGTCGCTGTTCGGTGGGCCTTGAGATAGGTCGCGTCGATCATGACGGTCTTCTGTTCGCCGTGCGCGGCCGCCAGACCCGCCATTATTCGGGCGAAGACGCCCTTGTCGCTCCACCGTTTCCAACGGTTGTACAGCGTCTTGTGCGGCCCATAGGCTGCAGGGGCATCGCGCCATCGTAAGCCATTGCGATTGATGAAGATAATGCCGCTCAGCACACGCCGGTCATCGACGCGCGGTTTGCCGTGGGACTTCGGGAAGAAGGGCTCAAGGCGCGCCATCTGCGCATCCGTCAGCCAGAAAAGGTCAGACATGTTCACCGCTCGGTTTTCGATCCGTGAATCACGCCCCTAGGTCATGTTGACAAATGGCGGAGCCATAAGCGGATCGACGTGATGTCGATGAAGCCCAGGAAGCTTTCGGCGGTCTTGTCGTAGCGGGTGGCGACGCGACGGGCATTCTTGAGCTTGTTGAAGCACCGCTCAACGAGATTGCGCAGGCGGTAGAGCCTGCGGTCAACGGCGACCCGTAGCTTCCGGGTTTTGCGCATGGGGATGACCGGCACCACGTCGCGCACCTCCATGGTCTTGCGGATGTTGTCGGAGTCGTAGCCGCGGTCTGCGAGCAGAACGCTTGGCTCGGGCAGGTTGTCAGCCATGACCAGATCGAAGCCGAGGTAGTCCGATGTCTGCCTCGCCGTGATTTCGGTTCTCATGGGCAGGCCTGCCGCATTGACCCGCAGATGGATCTTGGTCGTGAAGCCACCTCGCGAGCGGCTGAAACCTTGGCGCGGAGTCCCCCTTTTGCGCCCGCTGCCTGATGATGGGCGCGAACCACGGTGCTGTCGATCATCTGCAGCGCATCCGGCACGATCCGGCTCTCGTTCAGCGCCTCCAGGATTTGCTCCCAGAGCCCCGCCAAGGTCCATCGCCGGAACTGCCGATAGACAGACGACCACTTGCCGAACTCCTCGGGCAGGTCGCGCCAGGGCGAGCCCGTTCGTGCGATCCAGAAAACCCCATCAAGAACAGTCCGATGGTTCCCGGACTTGCGGCCGTTCGGAGAACGGACAGCCAGGATGAAGCGTTCAAAGAACGCCCACTCATCGTCCGACATCAGGTCTCGTGCCACGCTGGTCTCCATTGCAGATACCAGCTTGAATCACGATCACCGCGCCCGGTGAACCCCTTTTGTCAACACGCCCTAGACGACTGGTCTATTAACGCCTATATCCCTTGTATGACACTGACATCCAAAGCTGAAGCCACACGGCAGAATCTTCTCGACACCGGCTACAGGCTTGTCCTGAGCAAGGGCTTTTCCGCACTCGGTCTTCAGGAAATCCTGAAGGGGTCTGGTGTGCCAAAAGGCTCGTTCTATCACTACTTCGCGTCCAAGGAGGCGTTCGGTTGCGCGCTTTTGGACGACTACGTTACAGAGTACGGCGACCGGCTTGACCAGTTGCTTGCCATTGAAGCCGAAAATGGACGTCAGCGGCTGCTACGCTACTGGCAAGCGTGGCTCGATCCAGATGCGGGAGAGACCGCAGGGCGCGGATGGGCGGAAGACTGCCTTGCCGTCAAGCTGTCGGCCGAGGTTGCCGACCTGTCTGAAGCCATGCGGATGGTCCTCAGCGATGGCATCGAACGAGTGTTGCATCGCATCACCACTCTGATCGTCGAGGCGCGGGACGATGGTTCGCTTCCACCTGGACCGGAACCAGAGGCTTTGGCGCAGGTTCTTTACCAGATGTGGCTTGGTGCCGCGCTGCTTGCCAAGCTGACCCGTAGCCACATGCCGATGCAGCGGGCCATGGTCGCCACGAAACAGCTTCTGGCTTGTCCGGCAGATCCTACTTTGCAGACGAAAGGAACGGCATAATGAAGATTTTCTACAAAACACGCGCCACGGCCATCGGTGGCCGCTCGGGCCACACGGCGCTGGATGACGGCAGCCTTGCGCTCGACCTGACGGCGCCGAACTCCGGCAAGCCGGGCGCGAACCCGGAACAGCTCTTCGCCATGGGGTATGCTGCCTGTTTTGACAGCGCATTGCACCATGTCGCCCAGGTTCGAAAACTGGCACTGAGCGGCAGCAAAACATCAGCCGAAGTCGGTATCGGCCAACTGCCGGATGGCGGGTTCAAGCTGGACATCGACATCCATGTTAAACTCTCCGGTCTGGATGAGGCCACGGCGCGCGACCTGGTCGAGGCGACGCATCAGGTCTGCCCCTATTCCAATGCGACACATAATAACATCGATGTGCGCCTGCACGTCACCACTGTGTAATGAAACATCATGCGCGGCAACATTCACACCACGTTTGGCGAACCGGCCGACGTCCTGATCGTGTCGGACAGCGCCATCCCGCAGCCCGGTCCCGGTCAGGTACGCATCAGGACCATCCTGTCGCCGATCCACAATCACGACCTCTGGACGGTGCGTGGCAGCTATGGCTACAAGCCCGAGCTGCCTGCCATCGGCGGCTCGGAAGCGGTCGGCACCATCGACGCCCTGGGCGCGGATGTGACGGGCGTGACAGTTGGGCAGCGGGTCGCGGTCGCGGGCGTTCATGGCGCTTGGGCGGAGTATTTTGTGGCACCTGCCACCGCACTGGTTCCTGTCCCGGACGCCATTTCAGACGAAGCGGCTGCGCAGCTTATCGCCATGCCGTTCAGCGCAATCTCGTTGCTGGAATTTCTTGACGTCAAAAGCGGGGACTGGGTGATCCAGAACACCGCAAATGGCGCGGTTGGCAAGATTCTGGCAAGGTTGGCCACGGCGCGCGGTGTGCATGTCGTCAACCTTGTGCGCCGCGATGCCGGGGTCGACGAACTTTCCGCAGTTGGAATCGGCAATGCTGTCTCAACAGCGACCGAGGGCTGGCAGGACCGCGTGCGGGCGATCACCGGCGGTGCATCCATTCGCGCGGCGGTGGATTCCATCGGCGGCACGGCCAGCAAAGACCTGCTGTCGCTTCTTGGTGAAAACGGGCTGCTGGTGTCCTTCGGCACGATGAACGGGGAACCGATGCAGATCGCCTCGGGCGACCTGATCTTCAAGCAGGCTGTGGTGAAGGGATTTTGGGGCTCCAAGGTCAGCGAGGCCATGCCGACCGACACGAAAATCCGTCTGATCGGCGAGCTGCTACGCCTTGTCGCCACAGGCGAACTGGACCTGCCGGTCGAGGCGGTGTTTGCGTTTGAGCAAATCACCGATGCCGTCAAGGCCTCCCTTGCGCCGGGCAAGAAGGGCAAAGTGCTGCTGAGGCCGTGAACTGCGGTGACGCTCAGCCACCCAATTGGACAAGGTCTGACATGTCTTTCTGGTTGCTGTCGCATTTAGGCCTGTGAGCTGATGGTGCCCCACGCCAGTAACTCAGCTACCATCCTTGTCGACACTGACAAGGATGGTAGCCTGCGTTCGTGGGCAAACGCATGTCGCGTATGAGAGATGCCAGAGGCGATCATTCGGCCTGCAACGGCTAAAGACATGCAGCAGGCCCGCACCGATAACCTGACGATACATCCCGTTTTGGTCGCAACATCGGCTATGCCACTGATAAAGCCCAAGAAGACATCGAGAGCTGTCATGCGCTGCCTATGATCCGGATGCGACAGAACCGTAATAATTTCTTCGGCTTAATCGACATCGCCTGCTTCAGCTTCAGACGTTGCCATTTGTCAACATTGCCTAGCAGGAACAGGATCACGGCGAGCACGACGGCGCAGTAGCGTAGCGCCACCCGCATGCACGGGCTGGCGGCGAAACCGGTCAGGAGCGCGGCGATCATCGCTGTCCTCGTTTCCAGTCATCGAGGCGGGCGTAGATCGTGACCGCGATCCCGCCGAGCGCCACGGCGATGAACACCCAGCGGAGCGTATCGAGATACGGGACCAGCGGCAGGATCGCGCTTTGCGTATCCGCCAGCACCTGCTGGGCCACCTCTACCCCGGCCGCGCCCAGCGTCGCCACTCCGGCCGCGCCACCCCCCTTCATGGTGCGGCTGTCGGCGAGCACCTCGCGCGCGGGCGGCGTCTCCGCCGCGAAGGCAGTCGCCCGGGCCGGGAACCGCTCGCCCCACTGACGCGCGGGTCCGAGATCGACATGCATGAACCCCGAGCGGGGATAGAAGCCGAAGCCGAGGAACCCAACCTCCCGTGCCGCCGCCTCGAAGGCCACGGGGTCGTGGTTCGCCATGGCGATATCGAAGGCGGCGCCGTCGAGGTGTTTCGACCGGGTCGCGCCGCCGACAGCACGGTTGTGCTCAGGGCTGCGATAGGCCGAGCGGACGATCAGCGGCTTGCCCAGCCGGTCGCGCAGCGCCTGCAGCCTGTCGAGCGCAGGCTCGTTGATCAACAACTTGCCGGTGCCCCGGCAGGCGATCTCGGCCGGGCTAAAGTTCGGCCAGCGCCAGGTGCTCTCGGGCACGTCGCGCCAATGGCGGTGGAACGTCGTGGTCATGAGATCCTCCGAAAACAAAAAACCCGCCTCAAGGGCGGGTCATGGTGGGCTGATGAATGAGGATGGGGCGCGGCTACGGGCTGCCGCCGAAGATCTTGAGCTTGATGGCGATGCCCGCGAGCAGCGCCAGCATGACGCCGGTGGTGATCATGCGGACGGCGGTCTGCATGGCGGTGCGGCGCACCAGCCGGATGCAGTCGACCAAGGAGCGCAGATCGCGGATGTCGAGCGCGGCCTCGTCGCCGTCGAGACCGACATCGGCGAGCGCGCGCTTCGCGCCTTCCTCGGCGGCCCGGGTCAGGATCGCCTCGAACTCGGCGTCAGGCATGCGCACGAAGCCCTCGGATCGGGGTGGGTTCATCGGATCCTCCTTGCGCCGCTCAGCCGATCTTGCAGCCCCAGAAGGACGTGTGATCGGCGGCGAAGTAGCCGTCCGCGACCCGGAAATACCCCTGCAGCTCGACGGTATCGCCGGCGGTCAGCGGCACCATGGTCTGCAGCCAGATGGCGGTGGCGAGCGAGACATGGGTGGCGGAGATTTCGCCGAGGGAGCCGCGGATTTCCGTCGTGCCATTCAGCACGAGCCGCCCGCGCATGCGGGCCGTGGCGCTGGCGTTGATCTTGTAGAGCAGCGTCGCGCCGAAGAGATAGGTTCCGTCCACGGGGGCGACAAAGTGATTGTTTGCGGCGTCGAAGACCCCCTGGTCGTTGTAGTCGGTGTTGTTCAGGCCGATCTTGGTCCAGGTCCCGACGCCGACATAGTTGTCGTAGTTCGTCCAGGCCTTGAAGCGGGGCAACCGGGGCTGGTCCACAATGCCGGTGGCGTTGTCGACGCTGAGCCCGTCGAAGAAGGTGCTGCCGTCGGCCGAGACCGCGAGGCGGAAGCGGTCGGAGCCGAAGAGGCCGACCAGCGCCTTGGTCACGAAGCCGGTCTGAAGCGTGAGGCCGAGGTCGTCGCCCGCAGCCTCCTTGTTCATGGTGTAGAACAGGTCGCCGGTCCCGCCCTCAGCCACGGTCTTCGCCGTCCAGAGTGCGGCGTTCAGCTTGGCAGAGAACGGGTTCGACGCATCCGCGGTGGTCCCGAGCCCCAGCAGTGCGAGGTTCTGCAGCGCGTCCGGCGTGGTCCCGACCCAGCCCGCGCCGTCGTAGACCAGCAGCAGGCTCTCGTCCTCGACCCATGCCCGCCATCCCGAGCGTGGCGGCAGACGCAGCCAGGCGCCGTCGGTCCAGACCGCCACGTTCAGGTCCCAGCCCGCCCAGTCGCCCGTCGCGCCCGAGCCGACGATGTAGCGGTCACCATCAGCGGGGCTACCGGGCGGCGCGGTCAGGTCCCGGTCGAGAACGGAGAGCTGCACGAGCCCGTCGAGGATCCGCAGCGCCTCGTTGTGGGTGACATGCTTCTGGGCCTGCGCCGCCAGGATGTAGGGCAGCAGGAGATGGGTCGTGGCGTCGGACATGGGATGGCCTTCAGAGTATCAGCGTGACGGTCTTGGCCGCGCCCCGCCCCACGAGGGCGGAGAGCTGGAAGATGCGGACGGTGAGATTGTCGCCGGGGCCGAGCGGCGCGCCCCAATCGGCGCTCTGCTGGGCGGCGGTGTAGGTCGCGCTGGTGGTGGCGGTGCTCAGCACCCGCTTCACGGTGGCGCCGTCGAGGACCTCGACCTCGTAGGCTTCGAGCTCTTCGGCCAGCGGCACCTCCAGCCCGCCCCAACTGTCGGCGGACAGCGCGCGGGACCGGCGGGTCCAGCGGATGGTGAGATTGCCGGGCGAGCGCGGCACGCGCCATGGCTGTTCGACATGGGCGACCGAGAATGGCCGCAGCCCGACGCCTTCAGGTGTGAAGGCTTTTGCCACGTAGGTCTCGTCGCTGACCGCGCGGCTGGCCGGGCCGATGCGCCAGTTCCACGGGATGCCGAGGTCGGCCTCGGCGATCGGCATTGACGCCAGCGCGGTGTCCAGCACCACGACCCGCGCGCCAGCGGGCACCGGATTGCCCATGGCATCCTCGGTGCCGCGCTGGCCGCGCAGGAGCCGGGTCAGGCGATACCGGCCGGGCGCCAGCAGTTCCGCCGCGCCCGCCTGCACGATCTCCCAGACCCCAGGCGCGCTCTCGATGGCGAGCGCGTTCGCCCCGCCGAAGAGGGTCAGATCGGTGACGCTCTCCAGCGTGCCGGTGAGCAGATCGACCACAAGCGCATTGCCGAGGTCGAAGCGCGAAATGGGCCCGGCATAGAAATCCGAGACCAGTGTCCCGATCCGGGCGCGGCTGCCGAACGTGGTCAGCAGCTCGAAGCCATTCGTGGAGGGGCTGCGGAACACCGCCATCTCGCCCGGCCAGGGAACCGCGTGCGCCGCAATCAGCGGCCGATGCGCCGGCTGGTCCTCGGTGAGCTGCGGCAGGTCCATCAGCACCGCGTCCGGCGCGCCGAACACGACCGCCCGCGTCAGCGACGCCGCGCGGGGATCGCCGGGCGGCAGGTCGTAGGTCGCGCGGTCCTGGCGAACGGCCTCGACCCCGCGCGCGTCGGCATCCGCGATGGAGACGAGCCGCAGATCGACCAACCGCCCGTCATGCTCCAGCCGGATCGCATCGGCCGGGTCAAGCGCGAGGCGCGAGGGCAGCAGACGAAACGCCGCGGTCTCGCGCCCCACCCACGCCTCCATCAGGGCGCGGCGGCAGCGGCGTTCGGCCTCCTCGGGCGGCACGGCCATCGGGAAGGACTCGGACGCGATGCGCGTCGTGTCCACCGTGATGCGCCGGGCCTCGACGAGGGCCGCGTCGTAATCCTCATCGGCCCGCGCGATCTGCCACTTCAGCGCCTGCGGCAGTTCGGTTTCCTGGCCGCGCGTCAGTTCCAGCACGTCGCCCTCACGACCGGCGACCAGATCGTCGGGCGCGAGGGTGGCGACGGAGGCCCGCCCGCGCATGACGAAGCGGATCACGCCCTCGGTCTCCACGGCGTCGAAGCCGAAATGCCGCGACAGCGTGGTGATGGACGCGCGCGGGCTTTCCAGCGCCGTGATGGCGTAGCCCTCCACCGCGCCCCAGAGGCCAGAGACGTCGATGCGGTCCTCGGGCAGCCCGGCGCGCAGGCAAAGGTGGCGGACCAGCGCCGCGAGCGACACCGCGCCGAGCCGTCCGCTCAGCCAGTGGCCGAGCCGCCAGTTCGCGCCGTCGGTCCAGACGTCGGTCAGCGCCGGGAAGAACGGATAGGGCCGCGCGTCCCAGGTCCAGGCGGCACATTCGGGGACGTGCACCATCGGCCCGCCGTAGACCGAGGACAGCGGGTTGTTCGCGGCCTCGCCCCAGAAGAGATAGGTCGCCTCGAGATAGGCCCGCTGGATCGCGTCATCCCGCCAGCCCCGCGAGAAATGTGGCGTGAAGCTCTCGGACGACTTCGGGTCGAAGAACACATTCGGCTGATTCGTCCCGCGGTCGATGGCAGGACATCCGAGCTCGGTGAACCAGATCGGCTTCGACTCCGGCACCCATGCCGTCGGCGTGCCGCTCTCCACCCCTCCCGGGCGGTTGTAATGCGGGTTCGACCACCAGGCGCGCAGATCCTTGTAGCGGAACACCCAAGGCTTGGCGGCCGCGCCGTCCGTGATCGGGGTCCGCACCTGCGCGATGCGATCGGCGGTGCTGGCGTAGAACCAGTCGAAGCCTTCGCCGCCCGCGATGTTCCCCTGCAGATAGGCGCGGTCGTAGATCGCGGGCCAGCCCTCGGCCGCATCCGCGTGCTCGAACCCGTCGCGCCAGTCCGACAGCGGCATGTAATTGTCGATCCCGACGAAATCGATCTCCGGATCGGCCCAGAGCGGGTCGAGATGGAAGAACACGTCACCCGAGCCGTCGCCCGGCTGGTGCCCGAAATATTCGCTCCAGTCCGCCGCGTATCCGATCTTCGTACCCGCCCCGAGGACAGAGCGGACATCGGCCAACAGGTCCCGATAGGCCTGCACGGCCGGATAGCTGGACGGCCCCGAGCGGATCGTGGTTAGCCCCGGCATCTCGGTGCCGATCAGGAAGGCATCGACCCCGCCCGCCGCCGCGCAGAGATGGGCGTAATGCAGCACCATGCGCCGCAGACCCCAGTCGCCGGACGGCCCGCTCCACGAAACCGACTGACCAGAAACGTTGAAGCTCGCGGGCGTGGCCGCGCCGAACAGCGCCGCCACCTGCGTGTCCGCAGTCGCCGACTTGTCGACCGATCCTGCGTAGCCTGCGGCGGGAGAACAGGTGATCCGGCCGCGCCAGGGGAACGCGGGCTGGCCCGATGCGGCGGCGTTGTCGGAATACGGGTTCGGCATCGTGTTGCCCGGCGGCACGTCCATCAGGATGAACGGATAGAAGGTCACCCGCAGCCCGCGGGCCTTCATCTCCTGGATGGCCTGCACCACCGCGAAGTCAGAGGGCGTGCCGCCATAGACCGGACGATCCTGATCGTCGCGGCTGACGAGGAAGGCGCTCGCGCGGCTCACGCCGTTCACCGACCAGCTGGCAGGCGTGGTCGATTTGGCTGACACCTCGACGCCCGGCCGCACCTTGCAGGACCCCGCGCGCAGGTCGTCGCCGAACCACGCCACGACGAGGCTGACGCTCTCGACCGCAGGCGCCATCGCCTGCAGCCGGTCCAGCGCCTCCACCATGTCGGTAGAATCGGCCAGCGCGTTCAGGTTCTCTGGCACCGTCGCGCCGCCATCGGTCTTGCGGATGGCCTGCGTGGCATAGGTGAACTCGCCCGAGGCCGGGATCATGGTGACGGCGCGGGTGAGCCCCTCGGCGGTGTCGGGATCGGCCAGCGGTCGGAACACCTCGAAGGAGAACTGCGGCAGGCGGTTGCCATAGGTCGAGAGCGCCAGTTCCTCGAAGACCACATAGGCCGTGCCGCGATAGGCGGGTGCGCTGGCCGCGCCCATCTTCGCGGCGATGAACGGGTCCGCCGTCTGCGCCTCGTCGCCCGGATACCAGCGCCAGGTGACGCCGGAGAGGTCCATCGGCTTGCCGTCGGCCCAGATGCGCCCGATGCCGGTGATCGGGCCCTCGCAGAGCGCGACCGCAAAGCTGGCGTAGTAGAGATACTCCGTGGTCTTGACCTTGCCACCCCCGCCGCCCTTGCCGCCGCCCTGCGTCGTGGTCTTCGTCTCCTCGCGGAAATCGGTCGCCCAGATGATGTTGCCGCCCATCCGCATGCGCCCGTAGAGCCGCGGGATGACCGCGCCCTCGGTGGCCGAGGTGATGCGCAGCGTGTCGAGCCGCGCGCCCTCGATGCGCTGGGTCGGCGCCAGCGACGAGATGATCCAGCTGTCGACGACCGAGCCGATGGTCGAGCCGATGAAGCCGCCAATGGTCGCGGCGCTCACGCCGAGGATCGCGCCGCCGATGCTGCCGCCAATGGCGGCGCCGGCTGCACCGAGAACGAGGGTGGCCATGTCGGTGTCTCAGCTTTGCGGGAACAGGAAGGCGAAGGCGATGCGCCGCCGCCAGGACAGGGTGAGCGCCTCCTCGATCACGCCGAGCCGCTCGTAGGCGTGGAGGAAGGTGGCGGGACCGGTCAGGATCCCGACATGCTTGGCGATGGCGCGCGGCATCATTCGGAAAAGGACCAGCGCGCCGGGGCCTGCCTCGGCGGGCGACACCTCGATCATCATGCGCCGCGCGCCCTCGGCCAGAACCTCGCGCGGACAGGTCTCGCCCCAGTCGCGGCTGTAGGGCGGGATCGGGAATGGCTCTGGCCCCACCACCTCGCGCCAGACGCCCCGCGCGAGGCCGAGGCAGTCGCAGCCGACGCCGCGCAGGCTGGCCTGGTCGTGGTACGGCGTGCCGAGCCAGGAGCGCGCAATGGCGATGACGCGGGTGGCATCGGCGGAGGTCACAGCACGGACCCCTCGTGGCCGCCGTCCTTCGTGGCGTAGCGGAGGACGGCGTCCTGGCCGGGGATGTGCGGGAAGCCGCGGAAGTTGACGGTGTTGGCGAACTTCGCGCCGCAGGTCTCCATGCGCTTGTCGCAGCCCGCGCGGATCGTGAAGCCGTCGCCCTCGGCGATCGCGCGCCCGTCTGCCCCCGCGCTCGAACCGGTGGCGCGCGGGGGCAGACCCTCAAGCAGCGTCAGCACCGCGATGCCATCCGTGACGTCATGGCCCAGCACCTCGGTGCGCCGCCCCGCATTCGCGCCGCTCGTCCAGTCCAGCGTGCCGAAGGTGAACCAGCCGGCCTCGAAATCGCCGAGACCCGAGGCGGTGAAGGCTCGGTCGCGCAAAATGTCAATCACCGCGCCCGTGCCCTTGAAGGCCGTATCCTCCAGATCGACGCCGCAGCGCGCGTCCCCGAGTCCGGCATCGCAGGTCGCCTGGAATGTCCGCCCGACCGTCTGGCCCAGCATATGAGCGAGCGAGCGGACCTCGGCGACGAAAGCGAGCCGCCCGCGCCGGATCTGACCGATGGCCCCGCGGCGCATCAGCACGCGTTGGCTCGTGTCGGCCCAGTTCACCCGCCAGACCTCGACCTCCGCATTGTCCCAGCGGCCGTCGAGGATGTCGGTCTCGGTGATCCGGTCCGAGGTCAGCACGCCCTCGGCGTCCTGCGCATCGACAGACAGGTCGGAGCCCGAGCGCACCTCGGACGCCGTGAGCCCGCTCTCGGGCTCGAAGTCCGCGCCGTCGAAGGTCAGCGTCCGGTCGTGATCGGTGTAGCCGAAGGTGACGCCATCGGCGCGGGCGATCCGCCAGCACCAGGCGAGCGTCGTCGTGCCATCTTCGAGATGGGCCTGCAGGTCGGGATCGAGGGTCTTCATCGGCGCAGTTCCAGAAGCGGGATGGAGGTGATCGAGCCGAACCGCTCGAGGTCGAGCGTCACGTCGAGCATGTCGGTGTCGAAACGGACCGGCACGTCGAACTCGAAGCCCGCGGTGATCGCGACGCCAGCGCCCGGCGCGGCGCCGAAGCTGACGACGCCGGTGGCGGTGTCGACCGACCAGCCGGAGGGCTGCTCGACGCCCGACAGCGCGATGCGCACGCTGCCCGCCACCGGTTTGGCAATGGCGCGCGTCCAGGATTGCGCGCCCGAGGCGTAGCGCTTCACCAGCTGGAAAGCGGTGGTTGCGCCGTCGCCGGTGCCGATCGCCTGGTCGGTCGGCGATGGCGTGCCCGAGGGCAGGCAGGACTTGTGGTCGCCCCAGTCCTTGAACCGGAAGCCATGGAGGCGGCCGTTGCGCGCCTCGAAGAAGGCAACCACCGCCGCCAGATCGTCGGCGCGGCGGATGCCGTAGGCGACATCGTAGCGGCGGCGCGAGTTGGCCCAGCTGGCATTGCGCTCCTCGTCGCCCGAGGCGAGTTCGACGATCTGTGTCCGCCGCTCGGGTCCGCCCCGCGCGCCGCGACTGATGTTGTCGGGGAACCGCACCTCGTGGAACGCCATCACATGCCCCTCCGCCCGAGCGACACGGCGCGGGCGATGTCGGCCGCCACCTGCGTTCGCGATTGCCGGAAGCTCTCGGCGTCGCGGGCCATGATGGTGACGTTGACCCCGCCGCCTCCGCCGTACGTCTGCGCCTCCCGCCGCGACAGAACCCGCTCGCCGCGCTGCAGGATCGCGGGCACTTCGTCGTGGCGTAGCCCCGCCATGCCGCCGCCATGCATCCGGGGCGCGGCGGCGAAGGCCATGGCCGGGACCATCCGCGAGGGCCCGGCCGATCCGACCATCCCGCCCGCATGCAGGACGCTGGCGAAGATGCCGCCCGCGCCGGAGAACACGCCGGAAAGCGCGTTGGCAATCGGCCCGAGGATGAACCGCCGCGCCGCCAGTTGGGCGAGATCGGCCAGCAGCGAGGTGACGAGGTCTCGGAAGTTCAGCTTCCCGGTCTTCACAAACTGGCCCACCGCGTTCTCGGCGGACTGGAAGGCGCCGACGAGGCTCTGGCCGATATCGCCGCCGATGTCGCGGGCCTTGCTGGCGTAATCCGACAGCGCTGCCGTGACCGCCTGCCAGCCGGTGACGGCGGCCTCGGTCGCGGGCTCCGCGGCAGCGGCGGCGGCTCCGGCCGCCGCACCAGCACCCGTCGCGGCGCGTCCGGCATCGCCGAGCGCCGTCTCCAGCCGCTCGGCAGCACCCGTGGCCTCGGTCAGCGCATCCGCACTGCCTTCATCGGTGCCGCGCACCGCGTCGCGCAGCGCCTGCCAGCTTTCGAGGGGCGCACGTGCCCCTTCGGCCAGATCGCGCGCGGCCCCGCGATAGAGGTTCGCGGACTCGAGCGCCCGGCTCGCCGCCTCGGTCAGGCCGAGATCAGGCGCGGTCAGCGGTTTGTCCTCGAAGGCCCGGTCGAACGCCGCCTGCGCCGCCGTCGTCGCGGCCGTTGCCGCTCCTTCGAAGCGGTTCTCGATCTCGCCGAGGTCGAGGTCGGGCACCAGCGAGATGCGGCGCTCCGACCCGAGGGCTTCGAGCCCCTGATTGATGCCGCCGATGAAGCCGTTGATGCGCGAGACCACACCGTTCAGCATCGCCTCGACGCCGTCGACGAGGCTGTTGGCCGCCTGGAACGCCAGATCGCCGATGGCGGCGGGCAGCAGACCCCAGATCGCCTTGATCGCCTCGTAGGCCCCCTCGAACGTGTTCACGGCGGTGTTGCCGAAACCGACGACGCTCTCGATGGCGCTCTGCATGCCCGAAGCGGCGTCGGCCTTCAGGTCGAAGAACATCGCCGTGGCCGCAGCGCCCGCCGCAGCCGCGCCCATCCTGATCCGCTCCCAGACCTCGACGGCAAGGTCCTTCAGGAGCGACATCGCTTCGCCAAACCCGCCCGCACCGGAGACGAGGCGTGTGAACTGGTAGACGAGCTCGCCCGCGCCGACGATCAGCGCCCCGATGCCGGTGCGGATCAGCGCGCCGCGCAGCACGACGAGCGCCGTGGCGAGGCCGCGCACGGAGAGCGCCGCAGCGGCCATGCCAGCCACCCATCGGCCCGCGAGGAAGGCCGCGAAGGTGGCGGCATAGGTGGTCAGGCGACCGATGTTGTCGAAAAGCCCGCGGATCGCGATGCCGAGCGGCCCGGTGCGGCTGGCGACCGCCGCCATCGCGTTGGCGACGGCTTCCAGCGCGGGGGCCGCGGCGACGGCCAGCTGGTTCGACAGCCCACGCCAGATCAGCCCAAGCCGAGAGATGGCGTCGTTCGTCCGCTCGATCTGTTCGGCATCCTGTTCGGAGACGACGACACCGAAGGCGAGGACGTCCTCGGTCGCCTGGCGGAGCGTCGCGGTGTCGATCCGCGCCATGGCGATAGAGCCTTCCTCGCCGAAGAGCTGACCCGCGACGGCCGCGCGTTCGGCGGCAGGCACGAAGTTCTCGATGGCCGCGTTGATGGCGCCGACCCGCTGGTCCAGCGGCAGGGCGATCAGCTCATTGGCCGAGAGCCCGAGGCGATCCAGCGCATCGGCGGCAGGGCCGGTCCCGGCGGCCGCCTGGCTGAGGCGACGCGTCAGATCCTTCGTGGCCTGCTCGATGCCGGACATCGACACGCCCGCCAGTTCGCCCGCGCGCTCCAGCGTCTGGATCGAGGCGACGGTGGTGCCCAGCGACTGCGCCAGCTTGGCCTGCGCATCCACCGTCTGCAGGCCGGACCGGATCATTGCCACACCGGCGGCGGCAGCGGCGGCCACGGCAGCCGCTGCCGCGACCCGGACCCGCCGCGAGAAGGCCGCGAGCCGGGCGTTCGCCGCTTCCATCTCCCGGCTCAGCCGTCCGAAGCCGCGCGACCCGGCCTCGCCGACACCTTCCAGTTCGGCGCGCACCTGCCGTCCGCCCACGGCCGCGAGGCGGACGCTAACCCGTTTTTCCGCCATGGGAGTGATCCATCTGTTCGTTGAGTTTTGCGACCATCACCGCTTCGATGACGGGCAGCAGTTCGGCCATGGCGAGCGGCGGCACGCCGAGCGCGTCGCCGAGCGCCAGCGCCGCCGACATGTCCCAGCCGATCACTGCGCCCGGCAGCACGCGCAGCTGGCCGCCGAGGCGACCGATCAGGTCCCACACCTGCCAACCCTCCGGCGTTTCCGGACGATTCAGCCGCGCCGGGCAGTCCGGGCAGGTTTGCGCGCAGGCTTCGCAGTAGCGATCGCCCCCGCCGAAGGACCAGTCGGCGAGAGCGCGGAGGCGTTTTTTTCCTGTTCCAGCAGCAGGCCCTTCGAGACATAGGTCAGCTGGAATGCCTCGAAGATCGGCCAGACATCGAGCAGCGCGTCGATGGCCTCCGGGCTCGGGTCGATGGGCTTGCCGTCCGCGTCGCCGATGCCCTCCCAGGCGAGCACCGCCCGCCGCGCCAGCGCTTTGGCGAAGGCGACGGCGCGCTCCTCGTCCGAGGCTTCTTCCGGAACGGCCTCGACGGCCGGGTCGCTGCGTGTCGCCACCATCAACGCCGTGGTCAGCGGGCGCAGCTGCACCCGCACGCCGGGCGAGAGGTCATGCCAGCGCGGCGCGTTGGTCAGGTCGAGCGTGAGCATCAGTAACTCTCCACGTCGTTCACGAGGGTGGCGGTGCACATCCGGCCGACCACGCTGTCGCGCGCCGCCTGCCAGTCGAAGGTCGCCTGCACGCCCTGCGGCCCCGAAATCTCGATGCGCGGGCGCGGCAGGTAGACGGCATGCACAGTAAAGGTGAAGCTCTCGCCCGAGGGCAGGACGTAGGCGAACTCCATCTCGCAGGCCTCGCCGTTGATCGCTTGCGTCACCAGCGTCTGGTCGGCGAACCGCACCTCGATCCGACCCGTGAGCGCCGCGATGGACGGGTCCGCCCCGTCGATGCGCCCGTCGCTCCGGATCGTCTCGATCCGGTCGAGGTTGTTGGCGTAGGTGATCTCGGCCGAGACCACGTTGCCGAGGGCTGAGCCATTGCGCGTGATCGCCCCGTTGAAATGGCCGAAGCGCTTCAGCTCCAGCGCGGCCGGTGTTCCGGCGCTCGTCGTCGTGCCCACCGTCTCGCCCTGCGCAACCAGCCGCGCGGTTGCCGTCAGCAGGCCCGAGCGCTGCATCTGCCAGGTGATCTGGTCGAGCACGCAGCCGGAATACATCGCATAGCGCGGGACCTCGGGCATGCCGGTCTCGATCGACATGCTGGGCAGCGTCCAGGACCCTGACTGGAACTCGTGGGTGTACGGCGCTTCCACGCCCGTGGTTGTCGGCGCACCGAACGCGGCCTTCAGCCAGAACCCGAAGGCTTCGGCGTCGAGAGGCACGACGACGTCGCCATCGGCCGTCACCGCGTCCTTGATCGGCGCCAACGGATCGCGGCCGTAGCCGAGAAGCTCCGAGTTCAGCAGCGGCTGCTCCGCCCCGAGCGAGGTGCTGGCGAAGGGCATGCGGGTGAAGCCGCTGGCGGGCGGCGTTCCATAGGTCGTCTCGAACGCAAGCGCCATCAGCGCCCGCGCCCCCTGGGCTCGTGCCATGGTGTTCTCCTCGGGTTGTCGGGGTCAGGCCAGCGGGTCGGCCGTGTAATAGTGCAGCACCACAGGGATCACGGCCGCCTTCAGACTGGCCGCGCCCTCGACCGGCAGATCGACCGGGCGCGGCGCTTCTGCCTCGACCCAGTCGCAGAGCCCGCCCAGCGTGCGGTCGGCAGCGAGCGCCGCGCCCACGCTGGCGCAGAGCGTGTCGAAGACGGCGTCACGGTCGGCGCCCTGCACGACCGCTTCGATCTCGGCCCGGTGCTGGTAGTGGTAGGCGAGCGGGGAGAGCGTGACCTCCGGCTCCCCCGGCTCGCCGTCGCGCAGGATCAGCAGGCCCTCGGCCGGGACGCGCTCGGGCAGAACCTCGCCGCGCAGGGCGGTGGCGGGCAACGCCGAAAGCCGCGCGTGCAGCGCGGTGAGGATGGTTTCACGAGGGCTGAGCATGGAGATGGACCACGATTGGCGACTGCGGAAAGAATACGCCTCAAGCCCAGTCGGACCAATGCAGCAGCATTCACGGACGGCGCCAATGTGCTAAGGTCGTGACGCGGGACAGCGGTGGAACTCATCCTCGTCAGGCTCATAATTGCGACAAGCTTCGACGCCTGTAGCCACCGCGTCGAGCAGAGCCTCCACATCGTGCAGAAGATCCGCAATCCGGGGGCTGCTAATCCGATAGCGCACGAAACGACCATCGCGCATGCTGGTTACGAGGCCACACTCCGACAGACATCGAAGGTGGTTCGAGACGTTGGGTTGTGTCAGGGCCGTGCGCCCGACGATCTCGTGAACGACCAGCGGCCCGGCGCACAGAGCATCCAGGATCGCCAACCGGCTCTGGTCCGCGATGCCGCGAAAGAACTTCGCCCGCCGCTCGGTGGCCGTCGCGACGGCATTGCGGTCCGCGGCGATTTGTTCCATATCATTCTCCGCTGATGTGTTTCGCACATCAAGATAGCAGGACCAATGCAAGCATGGCCAATGCCCAAGGCGCCGAACCGACCGCAGATGTCGCATCTTTCCGCTACCGCGTCTCCGGAATGGATTGCGCCAAGGATGCCGCCCAGATCGAGCGGGCCGCGCAGTCGGCGGGCGTGGCGCCGGAGGCAGTAAAGGTCTCCTCCGCCACCCACATCTTGACGTTGAACGTCCCCGAAGCGCGGCTGTCCGAGATCGAACGGGCCGTGGCCGCGACCGGCTACGGGTTCGATCGCATCGAAGCGGGCGACGACGAAGCGCAGGAGGGCGCAGCTTACCAAGACCCGGCCTATCGGCGCGCGCTCTGGATCGTGGTAATTCTCAACGTCGGGTATGGCATTGCGGAGATGATCGGCGGCTTCATTTCCGGATCGCAGGCCGTGAAGGCCGACGCGCTCGATTTCATTGGCGACGGCCTCATCACCTTTCTGGGCCTTCTGGCAATCGGTTGGAGCATTGTCTGGCGGGCGCGATCCGCCCTGATCCAAGGCATCTTCCTTGGCGTTCTGGGCCTTGGGGTTCTTGGGACGACGATCTGGCGCGCCTTTACCCAGACGACGCCGGACGCCGGTCTCATGGGGCTATTCGGTCTCATCGCTCTCGTGGTCAACGTCCTCGCGGTCCTGCCGCTGCTGCGGTTTCGCAAGGGTGACGCGAACATGCGGGCCGTCTGGCTCTTTTCGCGCAACGACGCGATCGGCAATGCGGCCGTGGTTGTGGCCGCAGCCCTCGTCGCGTGGCTGGGCAGCGCATGGCCCGACCTGATCGTCGCGTTCGGGATTGCGGGACTATTCCTGCATTCGTCCTGGTCGATTATCCGCGACGCGCGGGCTGATCTGAAGACAACTTGATGCTATCAGTTCGAAGCGGCCTTCGCGGACATCGTCGAATAAGCGCAAGGCCCGCCACAGCAGTCATCTTCAGAACCTCTGCTCCACCCAGCTCGCCACGATCAGCCCCGGCACACCGTCCACTGCGCGCTCCGCATCCCGCGCCAGGTCCAGCCGCTTCGGCAGCTTCACCTGCAGCACCAGCAGGAAGATCGGCGCGGTGACCTTTCCGCGCCCGGTCTTCGAGCGTGACACGACCGCCTGACCCTTTGTGTTCAGCCGTCCCTCCGCCACCAGCAGGCTTGGGCCCCGGCGGCGGTAGACGAAGCGCAGGCGGAGTCCGCGTCGCCGTTCCCACTCGCCGGGCGTGATCCGGCCGCCGCGCAATGACTTGCCCGCCGCAGGCAGCGGGATCGCCAGCCAGAACCCGTCCTTGGAGCGGATCAGCGGCCCCCTGTCGTGTGCGCCGACGATGACGGGCGCCTTCGACCAGACCAGCGCTGCCGCGTCCAGGCTCTCGCCCGACCTCGGGAAGTTCTGGCTCCGGATCGAGTTCGCCAGCCGTGTGCCGAGCCCGGCGCCGGTGATCTGTAGCCGCCAAGCGGTCTTCAGCCCGGTCCCGGCCTCGCGCATGGCGGCCGTCACCGCGCGTTCGCCCGCCGCCACCTCCGCCGCCATCATCGCGACGATGTCGGGATCAATGTCGAGCTTCAGTATCACGCGGGCCTCAGATCGACGGTCCAGACCAGCCGCTCCCGGTCACGGACGGGCTCGCCCTGAATGAGGAAGGCATCGCCGTCGATCTCGATCCGGTCGCCGGGATGCGGGGTCGCCACCTCGGTGACGCGCAGGTCGATCCGCGTGGTCTCGGACCAGAGTCGCGCGTCGCCGAAGTCGGAGATGACATCCGCGCGCCGGGCGACGACGCGCACCAGCACGGGCGCGCCGCCGTCGGCGATATACACCGCGTCCCGGCCGATATTGGGATCGGCGAAGAGCGCGCCCACGGCGGCGGCGAAGGCGCTCATCAGAACATCGCGTTCAGGCGCACCCGGCCGATGGTGTCGCCCGCGCCGCTGGCCACCGCCTCGACGGCCACGCCGATGAGAGTGTTGTCAGTTGCCACGGTCGTGCAGCGCTTGTTGGTGTCGTCCCAATAGACCTTGGCGCCGACGGTCCATGCCTGGGAGCCGACCTTGGTGATGTCGAAGACGCCGGTGAGCGCGGTCTCGACGGGATCGCCGAGAGCGGCGGCGCCTGCGGCGATGCCGAAGATGGAGCCGACGAGCAGGCCATCGCCGGAGGCGACGGCATAGGGCGCGGTCAGGGTGATGGTGTTGCCGGGCTGGACATAGTTTTTCATGGGGAGGATCCTCGTGGAAAGACGACGGGCGGCCCGTCAGGACCGCCCGCATGTCAGGGTTCAGCATGGGGTGCGGGTTACGCGCCCGGGTTCTTGTAGAGACCGCGCCAGTCGATGGCCTTGGCGCCGAAGTCGAGGCGGCACTTGATCTCGACGCCGTCGACATCGAAGCCGTTGCGGGTCTCGATGTAGGCACCCTGCTGGCCCTCGAGATAGGCGTACTCGATGGTGTCGATCTGGTTCGGGCTGGCCGCCAGATACCAGGCGGTCTCGCTGGCCGCGTCGAGGCGCGGCTCGCTGATCGGCGCGAGGGTGCGGATCGACTGCGGCACCACGCTGGACGTCGCGGCGGGTACGAGGTTCTGGGCGACCAGCTGCTCGGCCTTCAGTTCCAGCGAGGCGGGGACGATCAGGAAGGCCGGGCGGACGTTCAGCACCGTCTTCTTGTCGAGGCCGGTCTGCTTGGCCATGGCGGCGCGGGCCGCACCGACGCTGCCGACATCGAGCGCCGCCCCGGTCCCGGCGAGGTTCTTGTGGGTGGTGTGGAACAGCGCGTTGCCGTCGGCCATCGCCGGGTTCGAAGTGATGATCCCCCAGACCACATCCGACTCCAGCTGCGCGATGGAGTTGCCATACATCGCCGGGATCCGGGTGAAGGCGTCGAGATCGTCGTTGATCAGCGTCTGACGGGTGATCGCGACCACCCGGCCATAGGTCTTGACCTTGTAGCTCTCCTTGCTCTCGCCGAGCGTCCCGCGCTTGAACTCGCCGCTCTCGCCCACTTCCAGCAGTTGCGGCGCCTCGCCGAGCTGGACCCGGTGCATCGCCTTGAAGTCGGTGGCGAGCACCTGGCGGCAGAACAGCATGAAGGTGCGCGGATAGGCCTCGTAGGCCTGACGCAGGGTCTTGTTGGTGACCGCCGACAGGATCTCGGGGAAGTCAGAGGTCGAGTGCAGCGCCCGCGTCGCCACCTCGTCGCGCGACAGGCCCCGCGTGTTGACTCCGGCATTGCCGAGGCTTTCGCGGGCCAGTTCCAGCAGCGTCATGCCACGATACTGCCGGGCGGCGTCCTCCAGCTGGAACAGCGTCGGGCTGTAGCGGTGCAGCAGCGCATTCGCCACCGCGTCACGGCGGGTGATGCGCTCGTCCCTACCGCCGAGCGGGACGGAGACATGCGGGAAGGTCCGGGTCTCGTCGGACTTAGCCGCGACCTGATCGAGGATCAGGCGGCGGGATTCGTCGACGCTGACGCCGCGCTTGACCAGATCCTCGGCAAAGCCGCGCTCGAGGTTCAGCCGCCCGGCCAGATCGTAGATGGTGGAGACGCGGTCACGCTCGGCCTCGCGTGCGCGGGTCGCGACGGCTTCGGTGTCGGGCGCGGGAGCGGCCTGCGTCTTCGGCTGGCTGCGGGTCTCGCTGGCGGCGACCTTCGGGTCGGGCGCAGCCGCATTCGGCTCGGTCATGGGGGTGTCCTCGGTTTCGACCGGCGCGGTCGGCTGGGTGGTGGCGGGAGTTGCGGCGTCGCTCGCCGGGGTCTGGGTCTTGTCCGTCATCGGGATCGGTCCTTTCGTAGTGGAAGGGGCGTCCCGGCGGTGGAGGACGCAGTCGTGAAGGGGGTGCTGGGCGCGGAAGCCAGCGGCGGGGTCAGCCCCGACCGCGACGGCGGAGACCTCGAACGGGGTCCAGTCCACCGCGCGCCAGAGTTCGCGGGCGGCCTCGGGTTTCGAGACCTCGAAGCGGTGGACCTGGTAGCCGATGGAGACCGCACGGATGTGCCCGGCCTGGATGTCGCGCCAGATCGGCTCGACATCGGCGCGCTCGGAGATGCGCACCAAGGCGATGCCCCGGCCGTTCTCGATCCGCGCCGAGCCCGGCACGACCGAGCCGATCACCGCATCCAGCGTGTCGAGTTCGTGCACCTTCAGGAACGGCGCGCCCGCGTTCAGCCGGTCGAGCCGGACATGGTCCGGGTCGAGGCTCAGCTCCTCGTCATAGGGCTCGCCGAAGAAGGTGGCGCGGCGGACGCGCGCGCCTGCCGACCAGACCACCTCGACGGTGCGGCTGTCGGCGTCGGCCGTGTTCGGCGCAAGCTCCGCCGACCGGCGCATGGCTGGCAATTCGATCATCGTGTCCATGAAGGTCAGTCCTGTTGGCCGGCCTGCGCCGGGTCGGTTTCCGCGTCGGCGGAGGGGTCGTCGGCCGGATCGTCGGCATTCGGATCGGTGGCCGGATCGCTGGTCTGCGCGCTGCCGGTCTTGGTCACGCGGCGCGGGTCGCTGTCGAGCACCAGCCCGAGCGCGTCGAGCTTGGCGTTGGTCGCGGCGATCTCGGTCAGCACGGCGTCCGGGTTGCGGCCCTGTTTCGCGATCACCTCGGCCAGCGTCATGGTGCCCGACCGGATCGACAGCAGGTTCGCCATTGCATCCTTCTGCGGATCGACCGCCTCGAACTTCGGCGGCGACCATTCGACAGGCACGACCGGCGACGGGATCTGGCCCGCCGCCCATGCGGCTTCGGTGAACCAGCGCCAGACCGGCGCGCAGAACATCGGGATGAAGAGCTGCCACTGCACCGCGTCGATCTGGCGGCGGAACTCCACAAGCCCCGCCCGGATCGAGGAATAGTTGACCTGGCTGAGGTCCCCGGTCAGCAGCTCGTAGGGCACCCGGAAGCCCGCCGAGATCGTGTGCAGGCTCGCCCGCTTGTATTCGCCGTAGCCGCCGGTGGCCGACGGCTGGTTGAAGCGGATGTCCTTGCCGCCGCGCGCATAGGCGATCAGCCCCGGCTCGAACTGCTCCACGCGGTTGCCGTCGGCATCGACCACCGACGGCGCGATGCCCTGTTGCGCCTCGTCGTCACCGAAGACGATGGCGGTCACGCAGGCCTCGGTCTTCTTGCGGACCAGTTCCGCCACCTCGTAATCGTCGAGATCGCGCAAGCTGCGGATCACCGGCGCGCCCCAGGGGACGCCGCGCGCCTGGGTGCGCTGCTTCTCGTAGACATGGGCGATCTCGGTCGCGGGGACAGGGCGGCTCTGCAGACCGTTCTGCAGGGCGCCATAGGCGTCGCCGGGATGTTCGGCGTGCAGCCAATAAGCGCGGCGCTTGCCGACCGGATCGAACTCGATCCCCTGCACCAGCCGTCCCGCGCCGAGCGCACCGGATTTGGTGGCGTCTAGGAAGTCGGCCTCCAGCACCTGCAATTGCAGCGGCACCGGCAGACCATCCGACGACCGGCGCAGACGGCGGCGCACAAGCACCTCGCCCGCCTCGACCATCTCGCGGCAGATCAGCGTCTGCAGTCCGTAGAAGTCGAGCTGGCCATCGGCATCGCATTCCGCCGTCCAGCGTTCGAAGAGAGCGTCGACCTTCCGATCGAGCTTGTCGTCGCCGCTGGCGGCGCGCGGCATGATGCCCGCCCCGATGATGTTGTTGACCAGCACCGCCACGGCCTTGGCCGCATGCGGGTTGTTGCGCACCAGATCGCGCATCCGGTCGCGCAGCAGCGCCCCGGCCACGCCGATCTCGGTGTCGGCCGAGGATCCCGGCGCGCGCCAGCCCTCGGTCCGCCGTCCGCGCGCGGCCCCGTCGTAACCTCGCGTCAGGGTCTCGAAGGCCTGACGCGCCATCACACGGCGGGCGGCCATCCGCGGCGCCACCGTGGCGATGGCGTGATCGAACCAGTTTGCGGGCATCAGCGATCCCCGCGGCTGAAGCCCGCGAGCCCGGCCACCGGCAGCGGTCGGCTGACGCCCGCAATGGCGCGCTCGATGGTGCGGATGCGCGCCAGCAGGTCCTCTGCCGAGCCGTATTCCACCGACTTGCCGTCATAGCTCACCCGCGTCGTGCCGCTGGCATAGGCCCGGCGCAGCGCCGAGAGCTCGGTTTCCGTCCAGTCCATGCCCTTCGCTCCCGCTCAGTGCGTTCGTTCCCTTGCGACGCTCCACTGGAGCCTCGCATCCGCTGCGCGGACCGGTCCTCACTCAGAACCATCCTCCGCGCCGTCCGAGCCAGTCGGAGCGGCGCTTGCCCTGCGGGGCCTGTCCCGGCCGGTTGATCTGCCCGGCGGGATCGGTGTCGGTGGGGGCCGCCCCGAGCTGATCCTCGAGGTCGCGCCATTTCGCCTCAGACCAGCGATCCGCGCCCGCGATCCAGGCGGCGGCGCGGGCGTAGACCCGGCAATCCAGCGCCTCGTTGCGCTCGCGCAGCTTCTGCCATTCCAGCCGGGCGAAGCCGCGCTTCGTGCGCACCGTCACCAGCTGCTCGGCGACGAACTGCTTCAGCCATTCGTTCTCGACCCAATGCGGCAGATGCACAGAGCCGGGCGGGAATGCCGCCCCGTCGGCCATCTCCTCCTCGGTCGGCCGCGCCAGCCGCAGGAACCGGTAGGTCTCGGCCTTGAAGGTCGACACCGCCACGGTCCAGAGCCGCGCCCCGCGCCGGAGGCGCTTGCCGCCTTCGGTCGCATCGACGAAGGTCGGGCCCGACACCGGGCTCGAGCGGTTGAACCCCTCGACGCCCTTGACCGGCGATACCTGCGCGAAGCCTTGCGCCCGCGACCAGGAATAGACCGCCGGAGCCTCGTAGCCGGTGTCGATGGCGAGCCGCGCGATCCTGAGATGCGCCCCGCGCTCGTGCGGCCAGGACCGGTCAAGCAGCGCGGTCAGTTCCGACCACGCGTCATGCCGATCCGGCCCGCCCTCGATGACGACGTGATCGACGAGCCAGGACTCGAGTCCACGACCCCAGGCCCAGACGTCGACCTCGATCCGGTCCTTCTGCACGTCGGCGCCGGCCGTCAGGAACAGCCCGCCCGCTGGCACCGTGCCGGATGTCCAGCGCTCGCGCCGGTCGTAGAGCCGCTGCCAGTCCGGCGCTTCCCCGGTCTCGACCCATGTCTCGCCGAGGATCGTGTTGCGGAACGCCTTGATCGCCTCGTCCGACCCCTGCGCTGCGTCCCATGCCCGCACGATCCGCTCCCAACTCAGCCAGCCGATCGGCGAATAGAGCGCCGACAGGTGATACCCGACCGTGGTCGGATCGGCGGCCGTGGCGGTCGCCCGCCATTCGCCGCCCTCCAGCATCGCCGTCTTGTGGTGCTCCGCGATTGCCGCGTCGCAGCCCTCGCAGTGATACTCCGCCGTCTCCGGACGGCCCTTCTGCCAGCGCAGCCGGTCGAACTTCAGCCACTGCATCGCCCCGCAATGTGGGCACGGCACGTGGAACCGCCGCTGGTCGCTCGCCTCGAACTCGCGCTCGATCCGGCTCAGCCCCCGGATCGTTGGCGTCGAGACCAGCAGCACCTTGCGCCGGTGGGCGAAGGTCAGCGACCGGGCTTCGGCCAGCGTGACCGGATCGCCTTCCTCGTCGGCCGAGGCCGGATAGGCGTCGACCTCGTCGAGGAAGATGTACCGCGCCGGGGTCGAGCGCAGCCCGACCGCCGAGTTGGCACCCGTCATGATCAGGATACCGCCCGCGAATTCCTTCGACAGCATCGTGTTGCCCGCGTCGCGGGATCGCGCCGGTTTGACCCGCTCCCGCAGCTCCGGGCTCTCGTCGATCAGCGGGTCGATCCGCTGGCGCGAGTTGCGCTTGGCCAGTTCCACCGTCGGCTGCACGGCCAGCATCGGACCCGGCGCCTGGTGGATCACGAACCCGATCCAGTTGTTCCCCGCCTCCGTCGCGCCGACCTGCGCGGCCTTCATGAACACGATCCGCTGCGTGGGATCCCCGGGCGACAGCCGGTCCATTATCTCGCGCATGTAGGGTGTGCGCACCGTCCGGTATCGCCCTGGCTCGGCCGAGGCGCGGCCTGAGAGCATCCGGTGCCGGTCCGCCCATTCCGACACGGTCAGGTCAGGGTCAGGCCTCAGCCCGCTGCCCCAGGCACGCAGGATCTCGCCCGCGCCGTCGAAGTCCGTCAGGCCATCTTCCGGCCCTGCGCTTGCGCTCCGGGCATTCGTCCCTCGCAAGGGTCCACTGGACCCTTGCGTTTCGCTGTCGCGAAACCGGTCCTCATCACCGGAAGTCGGGCCGGACCTCGGCGAGTTCGTCGAGGTGGGCGCGTACATGTTTCTCCAGGACCTTCTGCATCGCGGCTGGCTCCACGGTGATCTGCTGGCCCGCCGCGTCGCTGCATGAGGCCGAGAGCTCGGCCGCCATCAGCGCGGCGGCGCGTGCAGGCCAGTTCACCCAGGCGTCCCGTTCCTCCCGCGCCAGCCGGAACACCAGCGCCAGCGCGCGGGCCCGCTCGATCAACTCTCCCTTCAGCTTCTGCAGCCGGATGCGCCGTTCCTGCGCCTTCAACACCTCGTTCGCGGTCTTCGCCTGCAGGAAGGTGGTGCCGCTGCCAACGGTCGGCACCGCCAGCCCCTGTTCGCGCAGCGTCTCGCCGACGGCAGCGACCGCCGCTTCGGGGACAGGCTTCAGCTTCGGTTCGGGCGGTTTGCGGGTCTTCGACGGGTCGGTCGTCACGGCGCGCCGGGCGTCGCTGGCCACGGCGTCGATGCTGCCATCGGCGAACAGCACCAGCCGCTCGGCCGTCTTCGCCTTCTGGATCGCGCCGCGCGACAGCCCGGCATGGGCGGCATACTGGCGCTCGCTCATGCCCTGCATCGGCGGCTCCGATTATCATTCATAAACATGTGCTTATCGAGTTGATAAGCGTCGCGGACAGAGGGAACGTGTCTCCAGAAGGACGCTGCAACTCACCACGGAGCCACCACGATGACCACCTGCCTGAACCCGATCACCACCCCGCGCCACGAACTCCGCGCCGAGAAGGCGCGCCGGAACAAGGAAGCCGCACTCGCCGCCTTCATCGGCAAGAAGGCCGAGATCGACCAGATGCTCGCCCGCCTTCAGGCGCTCAGCGACGACCATTTCAACTGCGCCCCCGACGAGGCGGGCTGGGCCATGGTCGGCACCCTCGAACACTACGCCAGCCTCCTGAAGCGCATCACCGACAGCGCCTTCGGCGAGGGCGAACACGCCCGCTGATCTCCGGCACCGCCGGAACTCCCGCCGCGCGCCCTGCGCGGCTCGGGGTCGTAGAAGGCGCCGCATGTCGCGGGCCCGAATACGGAGACGACCCCATGACCAAGCTTTCTGACACCCAAGCCATCATCCTCAGCGCCGCCGCACAGCGTGAGGACCGCATCGCCCTGCCGCTGCCCGAGAGCCTGCGCGGCGGCGCCGCTGCCAAGGTGGTCGGCGCGATGCTCGCGAAGAACTTCCTGCAGGAGGTCGACGCCGACACGCGCGAGGGCGAGCTTATGTGGCGCGAGACCGGAGACGGCCACGGCGTCACGCTGGTCGCCACCGACGCGGGCCTTGCCGCCATCGGGATCGAGCCCGAGGACGCGAACCCCGCGCCTGCGGGCGCGACCGACGCACCGACCGAGCAGTCTGCGCCGGAGGCCGCCACCGGCACCGAGACCGCGCCCAAGGCGCGCACGTCGCGCGAGGGCACCAAGCAGGCCACGCTGATCACCATGCTGCGAGCGCCGGACGGCGCGACCATCGAGGAGATCATGGCCGCGACGGGCTGGCAGTCGCATACGGTGCGCGGCGCGATGGCCGGGGCGCTGAAGAAGAAACTCGGGCTCGAGGTGACCTCGGAGAAGGTCGAGGATCGGGGGCGGGTCTACCGCATCGCTTGATTGGACGCAGCTTCGCGGAAGCACGACACGTCAAGGGGTATGAATCATACCTCTTGACGAATCCTATCGTTGGCCTGCAAGATGCGTGCATCAACCCTCTTGAATGGTGGCGCGCATGGTCGACTCGATCACGGTTAGACTGGATCCCAATCTGGCATCCCGTCTCGGCGAATTCTTGACTCAGAACCCTAGTCTATCGGCTGCATCAGTTGCCGCTCGTGCCTTGGACGAATTTCTGCCGAAGGCTCCCAAGGTCGTATCGACGAAACCCTCCAAGCCGGGTGGCGGACAGGACGAGTTCACCGGCCGCGAGGGGTATGAGTTTGGCATCTCGGCTGGCCGGGCACTTGCGAGCAAAATCGGCGACCTCGTCAGCCCTGTGGCAACAGAACTCAAGCTACCTGACGGTCGACGAGCTACGCTGCGCACGGCGAAGGGGCGCAATACCCAATGGGGATGTCTCAACACCCTTCTCGAGCGGATCGATGTCGTTCTCTGTGCATTCACCCCGGACGGATCGAACTTCGATGTCTGGGAAATTGACGCCAAGGTCTGGGCGCGCGAGGCCCGAAACGCTTCTCCCGGTCACAAGCTGCACAACAAGCTGACGTTGCTGGGCAAATCGGGCGTTGAGAAGTTCGGAAAGCCCTTCGGCAGCTACTCCATCTAGTCGCCCCGCATCCGGATCGCCTCGAACAGACGCCGCAGGACGTAGGACCGCGCGATGCTCACCACGGTGAACACCGCACCCATCTTGAGGCTCTGCGCCAGCGTCGTGTGCAGCCCGAAGACCGGGAAGATCAGGATCTGCGTGACCACGGCGACGCCGTAGCCCACGATGACGTTGGCGACGGACTCGACCAGCGACATGAGGCGGGACTGCTTCATGTCGCCGCCTCATCCATCGGCCAGCAGTTCAGCTGCCAGAGTTCGCAGCGCATACGCAGCAACCAAGGGGACCACGCCGTTGCCACAGAGGCGAAGCCGGTCCACCCGGTGGGCCAGCCCATCAGTGCCTCGACGAACAGCGGGTTCAAGGTCCGGCGCGGCTCGGAGGTATCGCTCCCAGCCATCGGCGTCACCAGGACCTGGCGGCCAAGCAGGCCGTTCACAGGTGTGTTCGCCAATGTCGTCGCCCCATCCTTGTGATCGCGCGCTGTCGGCGTCATCCACATTCCCGCCGCGTGGCTCAGATCGGCCGACTTGCGATTGCCCGCGCTCGGCTTGCAGCCGTCGTTCGCCATTGGCGTCGGCCAATCCCGCGCCATGCGGTCCAGACCCTTCTCGTCGCGCCGTTCGCCGCCCCGGCTGCGGAAACTGTCGGTCTGCGGCGTCGGCCAGAGCGCTGCCGTCGTCGCGAGGTTCATCCCGTGCTGCCCCGCCGCCTGCGACGGTGTCGGTTTCGTCTGCCGGTTCTCGTTGGCGCTGGCGCGGGGCGTCGGCCACAGCCGCAGCAGCTCCGTCCGGTTCCCGCCACTCGAGCGGGTGCCAGAGCAGGCGCGCGGGGTCGGCCAGGTCGTCTCCTTCGCGGATGGCGAGGATGAACAGGCGTTCGCGCTTGTGGGGTGCGCCGACCTCCGCCGCCGTGAAGAGGCCTGCCGCAAGCTTGTAGCCCATGCCGACCAGTCCGCTGGCGACTTCGGGGAAGCCGAGGCGGAGATGATGGGCGACGTTCTCGAGGAAGACGAAGGGCGGCTCGACCTCGCCGATGATGCGGGCGACATGCGGCCAGAGGTGCCGCGGGTCGTCCGCGCCCCGGCGCTTGCCCGCGACGGAGAACGGCTGGCACGGATAGCCCGCAGTGACGATGTCCACCGCGCCGCGCCACGGGCGGCCGTCGAAGGTTGCAACATCGTCCCAGACAGGCGCGCGATCCAGGGACGCGTCTTCCATCCGCGCCACGAGAGTGGCTGCGGCGTAGGTTTCCCGCTCAACATGGCCCACAGCACGATATCCGGGGATGGCGATGGCGAACCCGAGGTCGAGACCGCCCGCGCCGGAGCAGAGTGAGAGGCCGAAGAGGCATGCGTCTCCGGCCCCGGAAGCGCGTCCGGAGGAAGGTAAAGCCAGGTCATGCATGTCACGCGGCGGTCTTGCGCTTGCGCGCGGGTTCGGGGGCGGCGTCCGTGACCGGAGCGGCGTCCGGGTCCGGCGTATCGGCCCGGGCCTCGGCATCGTCGCCCAGCCGCTCGGTCCTCACCTGCGCGAAGGTCCGACCGTCGCCGTCGAGGATCGCGTCGCGGCCGGTCTCGGCGTGCCAGCGTTCCACGGCGACATCGACGTAGGCCGGGCTGATCTCCATCGCGAAGACGCGACGGCCATTGGCCTCGCCCGCCATGATCTGCGAGCCGGAGCCTGAGAACGGCTCGTAGCAGAGGCCGCCGCGCGCCACATGCTGGCGCATCGGGATACCGAAGGCATCGAGCGGCTTCGGCGTCGGGTGGTCGGGCCGGTCGTCCTTGGCGAAGCTGGGCAGCGCCCATGTCGACGGCAGCGTTTCCTCGGCGACCTTGGGCGGGCGGTTCGGACGCCGCCAGCCCATGAAACAGGGCTCGTGCTTCCAGAGGTAATGGGAGCGGGTCAGAACCCCGCGGTCCTTCACCCAGATGATCTGCTGATGGACGAAGGCGCCGGCCTTCTCCCAGCAAGCCTCCAGCATCGCCTGGCGGCGCGAGGCGTGCCAGCAGTACCAGGCCGCAT
This sequence comes from Paracoccus sp. S3-43, assembly GCF_029027965.1. NCBI lineage: Bacteria > Pseudomonadati > Pseudomonadota > Alphaproteobacteria > Rhodobacterales > Paracoccaceae > Paracoccus > Paracoccus qomolangmaensis. Next base: position 1,886,156 of record NZ_CP119082.1, on the reverse strand, counting down.
CCTCGGCGATCGCTTCCGCCACGGCTGCAGCGATGAACCCGTCGTAGAGTTCCGCCCCCTGCGAACTGTCGTCCCAGGTCGTGCCATAAGACGCGGACCAATCCTTGTTCCGGGTCGGGTGGTTCGAGCCATCGTAGTCCACCAGATACGGTGGGTCGGTCGCGAACAGGATCGCCCGCTCGCCATTCATCAGACGGCGCACATCGACCGCGCTGGTGCTGTCGCCGCACAGCAGGCGGTTGTCGCCGAGGATCCAGAGATCGCCGGTGCGCGACGCCGGATTGCGCGGTGGTTCGGGGATGGTCACCGGCGGCACGGAGCCCCCGGCGCCACCTTCTTCACCGTCCCCCTCCGGCACGAAGGCCAGCAGCTTGTCGAGCTCGCCATCGGAGAAGCCGACCAGCGACAGGTCGAAATCCTCGGCCAGCAGGTCGTTCAGTTCCGCCGACAGCAGCGCCTCGTCCCAGCTGCCGAGCTCGGTCAGCTTGTTGTCGGCGATCCGATACGCCCGGCGCTGCGCCTCCGTCAGATGCCCCAGCACGATCACCGGCGCTTCGGTCAGCCCCAGCTGCGTTGCGGCCAGCACGCGGCCATGGCCAGCGATCAGTTCCCCGTCCTCGGCCACGAGGCAAGGCACGGTCCAGCCGAACTCGGCCATGCTGGCGGCGATCTTGGCGACCTGGTCCGCGCCGTGCGCCTTCGCGTTCTTCGCGTAGGGCTGGAGCTTGGCCAGCGGCCACGTCTCGATCGCGTCCGGGGCGAAGCTCAGCGTCATGGTGGGCAAGGTTCCTCGGTCGGGTGGATGCCGGTGGCTTCCGGACTCCGGATGCCGGGCCGGACTCCACACGGGGTCCAGCGGCCACCAGCGGTGTCCGGTCGGAAGGCCAGCGTTCATTGGTGTTTGCGCAGGGCGCGGATGGGTCCGGCTTCCGGGTGGCTTCCCAAAAATCCGGGCCTGACGCTGGCGATGTCCCGCGCTTCGCCCGCCAGCATACGAATGTCGCCAGGAAGGAACCAAGAACTCAATGGGTTAGCCCATCGTACCCCGGCTGGACCCTTCGCTGGACCCCGGAAGCCAGCGGCGCGGCCTCTGCCTGCGCGCTCCTCTCCCGAGCATATTCGTTTTCTAACGGCCTCGTCGAAATGTGTAAGGGCCTGCGATGTACACCCGAAAATTTCCTCAGAGGACGATTTTTCTTGACAGGCGATTGGCGTTTTCGATGACGAACTGCTGCGACCGACGGGGCGACGGCACGCGACCGTTCAGCCGCCAGGTGATCACCGCAAGGCCGTACTGCCAGCGCTTGGTCGCGGCCGTGCGCGACAGGCCGAACTGCCAGCAGATCGGCTTCCACGCCATGCCGTCGGCGCGGGTCCAGACAAGGCGCCCATCCTCGGGCTCCAGCCAGCGCAGCCAGAGCATCGCCTCCTCGGCCTGCGTGATCTGACGCGGGCTGGGCCTTGGCCGCCGCATCTGCGGCTCCTGACCGACCTTGTCGGCGAAGCTGTGGAAATACTCTGGCCAGGCGTTGAAGAAGCCCTGCGGCATCACGCCCGGCATCTGCCGCATCACGCCCGCCGCAAGTTCCAGCCGGTCCTGCACCTGTGCTGTGGTCCACTCACCCATGGCGCGCCTCCCGTTCCCGCTTGCCGTAGAGACGCTCGCCGAGCTGGCGCACCAGCTCCCGCTCGGGCCAGGTCAGACGGTCGTCGTCGATGGCGACGGCCAGCAGCCCCTGCTCCTTCCAGCCGTCGCGCTTGACCTCGTCGGGGTTGCGGCGGTGCCCGCCGTAGCCCTTGGGCGTGAACCGCATGCCGCTCATTGCACACCTCCCCGGGTCTCCAGCGCCCAGAGCAGGATCGCGATGGCGTCGGCCTCGTTGTCGTCGGCGGGCGAGAAGCCGCGCGCCCGGGCGGCGGCCATCATGGCCTCCTTGTTCGCGTTGCCCTTGCCGGTGGCGTGGCGCTTGATGGTGCCGACCGGCACGCCCTGATAGGCGACGCCCGCGGTCTCCGCCCATGACGTCAGCGTGGCCAGCAGCCCGCCATAGACATGCGCCGCGTCGGTGCCGACGTGCCTGCGCACTTCCTCGAAGTGGATGGCGGTGATGGGACCCGCGTCTTGGGCCAGCTGCTCGAGCCAGCCCCGGAACCGCAGGTAGCGCATGCCGCCGCCGTCATAGCGGCTCGGTCGGAAGGATACGGTGCCGCTGGTGATCAGACCGTCCGCAGCCTGCAAGGCCCAGCCGGTCGTGGTGCCGAGATCGAGGGCGAGGACGACCGGCACGCCGGGGCCCGGGGCGCTCATGGGTGTCGGGGTCAGAGATGCGTGGGCCATAATCGGCTCCTTTCCGGTTTGGTGCTCGATGGGGTGACGGGCGGGACATCCAGCCTTTGAGATTGCCCAGGGGTAGGTGGTGACCCTCCCGCGCCTGGCGGGGAGGTCACCTACCCCTTTAGGGGGGCGTTTTCCGAATTCTGAAATCTGCTCCAAGGCATTGATCCAAAACAGAACTTCCAGACTCCGGAGCAGAATCCGGAAAGGCCCTTCCGGATTCTGGAAAGCACCTTCCAAGTCACTGAAATGAAATCGGAAAAGCCAGAATCCAGGATTCGCGCGGGGAGCAGAATCTGCGGATTCTGGCCAGAATCCGGGGCTGCAGAGCCAGAATTCGCGGCGGGGAACGGCGTGAGTTTTCATGCTTCGTCCTCCTCCTGATAGACCCAGACGGAGGGGTTCTCGACGGGCAGGACGGCCCCGGTCTGCGGGCATTTGTAGTGGCTGGGCAGCGCCGGGATCAGCTCAGGCGTGACCTCGCCCGTGTCGGGATCGACGGTCTCGCCGCCCGTGCCGAGCAGCATTCCCTCGACGCAGAGATAGCCGTATTTGCTCCGCTCCGCGGCCAGGCCGATGCGCGTGGCAGCGGGGCCGCGGATGAACTTGACCTTGCCCTTGGTGGCGAGAACGCTGAGCCGGTCGTGGACGATGGTCCGCCCGCCGAGCCCCCCGGTATTCTCGAATGCCTCGGAAAACTGGGCGAAGGTGTAGAGCTTGCCGCGCCGCGCCTCATCGTAGAGCAGACCGAGGATGACGTCGTGCTTGCGCATGCGCTCGGCGTCATGCTTTGCGCCCACCTCGGCGCGCACGAGGCGCTCGTTCATCGGGTTGATCTCGACCCATTGGCCGCGCACCTTGTCGATCAGCTTCGTAGGCAGCGCCGGGCCGTTGCGCAGTTCGATCTCCAGCTTGCGCTCAGACGCGTCCTCGTCGGGGCGGTGCAGGATCAGGCCGGAGGTGTAGAAGCCCCGCAGCGCGCTGGCGCCCGAAAGCGCCAGGAACGGATCCTCCTTCACCTGATGCTTGCTCAGCTTCTTGGTGTGGTGGATCAGGATGATCCCGCAGTCGGGGTTCACGTGGTCGCGAAGCACCTCGACCCGGTCCTTGAGAAAGAACATCATCGCGGCGTTGTCGTTCTCGCCACCGCCGTCAGGTCCGCCGTCGAACAGGTTGCGGATCGGGTCGATGCACAGGATGTCGACAGGCTCGGCCGGGAACGCCTGCTGGATCGCCTGCGCGACCAGCGCGCTGCCACCCTCATCGAGCAGCAGTTTCAGCTTCGGCGTGACGACAAGATTTTCGCGGGCGGCGGCCATCACTTCGGGTGGCAGGCCAATCTGCTGCATGCGCTCGCGCAGATAATGGTACTGGATCTCGGCCTGCAGGTAGAACACGCGCAGCGGCCGTGGCGGCGTGAAGCCAAGGAACGGCACACCGGCAGCCATGTGCACCAGCCAGCTGATGACGAGATCGCTCTTGCCGACCTTGGGCGCGCCGCCGAGCACCAGCATGCCGCCCGGGGTCAGGACGCGTGGGCCGATGATGTCGTCGGGCATCGGCGTGCCGTCGTCCAGCAGCGCCCCCAAGGTGAAGGTGGCGATCTCCCTTGCCGCAGGAGCGCCGTCGTTCCGAATGAGCGGCGGGCCGTTCCGCGCGATATGCAGCGCCCAGAGCCGCTCGTATTCGACCCAGAGGCGGTCTTCCGTCCAGTTGGGCCGGATCATCGCCGCGTTGTATTCGCCGATCGCGCGCCAGGCTTCCTCCCGGCTCATCCGCCCCTCATGCGCCATGCGGACATAGTGTCCGATGGCCATGCTGACGCCTTCGAACCGCGTCCAGGCGTCCTGGCCGCCCTCGCGGACCGGTGTGGTAAGGGCTGCGTCCACGCAGGGTTTCTCGCGCAGCTCGGCCGTCGCCATGCCGACTCCGGGCATGGGCGGCATTTCGGCCGCGCGCTCGAGCATGTCGGCCAGATCGAACTCGAGATCGCTGGCTTCACGGATCAGGACGAGCCGTTCCTGGCCGCCCTTGTGATAGACCGTGCCGGGGACGCGGATCGGCTGGTGCGCCGAGCGGAAATGCATGTCGCCGCCGACCTTGAGCGCGATATCGCCCCGCAACTGGCAAAGCCGCGCGAGATCGGCGCCTTCGGCGGGCTCGGTCAGCTTCCACCAGACATGGAGCTTGGTCGCGCCATCGGCTGTGCGCCCGCCGCTCTCGACGATCAGCGTCGGTCGCCCGAGGTGGTGGACGAGGTGATCGAGCTTGGCTGGGATGTCGCCTGCGTCCAGATCGACGACGACGCTCTGCATCTGCAGTACATCGGCGGCACGCGCCTGTCCGGTTTCCGCCACCGTGCCGGGAATGACATAGACCGCCGCTCCCTCGCGCGCGCCCCAGGCGGCGAATGTGGCGAGCTTGTCGGGCGCCGCGCCGTTCGCGTCGATCCAGATGTTGTGGGGCCGGCCGTCCTTGCCCTGACCCTTGTCCACGAAGCCACGGACAGGGATCAGTCCCTCGGAATAGCCGAAGACCACGTCGACGAAGCGCGCGATCTGCGCGGGGTCCGGTTCCACGGCGAAGGGATCGGGCAGCGGCACCGCGTCGTTGAAATCCCGCCATGGATTGAAGTGGATGATCTTGTCGTCGCTCATGCCGCCAACCCCCAGCACCGTTCGGCATGGGCGCAGAACCGGCATTCGAAGAAGTCGCGGCTGGCGGCGATGCGGGGCAGCAGCTCGCCGGCATCGGTGGCTTGGAGTATCCGCACCGCGCGGTCGGACATGCGCTGCGCCAGATCCGCATCGAAGGCGACCTGCTCGTGATGCAGTTCGGCCGTGTCCTTGTTGATCGCCGTGAACAGCGCCGGGGCTGCGGAAATGCCCGGCACCGAAGGCTCCATGTAGGCCTGATAAATCGCGATCTGCGCGGCATAGACGGGCTTGGAGACGGCGACCCCGTCCTTGACGCAGGCCCGCCAGTTCTTCGCGTTCATCGTCTTGCATTCCCAGAGCGCCGGGGTGCGGAGACCGAGCGCGGCCGGTGCCGCCGCGATGACCCCGTCGACATGGCCACGGATGCGGCCGCCCGCGACAGAGAAGCCGAACTGTTCGCCATCGGGGCGGTTGCCCTTGCGGGTGTAGAGGTCCAGCCCGGCCGCCCGCAGCCAGCGGATCGCCAGATCCTCGAGCTGATGACCGATCGCGAAGATCCTCAACGTCTGGCCGCCGAAATCCGCGCCCTCATCCTTGGGCGCACCCGCGAACTCGAACTGCAGCGCGCGTTCGCAGGCATGTCCCAGACGGGACGCGCCGAGATAGGTTCGGGGCGGCGTGGCCACCCGCTCGGCGATCAGCGCGGCGTCGACCAGCGCGTTGATCCGCTCGGCCATGGAGGGGCGCGGGTTGAAATCCAGCATCAGAACGGCACCTCGCTCCTGGCGGCGATGCGCGACATCTCGGCGCCATAGCCCTCCAGAACCTCCTCGATCAGCGCGGTGACCTCTGTCGCATCGAGATCCCGCAGCCGCTTGTCCCAGCCGATTTGGTCCATGGTCGTGCCGAGCCGCTTCATCACCAGCGCGATGGCGAGGCGTTCTTCATCGGTCGTTCCCTGCATGGTCAGTCCTTTCCGGTGGCGGGCCGCGAAGAACGCCTGGCAGTGCATCGAGCAGAACCAGCGGTATTCGCGGGGGCGGGGTTTGTTGGGGTTGAAGAAACCGAAGCCGCGCGCGGGGCGCAGACAGACGGCGCAAGGCTTGAGGCGCGGGTGCCAGAGCCGAATACGCTCCGGGCAATCCGCAGGCGCTGCGGGCGGGGATTGGACTTGCGCGACATGATTCACGCCGCCCTCCGCTGGGGCTCGGCCGCCGAGACGAGGCGCCGGATGTCGCGCTTGTTGAACTGGAACGAGATCAGCGCGGAGGCGCGATAGCGCGTCAGGCCGTAATCGCGCCGGAACTCGGGCGGCAGGCAGTTGAGCTGCTTCTCCGTCGCGTCCTGCTTCAGCCAGCCCTTCGACTTGAAGGCGCTCTCGTCGGTCTCATGCTCGTTCAGCCAGTCGTCGGCCTGCGCGAGACAGACGATGCGCTCGCCCACGCTCAGGAGCCGCGTCGCCTTGCCCTTGGCGCCCCCGACCGCGTGCCAGCGGCCCTCGAGGAAGAACACGCCGCCCCAGGCGTGAAAGCCGTTGGCCATCAGCGCGGCGTCGTCGCCGAACAGGTCCACCCACGCGAAACTCGATCGCTCGAGAAGATCGAGCTCGGTCATGACGAAACTGTCGATTGGCTCAGCGCCTTCGCGCGGCAACTCGCACCCGCAGATCGGGCATTCGGTGACCGCGATCGGGATCTCGGCCTTGCATTCGGGGCAGAGCTTCGTGGGGGCTTCCCCCGGCGTCGGAACGCGCCCGTCGAGATCGACATCCTGTTCCAGCGTGCCGTGCGTGAGACTCGACGTCCCGAAATCCAGCACGACGCAGTCGGTCTTGACGATGCCGGGATGTTCCTCGGGATCGACGGTACGCAGACCGCGCCCGACCATCTGGATCATGGTGGACTTGTAGGAGCTGGGCCGCAGCAGCACGACGCAGGAGGTGGGCGGATGGTCCCAGCCCTCGGTCAGCACCGCCACGTTGACCACCACGCGGATGTTGCCCGCCGCGTAGTCGGCGAGGATCGCCTTGCGCGTCTCGGCCGCCAGATCGCCGTGGATCAGGGCGGCGGAAACGCCCGCCGCCCGGAACGCGTCGGTGACATGCTCGGCGTGCGCGACGGTGGAGCAGAACACCACGGTCTGCCGGTCGCCCGCCTTTTCCTTCCAGTGGCGGATCACCTCGTCGGTGACGGGGGCGCGGTCCATGATGCCCGCGACCTCCGCCATGTCGAAATCCGACATGGTCTTGCGGACCGAGCGCAGCTCGTCCTGCACGCCCACGTCGATGACGAAGGTGCGCGGCGGGACGAGGTGGCCCGAGGCGATCAACTCGCCCAGCCGCACCTGATCGGCGACGTTGTCGAAGACCTCGCGCAGGCCCTTCCTGTCGCCCCGGTTCGGCGTCGCCGTGACCCCGAAGATGCGGGCGTCGGGATTGGCTTCGCGCACCCGGTCGATGATGCGGCGATAGCTGTCGGCGACGGCATGGTGCGCCTCATCCACGACCAGCAGATCGAGACGCGGCATCTCGGCAAGGTTCGACGCGCGCGCCAGCGTCGGCACCATGGCGAAGGCGACCTGGCCGCCCCAGGACTTCGCCGTGGCGTCGATCACCGAGGTGGCGACGCCCGGCACGACCCGCTGGAACTTGGCGCGGTTCTGCGCCGTCAGCTCGTCGCGATGCGCCAGCACGCAGGCCTTGGCGCCGTCGCCGATCATCTCGCCGGTGACCGCCGAGAGCATGATGGTCTTGCCCGCGCCGGTGGGCGCCACGCTCAGCGTGTTGCCGCGGGAACCGAGCGCAGCCACGCTGCGCTCGACGAAGGTCTTCTGGCGGGGGCGCAGGCGCATGGCCGGTCTCCCCCTTACTGCGCCCAGCTCGGCCGACCGGCGAACCCGGGAGCGGAAGCGAGCTGGCTGGGCTGATGTGACGGTGCCGCAGAGGTGGTCTGCTGCGGGGCATGTCCGGCAGCACCCTGTCCGCCGAACTGCAGCGCAGCCGTCCCCATGACCTGAGCGTAATCGCGATGATCGGGCGTGACCGCGCTGCGGATCTCGTTCTTGTCGTCGCCGCTGGCGTCGGTGCCGATGTCGATGCGGGCGATGAACTCGATCCCGTCGAGATCGGCGAAGCCGTTGATGCGCCGCGCCGCCTGCGCCTCGGCCGACATGTCCTTGTCGGAAATCCCGCGGGCCGAGTTCAGCATTCCGCGCACGAGGCTGCGGCCCATGTTGGCCCAGTCGGGCCCCTTCGGGCTGTAGAGCCCGATCAGGGTGAAGACCTTGCGCCGGGCATACTGACCCTCGGTCACCGTGAACTCGCCGTTCAGATAGACCGCACCCGTCGAGCCGCGCGTGGCATACCCGCCGGTCCAGCCTTGCGACGGATCGTCGAAGCCCCCCGGACGGATGGTCAGGCGCACCTTGGCCAGCGTGCCCTTGGGGATCAGGTTGGTGTTGCTCTGCGCGTCGTTGAAATCGTTCCAGGAACCCATGGGGAACCTCCTTTTCTGATCAGGATTGCGGTTGGGATTGGGCGTCGGCCGCCGGATCGGCGGGCGGCGGGGTGTAGGTCAGGCGCTTGGGTGCCGGCGCGACGGGGGCGCGGATCTTCGTCATCAGGCGGCCGAGGTGAGGCTCCTCGACCTGATCCAGCCGACCGGAGCGGTCCTTGGCCGGAAAGCCCCATGGGTTGATGGTCTGGCAGACGAAGGCGCGATAGGGACCGCCATCGGCCTTCAGCTCCGCCATGGTGATCACCTCGTCGACGATCCCCGGCAGCTCCAACCCGGTCTTCGAGCCGTCGATCTGCGGCTGGAACACCTTGCGGTTGAAGTCGTCGAGCTTCTCGTCGAGGATCCCGACGAACCAGACGTTCTTGGCCCGTGTGTGCTGGAGATGCGTGAGCCAGCCGATCATCTCGCGGCCGTGCAGCCCGTAGGCCCCGCGCACGTCCGGCTTGCCGGTCTTCTCCGACAGCGCCTCGGGCTGGCCCTTGCACCAGCCGAAGCACAGCCGCCCCGCCACGGTGATCGAGTCCACGAAGATCGTGTCGTAATGGTCGAGAGCTGCCGGATCGCCGAAGCGGTCGCAGACCGCCTTGTAATGCGCCGGGCTGTAGGGCTGCTCGTCGCGCAGGGCCGGGTTCGGCCCGCCGATGAACACCGCGAAATCCCGGCATTCCGTCCAGGTCCGCGGCCGGATGCTGTCGCCCGCCCAGCCCTCGATGGCGAGATCGCCCGCCTCGAGGTCCATGAACAGGGTCGTCGACGCGTTCAGGGTCCAGAGGAGCGATGTCTTCCCGATGCCGGATTTGCCGAAGATGCAGCCCTTGATACCCCGCGGCTCGGCCAGCCGCTGGTCGGCGCTGATGATCGGGAGGCTCATCGATCGCCCCCCTGCGGAACGATCTCGATCTTCAGCGTGCCCGGCCGGACGGTGCGCGCAGGCTCGAAACCGGCACGGATCGCATCGGGCCAGGCGGCGTATTTGCGCTCGGGCACCTTGAAGGCGATGTCGACATACTGGGCGGGATCGTCCCCGGCGGCGCGGATGCGCTCGACCATGGCGGCGAGACGATCCTGATCCCAATCGACCCGTTTCGGCAGATCGGCGACCACGATGAAATCTCCGTCGTCGAAGCGGATCGTTCCGGTGTCCTTGCCAGCGGCCTGCCGCTCCTCTTCCGCGCGGGTGGCGTAGCGGACCGTCAGCGCGCCATCGAGGCGAGCCTTCGCGGCCTTGACCCGGACCATGCGCTCGTCGACATCGCGCTGCAGGATGGCCAACAGTTCGACGGGCAGCTGTGCGATGTCCTGCAAGCCGATGCCCGGCAGGTCGTCGACGGTGGGGGTGTTCGCGGGGAACGGCATGTAAGGGTCTCCATGATCAGCAAAAAGGGATTGGAAGGCGGTCATCACGCGGCCTCTTGCTCGGCGAGCAGGAGCGCGGACAGCGACACCGCCGCGGCCTTCGGCTTGGGGCGGGCGACGGCGATATAGGCGAACTGGTCGGGGCCCGTGCGCTCCTGCACCAGGTGCACGAGACCCTGCTCGGCCGCCCAGAAGGCGCGCGACCCGACCCGGGCCAGTTCCGCGCGCTGCTGATCCGGCAACCGGGCGAACATCGGGAAGATGTCGAGAACCAGAAAGCCGCGATGGTATTCGAGCCGGTCGCCCGGCATGGCCTGCGCCACCCAGGCGCAGAACTCGATCTCGGTGAGCGGTCGGCGGGCGCGGACCGTGATGAAGGGGGTGGTGCCCATGAACATGATCTCCTCCTTTCGCCTCTACTCAGGCCGCCGCGAGATCGTCCCAGGAGGGACCGAGACCATGGGCGGTGAGGACGTGGCGGAGATCGGCGAGGCGGCGGTAGAGCGCGGACCGGCTTCCGAAACCCTCGGCCGCGAGTGCGGTCACGGGGCGATGCGCCAGCGCCGCACAGAACCGGCGATCCTCGGCCGGGAGCCGCGCAAGGGCGGCCTGCAGGGCGTGGTGAAGTTCGGTGACAGCGCCGGCGCAGCAGGTCTGGCCGTGCCAGGCGGCAAGCCCGTCGTCCTCGGTCAGCGTGTCGCCGACCGGCTCGCGAGCACCGGCCAGCGGCACCTCCAGCGAGAGCAGCGACCCACCCTGTGCACGACGCTGGCGGTGATGGCGCATCGCGATCCGCGAGGACTGGTTGCGCAGGACAATATTGGCGAAAGCGCCGATGCTGCCGCGCGAGGGATCGTAGGCGGGCAAGCGGCGCAGCAGATCGACCAGGAGGTCCTGACCCAGATCCTCGCGCTCGCAGACCGGCAGGGTCAGCTTGCGCCGAAGCCGTTGCGCCGCCGCATCGGCCTCGCGGATGATGGTTTCAATGTCGTCGGGGGAGAGTTCGATCTGCATCGGTGTGCGCCTCGGTCATCGTTTCTGATGAGCCCAAGGTGCCGGATGCGGTCGCCGCGCAGGTGGGAACGGGGTGGGAATAAGGTGGGGGTTTGGTGGGTGGCGGATATCTACAGAAGACGATCCGGCTCGGCTGCCTCTAACACTTTGACTTTGCCGCGCATCGTCTGCACACTGATCATGTTTAAGTTCTCACAATTCTCTCGGGATAGGAAAAGTGAGGCAGAATGGCTCTGATTTCGCTTAGTGATGCGTGTGAGCAGCTGCCCTACACACGCGACCAGATCAACGAAACCATCCGCGACTTCGATTTAAAGCGCACAGAAACTGGTGGAACAGATGGTGAACCCTTAGTAGTCGCCGTCAACGAAGAAGCTCTCAAACGAGCGCTGGAAGCTCGCAATCTCAATGCGCAGCAGCCACTGTGGGTGCACGCGTTCGAAGAAATCCGGGCCGGGATCCGGAAATTATCCCAGGGATGGTGGGCGACAATTCTGACCACTGTCACTGCGCTTGCTGCGCTGGGCACCGCGTGGGCGGCTTGGCAGTCAATGGAGGATTCCAAGGACGTTCTGTCTGCACGCAGCAATTACGAAGTTCTCTCGAAGATCTCGGACCGGATTGTGGATTCCCGGATGGCTGCGGCGGGTGCGGCAGCAGCCACAACCCCCCAAGAGCGCGCGCGCTTTGCGGCCGCGGCCGAGATCTATGCGGAGGATCTCGACACACAGGTGCAGCTTCTCGATGCTCTGAACGAGGCTGGGATCATTGTGGGCGATGACTGGACGACAACTGTGTCGGCACTCTGCAAGCCCATGCATCGCGAAAACTATCATGAACGCGGCGACGATCTTTTCGTGGCTTTCAGATCGATGTGTGAGAAGACGCTTGAAGCAGGAGATTGGTCTCCGGAGGCCGGAGATTAGAACTGAAGCTCGGGACAGCAAGAAGTGCGAACTTAAACATCGGAGGGATTTGCAGACATGACTAAGCTATCACAATTGGCAATTCGCCTGCTGGCGATGACTGCACTGCTGTGTGCTTTCGCGACTTCTGGCCACGCTTCACTCGAAAGCATCGGAAAGCTCGATCTCAGTCCCTACGATCCCGACTCGCAACTGCCTGGAGCTGCCGAATCAATTGCGCAGGCCAATTGCAGTGCAAACATGGTCGTGGCCCTCGCGCTCGGCAACAACACGGACGCGGCAAGAGAACAACTTGGCGCGGCGATCGAAAACTACGGCTCAGCAGCTGACCGGCTGAACAGCTTGGCCGACGGCGCAGCGTTTGATGGCTTGGCCGTTGATCCCGGGACACCGGGTCTCAGCACTATGGGGTTCCTTTTCGAGACCCCTCCCGAAGAGATCGACGACATCATTAGAGCAATAGCAAATCGGGCCGACACGGCCAAGGACGCTGCGACGCGCATACAGTCAGGCAACGAGCAACCGGACGACCTGATAACTCTTATGACAGCTTCATCAGAGATCACGATGTTGCTGACGCTTCTAGGTGAAGCCTTAGTCGTTTCGGCCTGATAAGTGATCTCTCATTTGGCTAAGTTTCAACTTCTGCTTTCAGCTCGATCGGCCAGAGAGATGAAAAGGAAACTGGGCGGTGCCTCAGCCGTCCACCACAATATACGAAGCATGGACGCCGAGCCGGTAGCCCCGGTTGCGCACGGTCATGATCAGGGCCTTGCTCTCGACATCGGTGAACCCGACAGCCTTGAAGGCATCCCGCAGCTCGCGGATCAGATCCTTGGCCTCGCGCGCTGTCGTGCCTTCGACATGGGCTCCGGAGGCGACCTGATCGCGCGACATCGCTTTTTCCAGCAGGCGTTCGAACACGGGGAAGATCTGACGCGACAGAATGACGGAGCGACCGTCCCATTGAACCTCGGCCGTTGCCCTTCGCACGCGAAGCACGGGCGCCAGCGGGACCGGCGCCAGAGCCGCGATGTCGATCGTGCCGCCGAGGCCATTTGTGGCGGGCGTCAGCACCTTGAGGATTTCGACGAGATGAAAGCCCGCATCCTGGTGTCGCCGGGCAATCTCCGCTGGCAACGCCGGTGCGAGGATCGTGATGTCCGAACACTGCGCCGCCTGGCGCAACGATGCGATGATGCCGTCGCCGGTCAGGGCTGCGGGCTCCAGCGCAAGAAACACCGCCCGACCCGATGGCGTGTCGCCCAGCCGCCAGACCTTTTCCGCGGCGAGCTTCGGGACTATGCCGAACCCTGCCGCGGTGCCGATCACGGAGGCCAGCGCCCCGCCGCCGATGCGGAACACGCGCAAATCGTCCTCGGCGAGATCGACGTCGTGTCGGCGGTCGAGCGGGCACTCAGCACGATATCCATCGCCCGCTTTCCTGATCGGCCGACAGGGGAGCCCGCATTCGCAGGCATCGCAGACCTCCCAATCGGCCAGCGGCGCCTGTTCGATGAGGACACGTTTCGCCAGCAGCCGATCGCAGACCGGACCGAAGAAGGGCGCGGCAAGCTCGCCGGGCAGGATCGCGTCGTCGCCAGCCTCACTCAGCCGCGTCAACAACCTCAAAATCGTCTCGGTCATTCATCAGCCCGTTCCGTTCGATCAGCTTCATCACCCGCGCCTCATGTTGGGTACGGCGGAACTGCACGACGCCCGGGGGCCGCAGCTTGACCGTGACCTGCGGCTGGCGCTTGCCGTCACCCTTGAACAGGATCCGAAACACAAGCTCGCCCAGCCGCCAGGCGCCGCCGAACGAGACCGGTGTGCTGCCAAAATGCTGGAGCGCATCACCGCCGAGGTCCCGCGACCGCAGCGTGCGCACCACGCGGGGATAACTCTTCTTGCCGGGCGCCATCAGGTCGGCCGCCGCCTCGATGATCAGAACCTTGTCGATCAGCGGATCGTAGGCGGCATCGAAGGCGAATCCCGGTCCGGCCAGTTCGACCGGGCGCAGGGTATAGAGCTCCTGCGCATCGTCGCCGTCGAAGAAGCCGGGCCTGTCGAGGATGATCGAGGCGAAGAGTTCCGCTATCTCGGGCTGATGCGCCTTCCGGATGCGGGCCAGCCGCAGCATGCCCGTGTTCTCGGAGTATCGCAGCACCGCGTGGGAAATCTGGCGCACGCTGATCACCCGTTCGACCTGGCCTTCGACGACCGGCATGGTCGAGACCATGGAGCCGTGGCTGACCACGAGGTTGATCTCGTCATCGTCGTCGTAGTCGCCCACCCGGCAGTAGTCCCCGAGAAAGGCGTCACGGAAGAGCGCGGCAACGGCCGTCCGGAACGCCTCGACCTTCTCCGCCGTCAGATCGATCGCGACGCCACGTTCCCGCCCGGCATATTCATGCAGGCGGTCGGCAGTGAGCATCGCCATGTGGTCAGCGGCCGCATCGAACAGGTCCGGATGCTCCAGAAAGACCCGGACGGCGATGTGCTTGGGATCATGCGCCTTGTTCGGCGCGTCCTCGTCGCCGGTCTTCATATCGGGGAACAGATCGACGCCCTGACGGACTGCCTGCGCCTGGATGATCTCGAGGCCGCGGGCATCGCCCAGTTCCGCGATGCGGTGCAGATCGCCGCGCAGCCCCTCGGGATAGCTGTCCTCGGCGCCAGTCAGCAACTTCTCCAGCGCCTCGCGGGCGGCATCTTCCTCCTGGTCCAGCAGGTCGACGGAGAAGCCCTTGTACTTGCCCTCGTGCCGCGCCAGCAGCGGCTTCATCAGGGCGAGATCGATGGTCTTGATGAACCGGGGGTTCACGAACTTCTTCAAATTGCCGGCCACGACGAATCCCCTTTCCTGCAAGACAAGCGTTCCTGTTACGTTCTTTTGATCGATTCTTCAACCTGTGCGGGATCGGTTGGGACGCTTTCCGACATCGACGAGTAGAGGCCAGAGGAGACGACTGCTCCGAGGCCCGCATGAAACGACCCAATCCGCTCCCGCCCGACCAGATGACGCCCGCAGAACGCCGCGCCGAGTTGTGCGGCCTGCTGGCGTCCGGGCTGGTTCGGCTACGGATGCGGGAGACGGGCGAAGTATCTGACGATACTGGAGAACGTTGCCTACACTATCCGCCCGACCAATGCCGTCATGCAACTCCAACTTGCCGGAGAAATGCATGAACAGGCCCGACCCCATCCCCGCGCGCCTGGCCGCGCTCAAGACAACTTCAACGCCCGACTTGAAGCAACAGTGGCGCGACCTGTTCGACAGCGAGGCGCCGCCGTTCAACCGGAGGTACCTTGAAAGCCGCCTGGCCTACCGGATCCAGGAGTTGGCATACGGCGGGCTGAAGCCGGAGACGATCCGGCGGCTGGAACGGCTGGGTGAGGAACTGGACGGCGGCTACCGGGCGAAGCGGAGCATCCGCGCCGATCGCGAGCGCCCGATCACCGGCACGCGGCTGCTGCGCGAATGGCAGGGTGTCGAGCAGGTCGTCACCGTCACCACCGACGGCTTCGAGTGGCAAGGCCGGCCGTACAAGTCGCTGTCGGCCATCGCCCGCGCCATCACCGGCACCCGCTGGAACGGGTGGGTCTTCTTCGGCCTCAAGAACCACAGGGGGCGGACATGACGAAGCCGCCGGAAAAATCGAAGGTCGTCCGAAAGCTGCGTTGCGCGGTCTACACCCGGAAATCCTCCGAGGAAGGGCTGGAGCAGGAGTTCAACAGCCTCCACGCCCAACGGGAGGCCTGCGTGGCCTACATCGCCAGCCAGCGGTCTGAGGGCTGGGTGCTGGTCCGCGATCAGTATGACGACGGCGGCATTTCGGGCGGCACGTTGGAGCGGCACGGCCTGCAATGGCTGCTGGAGGACATCGAGGACGGGCTGGTCGACGTGGTGGTGGTCTACAAGATCGACCGCCTCAGCCGGTCGCTGGCGGATTTCGCCAAGCTGGTCGAGGTATTCGACCGGAACGGCGTGACCTTCGTCTCGGTGACGCAGTCGTTCAACACGACCACGTCGATGGGGCGACTGACGCTGAACATCCTGCTCAGCTTCGCCCAGTTCGAGCGGGAGGTGACGGCCGAGCGCATCCGCGACAAGGTCGCCGCCAGTCGGAAGAAGGGCATGTGGATGGGCGGGGTGCCGCCCTTCGGCTACCGCGTCGAGAACCGGAAGCTGGTGGTCGACGAAGACATCGCGGCGCGTGTGCGCTGGATCTTCGCCCGCTTCCTCGAGATCGGGTCCTGCACGGAGCTGGCGCGGGAGGTCGGCGCACGCGGCATCCGGACACCGCGCGGCAACCGGATCGACAAGAAGTACATCTATCGGATGCTCAGCAACCGCGCCTACATTGGCGAAGCGGTCCATAAGGGCGACAGCTATCCGGGTGAGCACGACGCGGTCATCGACCGCGAGACGTGGGACCGCGTCCACGCCATCCTGCAGGAGAGCCCGCGCAAGCGTGCCGCGCGCACCCGTGCCGAGACGCCCGCCCTGCTGAAGGGGCTGCTGTTCGGCCCGGATGGCGCGGCCTTCTCGCCGACGCATACGCGCAAGGGCGGGCGGTTGTACCGCTATTACGTGAGCCAGACGGTGCTGAAGCACGGCGCCGGATCATGTCCGGTGGGCCGCGTGCCCGCAGGTGAGATCGAAGCCGCCGTCATCGACCAGCTGCGCGCCGTGTTCCGCCAGCCCGAGTTCGTGGCAGGGACGTGGAAGGCCGCCCGCGCCCATGCCGACGACCTCACCGAGGCCGACGCCCGCGCAGCGCTTCAGCAGCTCGACCCGCTGTGGGACGAACTTTTCCCCGCCGAGCAGGCCCGCATCGTGGCGCTGCTGGTCGAGCGGGTGGACGTCGGCACCGATAGCCTGAACGTCCGGCTGCGCGTGGACGGCCTCGGCGGCCTCGCGCGCGAGATGTTGGCTGGGGACATGGGGGCGGCCGCATGACCCGCGGCACGCCCATCCCCGAGACAGTGACGCTCCACGTCCCATTCCGCATCGTGAGGCGCGGAGGACGGAAGGAGATGCAGCTGCCGGACGGCGTCAAGCATCAAAGACGGACGGACAGCACGTTGGTCAAGGCGCTGGCCCGCGCATTCCGCTGGAAGCGCCTGCTGGAGTCGGGCGAGTACGCAACCATCGCCGAACTGGCCGAGCACGAGGGGATCGCACCGTCCTACATGACCCGTGTCCTGCGGCTTACGCTGCTTGCGCCGGACATCATCGAGGCGATCCTGGACGGAAAGCAGGGACCCGAGGTGACGCTGGTGCGGGCGCTGGAGCCGTTAGCGGCATGCTTTGAAGAACAGCGGAGTTCGCTCGCAAAGCGCTAATTGCCTACTAGACTCTATTGGCCGACGAATGAAAATTGCGTTTTCTCTCAATGTTCTGCCCATGTTCCAGCAATCGAGATAAAGCCGTTCGGCGTCGCTGTGAAGCAAGCTCGGTTCCGCCAGCGGTAGGCTGGGCCACAAGCCGATTCACTTCAGATTCAATACGTAATACCGACCATTTGCCTTTACCCGAAACGGAACTCGAACACCAATCATTAGCCCGTCTTGTCCGACGACTTCTTCTTGATTTGCGTTATCAATTTGGATCGACGCTATTGCGCCATGCCTCAGGTCGGAACCCTTTTCAGAAGGTTGCATCACAAGAATGTCGCCTGGCAGAATGCGGCCTGATGGCCAAGAGAAGCCGACAATGTTATCGCCAAACACGTGAATGTCCCCTTCGACAGCCACGAGCTGACCCATTTCCAACCTACGCTTCAACAGTTCACAATTTAGGATGTCATTGATTGCTGAAACAAAGGCATGAAGCTTTGAGGCGCGCTCGCGCACGATATTGCTGTCTTCGATTGATTCAAGATTAGCAACGCCATGGGCGATGTCGTTTCGCAAGACCACGAGCTCATCAATGTGATCGAGCGTACTCTCAACTTCACTGTCCTGCATGTCCTTGGTTGAGATGCCGGCCATGTCGCGCAGAAATCGGGCGTAGCTGGGAGCTGCAAGAACCCGTCTGCCATAAATCTGGATATCCAGATTTCCCATGATCTCGCGGACGCGCCCAAACTTCATATTCGAGGACCGAAGTGAGAACGCGCGGGCATTGAGCCTGAACGGCGCCTTTCCGGTGAAGCAATCATGCAGTGTCGCAACGACGCTCGAGATATCCTCGGTTTCCCGGACTCTGCCGTCCTTGAGGGAGGCCAGATAGTCAATCGTCAGTAGGGTGTGCTGCGCACGCAGCTTCTCCGGAAGTTTCTGAAACTCCTTATGGATCAGCACAAGCTGCCCGGTGTATTCGGCGACAGCTTCCTCAATATAGCGCTCCAAAGCTCCATAAAGAACTATGATGGCGGACACATAGCTCTGCCGACGCTTGATCGTGCTGTTCGCCTGGATCGGCTCCAGTGGCGTGGCAAGCGCAGCACGCTCGGCCTCGGGCAAACCGAGGATATGCGTTATCAGCGCATCCTCTGCGTCGGATGCTTTCAGGAAACGGTTGAGCTTATCGAGTTCGGCCTCGAATGAGGTCAGGGCCTCTTCCATCATCAGAGATAGGCGTTGAAAAATGTCCGGTAATGGTCTTCACGTTGTTGAAGCGCGGACGGATTTACATTGCGGCCTTCGAACGTATCATATTCGGCCTTATACAAGCCTTCGATATCGGCCTGGATCTGCTGGAATTTTGGTAGCAGAACGTCGCGCTGCGGTACAAATTCGCTGAGCACAAGCATTAACGGATCATAGACCGTGGTTGTCGGACTCTCGCGCCAGGACCAATGATCCGCACCGCTGCGTGAGCGCTTCCGGTAGAGATAGAAGCACCGAAAGCCAAGAAGAGCCTCTGCAAAATCAATGGTGTCGGAGAAGATCGCACCAAGTGAGTCAAGGGTCGCTTGCGGGAAGAAGTTGCCTTTGCGCAAGTACCGGTCGAAATACGACGACAATGGTTCGCCGGATTTGTGCAGGCGGTGCTTTTGCCGGTAGGCAAAAAAACGCAGCACAAGTTCAACATCCGTCATCTTTCGGAAATCTTCATTATTGATGCGCTCATCCGAAGGAAGACCGCCTTCGATCTCCTGGGCTTCCGGTTCCGGTATGCCCCAGAGGCGGCACAAGGCAGGCGTCCGCGAAAGGCGGATGCAGAGGTGATTCATGGGCCCGTCGAAAAGCGCGTTGCGGGATTCCTGCGGTGACAGCCTGACGCCGCCGCTATTGATCCTTTCGAAAACAAGTTGCTTGAGGCGGAGTGCGTCCTCCTCACTGTGGGCTGTTTCCTTGAGCAAGATC
Organism: Paracoccus sp. S3-43; assembly: GCF_029027965.1. NCBI lineage: Bacteria > Pseudomonadati > Pseudomonadota > Alphaproteobacteria > Rhodobacterales > Paracoccaceae > Paracoccus > Paracoccus qomolangmaensis. Next base: position 1,867,036 of record NZ_CP119082.1, on the reverse strand, counting down.
ACGGATGACAGATACCGGCGGTCGATGCCTTCCCTAACTTTGGAGGGAAGCTGATCATAGGTGCGACCATTCAGCTCGGGCCACTCCGTCAAGCCGCTGAGATTGAACTTGTTGCGGTAGAATTCATGAATGGCCGTCAAGCGCTGTAGCCCGTCCATAACCTCGTATTTCGAGTAGTCGTACTCGTAGAGGAATATGGGAGGAACGGGCACGTTCATGATGAGTGATTCAATGAGTTTGGATTTTCGTTCTTGGTCCCAGCGATGGCGGCGCTGATATTCGGGCGACATACGGTAGGATGTATCTTCAACAATTCCGGCAATAGAATTTATGGGGTAGCGGGCTTGCTCGGTGACGATCCGCACTTCGCCCTTAACGTATTTGTTGTTTATTTCGGAATCGGAGAGCTTGCTCGCAGACGTGCCAAGGCTTGGGGCGTTGTCGATAAATTCATCGGGCAAGAGCGGCGGGGTTTCTGCGGTATCGTCACTCATCGTCAGTGCCTCCCTCGTCATCAATGCCGAAAAGGTCCTGATACGCCGCCTCTGCCTTGCCGCGCGAGCGTTCCACCAAGGTAACTGGCGTCAGGGGATCGCCCTGCATGCGGTATGCCTTGAAGACATGCTCCTTGCCCGCGTTGGGGTTTGGTACAAGCTCGGTCCTCAGCGTGTTCGACCGCAGGTCGAAGTTGTATGCGACGACCATCCGCTCGACCTCGCGCCGCGTCAGCGTTGCGATTTCTACCAGATCATCATCAACCGGCATATCTTCGGGCAGTATGAGCGTCCGGTGATGGGCTGCGCCGTCTGCGAGGGCGAAGGGCGTCGGCGCAACATACATCTTCCGGTCGCGCACAAGGATGTCACCGTAGCTTCCGAAGCCACGGAAACTCTTGTTCTTGTGCTGGTAGCTGTTGTCGGCATTCAGGAAGCTGCCGTGGCAGACAACCAGATCCAGCACGGGGTAGCGGTTCCCATCGGGTGCGACCGGATAGCGGCCAAACACATAGAAAACCTGGCGACCATTGTGTTCACCGCATGGAAGCTGGCTATTGCAATCATAGTCCGCATCGCGGCCCGGATACGCGAGCCCTTTCAGCTCGTAGCCTTCCGTGTAGCGTACCAGCTTGAAGTCGGGATAAGTGTTGCGGCCCGGCTCATCATAATGCTCTGCCAGGTCGTCAAGTCGTGCCTTGAACCAGTTCTGGAAGTGAAATTCTTTGTCGTTGCGGCCTTCGCGCTCAATGAGAACATTGGTGCGCACGGCCGTAACGCAATGTTTGAAGACCGTACAAACAAGACTCATGAAAGACCTCCGACAGAATTATTGTTATTGATTTCATGAAGGCTTTCGATGGTAGCCTCGATTTCAGGGCTGCTGACTTCAAGCAGAGACAAGGCGGCTTCCTGACTGTGCGACCGGGAAAGCTGCCGGATGAGCTGAGCCATGATAATGATGCGCACATCATTGCGGCTGAGTTTTCGTCCCGCCCGGCGAAGACGGGCAACCTGGCTTGCGGCCTTCGGGCGGACCGTGCCCCAGAGATCACCATTCCAGTGGTGTTGTTTCAGGGCGGAACGCTTGCGGCAGACCAGTACGATATCAAGGTCGATAGGCTCCTTGGCCTGATGCTTGGGCATGGCCACCGACATCTCGGCCTTGATCGGGAACGCTGCGCTGATACCAAAGCCCGCTTGCATGAGCGCATGCAGCACGGAGCTCCAGCCCTCGGAGCGCGAATGATGATAGGTGAAGGCCAGCACACCATCGTCTGCGAGAACGCGGTGACACTCGGCCCAAACCGCCCCCAGGCGCTCGGTGAAGGCCGAAACATCGGCGTTCTGGACCTCGGCTGGTGAGCGGGTCGTGTTGGTAGCCCGTGTGCCTGCCTCACCAAGAATAAATCGCTGCCAGACGTGGAAAAAGTCTGCAAGCTGTGAGTAGTGCACGTTGTCGAAGAACGGCGGATCAGTGATGATCGCATCAACAGCGCCGTCTTCGATGTCGGTGACGCTGGAATCGCCGCACGACAGGTAGACGCGCTTTCCGTCCTTGAAGGACTGGAAGTCTTCGGCGATGTCAAAGCCGAGGCGCTCGGATAGACCATAGACCTTTTCAGTCGTCTTCTTCTGGCCCTGCGTGCCTTGGAGGCGCAGCTCGAAGGGATCGTCGGCATAATCCAGCGCGCGGCGTATCCGCCCTTCAAACATGGTCATGAAGGAACCGGAGCTTTTCGGTGTGCCCCAGACATTCGCTTCCAGCGGAACGCGCTCGGGCTTCAGGATGTGATGGGCGAACATGTGGCGCACGGCACCGGTGCCCTCACCCTTGTAGGATGTGAAGAGGTTATTGAATTCGAGCGCGCCAGAGAACAGGCACGCGAAAAGCTCGCGCAACACGGGCTCGGGTATGGCACGGATGCGCTCGGCTAGGATTGACAGGCAGAGAAGCTGGCGCGCATTGAACATCTCGTGCCAGTAGCGGTAGTTGTATCCGAGAGCCTGATTGGTGTTGTAACCGGGTTCGATCCCTACCACCGGATAGGCGTTTGACCTGGCCTCAAGCACCCTCTCAGCAAACTCGTAGGCTTTGCGGTCTTCGTCAGTGGCGGCGGCGTAGGTCTTGGTGCCGTCCGGCATCAGGACAAGTTTTGCGTAAAGCCGGTGGGCTGGCGGTGCGTTTTTTTCGCGAATTGTCTTGGCAATGGGAAAGCCATGATCGCAGCTGGGACACGTCGCTTTCTGTCCGCTGGCCGGTCCATTCTGAGGGTTGAATTCCACAGCGCAACTCACGCATGCGGCATGGGTTGAATCGTACCGCACCGAATTGATTTCACCGCAGGACGGACAAACTGCTTTTGCTTCCGGATACCTACTCGCATACGCATGTTTGGCGAACACCCGCGATGAGAAGAGATCAACCTGTTCTGCGCACTCCGGACAATCAACCTGCTTGACCCAGAAATAGTACAGCACCTCGCCTTCGGTTCCGTCCGGCAGGGTCGTCTTGTAGTGGGTGCGGATTTGATCGGCAACGTCGCGCTCAATGTCTCGGAACGTGCGCAGCACCGCATCGCGGTCATGGAACGCAAGAGCATTTCTCACAAGAAAATGCGCGACGGGATTGATGTCGCGGCCGATAGCGCGCGCGCCCAGTTTCGCAGCCTCACCGATAGTCGTGCCACTGCCCATGAAGGGATCGAAGACGGTCAGGTCCTTCACCCGCACCGGGCGGTAGAACGCGCTCAGGATATCGGTGCCGAATGGCGTCAATGCTCCAAGCGCAATCGCGCGAAACACCGTGCCAAGCCGCTGAGCCCACCATTTATGGATGTGGTAGACGGGCCGGTTTATCTCCTTCCGCCAGCTCTCGACTTCGGCAACATCGCTGATGGCCTCGAAAGGGAATTGATCATCTTCAAGTGCGCATGGGCCAACAAAGCACGAGAGTACATCATCGGGATCCATGGCTGGTCGGAGATCAAGGCGTCGTTGTATCCTGTCTGTTCTGGTCGTCATTGATCTCCGTCCTGACTAAAAGCTGGCCGGACACCCGGTGAGCTGGTCGCGCGGCGCAATATCTGCGGTCGCACGGCCAAGGCACTACCGCATGCAGTAGTACGCGACTTATGACAGGCGTAGTCGGCAGAGACAAGCTGGAGTGCCGACGTCCTTGCTGTTTCCTCTTGAAACGTAAAGGACCAGGGAAGTCTGCCAGGCAGCCCATCGGCACATCGCGTGGCGTCGTGGCGGTTCAATGTCATGCCGCACCAAACGTCCTTCCGCGCTAGCGAGAAGATGGTGCGAACCGCGAATTAGGTCTTTCCCGGTTCGGGGCGGCGGTAGGTAATCTCACGGCAGAGTTCGATTTCTGTTCCATCTGGGGAGTGCCCCTTGTGTCGAAGTGTTCAGCTATAAAAAGAACAAAGCGCAAGTTTTTCAGTGGCTTGGTGGGCTGTTCACCAAATCCGCGCAGTCATCAGGTCCGGAGAATATCGGCCCTGAGAGACCGCTTCCGGGCCTCCTGGCAGCAGGGCCAGCGCTCAGCCCCTCCCGCATAACCCTCGAAAACAACGGAAAAATCCGGCCGCAGCCGGATCGGGAGAACGCTTTCGCAAGGGCAAGTGGCGGAGAGGGTGGGATTCGAACCCACGGAACCCTTGCAGGCTCAACGGTTTTCGAGACCGCCCCGTTCGACCACTCCGGCACCTCTCCGCGCTTCTGGGTGGTGAGGCGGGGATTTAGAGGGGTGGGGGTTGAAGCGCAAGGGGTTTTGTCGAAAAAAGCACCGGTGGCGCGAAAGGATATCCGATGCTTCGGTTCTTGTCTCTTTGTCTTCTGCTGGCCTTTGGCGGGCCGGTCGCCGCCCAGCCGTCTGCGGCCGTCGAGCAGCAGCAGATGGCCGAGGTGGTCTGGAACGTGATGCGGATGGACGGCCTGATGCCGATCCTGCGCGACGAGGCCGTGGCCCAGGGCGAGGAGATGGCGGCGGACCTGTTCCCGCGCGGCGGCACCGGTCTCTGGCGGGACCGGGTCCGGGCCATTCACGACCCGGCGCGGGCCAAGGAGCTGTTCCTGCAAGGGGTGGCGGCCGCGCTTCCCAGGACGAACCTGGCCGAGGTGGGCGACGGGCTGGTCTTCTATCGCACGGTCTTCGGCCAGCGGATGCTGGCCCTGGAGAACGCCGCTCGGGTTCGGATGAGGGATCCGGCGGTCGAGGCCGCGGCCCGCGACGCCTTTGCCCAGGCCGTGCGGCGGCGCGATCCCAGGGCCGTGCGGATCGCGCGGCTGATCCGGGCTGCCGACCTGATCGAGCCGAACGTGGTCGGCGCCCTGAACGGCGGGGTCGCCTTTTCCAAGGGGTTCCAGGCGGGCGGCGGGTTCGCGATGCCGCTGACGGACAGCGAGATCGTCCGCGAGGCCTGGGCGAAGGAACCCCGGATACGCGCGGATACCGAAGCCTGGATCGGCGCCTATCTGTTCCTGGCCTATGGTGTGCTGGGCGATGCCGAGCTTGACCGATATACCGCCTATGCCGGGTCTGCCGGGGGGCTGGCCCTGTCCCGCCTGATGTTCGCGGGGTTCGATGCGATGATTTCGGCCACGTCCCATGACATGGGCCTGGCCGCAGCGGCCGAACTGCGCGGGCGGCAGTTGTGAACGCCCCGGTCCTGCTGGTCGGCATCCTGGCCGAAGCCGCGATGCTGGAGGCATTGGGCCTGTCGGGGGTGCCGGACGTCCTGCCCGGCGTCCTGGCGGGCGGGGCGCGGGCGGGGATCGACCGGGACGGATGGCCCAGGCTGCTGCCGGGACAGGGGACCGTCGCGGCCCTCCGGGTGACGCCGAACGCGGCGCTGATCCGCTATGCCGAGGTGATGGGGCTGACGGTGCGGGACGGGATCCTGGGTCTGGGCGAGGGAGAGGCCGAAGGTCCGGCGCAGGTGCCGCTGGCCGTCGCCATCGCCCGGCATATCCTGGACGCGCCCCGGGACCGGGCGGCGGACTCCATCGCCGCGCGCCTGCCGATGATCGGGGTGGCGGCGGCGTCGGAGCTGCGTGGCGCGGGCAGCGCGCCGTCGGGCGCCCCGCTGGTGGATCTGCGCGGGCCTCAGGATGTGCAGGTCATCACGCGCGACGAAGCCTTCGCGGGCTATTTCGCCGTCCAGATCTGCCACCTGCGCCACCGCACCCATGCGGGCGGCATGACGCCCGCCCTGCGGCGAGAGGTCTTCGTGGCCGGCGATGCGGTCGTCGTCCTGCCCTGGGATCCGGTCCGCGACCGGGTGCTGCTGATCGAACAGTTCCGCATCGCGCCGCTGCTGCGCCACGATCCGCAGCCCTGGCTGCTGGAGCCGGTGGCGGGCCGCGTCGATGCGGGAGAAACGGTCGAGGATGCGGCCCGTCGCGAGGCGCGCGAGGAGGCGGACCTGGCCCTGACGCGGCTGTTTCCGGCCATCCACCATTATCCCAGCCCCGGCACGCTTGTCGAATACCAGTATCTGTTCGTGGGCATCGCCGACCTGCCCGACGGGATCGAGGGCGTGCATGGCCTGGAAAGCGAGGCCGAGGATATTCGCGGCCACCTGATCCCCCGTGCCGACTTGACGCGGATGGTTCTGACGGGGCAGGTGGCGAACGGCCCGCTGGCGATGATCGCCCTGTGGCTGGAATTGCGGCAGGGGGCGATCCGCGCGGAACTGGGTCTTGCCTGACCGGGGCTTGATCGCGGGGCCTGACCGGATGGCGGGGTTGTGCCCTGGCGCGCGTCCTGTGTAGGTAACGCGGAACCCTATCGCTTTCGGAAGGTTGCTTGACCATGCGAATTTGCCCTGATCTTGCCGACATGATCGGCAACACGCCCCTGATCCGCCTGCGCCAGGCCAGCGAGGCGACGGGATGCGAGATCCTGGGCAAGGCCGAATTCCTGAATCCCGGCCAGTCGGTCAAGGACCGCGCGGCGCTGTACATCATCCGCGACGCGGTGGCGCGGGGCGAGTTGCGTCCCGGCGGCACCATCGTCGAGGGCACGGCGGGCAATACCGGGATCGGGCTGGCGCTTGTCGGCGCCTCGATGGGGTTCAAGTCGGTGATCGTGATCCCCGAAACCCAGAGCCAGGAAAAAAAGGACATGCTGCGCCTTGCGGGCGCGACATTGGTCGAGGTCCCGGCCCAGCCCTACAAGAACCCCAACAACTATGTCCGCTACTCCGGCCGCCTGGCCGAGGCTCTGGCGCGCACCGAACCCAATGGCGCGATCTGGGCCAACCAGTTCGACAACGTCGCCAACCGCCAGGCGCATCTGGAAACCACCGGACCCGAGATCTGGGACCAGACGAATAGCAGGGTGGACGGCTTCATCTGCGCGGTCGGGTCGGGCGGCACGCTGGCGGGCGTGGCGATGGCCTTGCAGCCCAGGGGCGTGAAGATGGGGCTGGCCGATCCCGAAGGCGCGGCGCTGCATTCGTTCTATACCACCGGCGAATTCGATGCGCCGGGCAGTTCGATCACCGAAGGCATCGGCCAGGGGCGCATCACCGCGAACCTGGAAGGCTTCACCCCCGATTACAGCTATCGCATCCCCGATCACGAGGCGCTGCCCGTGGTCTTCGACCTGCTGGAACACGAAGGGCTGTGCCTGGGCGGATCCTCGGGCATCAACGTCGCGGGCGCGATCCGCATGGCGCACGACATGGGGCCGGGCCACACCATCGTCACGATCCTGTGCGATTTCGGCAACCGCTATCAGACCAAGCTGTTCAACCCCGACTTCCTGCGCGCCAAGGGCCTGCCCGTGCCCGGCTGGATGACGCGCGCAGCCCCCGACATTCCCGAAGTCTACGAAGGCTGATCCATGATCCGCGCGTTTCTGGCTGTCTTGCTGACGGTCCTGTCCCTGTGCCTGTCCCCCGCCTGGTCGCAGGACGCCGCCCTGCCGGATTACGACCGCTGGGACCGGGTCGCCACCCAGGCCGAGCAGTTGACGACCAGCCCGGACACCGCGACGGCCCAGCTTGAATCCATCCGCGCCGACATCGTGGACTGGCGCGGCCGGTTCCAGGCGGCGCAGGGCGTCAACGGCGAGGCCATCGCCCGGCTGGAAACCCAGATCGCCGCTCTTGGCCCGGCCCCCGCCGAGGGCGCGACCGAGGCCGAGGATGTCGCCGCCCGCCGCGCCGACCTGCAAAAGCAGCTGTCCGAAATGCAGGCCCCGCGCCTGGCCGCGGTCGAGGCGTTCAGCCGCGCCGACGCCATCGTCCGCCAGATCGACAGCAGTCTGGGCAAGCGGGCGGCAAGCCAGATGGTCCAGCAATCGACCTCGCCGCTGGTCCCGGCGAACTGGATCATCGCGGCCTCCGAAACCACCCGGCTGGTCGGCGGCATCGCCGAGAATACCGCGCAGCGCATCGCCGAACGGGCGACCTGGCCGGAACTGATGCCGCGCCTGCCCTATGTGCTGGGCTATCTGGTCACGGCCATCCTGCTTCTGACGCTGGGGCGGCGGTGGGTCGAGACGCTGCCCCGCCGGATTTCGGCGCGGACATCGGCCTATTCCCGCGCCGCCGTGTCCTTCGTGGTGTCGCTGTTGCAGATCGCGCTGCCAATGGGCGGGGTCTATCTGCTGATCAACGCGCTGACCGCCACCGGCATCTTCGGCCCCTGGACGCGCCCCTTCCTCGAGGCGCTTCCGGGCGCGGGCGTGATCCTGTTCGGATCGTCCTGGCTGGCGCGGCAACTGTTCCCGAACCAGTCGATCAATTACGACACCATCAACATGGATCCCCAGGACCGGTCGCGGGCGCGGTGGCTGGTCCATGCCATCGCCGCGGTCTTTGCGGTCCATTACGTCGCCTCGCACGCGTTCCTGCCGCTGTCCGGCCTGATCGAGCGCAGCAGCAGCCTGCAACGCATCCCGCTGGATTTCGCCGAGGGCGCGGCGGTCGTCTATAACTTCGTGCTGATCGTGCTGGCGGCGGCCCTGCTGTTCAAGCTGGGCAATATCCTGCGCCGCCTGAAACCCTGGGCCGACAAGGCCAGCAGCGCCTATCGCCATCGCGTCCTGGCCTTCGCCGGGGTGCTGACGCGCCCGATCGCCCTCGCGGCGGTGGGCGTGACGGCCGCCGGCCTTGTCAACCTGGGCAACGTGGCGGTCTGGCCTTGGGCGCAGACCCTGGCCCTGCTGGGCCTTCTGGTGCTGCTGCAAGACTTCATCGCCGACGTGTTCGACATGCTGAAACGCGGCCAGGAAGGCGCGCGCGAAGGGCTGGCGCCGCTGCTGATCGGATTTGCGCTGATCGTGCTGTCGGTCCCGGTTTTCATGCTGATCTGGGGCGCGTCGATCAACGACCTGGCCGAATACTGGGTCCGCTTCCGCCAGGGCGTGACGCTGGGCGGGGTCAGGCTGTCGCCCGGCGCGGTGCTGATGTTCATCGTGGTCTTCGCCATCGGCTATTCGATCACGCGCGGCGTCCAGGGGGCGATGCGCACCTCGGTTCTGCCCAAGACGAAGCTGGACGCGGGCGGGCAGAACGCGGTGGTTTCGGGCATCGGCTATGTCGGGATCGTGCTGGCGGCGATGCTGGCGATCTCCTCGGCCGGGATCGACCTGTCATCCTTTGCCATCGTCGCCGGCGCCCTGTCGGTCGGCATCGGTTTCGGCCTGCAAAACATCGTCTCGAACTTCGTGTCCGGCATCATCCTGCTGATCGAGCGCCCGGTCAGCGTGGGCGACTGGATCAGCGCGGGCGGCCAGCAGGGCATCGTCAAGCGCATCTCGGTCCGGTCGACCCAGGTCGAGACCTTCGACAAGCAGCAGGTGATCGTCCCCAACAGCGACCTGATCAGCCAGCCGGTGACGAACTGGACCCGGCAGAGCAAGACCGGCCGGATCATCATCCCCATCGGCGTCAGCTATGGATCGGACACCCGCGCGGTCCATCGGATCCTGACGGAGATCATCGAGGATCAGCCGCTTGTCACCATCGACCCCGCGCCCCTCGTCCTGTTCCGCGGCATCACCGTCGATTCGCTGAACTTCGAGATCCGGGCCGTCATCTCGGACATCGGATCCGGGCTGGGCGTCACCTCCGAAGTGTATCACCAGATCGTCGAACGCTTCCTGCACGAAGGGATCGGGATGCCCTTCACGACCCGCGATGTCTGGAAAGGCGGCGACCTGCCGCAGCCCGACGATCAGCACGCAACGACGCCGACCCCGGCGCGCGCGACGCAGCCCGACCTGCCCGACGACGGAAAGTGATCGGCGGGACGTGATCAGCGGCCTGCCATGTCCGTATCGGCCAGCCCCTCGCGCGACAACAGCACCGCGACCGGGCGCAGCCAGGGGATGTGCCAGCAGACGATCATCACCGCCACCATGATCGGCACCGCCAGGAACGCCCCGGCGATGCCCCAGATCGCGCCCCAGAAGGCCAGCGACAGGATGATGCCGAAGCTGGACAGTTGCAGCGTCTGTCCGGTCAGCATCGGATCGACGATGTTTCCCAGCACGAAATGCACCAGCAGGCAGACGATGCCGACGATGATCGTCATGGACGGGTCGCCGGTCAGCACGAAGGCCAGGGCCACGGTGATCGCCCAGGCGATGACCGAGCCGATATTGGGAATGAAGTTCAGCACGAAGGTCAGCCAGGCCACCGCCCCGGCCAGTTCCAGCCGTCCCAGGGCGAAGATCAGCCAGACCGCCACCCCCGTCAGGGCGCTGACCACGGTCTTGACCACCAGATAGCGGTTCACCCGCCGCATGATCGACGCCGTGATCTGCCGGATTCGCACGGCCTGGGCCGGATCGCCGGTCAGCCGCTCGACCTTGACGGGCAGCCAAGTCCGTTCGGCGAACATGAAGCCCACGAACAGGATCACCAGCAGGCTGCCCGACAGCAGCCCCGACGCCTGGCCCGCCAGGGACCGCAGCCAGCCGGTGATGTTGAATTCCGTCATCGCGGCCATCAGCCGGGTCTGCGCCTCGGGGCCGAAGCGTTCGATCAGCGCGGTCAGGGCGATCTGGACGGATTCGGTATAGGCGATGGCGCGGCCCACGACCTCGTTCACCTGGGTCATGATGGTGGTGGACAGCCAGATCAGGCCCAGGGTGATGCCGATCAGGGCCAGCGTCGTCGCCAGCCAGTTCGGCACCTTCAGCCGCGTGGAAATCCCGTGGATCGCGTCCGAGGTCAGCGAGAACAGGATGATCGCGATCGCCAGGCAGATCAGCACGAACCGCGCCTGGAACAGCAAAAACAGGATCAGCGAAAAGGCGATGATGCCCAGGAACCCGGTCTGGAGCCTTTGGCGCAGCACGTCTTCGCTGGATGGGGTCACGCTGTCCCTCTTGTGGAAAAGGCCCGGTCTTGGCCGGGCCTTGGGTCAGGTTTCGGGGGTATCAACGGCGTCGCCGTCGCCCTGTTCGGCGATCCGCGCGACCGAGACGACCTCTTCGCCCAGGGCCGTGCTGAAGACCCGCACGCCCCCCGCGCTGCGCGAGCGGAAGCTGATGCCGTCGACCGGCACCCGGATCGACTGCCCGGTCGAGGTCGCCAGCATGATCTGGTCGTCCATCTCTACCGGGAAGCTGGCGACCAAGGCGCCGCCGCGCATCGCCTTGTCCATCGCCATCACGCCCTGGCCGCCGCGCCCGCGCACCGGGTAATCGTGGCTGGAGCTGATCTTGCCCGCGCCGCCCACGGTGATGGTCAGGATCAGATCCTCGGCCGCCGACATCTCGGCATAGCGTTCCTGGGTGATCGCGGCCTCGGCCACGGCTTCCTCGTCGTCGTCGGCCTCGGCGCCGTCATCCAGCGCACCGGCCACCGCGCGGCGCATCTTCAGATAGGCGGCGCGTTCGGCGGGATCGGCCTCGAAATGGCGGATGACGGACATGCTGACCACGCGGTCGCCCTTGGCCAGCCGGATGCCGCGCACGCCGGTCGAATCGCGGCCCTTGAAGACGCGCACATCGGTGGTGGGGAAGCGGATCGCCCGGCCAAGCGCCGTGACCAGCATCACGTCGTCACCCTCGGTCGCCATGCGGACGCCGACCAGTTCGACGCCCTGGGGCAGCTTCATGGCGATCTTGCCGTTGGTCCGCACGCTGGTGAAATCCGACAGCGCGTTCCTGCGCACATCCCCGTCCGAGGTCGCGAAGATCGCCTGATAGCCGTCCCATTCGCTTTCCGGCGCATCGACCGGCATCAGCGCGGCGATGGACACGCCCGGCTCGATCGGCAGGATGTTGACGATGGCCTTGCCCTTGGCGGTCCGCCCGCCCAGCGGCAACCGCCAGGTCTTCAGCCGATAGACCATGCCGTCGGTGGTGAAGAACAGCAGTTCGGTATGGGTATTGGCGACGAACAGGGTCGTCACCACGTCGTCCTCCTTGGTGGCCATCCCCGACAGGCCCTTGCCGCCGCGCCGTTGCGCGCGGAACTCCGCCAGGGCCGTGCGCTTGATATAGCCGCCCGAGGTGATGGTGACGACCATGTCCTCGCGCTCGATCAGATCCTCGTCCAGCATGTCGCCGGACCATTCGGTGATCTCGGTCCGGCGGGGGACGGCGAACAGCTCGCGCACCTCGTGCAATTCGTCGCTGATGATCGCCATGATCCGGTCGCGCGAGGCGAGGATCGCCAGATAGTCGCGGATCGATTCCGCCAGGCTGGCCAGTTCGTCGGTGACTTCCTTCACGCCCAGCTGCGTCAGGCGTTGCAGGCGCAGGTCCAGGATCGCGCGGGCCTGGGTCTCGGACAGGTTATAGGTGCCGTCCTCGTTCACCGGATGCAGCGGATCGTCGATCAGGCGCAGATATTCCAGGATGTCATGGGCGGGCCAGCGGCGTTCCATCAGCCGCTCGCGCGCCTCGGCGGCGTCGGCCGAGGATCGGATCGTCGCCACGACCTCATCGACATTGCTGACCGCCACGGCCAGACCGCACAGCACATGGCTGCGTTCGCGGGCCTTGCGCAGTTCATAGGCGGTGCGGCGGGCGACCACTTCCTCGCGGAAGCTGATGAAATGGGTCAGGAAGTCGCGCAGCGTCAGCTGTTCCGGCCGTCCGCCGTTCAGCGCCAGCATGTTGCAGCCGAAGCTGGTTTGCAGCGCCGTGAAGCGGAACAGCTGGTTCAGCACCACGTCGGGCGTGGCGTCGCGTTTCAGTTCGACCACCACGCGGACCCCCTGCCGGTCGGATTCGTCCTGGACCGAGGCGATCCCCTCGACCCGCTTTTCCTTGGCAAGCTCGGCAATGCGTTCGATCAGGCTGGCCTTGTTCACCTGATAAGGCACCTCGTCCACGACGATGGCCCAGCGGTCCTTGCGCAATTCCTCGATATGCGTCCTGGCGCGGATGATGACGCTGCCGCGCCCTTCCAGATATGCCTTGCGCGCGCCCGACCGACCCAGGATCAGCGCCCCGGTCGGAAAGTCCGGGCCGGGGATGATCTCCAGGATGCGTTCGGTGGGCAGGTCGGGATTGTCGATCAGTTCCAGCGTGGCGTCGATCACCTCGCCCAGGTTGTGGGGCGGGATGTTGGTCGCCATGCCCACGGCGATGCCGCCCGCGCCGTTGACCAGCATGTTCGGAAAGCGCGCGGGCAGGACGGTCGGCTCGCGGTCCTTGCCGTCATAGTTGTCCTGGAAATCGACCGTATCCTTGTCGATGTCCATCAGCAGGAAGTTCGCGGGCTTGTCCATGCGAACCTCGGTATAGCGCATGGCGGCGGGGGGATCGCCGTCCATCGACCCGAAGTTGCCCTGGCCGTCCAGCAGCGGCAGCGACATGGAAAAATCCTGCGCCATGCGGACAAGCGCGTCATAGATCGCCGCGTCGCCATGGGGGTGATACTTGCCCATCACGTCGCCCACGGGGCGCGCGGATTTGCGATAGGCCTTGTCGGGCGTGTTGCCGCTTTCGTCCATCGCATAGAGGATGCGGCGGTGGACCGGTTTCAACCCGTCGCGCAGGTCGGGAATCGCGCGGCTGACGATGACCGACATGGCGTAATCCAGATAGGATGTCCGCATCTCGGCGCTGATGTCGATCACCGGGCCGTCATGGGGCATCACCTGGCGGGTCGCGGCGCCGTTATCATCGCCCGTCTCGGGGGTTTCGGGCAGGTCGTCGTCAGGGGTGTCGGCCACGGAATTTCCTCAACATCTTGTTGGGTTATATATAGGCGACATGGCCGGTGGGGGCAATGTTCCGGGCGGGATTCGGCATCCTTATGCCCGTTTCGCCGCCACCCCCCAGACCACCGCCAGCATGGCGGAAAAGACCGCGTTCCAGCCGGCCATCGACAGGCCCAGGAAGCGCCAGGCAACCTCGTCGCAGCGCACCACGGGGGCCGATTGCAGGCGGGTCATCAGATCCTCGGCGCTCATGGTGGCAAGGTTGCCGATGGTGCCGGAACAATGCGTCGGGCCTTGCCACAGCGACAGTTCGACCCCGGTGTGATAGATGGCAAGGCCCATGGCGACCCCGGCGGCGACCATGCCCAGCACCGCAAGCCCGCGCACCCGGCCGGTCCACCAGATCAGCGCGGCGATGACGGCCGCCGCCACATGGGGCCAGCGTTGCAGGATGCACAATTCGCAGGGGGCATAGCCCGCCGCCTGAAAGCCGAGCGCCGCGACCAGCAGCGCCACCGATCCGGCCCCGGCCAGCAGGGAAAGTCGTTGTCCATCCATGGCGCGCCCCTCGTCCTTTGATTTGCCTCGTGGATCCTCTGGCGCGGCGTCCTCGTCAAGCGGCTTGCGGTTTTGTCGCGGCCCTGTGATCATCGGCCGCGATCCCGTCGCGGGAACCGGCGGCGGGGCCCTGGGTTTTGGTGGTGACGGTCCGGGCTTCGGACCAAGGTGGGGGATCGCGGACATGCAATGGCGTGGACGGCGCGGCAGCGGCAATATCGAGGATCGGCGCGGCATGGGCGCCGCCGGGGCGGGCGGGGTCGGCGTCGTGGGGATGCTGGCGATCCTGGCGGTCGGCTATTTCTTCGGCATCGACATCAGCCCCATCGTCGAGGGGCTGGACCAGGGCCAGTCCCAGCAGGGCCGCCCTCTAACCGAGGAGGATCAGCAATGGGGCGAATTCGTCTCGGTCACGCTGGCCGATACCGAGGAGGTCTGGGCCACGGTCCTGCCGGAACAGGCGGGGGTCGATTATGCCGACCCGACGCTGGTGCTGTTCAGCGGCGTGGTGCGGTCGGCCTGCGGGGGCGCGTCCTCGGCGATGGGACCGTTCTATTGTCCCGGCGACCGCAAGGTCTATCTGGACACCGACTTTTTCGACATGATGGCCAGCCGCATGGGCGCGGGCGGCGATTTCGCCTATGCCTATGTCATCGCGCATGAAATCGGCCACCATGTCCAGAACCTGACCGGCACGCTGGGCAAGGTGAACCGCCTGCGCGGCCAGGTCAGCGAACGGAACGCCAACCAGATCTCGGTGCTGACCGAGTTGCAGGCGGATTGCTATGCGGGCATCTGGGCGCGCCATGCCGAGCAGCGCTTCGGCAGCCTAGAGGAAGGCGACCTGCAAGAGGCGATGGGCGCGGCCCAGGCGGTGGGCGATGACGTGATCCAGGCCAATGCCGGGCGCACCCCGGTTCCCGACAGCTTCACCCATGGCAGCGCCGCGCAGCGTCAGGAATGGCTGATGCGCGGCTTCAATTCCGGCGACATGGCCCAATGCGACACCTTCGGGGCCGCCGCGGGGCGGTAGGCCGCGACAGAAAAAGGAGAAACCGATGCTGACGATCCTGACCGTCCTGACCCTGGGCCTGGCCGCCCTGGCGATGCCCGACCGGCAACCCGCGAAGGCCCGCGCCCGCCGCTAACGCGGGATGCGGGGCAGGCGGCTGTCGTCCAGCCGTGCCCAGTCCGGCCACAGGTCCAGCCATTCCAGCGCGGCGATGGCAAGCGCGCCCGCGACGACCAGCAGCACCAGCCGGACCGTCCGGGCGTTTGGCGGACGTCGCGCCCATTTCGAGGCCCGCAGCAGCCAGATCAGGTTGTTCATGGCCGCGGCCTCCTGCTAGACTTGGGGGACTCGACCACAGGCCGGGTCGCCTGACAAGTCCGAACCCTGCGAGACAGCATTGCCCCACCACCAGGATTCCCGCGACCTTCCCTATAGCGCCCGGCAGATGTTCGACCTGGTGGCCGATATCGAAAGCTATCCCCAGTTCCTGCCATGGAACAGCGCCGCCCGCATTCGGTCGCGCGAAACACGCCCCGACGGGGCCGAGGAGATCGCGGCCGATCTGGTGATCAGCTTCAAGGTGTTCCGCGAACGCTTCGGCAGCCGCGTGGTGCTGTGGCCCGCCGACCCCGAAACCGGCGCGCTGAAGATCGACACCGAATATCTGGACGGGCCGTTCAGGCACATGCGCAGCGGCTGGGTCTTCACCGACCGGCCCGGCGGCGGCTGTCATGTGGATTTCTTCGTGGATTTCGAATTCAAGAACCTGATCCTGCAAAAGCTGATCGGCGTCGTCTTCCACGAAGCGATGGTCCGCATCGTCCGCGCCTTCGAGAATCGGGCAAAGGTGCTTTACGGCGCCGCCTGAGCGTTGCGTGCGCAACATCGGGACGTTGTAATCCGCATCGTGCGGCGCGGCAGGCAGGATGTCCCGCGTCTGCCGTGGGTCCGGTCCTGCCGGGCTCGCATCCAGGCAGCCCCTGCGCCGGATGCCGGCTGACGGGCGGTGGCGTTCCGCTCGTCAGCGGTCTTGAGGTGATCCGCGATCAGTTGCCGTCGGTAAAGGTATAGGTGCACACCTTGTTGCCCGCCGGATCGCGCAGATAGGCGGCATAGGCCCCCGGCAGGTGGCTGCGCGCACCCGGCGCACCCTCGTCCGTGCCGCCATTGGCAAGGCCCGCCGCATGGAAGGCATCCACCTCGTCCGTGGTTTTCGCGGTGAAGCCGATGGTCACGCCGTTGCTGGACGGGGCCTGGCCGTTGCCGGGGCGCGCGATGATGAAGGCCGGTTTGTCCCTGCCATAGAGAATCCAGCCGTTGCCGAACGGCCCGAGGTTCTTCACGCCAAGCGCGCCCAGGGCCGCGTCATAGAACCTTGCCGACGCATCGGTGTCTGAAGCACCGATAAAGACATGCGAAAAGACGCCGTCACCAGAGATCACAGCCATTCCAACTCCTCCCGTTGCTGGTTTGCCTGCGAATAACAATGCACCTCGGCCGTTTGGTCAACTGCCACAAGAGTATGAGCCGTGAACGGGCGCCAGGGGAAACATCCTCACCGGTCGCCCGATCTGGCGCCGATTTCGACACCCGTCGCGCCGCCGCCCCAGGGGCGGAGCCGCTCAGGTCAGCGCGGCCTTCAGGTCATCGGCCCGGTCGGTCCTCTCCCAGCTGAAGGCGGTGCCCCGGTTCAACTGGTAAGGCTGGCGCCCGAAATGGCCATAGCTGGCGGTCGGGCGATAGATCGGATGCAACAGGTCCAGGTCGCGGATGATCGCGAAGGGGCGCAGGTCGAACACCTGCCGCACGGCCGCGACGATCCTGTCATGGGGCACGGTTTCGGTTCCGAAGGTGTTCAGGCTGATCGAGGTCGGTTGCGCCTCGCCGATGGCATAGCTGATCTGGATTTCACAGCGCCGCGCCAGACCGGCGGCGACGATGTTCTTGGCGACCCAGCGGCCCGCGTAAGCCGCCGAGCGGTCCACCTTGGAGGGATCCTTGCCGGAAAACGCGCCGCCGCCATGGCGCGCCATGCCGCCATAGCTGTCGACGATGATCTTGCGCCCGGTCAGCCCGCAATCGCCGACCGGCCCGCCGATCACGAACTTGCCGGTGGGGTTGATGAAATATTTCGTGCTGTCGGACAGCCATTCGGCGGGCAGGACGGGCTTGATGATCTCCTCGATCACCGCCTCGCGCAGGTCCGACAGGGTGATCTCGGGGTTGTGCTGGGTGGACAGCACCACCGCGTCGATCCCCTCGGGGCGGCCATCGGCGCCATAGCGCAGCGTCACCTGCGACTTGGCGTCCGGGCGCAGCCATTTCAGCGTGCCGTCGCGGCGGACCTTGGCCTGCCGTTCGACCAGCCGATGCGCATAGGTGATCGGCGCCGGCATCAGCACGTCGGTTTCATCCGAGGCATAGCCGAACATCAGCCCCTGGTCGCCCGCGCCCTGGTCTTCCAGGTTGTCGCGGTCGACGCCCTGGTTGATCTCGGGCGACTGCTTGCCGATGATGTTGATGACCGAGCAGGTCGACCCGTCGAAGCCGACATCCGACGAGGTATAGCCGATGTCGTTGATGACGCCGCGGACGATGCTTTCCAGATCGACCCAGGCATTGGTCGAGATCTCGCCCGAGATGATGGCGACCCCGGTCTTGACCATGGTTTCGCAGGCGACGCGGGCGCGCGGATCCTCGGCCAGGATGGCGTCGAGGATCGCGTCGCTGATCTGGTCGGCGATCTTGTCGGGATGGCCCTCGGACACGGATTCCGAGGTGAACAGCGAATATTCGGTCATGGATCAATACCGGTAATGATCTGATTTGAAAGGGCCTTCGGGCGTCACGCCGATATAGTCGGCCTGCTGGGGCGACAGTTCGGTCAGCTTGACGCCGATCCGGTCCAGATGCAGGCGCGCGACCTTTTCGTCAAGCGCCTTGGGCAGGATATAGACGCCGGGGGCATAGTCCTCGCCCTTGGTCCACAGCTCGATCTGCGCCAGCACCTGATTGGTGAAGCTGGCCGACATCACGAAACTGGGATGGCCGGTGGCATTGCCCAGGTTCAGCAGCCGGCCCTGCGACAGCAGGATGATGCGGTTGCCCGAGGGCATCTCGATCATGTCCACCTGGTCCTTGATGTTGGTCCATCTGTGGTTCTTCAGCGCGGCGACCTGAATCTCGTTGTCGAAATGGCCGATATTGCCGACGATGGCCATGTCCTTCATGGCCCGCATATGCTCGATGCGGATCACGTCGCGGTTGCCGGTGGTGGTGACGAAGATGTCGGCGGTGGCGGCCACGTCCTCCAGCAGGACCACCTCGAACCCGTCCATCGCGGCTTGCAGGGCGCAGATCGGATCGACCTCGGTCACCTTGACCCGCGCGCCCGCGCCTGCCAGCGACGCGGCCGACCCCTTGCCCACGTCGCCATAGCCGCAGACGACCGCGACCTTGCCCGCCATCATCACGTCGGTGGCGCGGCGGATCCCGTCGACCAGCGATTCCTTGCAGCCATACTTGTTGTCGAATTTCGATTTCGTCACGCTGTCATTGACGTTGATCGCCGGGAAGGGCAGCAGGCCGCGCTTGTGCAGGTCATACAGGCGATGGACGCCGGTGGTGGTTTCCTCGGAAACGCCCTTGATCGCGTCGCGCTGCCGGGTGAACCAGCCCGGCGTCTCGGCGATCCGGCGGCGGATCTGGGCGAACAGGGCCTCTTCCTCCTCGCTGGTCGGCACGTCGATCAGGCCGGTTTCCCCCGCCTCGACCCGCGCGCCCAGCAGGACATACAGGGTGGCATCCCCGCCATCGTCCAGGATCATGTTGCAGGTGCCTTCCGGGAACTGGAAGATCCGGTCGGTATAGGCCCAGTATTCGGCCAGCGTCTCGCCCTTGATGGCGAAGACCGGCACGCCGGATGCGGCGATGGCCGCGGCGGCATGGTCCTGGGTCGAATAGATGTTGCACGACGCCCAGCGGACCTCGGCGCCAAGCGCCGCCAGCGTCTCGATCAGCACGGCGGTCTGGATGGTCATGTGCAGGCTGCCGGCGATGCGCGCGCCCGCCAGCGGTTTCGACGCGCCGTATTCCGCGCGCAGGGCCATCAGGCCGGGCATTTCCGTTTCGGCGATGTCCAACTCTTTGCGGCCGAAATCGGCCAGGGCGATGTCGCGGATGATGTAATCGGTCACGGCGGTTCGTCTTTCATCTGTTCCGATGGTCCGCGACCGGATAGCCCAAGCCCGCCGGAATCGAAAGGGAAAAGGCTGCCGCCGGGGAATTGCGGCTGCGGCGGAACCCCAGATCCGCCGCAGCCCCCAGGGACGGCAGTGCGCTGCGCGTCCCCGGTCGGGTGACAAGCCTTGCGGCGGTTGGACCGGATGCGTCCCGCCTCCCCGCCGGCTGGGGTGTCAGAACAATCTTAAAATTCGATTAATGCCGGTGTCGGCGGTCCCGAAGCCCGTCACAGGTCGAAATGGCATCCGTGAAATGCGCGCGGCTGACCTGTGGTCAGCGCCGGAGCCGGGGCCGTGGGGCCGAGGCACGGGCGATCCGCTTGACAAAATCCTCAAGCGCTTGTTCCGCCGCCTCATGCGGGGTGCGGGCCGGAAACCAGGAATCGGTCCGGCCGTCGGCCACCATCTGCGCCAGCCCCGAGGCGAAGATGCGCGACGACAGGACCAGCATGGGAATATCCTCGTTGTCGCGCAGGCGGCCGGTATCGCGGGCGCGTTCCAGCATCCGGGTCATCAGGTTGATGAGGGAATCCAGATAGCGGCGCAGTTCGGGAACCTGCCCGGCATTCAGCTTGGGATGTGCGACGATCATCCGAAACTGGACGCGGTGATCGGCGGCCCAGCGGATAAAGGCTCGGCCAAGCGCCAGGAATTGCCCGACCGCATCGTCGGGGTCGACCTTGACCACCGCCTTGGTGCAGGAATCCATCAGCCGCATCAGGGCCTGTTCCACCACGGCGAACAGCAGGCTGTCATCGTCGGGAAAGATCTTGCGCAGAGTGGCCGGATCGGCGCCGATCCGGCTGGCCACCTGCTCCAGACCGGGACCGGACCTGCCCAGGTCTGTCATCAGCTCCAGTGCCGCGACGACCGCCTGGCCGTGCAGGCCCAGCCCCTTCATGATGTAGTCATGCTTGCTCATGGTCGAATCCCGTTCGGCAAGGGTCATGTCAGGACGAACGGGCGAGTTTGACCGCACCATTCCCCCGGAAGACGAACCGATCCGATGCCTTATTGTTTCCTGCCGAAGTCCGGCATGGTTTCGAAAACGCCCGGACGGCCCAGGACACATGCACCGGACAGCTGGACGCAACCTTGTGACCACATAGCATGAACATACGCCGACGATCCCGATATCAAGGCCGAGACCAAGCTTATCACGAGGCCGCGCAACCGCGAACCTCGCTAAAACGACAGCTTGACGCAGGGGAACGTTGCATTACGCGTCGGCCCGCGCCTGCCGCTTGCGTTCGTGCGGATCCAGGTAACGCTTGCGCAGGCGGATGTTCTTGGGCGTCACCTCGACCAGTTCGTCGTCATTGATATAGGCGATGCCCTCTTCCAGCGACATGCGCACCGGCGGCGTCAGGCGCACGGCCTCGTCGGTGCCGGACGCGCGGACGTTGGTCAGCTTCTTGCCCTTCAGCGGGTTCACTTCCAGGTCGTTGTCGCGGGAATGTTCGCCGATGATCATGCCGGTATACAGCTGTTCCTGCGCGCCGATGAACATCTTGCCGCGTTCTTCCAGGTTCCACAGCGCATAGGCGACCGAGACGCCGTTCTCCATGCTGATCAGCACGCCCTGGCGGCGGCCCTGAATCGCGCCCTTGTAGGGGGTCCAGCCGTGGAAGATGCGGTTCAGCACGCCGTTGCCGCGCGTGTCGGTCATGAATTCGCCATGGTATCCGATCAGCCCGCGCGAGGGGACATGCGCGACGATCCGGGTCTTGCCATGGCCCGCCGGGCGCATGTCCACCATCTCGCCCTTGCGGTCGCCGGTCAGCTTTTCGATCACCACGCCGGTATAGTCGTCGTCCACGTCGATGATGACTTCCTCGACGGGTTCAAGCCGCTGGCCGTCTTCCTCGCGGAAGATCACGCGGGGGCGGCTGATCGACAGCTCGAACCCTTCCCGGCGCATGTTCTCGATCAGCACGCCCATCTGCAATTCGCCCCGGCCCGAGACGATGAAGGCATCGCCGCCGGGCGTATCCTCGACCTTGATCGCCACGTTCACCTCTGCCTCGCGCATCAGGCGTTCGCGGATCACACGCGACTGGACCTTCTTGCCGTCCTGGCCCGCCAGCGGGCTGTCGTTGATGCCGAAGGTCACGCTGATGGTGGGCGGGTCGATGGGCTGGGCGGGCAGCGCGGTGTCCACCTCCAGCGCGGCGATGGTGTCGGCCACGGTGGCCTTGGACATGCCCGCCAGGGTCACGATGTCGCCGGCCTGGGCCTCGTCAATCGGGGTCTGGGTCAGGCCGCGGAAGGCCAGCACCTTGCTGATGCGGAACTGCTCGATCCGTTCGCCGTCGCGGGACAGGGCCTTGACGGTGTCGCCCGCCTTGGCGCGGCCCGCCTCGACCCGGCCGGTCAGAAGGCGGCCCAGGAACGGGTCGGCGGACAGCGTGGTCGCCAGCATCTGGAAGGGTTCGTCCACGCGGGCGATCTGCCTGGGCGGCTGGACATGGGACAGGATCAGGTCGAACAGCGCCGACATGTCCTTGCGCGGACCGTCCAGCGTCTCATCGGCCCAGCCGCCGATGCCCGAGGCATAGACATGCGGGAAATCCAGTTGCTCGTCGCTGGCGCCCAGGTTCGCGAACAGGTCGAACACGTCGTTCAGCGCATTGTCCGGTTCGGCGGCGGGCTTGTCCACCTTGTTCAGCACCACAATGGGGCGCAGGCCAAGCGCCAGGGCCTTCGAGGTGACGAATTTCGTCTGCGGCATCGGCCCTTCGGCGGCATCGACCAGCAGGCAGACGCCATCGACCATGGAGAGGATGCGTTCGACCTCGCCGCCGAAATCGGCGTGGCCGGGCGTGTCCACGATATTGATCCGCGTGCCCTTCCATTCGACGCTGGTCGCCTTGGCCAGGATGGTGATGCCGCGCTCACGCTCGATGTCGTTGCTGTCCATAGCGCGTTCGGCGACGGCCTGGTTTTCCCGGAACGACCCCGACTGGCGCAACAGCTGGTCGACCAGCGTCGTCTTGCCGTGGTCAACGTGAGCGATGATGGCGATGTTGCGGATATCCATGAGCGACCTTTGTGATTTGCGGTCGCCCTAAACAATCAGGGGCCAAAAGACCAGATGAAATCGGGCCGCGCGGCGCTGCCGGGACGCCACGAAAGACCCCGCTGCGGCGGCATGGCGGGGTTCGATGATGTCCGTCGGATGGCCGCGCCCGACAGGATGGCGGGCCAGTCCATGATGCCGCGCCGCGCGGTCGGGTCGGGGCCGCGCGGTCGGGTCGGGATTGACGCTCATGTCCGATCAGCCTGTCACGGGGCGGGCCTCAGCGAAGGCCCAGGAACGACAGGATGAACAGGACGACGACCACCAAGCCGACGATATAGATGATGGAATTCATGGGTTGTCTCCGCTGTTGACCAGGCGCGCCAGGGAACGGTTTTTCCGAACGGCGTCATGGCGATAACGCGGTCCGGGAACCCCGGTTCCCTTGGCGGGCGATCCCGTCAGGCGGACGGACGCGGCAGCCAGTCCAGCCCCTTGGCCGTCGGGCCGGCGGGATTGTATTCCGCGCTGACCCAGCCCTTGTAGCCCGACTGATCGAGCGCGGCGAAGAACGCCGGATAGTCGATCATCCCGCCCGTGGGTTCGTGGCGTCCCGGAACGCCCGCGATCTGGACATGGCGGGTAATTCCCGCGTGCCTGCGCCAGACGGCCATCGCGTCGCCGGTGATCAGTTGCGCGTGATAGGCGTCGAATTGCAGCCCCAGATTGGTCGCGCCGACCTGACCGATCAGGTCGGCGGCCAGGTCGAAATCGGCCAGGAAATAGCCCGGCTGGTCGACGGGGTTCAGCGGCTCGATCGTCAGGCTGACATGGGGCGCGCGATCCGCCGCCCAGGACAGGTTGCGCAGGAAGGTGTCGCGCGCCTCCTGGCCTTCCGCATAGCCCGCCATGATGTGGATATGGCGCGCCCGCAACGCCCCGGCAAAGCGCAGCGCACGGTCGAAATCGCTGCGGAACCGGTCCTCTCGCCCCGGCTCGGCGGCAAAGCCGCGCGGGCCGCCGGCCCAGTTCGGGGGCGGCGTGTTCATCAGCACGAAGTCCAGCCCGGCGGCGATGGCGGCGCGGGACAGGTCGCGGGCGGGGATGTCATAGGGGAACAGGATCTCGACCCCTTCGAAGCCCGCCTCGGCGGCGGCGGCGAATCGGTCGAGCATCGGCAGTTCGGTGAACAGCATCGTCAGGTTCGCGGCAAAGCGGGGCATCAAGGCTCCAAGGCAAAGAAGGCCCCGCCCGAGCGGATGCCGCTGCGGCCCGCATCCTCGGTCGCGGCGGCGGCAAGGCGGTAGAAGGTCTTGCGGTCGATCAGCGCCTCCAGCCCGGCGCGGACATGGACATAGGGGCGCGGCGCGTCGGCCGTGCCGCGCAGGGTGATGGGGTGGTCCGGTCCCGCCGTCACCCGGTCGCCGACATTGGTGACGAAGGCCACGGCATCGGGAAGGATGTCGGCATCCACCGCGACGAAGGGCGCGTCCACCACGCGGATGCCGACCTTTTCCACGGGCGTGACCAGGAAGAAGCGGTCCCCCTCGCGCCTGAGGATGGTGGAAAACAGCCGCACCATCGCCGGGCGGCCGATGGGCGTGCCCTGATAGAACCAGGTGCCGTCGGCCCGGATTTCCATGTCCAGATCGCCGCAGAAGGGCGGGTTCCACAGGTGCACCGGCGGCAGCCCGCCCCTGGACGCCTTGCTGGCGGCGGCGGCAATGCCCTCGGCGCTCACAGCTTTGTCACCGCGATCTGCCATTCGCTATAGTCGCCTTTCCGTTATCCTCTTATGGTCCGATGTAGAGCAGTCGGGGAACATTGTCATGGCTTCGGATGAGAATCTGGTGACGAAGGTCGAACAGCTTGGGCAGACCCTTGCCGATGCCCGCGCCAGTATCGAGCGGCGCTTCGTCGGACAGCACCAGGTGGTCGAACAGGTGCTGGCGGCGATCCTGTCGGGGGGCCATGCGCTGCTGGTGGGCCAGCCGGGCCTGGGCAAGACGATGCTGGTCGACACGCTGTCCACCGTCCTGGGCCTGGACAGCCAGCGGATCCAGTTCACCCCCGACCTGATGCCCGCCGACATCCTGGGATCCGAGGTTCTGGACGCGCTGCCCCACGGATCGCGCGCCTTCCGGTTCATCGAAGGCCCGGTCTTCACCCAGCTTCTGATGGCGGATGAGATCAACCGGGCGTCTCCCCGTACGCAATCCGCCCTGCTGCAAGCCATGCAGGAACGCGAGGTGACGATCAGCGGCCAGCACCGCCCGCTGGGCCGACCGTTCCACGTTCTGGCCACCCAGAACCCCATCGAGCAGGAGGGCACCTATCCGCTGCCCGAGGCGCAGCTGGACCGCTTCCTGTTGCAGATCGACGTGGATTATCCCGACCGCGACACCGAACGCGCGATCCTGCTGGCGACGACCGGGGTCGAGGACGCGCGCGCCCATGCCGCCTTCGACGCCGATGGCCTGATCGCCGCGCAGCGCCTGATCCGGCAGATGCCGGTGGGCGAGGGGGTGGTGGACTCGATCCTGGATCTGGTCCGCGCCTGCCGACCCGGCGGGCCGGAATCGGCGGCGTTCCTGGGCGATGCGCTGATCTGGGGGCCGGGGCCGCGCGCGGCGCAGGCGCTGATGCTGGTCACCCGCGCCCGCGCGGTGCTGAAAGGCCGCTTCGCGCCCACGCTGGAGGATGTCGAGGCGATGGCCGCCCCCGTCCTGCGCCACCGCATGGCCCTGTCCTTCGCCGCCCGCGCGCGGGGCGAGACGGTCGATGGCGTGATTGCCCGCCTGCTGGGCGACCGCTTCGGCGCGCGGGCGGCGGCATGAGGGCGTCTTGAACCGATCCGCCACCGATCTTGACGCCCATCGCCGCGCCGCCGGCCTGCGGTCCGGGGCGCAGGCGGCCAGCGGCCATCTGCCCGCGCTGATCCTGTCGGCGGAACGGCTGGCGGCGATGATCGCGCCCGGCGCCCACGGCCTGCGCCGCAGCGGACCGGGCGAGGATTTCTGGCAATACCGCCCCGCCAGCCAGGGCGACAGCGCCCGCGCCATCGACTGGCGCCGCTCGGCCCGGTCCGACGCGCAATTCGTCCGCGACCGCGAGGCGCAGACCGCGCAGGCGGTGGGGCTGTGGATCTCGGCCGGGCGGGGGATGGGATATTCGGGCGGCCCCGACCGCCCGTCCAAGGCCGATCGCGCGCATCTGCTGGCGCTGGCCCTGGCGATGGTGCTGCTGCGCGGGGGCGAAAAGGTGGGCCTGCTGGGCCAGCCCGCCCGCGCGGGCCGGGTGCAGGCCGACCGGCTGGCCGAACAGATCGCCCTCGCCCCGCCGAAGGACGGCGACGGCGATGCGCCGACGCCCGAGATGCTGCGCCCCAACCAGCGGCTGGTGATCCTGTCGGATTTCCTGGACGACCCGGCCTGGGTCGAGGCGCTGCTGGCCCGCGCGACCGGCATCGGCGTGACGGGCGTGCTGATGCAGGTGCTGGACCCGGACGAGGAAGCGTTTCCCTGGACCGGCGCGGTGCTGTTCCGGTCGCTGTCGGGGGCCATGCGCCATGACAGCCGCGACGCGGGCGGGCTGCGGGACGCCTATCTGGCGCGGCTGGCCGAACGCCGCGACTGGCTGCGCCACCGGGCCTTGGGCGCCGGCTGGCAGTTCGGCCACCATCTCACGGACCAATCGCCCGCCCTGGCGTTAAGCTGGCTTTATCAGGTGCTTGCGGGCTGATGCTGATGCTTGGTCCCATAGGTTTCGCGGCGCCTTGGGTGCTGACGGCGCTGCTCGCGCTGCCGGTGCTGTGGGTGATCCTGCGGGCCATGCCGCCCGCGCCCCGGCAGGTGGCCTTTCCCGGCGTCGCGCTGCTGCGCGGGCTGGTCGACCGGGTGCCCATCGCCCGGCGCACGCCCTGGTGGCTGCTGCTGCTGCGCCTGGCCGCCGTGGCCGCGATGATCCTGGCCTTCGCCGGTCCAAGCTGGAAGCCGGTGGTCGCCTCGGGGCAGGACGGTCCGCTGCTGGTGATCCTGGACGCGGGCTGGTCGGCCGCCCCCGACTGGCCCGCCCGGCTGACCCGCGCCGAATCGGCGCTGTCTGACGCCGCCGCCGAGGGCCGCCCCGCCGCGCTGCTGCTGGCCGATGGCCGCGCGGCGGGCCTCGTGCCCTTCGCCCCCGCCGACCGCCTTCTGGCGGGGCTGCGCGCCGCCCAGCCCGCGCCCTGGGAAACAACCCTGCCACAGGATCCGGCGGCGATCCTGGCCGATGCCCCCGATGGCCGGCTGGAGACGCTGTGGATCAGCGACGGGCTGGATCATCCCGACCGCGCCGCCTGGCTGTCGGCGCTGACGGATCGCGGGCCGGTGACGGTGGTGCCCCCCGCCCGCGCGGTGCGCGCGCTGTCGCTGCACGCGGGCGACACGCCCTCGCTGACGCTGGCGGCGACGGATGACGGCGCGCCCGCGATTCTCGCCATCGGTCCCGATCCGCAGGGCGTCGAACGCGAGCTGGCCCGGCTGACCCCCGGCGATGCCGCGACCGCCGCCGGGATCGCCTCCCGGCCCGTCGCCATCGACCTGCCGCCCGAGTTGCGCAACCGCATCACCCGCTTCCAGGTCGAGGGCGAGGCCCATGCCGGTGCGGTGGTCCTGGCCGACGATCGCGTGAAGCGCCGCAAGGTCGGGCTGGTGGGCGACGCCGACCGCCAGGCCGAGGGGCAGGCGCTTCTGTCCCAGCTGCATTATCTGCGCCAGGCGCTTGCCCCGACGACCGATCTCGTCGAGGGCGGGCTGGGCGACGTTCTGGACAGCGCGCCCGACGTGATCGTGCTGGCCGATCAGGTCGATCTGGCCGAAACCGGCGATCTGACCGCCTGGGTCGAGGATGGCGGGTTGCTGATCCGCTTTGCCGGGCCGCGCATGGCCGCCTTCGACGGGTTGCAGGACGAACCGCTGATCCCGGTCGCGCTGCGGCAGGGCGGGCGCGACATCGGCGGGGCGCTGTCCTGGGGCGATCCGCGCGCCATCCTGCCCTTTGCGGCAGAGGGCATCTTCGCGGGCCTGATCCCTCCGCGGGACGTGGCGATCCGCGCGCAGCTGATGGCCCAGCCCGCGCCGGATCTGGCCGAAAAGACGCTGGCCTCGCTGTCGGACAACACGCCGCTGGTGACACGCGCCAGGATGGGGCAGGGGCAGGTGGTGCTGTTCCATGTCACCGCGAACGCCGAATGGTCGAACCTGCCGATCTCGGGCCTGTTCGTGCAGATGCTGGACCGGCTGGTCCAGACCGCCCGCGTCTCGCCCGCCGAGGCGCGGGCCGACGACCGGGACCAGCCCTTCTGGACGCCCGAGACGGTGCTGGACGGTTTCGGCCGCGCCGCGCCCGCCGAGGGGCTGGCCCCGGTCGCGGCTGCCGATCTGGCGCTTGGCCCCGCCCCGGACCGGCCTGCGGGCATCTATGCGGCGGGCGACCGGCGGGCGGCGCTGAACGCGGGCGGGCCGCTGGCCGTCGCCGACTGGCCGGGCGCCACGGTCGAGGCCGTGGGCAGGACCGGCGGGCGCGATCTGACCGGGCTGCTTCTGGCCCTGGCGGCGATGATCCTGGCGGCGGATGCGTTGGGATCGGCCGCCATCGCGCGCGGCGGGCGGGTGGCGGCGGCGGTCCTGCTGGCGCTGCTGATCCAGCCCGCGCCCCCGGCCACGGCGCAGGATCCCGGCCCCGAACTGGCCCGCGCCGCGAACGAGGCCGCGCTGGCCTATGTCGTGACCGGCGACGACCGGATCGACGAGGCGTCGCGGCAGGGGCTGCGCGGGCTGTCGATGGTGCTGGCGCAGCGCACCTCGGTCGAGCCGGGCGAACCCGTGGCCATCGACCTTGACGCCGACGACCTGTCGGTGCTGACCTTCCTCTATTGGCCGATCACCGACACGCAGGCGCCGCCCTCGCCCCAGGCTTACGTCCGGCTGAACCATTTCATGCGCTCGGGCGGGATGATCCTGTTCGACACCCGCGACGGCGACGTGACCGGCGTCGGCGGGCCGGATATGTCCGGGGCCTTGCAGGCGCTGGCCTCGCCGCTGGAAATCCCGCCGCTGTCGCCGATCCCCGAGGATCACGTCCTGACCCGCAGCTTCTATCTGCTGGCCGATTTTCCGGGCCGCTGGCAGGGCAATCCCGTCTGGCTGGAAGCCCCGCCCGCCGGGGCCGAGGCGGCCGAGGGCGTGCCCTTCCGGCAGTTGAACGATGGCGTCAGCCCGGTGGTGGTCGGCGGCAACAACTGGGCCGAGGCCTGGGCCGTGGACGACAACGGCTTTCCCGCCTATCCCATCGGGCGCGGCTGGGAGGGTGAGCAGCAGCGCGAGATGGCCTTCAGGTTCGGCGTGAACTTGCTGATGTATGTCCTTACGGGCAATTATAAATCCGATCAGGTCCATGTGCCCGCCCTGCTGGAGCGGATGCGGGTCGAGGAGACGCTTGGCCCGTGACCGAACTGCGCTTCGATCCCCTGCTGCCCTGGTGGGCCGTCGCCGCGCTGGCGGTGCTTGCGCTGCTGGTCGCGGGATTCGCGCTGTGGCGCGGGCTGCGGGGCTGGGCCTGGCGCGGCCTGGCCGGGCTTGCCGCCGCGCTGGCCCTGGCCGGTCCCGCGCTGGAGATCGGCAGCCGCATGGGCCTGTCGGACATCGTGATCCTGATCGACGACCGATCAGCCAGCCAGACCCTGCCCGAACGCGGCGCGCAAACCGATGCCGCCGTCGAGGCGATGACCCGCCGGATCGCCGCGCTGCCCAATACCGAACTGCGCCGCGTGACGGTGGGCGACAATGACGACGGCACCCTGCTGGCGACGGAAATGGCCCGCGCCATCGCCGCCGAACCCGAATCCCGGCTGGCGGGGGTGATCGCCGTCACCGACGGCCGCCTGCACGACCCGGCGATGCTGCCCGCCGCCGCGCCCGCGCCGGTCCCCGCGCCGGTCCATGTGCTGCTGACCGGCCGCCCCCGGGACTGGGACCGCCGCCTGGTGATCGAGGAGGCGCCCGCCTTCGGCCTGATCGACCAGCAGATCGCCATCCGCCTGCGGATCGAGGATCAGGGCGCCGTTCCGCCCCAGGCGCGGACCGGATCGGTCGACCTGCGCCTGTCGCTGGACGGCGGGCCGGAACAGGTGGTCGCCGTGCCCTTGGACCAGTCGATCAGCCTGCCGCTGACCCTGGACCATGCGGGCCAGAACGTCGTGCAGATCGGCTTCGACGCCCCCGAGGGAGGCGAGCTGACCGACCGCAACAACGCCGCCGCGATCAGCATCAACGGCGTGCGCGACCGGCTGCGGGTGCTGCTGGTCTCGGGCGAGCCGCACGCGGGCGAGCGGACCTGGCGCAACCTGCTGAAATCCGACGCGGCGGTCGATCTGATCCATTTCACCATCCTGCGCCCGCCCGACAAGTCCGACGGCGTTCCGGTCAACGAACTGTCGCTGATCGCCTTTCCGACCCAGGAACTGTTCATGGAGCGGATCGAGGATTTCGACCTGATCATCTTCGACCGCTACAGCGTGCGGGGCATCCTGCCGCTCGAATATTATGCCAATATCGCCCGCTATGTCCAAAACGGCGGCGCGATCCTGGTTTCGGCCGGGCCGGAAATGGCGGGGGTGGAAAGCCTGTATCTGTCGCCCCTGGGCCGCGTCCTGCCCGCCCGGCCCACTGGGCAGGTGCTGGAGGAACCCTATCTGCCGCGCCTGACCGACCAGGGCCGCCGCCATCCCGTCACCGCCGGGCTGCCGGGGTCGGGGCCGGGCTTGGGCTCGGGCTCGGGGCCGGACGATCCGACCTGGGGCCGCTGGCTGCGCATGGCGACCGTCACCCCCGATCCCGGCGCGCAGGTGGCGATGACCGGGGCCGACGACCAGCCGCTGCTGATCCTGGACCGGGTGGACCAGGGGCGGGTGGCGCTGCTCACCTCGGATCAGGTGTGGCTGTGGGGGCGGGGATTCGAGGGCGGCGGCCCGCAACTGGAACTGCTGCGCCGCATCGCCCATTGGTCGATGAAGGAACCCGAGCTTGAGGAAGAGGCCCTGCTGGCCGATGTCGCGGGCGACCTGTCGGTGCGCTTCACCCGCCGCACCATGAAGGACAGCGCCGGGCCGCTGGTCGTGACCCGCCCCGACGGCCAAACCGAACAGGTTCCGCTGGAACCCGCCGGTCCGGGCCGCTTCGTCGCCGACTGGACCGCACCGGAGCCGGGGCTGTATCGCCTGGCGGACGGCGACCTGCGCCGGGTTCTGGCGCTCGGCCCCGCCGCGCCGCGTGAATTCGAACAGACCGTGGCCGATGCCGCGGCCCTCGCGCCGCTGGTCGAGGGGACGGGCGGCGGCGTCGTGGCCCTGTCCGAGGGAATGCCCGACCTGCGCAGCGTCGCGCCGGGGCGGATCGCCCATGGCAGCGCGGGACTGGGCGACTGGATCGCCATAACCCCGCGCGAGGCGGCATCGGTCACCGGGCTGGAACGGCGGCCGCTTTTGCCCGGTTGGGCGTGGCTGCTGCTGGTTTCGGGGCTGATCCTGACCGGCTGGCTGCGCGAGGGCAGGGGAGGCAAGGCCGTGCCCATGCGGCGGGGCACGTCCGGCTGACCGCTTGCCAAGCGGCAGAGGCATTGCTAACCGGAAAGAAACGTCCCGAAGGAACGCTCATGGCCGACGAAACGCGCGCCCCCGCCCCCTATACCGAGGCCGACCTGACGCTGATCAAGCGCATCATCCCGCATCGCTATCCCTTCCTGTTCATCGACAAGGTGCGCGACATCGTCGCCCACGAGGGCGGCGTGGGCATCAAGATGGTCACCTGCAACGAGCCGCATTTCCAGGGCCATTTCCCGGAAGAACCCATCATGCCCGGCGTCACCATCGTCGAGGCGATGGCCCAGACGGCGGCCGTGATCGTCGGCATCAGCATGAACGTCATCGACAAGCCGCTGGCGACCTATTTCATGGGCATCGACAAGTGCAAGTTCCGCCGCATGGTGGTGCCGGGCGATGTGCTGGAGCTGCATTGCAAGGCCCTGCGCGGCGGCGGCAAGATCTGGAAATTCGAAGGCCGGGCCACCGTGGACGGCCAATTGTGCGCCTCGGCCGAATTCACCGCCATGATGGCGCTGAAGGCCGATGACTGACATTCACCCCACCGCCATCGTCGAGGATGGCGCCCGGATCGGCGCGGGCGTCCGGATCGGCCCGTTCTGCGTGGTCGGGCCGAAGGTGACGCTGGGCGCGGGCGTGGTCCTGAAGTCCCATGTCGTGATCGCGGGCGACACCGCCATCGGCGACGGCACGGTGGTCTTTCCCTTCGCCTCGATCGGCGAGGTGCCCCAGGATCTGAAGTTCCGCGGAGAGGACGTGCGCCTGGACATCGGCGCGCGCAACCGGATCCGCGAATATGTCACCATGAATCCGGGGACCGAGGGCGGCGGCGGCGTGACCCGCGTCGGCGATGACGGGCTGTTCATGGCGGGCTGCCATGTCGGCCACGACTGCCAGTTGGGCGACCGGGTGATCCTGGTCAACAACGCCTCGCTTGCCGGGCATTGCCACCTGGATGACGACGTGATCGTCGGCGGGCTGTCGGGGGTGCATCAGTTCGTGCGCATCGGACGCGGCGCGATGATCGGCGCGGTGACGATGGTGACGGCGGACGTGATCCCCTATGGGCTGGTGCAGGGGCCGCGCGGGCATCTGGACGGGCTGAATCTGGTCGGGCTGAAGCGCCGGGGCGCCAGCCGGGCCGACATCCACGAATTGCGGGAAATGCTGGACCGGCTGGGCGCGGGCAGCTTTCGCGACACCGCCCGCCACCTGGCCGAGGGCGAGACGGGCGGCATGGTGCGCGATGTGCTGGACTTCATCCTCGGCCCGTCCGACCGCAGCTTCCTGACGCCTAGGCCCGCATGACCCGGACCGCCGTCATCGCAGGCCAGGGCGCGCTGGCTCCGGCCGTCATCGCCGCCCTGGACGATCCGCTGGTCTATGCCCTGGACGGCTTCGCCCCCGCGGGGGTGGAGGCCCAGCCCTTCCGCCTGGAACGGCTGGTGCCCTTCCTGGACAGCCTGCTGGATCAGGACGTGTCGCGCGTGGTCTTCGCGGGCGCGATCCGCCGCCCGCGCCTGGAGCCGGACCTGTTCGACGGCCGCACCGCGCAACTGGTGCCGCGCATCATGATGGCGATGCAGGCGGGCGACGACGGCGCGCTGCGGGCGGTGCTGGACGTGTTCCAGGAACACGGCCTCGCCATCGCCTCGGTCGCCGAGGTCGCGCCCGGCCTGATACCTGCCCAGGGCGTGCTGGCGGGCGAACCCTCGGCGGCCGACCGGCGCGACGCGGCGCGGGCGGCGCTGATCCTGGCGACGCTGGGGCCGCTGGACGTGGGGCAGGGCGTGGTGGTGGCGCAGGGCCAGTGCCTTGCCATCGAGACGCTGCCCGGCACGGCGGCGATGCTGGATTTCGCGGCGCGCCATGCCGGGCTGCGGCCCAATCCGGACGGCCCCAGGGGCGTGTTCTTCAAGGCCCCGAAGCCCGGTCAGGACATGCGCATCGACCTGCCGACGCTTGGCCCGGACAGCGTGACCCAGGCCGCTCAGGCCGGGCTGGCGGGGATTGCCTGGCAAGCGGGCGGGGTGATCCTGCTGGACCGGGCCGAGGCCGTCCGCCGCGCCGATGCCGCAGGGCTGTTTTTGTGGGCGATGCCGCCCTTGGATATTTAGGCACAGAAGTATTCCCAGCCAGCCGACCGGCGAAAGGATGAGGCGCATGAAGTTCTTCCTGATCGCGGGCGAGCCTTCGGGCGACCAGTTGGGTGCTGCGCTGATGGCGGGGCTGCGCGAACTGGTCCCGGATGTGCGGTTTGTCGGCATCGGCGGCCAGGCGATGGCCGCGCAGGGGCTGGACAGCCTGTTTCCCATGCAGGAACTGAGCCTGATGGGCATCTGGGAGGTGCTGCCGAAATACCGCCATCTCAAGCGGCGGATCGCCGGGACGGCCGCCCGTGTCGCCGCCGAAAACCCCGATGCGCTGATCACCATCGACAGCCCGGATTTCTGCCTGCGCGTGGCGCGGGCGGGGCGGGCGGAACGGCCCGGCCTGCGGACCATCCATTACGTCGCGCCCTCGGTCTGGGCCTGGCGGCCGGGGCGGGCCGTGAAGATGGCCGAGGTGGTCGATCACGTGCTGGCGATCCTGCCCTTCGAGCCGCCGCTGATGCAGGCCGCCGGGATGAGTTGCGATTTCGTCGGCCACCCCATCGCCACGGCGCAGGTCGCCGGTCCCGACGAGGCCGCGCTGTTCCGCGCCGGTCACGGCATTGCCCCGGAAAGCCCGGTCCTGCTGTGCCTGCCCGGTTCGCGCGGCGGCGAGGTCGCCCGCCTGCTGCCCCGCTTTGGCGAGGCGCTGACGGACCTGCGCCATCATGGTCTCGACATGCAGGTGGTGCTGCCCACGGTGCCGGGGGTGGTCGGGCAGGTCCGGCATCTGACCGCCGGATGGCCTGACCGCCCGCTGATCGTCGAGGACGCGGACCAGAGGCGCGCCGCCTTTGCTGCGGCCGATCTGGCGCTTGCGGCCTCGGGGACGGTCAGCCTGGATCTGGCGGCGAACCGGGTGCCGATGGTGATCGGCTATGACATGGCGCCGCTCAGCCGGATGCTGATCGGGATGCTGCTGAAGACCGACACGGTGACGCTGGTGAACCTGGTCAGCGACACCCGCGCGGTGCCGGAATTCCTGGGCCGCGACTGCAAGCCCGCGCCGATGGCGCAGGCGCTGCGCCGCCTGCTGGACGATCCCCAGGCCCGGCAGGCCCAGCTGGACGCGATGGACCTGACCATGGACCGGCTGGGCAAGGGGGGCGAGGCGCCGGGCCTGCGGGCGGCCCGGTCCGTGCTGCGGGCGATCAAAGAACCGCGGTGACGATCACCTCGACCTTGTAGTCGGGGGTGGCCAGCTTCGCCTCGCCCGTGGCCCGCGCCGGGGTATGGCCCTGCGGCGCCCAGGCGTCCCAGACGGCGTTCATTTCCGCGAAATCGGCCATGTCGGCCAGCCAGATCTGGGCCGAGACGATGCGGGTCTTGTCGGTCCCGGCCAGGGCCAGCAGGCGGTCCACCTGTTCCAGCACCACGCGGGTCTGGTCGGCGACGGATGCGCCCGGTTCGCCCACCTGGCCCGCCAGCCAGACGATGCCGTTGGCGATGACCGCCTGGCTCATGCGCGGGCCAGTCTCGATACGCTTGATGTCGCTCATGTTCATGCTCCTTGAATGAGACGCCAGAAGAAGATCGCGGTCATGCCAAGGCCGATCACGGCGATCAGCAGCCGCAGGGTTTCGCGCGGAATGCGCCGCGCGACCGGCGCGCCCGCATAGCCGCCGGTGATGGTGCCCGCGGCCATGATCGCGGCGGGCATCCAGGCCACCGCGCCGCCCGCCGCGAAGATCGCGAAGGCCACCACCGACAGCGCGAAGGAAAGCCAGCATTTCAGCCCGTTCATCGCGTGCAGGTCGCTCATGCCCCACATGGCGAAGACCGCCAGCAGCACGATGCCCAGCCCGCCGTTGAAATAGCCGCCATAGATCGCCACCGGCAGCAGGATGCCCAGCCCGAACGGCTTGACCACCGACCGCCAGCGGGACGCCGCGCGCCGCACGTCGTTGGCGAAATAGAACACCAGCGTCGCCGCCAGCAGCAGGAACGGCACCAGGGCCGAGAACGCCTTGTTCGAACTGATCAGCAGCAGCCCGCTGCCGATGGCGCCGCCGATCATCGTCCAGACCGTCAGCTTGGCGAAGGGCGCGTCCTGGATGCGGCGGATGTCGCCCCGGAACGCGATGGCCGCCGACAGGTAACCCGGCAGCGCGGCGATGGTGCTGGTCGCGTTGGCGACGACCGGCGGGATGCCGATGAAGACAAGCACCGGAAAGGTGATGAAGGTGCCGCCGCCCGCGACGGCGTTCAGCATCCCGCCCAGGAATCCGGCGGCGAACAGAAGCAGGGCCTCCAGCATGACGGTCCTTCGGTCGGGGCGCGAAGGACACGCGTCCTTGGCCGATGGCGGGAATCGGATCGGCCGCGACGCTAGCCGCAGGGTTGCAGGGGCACAAGCCCATGCGCCATGCCTGCTTTCCGGGCAGGGGTGGCTGCGGCGCGGGCCGCCGCCGCGATAGCATGTTCGCGACCTGGACCTGGGAAGAAATGTCGCAAACGGTGTTGCGCGGATGGCGGGGCGCCGCTTAACCTGTCGATGCGCCGAACAAGAAACCAGAACAGGGAGAGCGCCTTTTGCTGGACAACCGCCATGGCGACAGCTTCGTTGCCTTCGAACATGTGCAGAAAAGCTATGATGGTCAGACGCTTGTCGTCAAAGACCTGAACCTGTCCATCGGCAAGGGAGAGTTCCTGACCATGCTTGGCCCGTCGGGGTCCGGCAAGACCACCTGTCTGATGATGCTCGCCGGGTTCGAGATGGCGACTCATGGCGAAATCCGCCTTGCCGGGCGGCCGATCAACCAGGTGCCGCCGCACAAGCGCGGCATCGGCATGGTGTTCCAGAACTATGCCCTGTTCCCGCACATGACGGTGGGCGAGAACCTGTCCTTCCCGCTGGAAGTCCGGGGCCTGTCCAGGGCCGAGCGCGAGACCCGGATCGCCCGCGCGCTGGACATGGTGCAGATGGGCAAGTTCGCGAACCGCCGCCCCGCGCAACTGTCGGGCGGCCAGCAGCAGCGCATCGCGCTGGCCCGCGCCCTGGTCTTCGACCCGGAACTGGTGCTGATGGACGAACCGCTGGGCGCGCTGGACAAGCAGTTGCGCGAACACATGCAGTTCGAGATCAAGCACCTGCACCAACGCCTTGGCATCACGGTGGTCTATGTCACCCATGACCAGGGCGAGGCGCTGACCATGTCGGACCGCGTGGCGGTCTTCAACGACGGCCGCATCCAGCAGCTTGCCGCGCCTGCGGATCTGTATGAACGTCCCGAAAACAGCTTCGTCGCGCAATTTATCGGCGAAAACAATAAGCTGCCCGGCGTCATCGAGGAACTGTCCGGCGACAAGGCCCTGGTGCGGCTGGCGACGGGCGAGCTGATCGACGCGACCCCGGTGAACGTGACCGCCAAGGGCCAGCAGACGCTGGTCTCGATCCGGCCCGAACGGGTCGAGTTCAAGCCCGAGATGATGCCGCCGGGCGCCCATATGATCGGCGCGACGGTGGTGGACGTGATCTATATGGGCGACATCCTGCGCACCCGGCTGGCGCTTGCGGGGACCGAGGATTTCGTCATGAAATGCCGCAACACCCTCGGCCAGACCCGGCTGGAACCCGGCCAGCAGATCAAGATCGGCTGGCATCCCGCCGATGCCCGCGCGCTGGATCCCGTTTGACGGACGGGCCGTCGCTGGGCCACAAGAAAATGACGGCGAATGCCGCCCATCCCAACAGTTGGAGTGATAGATGAAAAAGACGCTTGCCCTGACCACCGCGCTTGGCCTGATCGCCTCGCCCGTGCTGGCCGATGTGAACCTGCTGTCCTGGGGCGGGGCCTATGGCAACAGCCATCTGGAAGCCTATGTCAAGCCCTTCGAGGCCGAGACCGGGATCAAGGTCAGGATGGCCGATGCCGACAACCCCGCGACGCCGATCAAGGCCATGGTCGAGGCGGGCAACGTGACCACCGACGTGGCATCGGTGGAATATGCCGACGCGGTGCGGCTGTGCGACGAAGGGCTGCTGGAGGAAATCGACCCCGCGATTCTGGTGGCCGCCGCCGATGGCACGCCGCCGGGCATGGACTTCATCGGCGGCGCCGTCACCGACTGCTTCGTGGCGACCGACGTTTATTCGATGGTCCTGGCCTATGACGACAGCAAGTTCCCGGACGCCAAGCCCGCGACGCCCGCCGATTTCTTCGACTTGGAAAAATTCCCCGGCAAGCGCACCATGCGCAAGGGCGCCAAGTTCAACCTGGAACTGGCGCTGATGGCGGAGGGCGTTCCGGCGGCCGAGGTCTATGATATCCTGGGCACGCCCGAAGGCGTGGACCGGGCCTTCGCCAAGCTGGACACCATCAAGAACGACGTGATCTGGTGGGAAGCGGGCGCCCAGCCGCCGCAGCTTCTGGCCGATGGCGAGGTGACGATGGCCTATGCCTTCAACGGCCGGATCTTCAACGCCGCCCAAGGCGAGGGCAAGCCTTTCAAGATCATCTGGGACGGCCAGATCTATGAGATGGAAGGCTGGGTCGTGCCGAAGGGCGCCGCCAACCTGGAGGATGCGATGAAGTTCGTGGCCTGGACGACCTCTCCGGCGCCGCAGGCGCGCGCGGCCGAGTTCATCAGCTATGGTCCGCCGCGCAAATCCGCCGCCGCCCTGGTCGGCAATATCGAAGGCAGCGACGTGCCGATGGGGCCGAACCTGCCCACGACCGAGGCGAACATGACCAACGCGCTCGGCTCTGACCTGGACTTCTGGGTCGACCACGACGCCGAGCTGAACGAGCGTTTCAACAGCTGGCTGGCCGGCTGATCCCGCGCCGCGGGTGCCGCCGCATCGCTGCGGCACCCCCTTAGGAAAAACAGGAGAGGGGAACATGACGAGACGGCTGATTGCGGGTGCGGCTCTGGCGCTGCTTGCGGCGGGGGCGGCCGCGGCCCAGGACGGGCAGATTGCCATCACGACCTATGGCGGCGCCTTTGGCGAGGCGCTGAACGAATCGCTGGTGAAGCCCTTCACGCAAGAGACCGGCATCGGCGCGACGATGATCGACAACGACGATCCTCCGGCCAAGCTGAAGGCCGAGGTCGAGGCGGGCAATGTCACGAGCGCGATCTATGACGTGGAACAGTCCGACGTGATCGCGCTGTGCGACGAGGGGCTGATCGAGCCGATCGACCCGACGATCCTTCAGGCAGGGGCGGACGGATCGGCGGCTGCCGACGATTACCTGCCGCAGGCGCTGCACGACTGCGCGACCGCGATCATGGTCTGGTCCACGGTGATCGCCTATGACACCGAAGCCTTCCCCGATGCGACCCCTGCCACGGTCGCGGATTTCTTCGACCTGGAAAAATTTCCGGGCAAGCGCGGCATCATCAAGCGGCCCAAATACGCGCTGGAATTCGCGTTGCTGGGCGACGGGGTGGCCCCCGACCAGGTCTATGAGGTTCTGTCGACGCCGGAGGGCGTGGACCGCGCCTTCGCCAAGCTGGACACGATCAAGGACCAGGTGGTCTGGTGGGAGGCCGGCGCCCAGGCTCCCCAGCTTCTGGCAGACAAGGAGGTGGCGATGACGCTGGCCTATAACGGTCGGATCTTCGACGCCATCGTCGGCGAGAGCAAGCCCTTCGCCTTTGTCTGGGACGGCGCCAACCTGGACATGGATTACTGGGTCGTGCCGCGCGGCGCCCCGGACATGGAGGCGGCGATGGAATTCATCGCCTATGCCTCGAACCCGCAGCGCCAGGCCGACCTGTCGAAATACATCGCCTATGGCCCGCCCCGGAAATCAGCCGCCGCCAGCGTCGGCACCTACAAGGACGGCGCCACCGATATGAAGCCCTATCTGCCGACGACGCCGGAAAATGCCGAAAAAGCCCTGGTGAACGATGCCGGTTTCTGGGCCGACCACGGCAGCGAACTGACCGAGCGTTTCAACAGCTGGCTGGCCGGTTCGTGACAGGATGACTGCCGCCGCCCGGCGCGATGCGGGGCGGCGGCCTTGATAGCTTGGGGAATTCATGGCGAACGCTCTTGATCCGCACGCAGCCATTGCGACAACGGCCAGTGGCCTGACCGGCGGGGCGCTGCGGACCGCCGATGGCAGGCCGCTGGTGCGCGCGCTGGCGCGGTCGCAGAAACGCGCCCGCCGCCGCGCCTTTCTGCTGGTGCTGCCGCTGCTGGCCTTTGTCCTGATCACCTTCGTGGTGCCGATCGGGCAGATGCTGCAACGGTCGTTCTATAACGATGGCTTTTCGGCCAACATGCCGCAACTGTCGCAATGGTTCGCCGACCATCCGCGCGGCACCGAACCCGACGAGGCCGCCTGGGCCGCCTTGGCCGCCGACCTGACCGCCAGCGCCGAGGCGCGCACCATCGGCGTCGTCGGCACGCGCATCAACTATGACGTGCCGGGCACGCGGTCGCTGTTCACCTCGACCGGGCGGCAGGTCAGGCGCGGGCTGGAGCCGCCCTATCGGGCGGCCTTGCTGGACATCAACGACGACTGGGCCGAGCCGCGCCTGTGGTCGGCGATGCGCGAGGCATCCCGCCCGGTGACCGGCAACTTCTACCTGGCCGCCCTGGACCGCAGCCGGGCCGACGACGGCAGCATCCAGCAGGTCGAGCCGCGCCAGCGGGTCTATGTGATGCTGTTCATGCGCACCTTCTGGCTGTCGCTGCTGATCACCGCGATCACCTTCGTGCTGGGCTTTCCCATCGCGCATCTGCTGGCGACGCTGCCGATGCGCAGATCGAACCTGCTGATGATCCTGGTGCTGCTGCCCTTCTGGACCTCGCTTCTGGTCAGGACGACAAGCTGGATGGTGCTGCTGCAACAGCAGGGGGTCATCAACGATATCCTGGTCTGGCTGGGCGTGATCGGCGGGACCGGGCGGTTGCAGATGATCTATAACCAGACCGGCACGATCATCGCTATGACGCATATCCTGCTGCCCTTCATGATCCTGCCCTTGTATTCCGTGATGCGCACGATCAACCCGTCCTATGTCCGCGCCGCGCGCAGCCTTGGCGCGACAAGCTGGACCGCGTTCCGCCGGGTCTATTTCCCGCAGACCCTGCCGGGGCTGGGGGCAGGGGCGCTGCTGGTGTTCATCCTGGCCGTGGGCTATTACATCACGCCCGCGCTGGTCGGCGGATCCTCGGGGCAGCTGATCTCCAACATGATCGCCATGCACATGACCGATACGCTGAACTGGTCGATGGCGGCGGCGCTTGCCGCGCTGCTGCTGGCGGCGGTCTTGCTGCTCTATTGGGTGTATGACCGGATGGTCGGCATCGACAACCTGAAGCTGGGGTGATCCATGGCTGTTCCAACCTATGCAAGCCCGCTGGAGCGCATCTGGCATTATGCCTATCTGGTGATCTGCGGGCTGATCTTCTTCTTCCTGATCGCGCCCATCGTGGTGATCATCCCGCTGTCCTTCAACGTCGAGCCCTATTTCACCTTCACCGACCGGATGCTGTCCTTCGACCCCGAGGGCTACAGCATGAGGTGGTATCGCAGCCTGCTGACCTTCGGGATGCAGAACCCGAATGCGACCGGCTGGGCCTTCTGGTCGGATGCCTGGGCCAATGCCAACTGGATCAAGGCGGCCAAGAACTCGATCATCATCGGGGTGTTCTCGACCCTGCTGGCGACGGTGCTGGGGACGCTGGCGGCGCTTGGCCTGTCGCGTCCCGAGATGCCGTTCCGCCGGCTGATCATGGCGATCCTGATCTCTCCCATGATCGTGCCGCTGATCATCACCGCGACGGGGATGTTCTTCTTCTATTCGAACCCATGCGAGATGCTGGGCGTCGTCGGCCTGCCCACCAATTGCGGGCGGCTGGCGGGCACCTATCTGGGGGTGATCCTGGCCCATGCGACGCTGGGGATCCCCTTCGTCATCATCACCGTGACGGCGACGCTGGTCGGGTTCGACCAGTCGCTGAACCGGGCTGCGGCCTCGCTGGGGGCGGGTCCGCGCACGACCTTCTTCCGCGTGACCATGCCGCTGATCCTGCCGGGCGTGATCTCGGGCGCGCTGTTCGCCTTTGTGACGTCCTTCGACGAGGTGGTGGCGGTGCTGTTCATCGCCGGGCCGGACCAGCAGACCATTCCCCGGCAGATGTGGAACGGCATCCGAGAGCAGATTTCGCCCGCGATCCTTGCCGTGGCGACGCTGCTGGTGATCTTTTCCATCGCGCTCTTGACCACCGTGGAGTTGTTGCGGCGTCGGTCCGAACGGATCCGGGGCGTCACGCCGCGGTAAGCCGGGGGCGCTTCGCCGGCCGGACCCCCCGAGGATATTTAGGTGAAGAAGAAGCCCTAAGGCAGGATCGCCAGCCATATCCAGATCGACAGGACCGAGACGGCGGTGCCGACAAGAACGGTCGTGGCTGCGACCCGCTTGGCCGCGCCATAGAGGTTGGCGAACAGATAGGCGTTCACGCCCGG
Organism: Paracoccus sp. S3-43; assembly: GCF_029027965.1. Taxonomy (NCBI): domain Bacteria; kingdom Pseudomonadati; phylum Pseudomonadota; class Alphaproteobacteria; order Rhodobacterales; family Paracoccaceae; genus Paracoccus; species Paracoccus qomolangmaensis. Next base: position 1,825,352 of record NZ_CP119082.1, on the reverse strand, counting down.
CGCCATCGCCGCCGTCATCACCGCCGAGCGCAGGCCCGCGTCGTCCAGCCCGGTGATCCGGCCCAGGCCATAGGCGATGCCCGGATGGATCAGCAGCGAACAGGCGCAGCACATGGCGATGGCCCCCGTGTCGCCTTCGGGGCGATAGCGATAGAGGATCCCGCCCAGCCCGAACAGCGCGGCGGGCAGGGCGGCGCCGGCGATCATGTCCACGGCGGCCCAGAAGCCCTCGGGCATGACAAGCCCCGCCTGTTGCAGCACGTTCATGGTCAGCCCGGTCAGGATGCCGATCACCAGCGGCGTCCGCAGCACGCCGATCATCGCGCGCAGCGCGACGCGGCCCACCGACAGCCCGCTGCCATGGGCGCGGGTGAACTCCATGAAGGTGATGCCGAAGGTGTAGAGCAGCGGCGAATGGATCGCGATGATCGCCCAGTTGCCCGAGAGCGATTCCGGGCCATAGGCGCGTTCCATGATCGGGATGCCCAGCAGCAGGCTGTTCGAGAACAGGCAGGTGAAGCCGATCGCCACGCAATCCACGGCCGGGCGGTTGAACAGGAAGCGCGCGCCCGCCCAGCCGAGGAAGAAGCTGGTGAGTGCGCCGATATAGAAGGGCAGCATCAGGCCCAGGCGGAATTCCGTGCCCAGATCCAGCCGCGACATCGAGGCGAACAGCAGCGTCGGCGCGGCGAAGTTCTGGGCAAAGACCATCAGCCCGTCCACGGCGCTTTCGCGGAAGATGCCGCGCCAGGCCACCAGATAGCCGAATCCGACGATCAGGAAGACCGGGACGATGATGTTGAACAGCGCGCTCATAGCGCGGCGGGGTGGTCGGGGCTGTCGGCGCTGGCCTCGATCGCCATGCCGTCGAAGGCGGGGGCGACATGGTCGGGCGTGCTGGCCCCGACCGTGGCATAATCCATGTCGATATGCATGTTGGTCAGCACCGCGCGCGGCGCGCCGGATCGGGCGATCCAGTCCAGCGCCAGGGCCAGATGGGCATGGCTGGGATGAGGCTGCGGGCGCAGGGCGTCGCAGATGAAGATCTCGGCCCCCTTGATCAGCGGCCAGGCGGCGGGGGGGATGTCGGACACGTCGGGCAGATAGACCAGGCCGCCGATGCGCAGGCCCAGGGCGGTGATCTCTCCGTGCTGGACGCGGAAGGGGATCAGCGTGACCGGGCCGCCGGGGCCGTCCACGGCGATGGGGCCGTCGATCAGGTGCAGGTCGCAGATCGGCGGGTAATAGCTGCCGGGCGGGGTTTCGAAGATATAGCCGAAGCGTTCCAGCAGGGCCTCGGACGTGGGCATGTCGGCCCAGGCCGACACGCGCCGCCCGGCGTTATAGGCCACCTGCCGCAGGTCGTCGATGCCGTGGATATGGTCGGCATGGGCATGGGTATAGACCACCGCGTCCAGCGTCGCGACATTGGCGTCCAGCAGTTGCGGCACCAGGTCGGGGCCGGTGTCGATCAGCACCTGGGTGGTGCCCTCGGGTCCGGGGCGTTCCACCAGCAGCGAACAGCGGCGGCGGCGGTTCCTGGGTTCGGACGGGTCGCAATCCCCCCAGCGGTTGCCGAGGCGCGGCACCCCCCCGGACGAGCCGCAGCCCAGGATCGTGGCGCGGATCATGCGGCGGCCTTCCAGAACAGCCGGTCGAAATTGGCCGTGGTCTGCGCGGCCAGGGCGGCATAGTCCATGCCCAAGGCTTCGGCCAAGATGGCCGCCGTTTTCGCGACATAGGCCGGTTCGTTGCGCCTGCCGCGATGCGGGGGCGGGGCGAGATAGGGGCTGTCGGTCTCGACCAGGATGCGGTCGCGCGGGGCGGCGGCGAAGATCGCCCGCAGGTCGTCCGAACGCGGAAAGGCCGCGATGCCCGAGATCGACAGGTAGAAGCCCAGATCCAAGGCCGTCTCCGCCAGCGCCGCGCCGGATGTGAAGCAGTGCATCACGCAGGTGAAGGCGCCCGCGCGGTATTCGCCGGTCAGGATCCGGGCCATGTCCGCGTCGGCGTCGCGGGAATGGATGATCAGCGGCAGGCGGGTGCGGCGCGCGGCCTCGATATGGACCGCCAGGCTTTCGGCCTGACGGGCGGCGCTGTCGGCGGTGTAGTGGTAATCGAGGCCGGTTTCGCCGATGCCCACGAATTTCGGGTGATCGGCCAGGGCGACAAGCTGGTCCACGGTGGCCATCGGTTCCTCGGCCACGCTCATCGGGTGGGTTCCGGCGGCGTAGAAGACCCCCTCATACCGTTCGGCCAGGGCGCGGACCTGGGGTTCCTGGCGCAGGCGAGTGCAGATCGTCACCATGCGGGTGACGCCCGCCGCGCGGGCGCGGTCGATCAGGGCGTCGTGTTCGCCGTCGAAATCGGGGAAATCCAGATGGCAGTGACTGTCGACGATCGGCGTGGGTGCCGACAGAGAGGCCGGGTGGGACATGGATCAACCTTTGGCTGGCAGGGCGGATCGCGCGGGCGGCAGATGCGCCAGTTCGATCAGCATATCCATCACCAGGGCGGCAGGGTCAAGGTTGACCGCCCGTCCGGTCCGCGCCCGCGCCGACAGCCGCGCCTGCGCCTCGGCCCAGACCCGCGCCGCCTGGTCGTCGGGCGAGATGCGGGCCAGCAGCGCGCCCTCGCCCCGCGCGGCCTGGGGCAGGGGCGGCCCCATCAGCCCGGCCCGCGCGGTGCGGGTCAGGAAGCGGTCCAGCACCGTCATCGTCAGATCGAAGGGATCGCCATCGGCCCCCGCCCGTCCCGCCGCGCCCTCGGCGAATGCCGCCGCGCGCGGACGGTCCAGCCGGGGCAGGGTGCCGATCAGGTCCACCAACTGCTGATAGCGGTCGAGGCCGCCTTGTCCTGCCAGCCGCAGCGCCTCACCCACCGAACCGTCGGACAGGGCGGCAAGCGCCTCGGCATCCTCGTCGATGCCCAGATGGGACAGGACGCTGCCCATCTGCGCGGGGTTCAGCGGCGACAGGCGCAGCGTCCGGCAGCGCGACCGGATGGTCGGCAGCAGGCCCGCAGGCTGGTGGGCGATCATCAGGATCAGCGCGTCAGCGGGCGGTTCCTCCAGCATCTTCAGCAGGGCGTTGGCGGCGGCGGGGTTCATGTCGTCGGCGGCGTCGATGATGGCGACGCGGCGTCCACCCTCGGCCGCGGACAGGTGGAAGAAGGACAAGAGCCGCCGGATTTCATCGACCGTGATCTGCGCGGACAGCCGCCCGGCCTTGTCGTCCCAGGGGCGGCGGACCAGATGCAGGCGGGGTTCCGACAGGGCGGCCATGCGCCGCGCCTCGGGGCTGTCCGCCGCGCCGAAGGGGCCGGTCGCCCCCGACAGCATCCAGCGGGCGATGGCCCAGGCCAGCGTCGCCTTGCCCACGCCGCGCGGGCCGGTCAGCAGCCAGGCATGGTGCAGCCGCCCGCCCTGCACGGCGTCGGTGAACTCGGCAATGGCGGCGTCCTGGCCGATCACGCGGCCGGTATGGCGCGGATGGGGCGCGCCGGGAACGCGGTCGGGTTCGGGAATGTCGTCGGGGTCAGACTTCACAGCGCGGCCCGGACGCGGGCGGCGACCTCATCCGCGCCGCCGCTGCCGTCGATCAGCCGGACGCGGGTGGGAAATTCTTGCGCAAGCGCGCGGAACCCCTGCGCCAGCCGCCGCTGGAAATCCAGCCCCAGGCTTTCGAAGCGATCCTCGGCCCCGCCGCGCGCATGGCCCCGGCCAAGCGCGGTGGCCGGGTCAAGGTCGATGACGAAGGTCAGGTCGGGGTCGACGCCGATGGCCAGATCGTGCATCCGGTCCACGAAGGCACGCAGGTCGCCGCGCGCCGCGCCCTGATAGACGCGGGTGGAATCCGCGAAACGGTCGGTGATGACGGTCTTGCCCTCGGCCAGGGCGGGGCGGATGGTGCGTTCCAGGTGGTCGCGGCGCGCGGCGGTGAACAGCAGGCATTCGGTTTCGGCCGACCAGCGTTCGCCCGCGCCCTCGACCAGCAGGCGGCGGATCTCCTCGGCGCCGGGACTGCCGCCGGGTTCGCGGGTCAGGACGACCGCGCGCCCTTCGGCCCGCAGGGCATCGGCCAGCAGCCGGGCCTGGGTGGACTTGCCGCAGCCGTCGATCCCGTCGAAGCTGATGAACATCAAAGGCCCGCGGCTTCGACCGCCTTGTGGCCCAGCCGCAGGACGGCGCCCTTCATGCGGCCCGCGAAACCCGCCTCGGGCACGTCCTCGGCCGCCAGCAGGGGGGTGATGGCGTCCTGGGTGCCCGGAACCGACACGACAAGGCGGCCGATCTGGTCGCCCTTGGCGATGGGGGCGGGGATGGGGGATTCAAAGACCGCCTCGACCTTGACCTGATCCCTGGACCCGGCGGGCAGCAGCACGTTCACACCGTCCCGCGTGGTCAGGCCCACGCGCGACCGGGTGCCCAGCCAGACCGGCGCCTCGACCACGGTCTCTCCGGCGGGCACCAGCGTTTCCATGCTGAACTGGCGGAAGGCCCAGTTGACGATGCGCTCCGATTCCTCGGCCCGCGCGGTGTCGCTGGCCAGTCCGCTGATCACGAAGATCACCCGGCGCCCGTCCTGCACGGCCGATCCGACCAGGCCGTAACCGGCCTCTTGCGTGTGCCCGGTCTTGAGGCCGTCGGCGCCGATATCCAGCCGCAGCAGCGGGTTGCGGTTGAAGCGGTTCGACGGCACCCGGTCCATATAGCGGAATTCGGTGAGCGCGAAATCGCCGTAATATTGCGGGAAATCCTGGATCAGACGCATCGCCAGCATCCCCAGATCCTCGGCCGACATGACATGGCCCTCGGCCGGCCAGCCGGTCGAGTTCTTGAAGACCGAATGCTTCAGCCCCAGGGCCTTGCCGCGTTCGGTCATCTGGCGGGCAAAGGCGTCCTCGGTCCCCGCCAGCCCCTCGGCCAGGACCACGCAGGCATCGTTGCCCGACAGCACGATCACGCCCTTGATCAGCTGGTCCACGGTCGGCGTGTCGCGCGGTTCCACGAACATCTTCGACCCGCCCATCTGCCAGGCCTTGGTCGACACGGGCAGGGTGTCGGTCAGCGTCAGGCGGCCGTTTTCCAGCGCCTCGAACACCATGTACAGCGTCATCAGCTTGGACATGGACGCGGGCGGGATCGGCGCGTCGGCATTCTTCGCCATCAGCACCGTGCTGGTGTTCACGTCATAGACCCAGGCCGAGGTCGCGGTCGTCTCGAACGCCTGCACAGGCGCGGCCAGCGAGAGAAGGGCGATCAGCCGCAGCAGGAAAGCACGCATGGAAAAATCCTTTGCCTGTTTGGGGCCGATGGTTACAGCAAGCCCCCGCCCGTCGCAACGCGGGCCACACGCATTCCGCGAGAATTGATGTTCAGTTCCCCGTCGCCTCGCGCCAGTGGCGCCGGCACAGCGAGACATAGGTTTCGTTGCCTCCGACCTGCACCTGCGCGCCCTCGGTGATCGCGCGGCCCTGATCGTCGCGGCGGATGACCATGGTCGCCTTCTTGCCGCAATGGCAGATGGTGCGCACCTCGCGCAGGTCGTCGGCCAGGGCCAGCAGGGCGGCGGAACCCGGAAACAACTCGCCCCGGAAATCGACGCGCAGGCCATAGCACATGACGGGGATATGCAGGTCGTCGGCCACGCGGGCCAGTTGCCAGACCTGGGCCGGGGTCAGGAACTGCGCCTCGTCCACGAAGACGCAGGCGCAATCCGCGCCGCGATCCCGGATCAGGGCGGCCATGTCGGTGCCCGGATCGAAGGTCAGCGCCTCGTCGCTGATGCCGATGCGGCTGGCGATGACGCCATGGCCTGCCCGGCTGTCCAGCGCGGCCGTCAGCAGCAGCGTGCCCATCCCCCGTTCGCGATAGTTATAGGACGCCTGCAAAAGCAGCGTGCTTTTGCCCGCGTTCATGGTCGAGTAATGGAAATAGAGCTTGGCCATCCGCGCCCCATAGCGCCGGGGCAGGGCGGCGGCAAGGGTTGCGCCGCGGCGCGCAAGCTGGCAAAAGGCCGCAGGCGGCGGTTAAATCACACAGCGCGATTCCGCGTTGCCTTCTTCTTTGCATGATCAGGTTTCCAGATGCGCGATCCCCTGTTCCGCATGGCCCTTGTGCTGGGCGTGCTTTCCGCCGTCGGTCCCTTCGCGATCGACATGTATCTGCCCGCGCTGCCGCAGGTGGCCGCCGACCTCGGCACGACCGAGGCCGGGGCGGCGCTGACGCTGACCTCCTATTTCATCGTCTTCGGCATCGCGCAGATGATCTATGGCCCGATGGCCGACGCCTTGGGGCGCAAGCGGCCGCTGGTGATCGGCGTGGCGATCTTCACCGCCGCCACGCTGGGCGCGGCGCTGGCGCCGACCATCGGCTGGCTGATCGCGGCGCGCGCGGTCCAGGGGCTGGGGGCGGCCACGCTGATGGCGGTGCCGCGCGCGGTGATCCGCGACGTGGCGACCGGGCCCCAGGCCGCCCGCGTCATGTCCACGATCATGATCGTCATCGCCGTCTCGCCCATGCTGGCGCCGCTGACCGGATCGCTGGTGATGGCCTGGGGCGGCTGGCGGGAGATCTTCGCCGTCCTCGCCGTCGCCGCCCTGGTCAGCCTGGCCCTGATCCTGTTCGTGCTGCCGGAAACGCTGGCCCCCGAACATCGCCGCCCGGTCAGCCTGGCGCCGATGCTGTCGGGCGCGCGGCGGCTGCTGACGGACCGCCGCTTCATGGGGCTGACGATGATCGGCGGCTTCGGGATGGCCAGCTTCTTCGTGTTCATCTCGTCCGCCAGCTTCGTCTATACGCGGCAATACGGGCTGTCGCCGACGGGTTTCTCGCTGGCCTTCGCGGCCAATGCGATCGGCTTTTTCGGCGCCTCGCAATTCGCGGGGCCGCTGGCGCAGCGATACGGGATGGAGCGGGTGATCTCGCTGGCGATCACGGGCTTCGCGGCGGCGATGATCGCGCTGGCGCTGATCGTCTGGCTGGGCTTTGATGCGCTGCCAGTGGTGATGGCGGGGCTGTTCGTCGGCAATGCCTGCCTGGGCCTGGTGATGCCCACGGCGATGGTGATGTCGCTGGACCCGCATCCCGACATCGCCGGTCTCGCCTCGTCCCTGGGCGGGACGTTCCAGATGCTGACCGGCGGCGTGATGATCGCGCTGACCGGCCCGTTCATGGACAACAGCGCCGCCAGCATGGTCGCGGCCATCGCGCTCTGCGCCGCGCTTGCCTGGTGCGCCGCCGCCGCATCCCTGCCGCGCCTGCGACTCGCATGAAAAAACCGCAGGGCGCGAACCCTGCGGCTTCTTCTTCACTCAAATATCCAAAGGGCGACGCCGCCCCCGGCACTACGCCTGCCGGCTTTTCGGCTGGCGCGAGGGACGCCGCGCCGGACGCTTGTTCGCGCCCGCGCCCATCGGCTTGCCGCGGCCGCCCTGGGGACGGGCCGAGGGCACCGGCCCGACCGGCGCCTCGCCGCCGATCACCGGGATCGGCGACTTCATCGCCTTTTCGATGGCGCGCAATTCGCCCAACTCGGCGGGCGCGCAGAAGGCCACGGCGCGGCCGTCGCGGCCCGCGCGCGCGGTGCGGCCGATCCGGTGGACGTAGTTTTCCGGCACGTTCGGCAGGTCGTAGTTATAGACATGCGCGACCTCGGGGATATCCAGCCCCCGCGCCGCCACGTCGGTTGCCACCAGCACCTGCGTCTGGCCCTTGCGGAAGGCGTCGAGCGCGCGTTCCCGCTGGCCCTGGGACTTGTTGCCGTGGATCGCGGCGACGGCGAAGCCCCATTTCTCCAGCAGCTTGGCAAGCTTTTCCGAACCGTGCTTGGTGCGGCCAAAGACCATCGCCAGTTCGCCCGGATGCTTGGCCAGGTATTCGGCCAGCAGCGTCGCCTTGTCGCCCTGGGTGACGAAATGCACGCCCTGCTCGATCTTCTTGGCCGCCTGGCCCGGAGGGTTCACCGCCACCCGGACCGGATCGGTCAGATAGGTGTCGGCCAGCTCCTCCATCAGCTTGGGCATGGTTGCGGAAAACAGCAGCGTCTGGCGGTCCTTGGGCAGCATCCGCGCGATCTTGCGCAGCGTGTGGATGAAGCCGATGTCCAGCATCTGGTCGGCCTCGTCCAGCACCAGATAGGTGGTGGCCTCAAGGCTGATCGCGCGCCGCTCGATCAGGTCCATCAACCGGCCGGGCGTGGCGATCAGCACGTCGACGCCGCGCGACAGCCGTTCGGTCTGCACGTTGATCGAGGCGCCGCCCACCACCCGGAAGGACCGGATCGGCGTGCCTTCGGCATAGGCGTCGATATTGGCGGCGATCTGGGTCGCCAGTTCGCGGGTCGGCGCCAGGATCAGCGCGCGGCAGGTCCGGGGATCGGGCTTCTTGCCGAAGTTGATCAGCCGGGTCAACATCGGCAGGCCGAAGGCCGCCGTCTTGCCGGTGCCGGTCTGCGCTAGGCCCAGCACGTCGCGGCCCTGCACGACCGAGGGGATCGCCTGGTCCTGGATCGGCGTCGGCTTGGTCAGCCCGATGGCCGCGATATTGGCGTTGATGCGGTGGTCGATGCCCATGTCCGCAAAGGCGCCGGTCGGCAGCGGGTCGCGCGCGGGCGCCCGGCGGCCTTCATTGGCGTCAAGCGGCGGCAGGTTGCGGGGCCGGGGCTTCTGGCCGCGCGAGGGGCGGCGGGTGTTCTTGTGGTCCATCAAACTCTCGTTCCCCGCGTCCCCCGTATCGGACGCAAGGCCATGGCCGCGTCGGATGCGCGGCGATCAGCAGGGATGCGGGCGCGATAGGGTGCCCGCAAGCCTCCCCGCGTGAATGGGAAACTGGAATGGATGCCGGGCCTTGGGGCGAAAATCGCGGCTGCTCACGCGGCAGCAGGCATCGGCACGCCCCAGATGGGGCCTTGCGGCGCGCAAGTCAAGCGCGGTCTGCCGTATCCAGCCAGATCGTCACCGGCCCGTCATTGGTCAGCCGCACGCTCATGTCGGCGCCGAAGCTGCCGGTTTCGACCGGGATTCCCTGCGCGGCCAGGCTGGCGGCAAAGCGGTCGTAAAGCCGCCGCCCGTCATCGGGCGCGGCGGCCGAGGAAAAGCCGGGGCGGTTGCCGCTGCGCGTGTCGGCGGCCAGCGTGAACTGGCTGACGACCAGGGCGCCGCCGCCGACATCCAGCAGCGACCGGTTCATCCGGCCCGCGTCGTCGCGGAAGATGCGCAGCCTGGCCACGCGCAGCGCCAGCGTGTCGGCGGCGTCCCGATCATCGCCCGCCATCGCGCAGACCAGCACCAGAAGCCCCGGTCCCGTCCGGCCGATAACGGTGCCGTCCACTTGGACGCTTGCCTCGGTGACGCGTTGGACCAGGGCGCGCATCAGCCCAGCACGATCCCGCAGATCACCAGCAGCAGCCCGATCATCGACGCGGCCAGGGCGCCCATGTTGACCGCCAGCACGCCCCGCATCCGGTCGCGCAGCGCGGCGTCGTCCAGGCCCCCCTTGCGCGCCCGCGCCACCGTCAGGATGCACCAGATCAGCGCCGCGACCCCCGCCAGCGTCAGCGCCGCGCCGCCCCAGATCAACCCGTCGAAGACCGTCATCGGATCATCATCCCCGCCCATGTTTCCGCTCCGCGCCCTAGCGGCGATTGCGCCGCGCGGCAAGACCGCCTAACAGGTGCCGCCAGGAACGGGCAGGACCAAACGGAAGGAATCCCAGGATGGACGATCAGGCCTACAGCGTGGCAGCCGACGAGCTGCGCCAGTTCATCGAGCAATACGAGCAACTGGAAGCCGAGAAGAAGGACATCACCGAACGCCAGAAAGAGGTGATGGCCGAGGCGAAGGCCCGAGGCTATGACACCAAGGTGATGAAGAAGATCGTCGCCCTGCGCAAGCGCGACCGCGACGACATCGCCGAGGAAGAGGCGATCCTGGAAATGTACAAGGCCGCGCTTGGGATGGGCTGACCGGCCCATTTCCTTTGACTTCCGCGGCCGGTCTGTCTAAAAGCGCCCTTTCGGCCTGGGATTTCCGGCGCGGCGGACCACGGGAGATGTCTGTCGCAAGGATCGCGGTGCCCTCACTCGGGTGTTCGGCACCCCCATTCTGGCGATGACATGACAAACGATACGATAGCCGCGCCGCTGGCCGCGGCCCTGGCGGCCAAGGGCTATGCCAGCCTGACCTCGGTTCAGCAGGCGGTGCTGGAAAGCGACGCGGCGGGCCGCGACATGCTGGTTTCGGCGCAGACCGGATCCGGCAAGACGGTGGCCTTCGGCCTGGCCATCGCGCCGCAACTGCTGGACGGCGACGCGCTGCCCGATGCGGGCGTTCCCCTGGGCCTGGCGATCGCCCCGACCCGCGAACTGGCGCTGCAAGTCGCCGCCGAACTGGGCTGGCTTTACGAACAGGCGGGCGCGCGCATCGCCACCTGCGTCGGTGGCATGGATTACCGCAGCGAACGCCGCGCCCTGGACCGGGGCGCCCATATCGTCGTCGGCACGCCGGGCCGGTTGCGCGACCATATCGAACGGGGATCGCTGGATCTGTCCGGCCTGCGCGTCGCCGTCCTGGACGAGGCGGACGAGATGCTGGACCTGGGTTTCCGCGAGGATCTGGAATTCATCCTGCAATCCGCGCCCGAACAGCGCCGCACGCTGATGTTCTCGGCCACCGTGCCGCCCGCCATCGAACAGCTGGCCCGGACCTTCCAGGACGATGCCCTGCGGATCATGGCCCAGGGCGAATCGCGCCAGCATGTCGATATCGAATACCGCGCCTTCACCGTCGCCGCGCGCGACCGCGAACCCGCGATCTTCAACCTTCTGCGCCTGCACGAGGCGCGGACCGCGATCATCTTCTGCAAGACGCGGGCCAATGTGAACCACCTGCTGGCCCGGATGGGCAATCGCGGCTTCAAGGCCGTGGCGCTGTCGGGTGAACTGAGCCAGCAGGAACGCACCCACGCGTTGCAAGCCCTGCGCGACGGCCGCGCGCAGGTCTGCGTCGCGACCGACGTGGCGGCGCGCGGCATCGACCTGCCGGGGCTGGAACTGGTGATCCATGCCGACCTGCCGACCAATTCCGAAACGCTGCTGCACCGGTCGGGCCGCACCGGGCGGGCAGGGGCCAAGGGCGTGTCCGCCCTGATCGTCATGCCCTCCGAGGTTCGCAAGGCGCAGATGCTGCTGAAACGCGCGCGGGTCGAGGCCGAATGGGGTCCGGCGCCCTCGGCCGACGAGGTTCGGGCGCAGGACGACACGCGGATGTTGGATCATCCCGCGCTGCAGGACGGCAATGACGACGACACCGCGATGGCGCAGATGCTGTTGCAGCGTTTCGGGGCCGACCGGCTGGCCCAGGCCTTCGTCAGCCTGTGGCGCGAAGGCCGCCCCGCGCCCGAGGAGCTGACGGTCTTGCAGGACCGCGCCCCCGCCGCCGCCCGCGAACGCCCGCCCTTCGGCGAGGCGGCGTGGTTCGAACTGTCGGTCGGCCATACCGGCCGGGCCGAGGCCCGCTGGCTGCTGCCCAAGATCTGCGACGGCGGCGGCATCACCCGCGACGCCATCGGCGCCATCCGCGTGCGCCAGGACGAAAGCTTCGTGCAGATCGCCGTGGCGCAGGCGGACCGCTTCGGCAAGGTGATGGAGCTTGAGCCGGGCCTGACCATGCGCCGCCTGGACGGCGAACCCGACCTAGACCGCGCGCCCCGCCCGGCGGAGCCCCGCGCCCCCCGCCGCAAGCCCGAAGGCGACTGGCAGAAGGCGCAGCAGGCCGACGCGCCTGCGCAGGCCCCCGCCGATCCCGCCGCCAAGCCCCGCAAGGCCCGCTGGTCGGCCGAGGACCGCGCGGCCAAGGGCGCCAAGCCCGCCCGCAGCGGGGCCTCCTTCGACAAGCCGGGCGGGTTGCGTTCGGGCGCCCCGCGTCCCGGCGCGGCCAAGGATCGCGGCGCCAAGTTCGCTGCCCCCCGCAAGGGCGGCAAGCCCCGCAAGGGCAGCCAGTAACGACCCGCGCGGGCGCCCCGACAAGGGGCGTCTTCGTGCAACCTGTCGGCGTCGTTCACGAATAATGTTGACCTTGGGTCAAACAAGTCTCACGCTCAAGCCCGTATCCCGTCTTTTTTGGTGGAGTGTGATGATTAAGCGTGTTTCTTCCCCGGACGACGAACCGGCAACGCCGCCCCGAAATCCCCAGCCCGCGCATGTCGTTCAGAAGAAGGATTTCGTGGACCGTGTCGTCGCCGCCAGCGGCGCGAAAAAGGCCGACGCCCGCCCCATCATCGAGGCCACGCTGGCCCAGCTTGGCAAGGCCCTGTCGGCGGGCGAGACGCTGGCCGTCCCGCCCCTGGGCCGCGCCCGCATCAACCTGGAACGCGACCAGCGTGGAGGAGAGATCATCACCCTGCGCCTGCGCCGCCGCCCGACCGGCATCCGCCAATCCGCCCGGCCCTCGGCCGACTGAAATCGAACCGATTCGCCCTTGCGATCACCGTGGGCCCCTGCTAGATGCTGCGCCCACGGGTGATTAGCTCAGCGGTAGAGCGCTTCGTTCACATCGAAGATGTCAGCGGTTCAAATCCGTTATCACCCACCATCCTTTCCTTGTGCGCGTCTTCGGCGGATCATGAAAACCTCTGTCACAGACGCCGCATTGCTGTCCGTCGCACCGATGATGGACTGGACCGACCGGCATTGCCGGGTCTTTCACCGCCTGATGTCGCGCCGCGCGCTGCTGTATACGGAAATGGTGACGGCCCCCGCGATCATCCATGGCGACCGGTCCCGGCTGCTGGATTTCGACGCCTCCGAACATCCCCTGGCCTTGCAGATCGGCGGCTCGGATCCGGCGGAACTGGCGCGGGCCACGCGGATCGCGGGCGATTGGGGCTATGACGAGATCAACCTGAATGTCGGCTGTCCCAGCGATCGGGTGCAATCGGGCTGCTTCGGCGCGGTGCTGATGAAGACGCCCGATCTGGTCGCGGACTGCGTGGCCCGGATGATCGAGGCCAGCCCGGTCGAGGTCACCGTCAAATGCCGCATCGGTGTCGACGACCAGATCCCCGAGGATGTGCTGCCCGATTTCCTGGCCCGGATGCGCGCCGCCGGGATCCGCCGCATCGCCATCCATGCCCGCAAGGCGTGGTTGCAAGGTCTCAGCCCCAAGGAAAACCGGGACGTTCCGCCGGTGGATTACCCGCTGGTCCACCGGATGAAGCGCGATTTCTCCGACCTGCACCTGTCGGTCAACGGCGGCATCGGCAGCTTTGACGCCATCCGCGATCACCTGCATGTCATGGACGGAGTTATGGTCGGACGGGCCGCCTATCACCAGCCCTGGGACATCCTGGGCCGGGCCGACCGGCTGTGGGGCGACGCACCGCCCTTCGATACGCCCGACCAGGTCGCCCATGGGATGCGGCCCTATATCGCCGCCCATCTGGCAAGGGGCGGGCGGCTGCACCAGATCACGCGGCACATGCTGGGCCTGTTCCACGGGCTGCCCGGCGCGCGCGGCTGGAAGCGCACCCTGTCGGAAGGCGCGTCGAAAGGCGGGATCGAGGTCTATGACGCGGCCCTGCGCCAGGTCACGCAACTCGCCGCTTAAGGCTTCTTCTTCACGCAAATATCCTGGGGGGTGAGGAGCGCCCGGAAAAAGGTCCAGTGGACCTTTTTCAGCGACGAACGGGCGAAGCCCAGCCGCAGGGACGGGGGCGAAGCCCCCTATTCGGCCGCCTTGGCCTGATCCCACAGCCGGTCCATCTCGGCCAGGTCGCTATCCTCGGGGCGGCGTCCGTCGGCCGCCAGCGACGCCTCGACAGCCCCGAAGCGGCGGATGAATTTCGCGTTGGCCCGGCGCAGCGCCTGTTCGGGATCCACCTTCAGATGCCGCGCCAGGTTCGCCATCACGAACAGCAGGTCGCCGAATTCCTCCTCCAGGGCTTCGGGACCAAGGCTGTCGCGGGCCTCGACCAGTTCGGCGGTTTCCTCGACGATCTTGTCCAGCACCTCGGCGGGGCCGGGCCAGTCGAAGCCGACGCGGGCGGCGCGGTTCTGCAACTTGACGGCGCGGGTCAGGGCGGGCAGGCCCAGGGCCACGCCGTCCAGCGTGCCGCGTTCGGCCTTGCCCGCGCGCTCGACCGCCTTGATCGCCTCCCAGTCCCTGACCTGCTGTTCGGCGGATTTCTCGCGGGATTCGTCGCCGAAGACATGCGGATGGCGGAAGACCAGCTTGTCGGAAATCGCCGCCGCGCAATCCGCGAAATCGAACATCCCCGCCTCGGCCGCCATCTGCGCGTGGAACACCACCTGCAACAGCAGGTCGCCCAGTTCGCCCGGCAATTCGGTCCAGGCCCGCCGGTCTATGGCGTCGGCGACCTCGTGCGCTTCCTCGATCGTATAAGGCGCGATGGATGCGAAATCCTGCTCGATGTCCCAGGGGCAGCCCGTCTGCGGGTCGCGCAGCTGCGCCATGATGTCGATCAGGCGGGCGATCTCGGCCCCAGGATCGCGTCGGTCGGTCATTGCGATTTCCCCCGGATTCTGTCCTGATGGGCCATTGCCACAGCCAAGGTGTTTAGTCCACATGCCCGTCCTGAACCGCATCGCCGAATTTTCGGATGACATGACCCGGTGGCGCCGCCACCTGCACCAGCATCCCGAACTGGGCTTCGACTGCTACGGCACCGCCGCCTTCGTGGCCGAACGCCTGCGCGACTTCGGCGTGGACGAGATCCATGACGGCATCGGCCAGTCCGGCCTTGTCGGCGTCATCGAAGGGCAGGGGCCCGGACCGACCATCGGGCTGCGCGCCGACATGGATGCCCTGCCGATGGACGAGGCGACGGATCTGGCCTATGCCTCGACCGTGCCGGGGCGGATGCACGCCTGCGGCCATGACGGGCACACGACCATGCTTCTGGGTGCCGCCCGCTATCTGGCGGAAACACGCAATTTCGCGGGCCGCGTCGCGCTGATCTTCCAACCGGCCGAGGAAAACGGCGGCGGCGGGCAGGCGATGGTGCGGGACGGCATGATGGACCGCTTCGGGATCGAACGGGTCTTTGCCATGCACAACAGCCCCGGCCTGCCGGTGGGGATGATGAACACCACGCCCGGTCCCATCATGGCGGCGGTGGATACCTTTGAAATCCATGTCCAGGGCCGGGGCGGCCATGGCGCCATGCCGCATCTGACCGCCGATCCCATCGTCGCCGCCGTGGCGGTGGTGAGCGCGATCCAGACCATTTCCAGCCGCAACCATTACGCGCTCGACGACCTGGCCCTTTCCGTCACGCAGATCCATACCGGCAGCGCCGACAATATCGTGCCCGACACCGCCTATATCTGCGGCACGGTGCGGACCTTCGCCCCCCATGTCCGCGAGATGGTGCGCCGCCGCATGACGCAGATCTGCGACGGGCAGGCGGCGGCCTATGACGTGGCGATCCGGCTGGATTACGTCGAGGGCTATCCCGCCACCGTCAACGACCCCGCCCAGACCGACTTCGCCGTCCAGGTCGCGCAAGAGATCGTGGGCGCCGACAATATTTCCGGCGAGGCGGGGCGCGAGATGGGGGCCGAGGATTTCAGCTATATGCTGCAATCGCGGCCCGGCTGCTATCTGTTCATCGGCCAGGGCGATACGGCCAGCGTCCATCACCCGGCCTATGATTTCAACGACGCGATCTCGCCCATCGGAGCCAGCTTCCTCGCGCGGCTGGTCGAACGCGCGCAGCCGGTGGCGCGTTAGGCGCGTTCGTCCTTGGGGCTGTCCATCACCACATGGGTGGTGATGGTGGCGATCCAGGGAAAGGCGCCCAGCACATCGGCATGGAACTGCTTGTAGGCAGCCAGGTCGGCCACCTCGACCCGCAGCAGGTATTCCATCGTGCCGGTGATGTTGTGGCATTCGCGCACGGCGGGCGCGGCAAGGCAGGTCCGCTCGAACGCCTTTTGCGCATCGTTGGCGTGGCGCGCCAGGCCGACCGCGACATAGGCGACAAAGCCGATGTTCCGCGCCCTGGGGCTGATCACCGCGCGATAGCCCGCGATGATTCCGCGCCGTTCCAGATCCTGCACCCGCCGCAGGCAGGCCGAGGGCGACAGGCCCACGCGCGCGGCCAGTTCGGTATTCGGCAGCCGCCCCTCGCGCGATAGTTCGCGCAAGATATGGTCGTTGATCTGATCGTCCATGCTCATGAATTGCGCCATATGCTGCGTTGCGACCATCTTTGCAACATGTATCCGCCAATATCGCGCTATCGTTGCGCCGCGACGCGGAGAGATGCGATGACTGCCGAGATTCTTCTGGCCCTGCTGGGCTTTTCCTTCGTCACCTCGGCCACGCCGGGGCCGAACAACATGATGCTGATGGCCTCGGGCGCGAATTTCGGCCTGCGCCGGACGGTGCCGCATCTGCTGGGCGTATCGCTGGGATTCGGCGCCATGGTGGGGATCCTGGGGATGGGGCTGGACCGGATCGTCATGGGCAACCCCGCTGTGGCCGGGGCGCTGAAATGGCTGAGCCTGGCCTATGTGCTGTGGCTGGCCTGGAAGATCGCCACCGCCGCGCCGCCGTCCCCGGCCGATGCGCAGGGCCGTCCGCTGGGCTTTCTGGGCGCGGCCGCCTTCCAATGGGTCAACCCGAAGGCCTGGGCGATGGCGCTTGGCGCGCTGTCGGCCTATGCGGCGGGGGTGGGCGGCCCCTTGGTCGTCGCGGCGGTCTTTGCCCTGGTGAACCTGCCGGTGGTCGCGGCCTGGGCCGCCGCCGGGCAGGGATTGCGGGGCCTGCTGGACCGCCCCGGCCGGTTGCGGGCCTTCAACGGCGCGATGGCCGCCCTGCTGGTGCTGTCGATGCTGCCGGTCGTGCTGTAGGGCGTGGGAAACGTCGGGCCGCCGGGGGCGCTCACGATCCTGTTTGCCCGCGCGGCCCTGCGCGGGGCCGGGCTTCCTTGCCAAGCCGGGATGGCGGCGATAGGTTGCGCGCCAATTCGGGCGGGGTCCACCGCCATGACAGCCGAGAGGATAGCCATGTTCGTCACCCCCGCCTATGCCCAGGCCGCCGCAGGCGGCGGCGCCCCCGGCGCCGCCCTGATGCAGTTCGTCCCGCTGATCCTGATCTTCGCGATCATGTATTTCCTGATGATCCGACCTCAGCAGAAGCGGGTCAAACAGCATCGCGAGATGGTCGCGGCGCTGAAGAAGGGCGATCAGGTCGTCACCCAGGGCGGCATCATCGGCAAGGTCTCCAGCGTCCGCGACGAAGAGCTTGAGGTCGAGATCGCGACCGGCGTGCGCGTCCGCGTGGTGCGCGGCACCGTGTCGCAAGTCCTGTCCCGGACCGAGCCTGTCGCCGCCAACGGCTGATCCTTTCCACCATCACGTTCAAGGGCTTCGGCGAAGATGCTTCAGATCGACCGTTGGAAACGCATTCTCATCATCGGGCTGTGCGTCCTCGGCATCGGCTTTGCCGTGCCCAACATGTTCTACCAGCGGGTCGAATCCCATAACGACGCCCTGGCCGAGATCGCCAAGACCGGCGTCGAGACGCCCGAGCTTGCCGCCGCCCGGGACGGCTGGCCGGGCTGGCTGCCCAGTTCGCTGGTGGCGCTTGGCCTGGATCTGCGCGGCGGCGCGCATCTGTTGGGTGAGGTCCGCGTGGCCGAGGTCTACAAGGCGCGGATGGACGCGCTGTGGCCCGAACTGCGCCGCGCGCTTGCCGAGGAACGCGCCACTCTGGGCGCCATCCGTCGCCTGCCGTCGCCCGAAGGCACGCTGAAGATCGAGGTCGAGAACGCCGACCGCATCGCCCGCGCCATCGAGATCGTGCGCGGCTTTTCGACCCCCGTCACCACCCTGACCGGCGCGGGCCAGCAAAGCCTGGCGATCCAGCAGCAGGGCAACACCGTCACCATCCATCTGTCGGATGCCGAAAAGGCCGTGACCGACGACCGCACCGTGCAGCAGAGCGTCGAGATCATCCGCCGCCGCGTCGATGAGGTCGGCACCCGCGAGCCGACCATCGTCCGCCAGGGCGCCGACCGCATCCTGATCCAGGTGCCCGGCATCGGCTCGGCCGAGGAACTGAAATCGCTGATCGGCACCACCGCCAAGCTGACCTTCAATTCGGTGGTGGCGACCGGCACCAATCCCGACGCGCGCCCCGGCGTGGGGCAGGTGATCCTGCCCTCCGCCGAACAGGAGGGCGTCTATTACACGCTGGAGGAAAGCCCCGTCGTCACCGGCGAGGAACTGACCGACGCCGTTCCCGCGACCGACCAGAACGGGATGCCCGCGGTCGATTTCCGCTTCAACCCGACCGGCGCGCGCAAGTTCGGCGCCTATACGAGCGCCAATATCGGCCAGCCCTTCGCCATCGTGCTGGACAACAAGGTGATCTCGGCCCCGGTGATCCGGCAGGCGATCACCGCCGGGTCCGGCCAGATCTCGGGGTCGATGGATTTCGAGGGCGCGAACCAGCTGGCCGTGTTGCTGCGGGCTGGCGCGCTGCCGGCGCAGCTGGATTTCCTGGAAGAACGCACCATCGGCCCGGAACTGGGCCAGGACAGTATCGACGCGGGGCGGCTGTCCTCGGTCATCGCGACGGCGGCGGTGGTGGCCTACATGATCGCCAGCTATGGTCTGTTCGGGGCCTTCGCCTCGGTCTCGGTGATCCTGAACGTGATCCTGATCCTGTCGATCATGTCGATCATGGGCGCCACCCTGACCCTGCCGGGCATCGCCGGGATCGTGCTGACGGTCGGCACGGCGGTGGATGCCAACGTCATCATCTATGAACGCATCCGCGAGGAGTTGCGGGCGGGCAAGCGCGTCGCCAAGGCCATCAGCGACGGCTTCGACGAGGCGATGAGCGCGATCATCGACGCCAACGTCACCTCCTTCATCGCGGCGGCGGTGATGTTCTTCCTGGGCTCGGGCCCGGTCAAGGGCTTTGCCGTGACGCTGACCATCGGGCTTGTCACCTCGGTCTTCACGGCGATCTTCCTGACCCGGTTGATGATCGTGTGGTGGCTGGAATGGCGCAAGCCCAAAGAACTGATCCTGTAAGGGGACCGCTATGGCATTCCGTCTGAAACTCGTCCCCGACAACACCAACTTCAACTTCTTCCGCTGGCAGTGGCTGACCTTCGGGATCTCGGCGGTGGCCATGGCGATCTCGGTCCTGCTGATCGCGGTGATGGGGCTGAACTTCGGCATCGACTTCAAGGGCGGCACCACCATCCGCACCGAAAGCACGACCGCCTTCGAGGTCGGCGATTACCGCGATGCGCTGAACGACCTGGGCTTCAGCGACCTGGCCATCACCGAGGTCTTCGACCCCAGCTTCGGCGCCGACCGCCATGTCGCGATGATCCGCATCGGCACCACCGATGAGACGGGATCGGTCAGCCCCGAACAACTGAACCAGATCGAGGCCGCGCTGCATCAGGTCGATCCGCAGATCGTCTTCGCATCCGTCGAATCGGTCGGGCCGAAGGTCTCGGGCGAACTGATCCGGACGGCGTTCTATGCCGTGGGCGCGGCCTGCCTGGGGATCATGGCCTATATCTGGCTGCGCTTCGAATGGCAGTTCGCCATCGGCTGCGTGGTGGCGCTGATCCATGACGTGCTGCTGACGGTCGGGCTGTTCTCGCTGTTCCAGCTGAAATTCGACCTGACCACCATCGCGGCGCTGCTGACCACGCTGGGATTTTCCTGCAACGATACGGTCGTGGTCTTCGATCGGCTGCGGGAAAACCTGATGAAATACAAGACGCGGCCGCTGATCGACCTGATGAACCTGACCTGCAACGAAACGCTGTCGCGCACCATCATGACCGCCGTGACGACCGCCATCGCCCTGACCGCGATGCTGATCTTCGGCGGCGACGTGATCCGCGACTTCGTGATCGCGATGCTGTTCGGGGTGGTGGTCGGCTGCTATTCCACCATCTATGTCGCCAAGAACATCGTGCTGTGGCTGGGCGTGAAGCGCGACTGGTCCAGGAAGGATCCGAAGCTGGCGGCCTCGCCCTTTGAAAACGCGGAAAGGCCCTGATGAAGCTGACACCCAGCGATTTCGGCGGCTCGGTGCCGGTCGACGGCTATGGGCCGGGGTTCTTCCGGGTCGGCGGCAAGGTCGTGCAGGGCGCGGTGCTTGTCACGGCGGCGGGGGCCGAATCCTGGGGCGGGCTGGACGACCGCGCGGCGCTGACCGCGCTTGCCGGTCGGGTGGACGTGCTGTTCATCGGCATGGGGGCAGAGGTCGCCCATGCCCCCGCCGATCTGGTCGCCGCCCTGCAGGCGGCGGGGATCGCGGTCGAGGCGATGGCCTCGCCCACCGCCGCGCGCACCTATAACGTCACCCTGTCCGAGGGGCGGCGGGTCGCCTGCGCCCTGCTGCCCCTGTGAGCCTGCTCTCCGTCCATGACCTTGCCGTCGCGCGCGGCGGGCTGCGGACGGTCGAGGGTCTGTCCTTCACGCTGGCGGCGGGCCAGGCGCTGATCCTGCGCGGCCCGAACGGCATCGGCAAGACGACCCTGCTGCGCACCGTCGCGGGCCTGCAATCCCCCGTCGCGGGCCGGGTCGAGATGGCCGACGACGCGGTCGCCTATGCCGCCCATGCCGACGGGCTGAAAGGCGCGTTGACGGTGACGGAAAACCTGGCCTTCTGGGCGCAGGTTTTCGGCGGCGGCGATGTGGCGGGCGCGATCGCGGCGATGGATCTGGCGGCCTTGGCCGACCGCCCGGCGGCGGCGCTGTCTGCGGGGCAGAAGCGCCGCCTGGGCTTGGCGCGCCTGCTGGTCGCGCGGCGCCCGCTATGGGTGCTGGATGAACCGACCGTCTCGCTGGACGCCGCCTCGGTGGCGCGTTTCGCCCGCATGGTGCGCGGTCATCTGGGGCAGGGCGGGGCGGCGCTGATCGCCACCCATATCGACCTGGGTCTGGACGCCGGCCTGCTGGACCTGACGCCATACCGGGCCAGGGCGGACAGCACCGCCTCCCCGGCGGGCTTCAACGAGGCTTTCGCATGATCGCCCTTTTGCGCCGCGACCTGCGGCTGGCCGTCCGCGCGGGCGGCGGCTTCGGCCTGGGCGTGGCCTTCTTCCTGATCCTCTGCGCCCTTGTGCCCTTCGGCGTCGGCCCGGACACCGCCGCGCTGCAACCCATCGCGCCCGGCATCCTGTGGCTGGGCGCGCTGCTGGCCTGCCTGCTGTCGCTGGACCGCATCTTCGCCCTGGATCACGAGGACGGCAGCCTGGACCTGCTGGCGACCTCGCCCCTGCCGCTGGAAGGGGCGGTGGCGGTCAAGGCGCTGGCGCATTGGATCACCACCGGCCTGCCGCTGATCGTCGCCGCGCCCCTGTTCGGCATCCTGCTGCACCTGCCCGGCGCGGCGGTCCCGGCGTTGCTGGGCTCGCTTGCTCTGGGCACGCCCGCGCTGTCGATGCTGGGGGCCTTCGGCGCCGCCGTCACCGTGGGGCTGCGGCGCGGGGGGCTGCTTTTGTCGCTGTTGGTGCTGCCGCTCTATATCCCTACGCTGATCTTCGGGACCGAGATGATCCGGCGCGGGCAGCAGGGCGGCGACACGGGAACGCCGCTGCTGTTCCTGGCGGGCATCACGGCGGGAGTGCTGGCGGTGATACCTTTCGCCGCAGCCGCCGCGCTGCGGGTCAATCTGCGGTGATGCGGCTTGAGCCGCGTGCCCGCCGAGGCTAGGGGAACGATATGTCGATCTGGGAATACGCCAACCCCGTCAAGTTCATGCGCACATCGGGCGCGATCCTGCCCTGGGTGGTGGCGGGGGCGGCGGTCTGCACCGTCACGGGCCTGACCTGGGGCTTCCTGACGCCCGAGGATTACCGGCAGGGGTCCACCGTCAAGATCGTCTTCCTGCACGTCCCGGCCGCGATGATGGCGATCAATATCTGGGTGATGATGCTGGTCGCCAGCCTGATCTGGCTGATCCGCCGCCACCATGTCAGCGCGCTTGCCGCGCGGGCGGCGGCCCCCATCGGCGCGGTGATGACGGTGATCGGGCTGATCACCGGCGCGGTCTGGGGCCAGCCGATGTGGGGCACCTGGTGGGAATGGGATCCCCGCCTGACCAGCTTCCTGATCCTGCTGCTGTTCTATATCGGCTATATGGCGCTGTGGTCGGCCATTGAGGATCCCGACAGCGCCGCCGACCTGACCGCCGTGCTGTGTCTGGTCGGGTCGGTCTTCGCGCTGCTGTCGCGCTATGCGGTGTTCTTCTGGAACCAGGGCCTGCACCAGGGCGCCAGCCTGTCCGTGCAGTCCGGCGAACGGATGAGCGCGGTTTACCGATACCCGCTGTATCTGACGATGCTGGGATTCGGCCTGCTGTTCCTGTCGCTGCTGCTGATCCGCACCCGGACGGAAATCCGCAAGCGGCGGCTGGTCGCGCTGCAAGCACGGGAGATGCGCGCATGATCGAGCTTGGGAAATACGCGGGCGCCGTGCTGGGCGCCTATGGGCTGTCGCTGGCGCTGCTGGGCGGGCTGATCTGGCAGACGCTGGCCGCCAATGCCCGCGCCCGCCGCGACTTGGAGAAGCAGGAAAAGCATGGCTAGGATTTCGCCGCTTGTCGCCATCCCTCCGCTGGCCTTCGCGGCTCTGGCGGCGATGTTCCTGTGGGGCATGGGGCGCGACGATCCGAACGAATTGCCCTCGGCCTTGGTGGGGCGGCAGGCCCCTGCGGTCCCGCAGACCACGTTGCCCGGCAAGACCCAACTAACCGACGAGATACTGCGCCAGCCTGGCGTGAAGCTGGTGAATTTCTGGGCAAGCTGGTGCCCGCCCTGCCGCGCCGAACATCCGACGCTGACCGACCTTGCCACCCGGCTGCCGGTCTATGGCGTCGATCTGCGCGACACCGAGGCCAATGCCCTGGCCTTCCTGGCCCAGGACGGCGATCCCTTCGCCGCGCTTGCCACCGATCCCAAGGGACGCGGCGCCATCGACTGGGGCGTCACCGCGCCCCCGGAAACCTTCATCGTCGATGGCGAGGGCCGCGTCCTTTACCGCCATGCCGGTCCCCTGGTCCGAGAGGACTATACCAGCCGGTTCCTGCCCCAGTTGGAAAAGGCCCTCGCGGCCCAGGAGTAAGCCGGTTACGCCCCGTCGTTCAGATAGGGCGTCGGGTCGGCCTGGGCGGGTTTGGCGGACTTGCGCGGCGCCCGCCTCGGCTTCTCGGCGGCCTCAGTCTGGGCCAGTTCGGGCTGGCTGTCATCGCCGCCCTGCGATTCGCCGTCCGTCTGGGTGCGTAGTTCTTCCTCGGCGCGGGACCAGTGTTCCGCGTCGCGACCCTCGGGGCGGCCTTCGCTTTCCCAGATTTCGTGGGCGCGTCGCTTGATCCTTTCCTGATGGTCTTGGTCCATGTCGTCCTCCTTGGTCAAAGTCACTTGGGTTGCCGATCCACGCGCAGGAATGCCATGACGGTCTGCCAGGGCACCGGAACGGTGCCTTCGGCAAGGCTGTCCTGCGCCACCTCATCGGTCGAGGTGTCGATGCGCAGACACCAGTCACCCGGCGGCAGGGCGAATTCCGCGTCATCGCCCGCGTTCAGCAGGATCAGCACCTCGGATCCGCCGGGGATCGCCTGATGCAGCGCGAAGCAGCGCAATTCGCCATCCTGCCAATCGCCGTCCTCCATCGCGCCGCCGCGCGGATGCAGCCAGGTGATCGCGGGCTGGCGGTCCTGGGCGTCGCCGGGCGCCGCGCCGAACCGGGATTGCGACAGGGACGCCGCTTGCCGGAACGCGGCCAGGGCCTGCACGGCGGTCAGGATGCGGTCGTCGGCCTTGTCCCATTCCAGCCAGCTGATCGCATTGTCCTGGCAATAGGCGTTGTTGTTGCCGTCCTGCGAATTGCCGAAATCGTCGCCCGCGAGGATCATCGGCACGCCCTGGCTGAGCATCACGGTCGCCAGCATCGCGCGGACCCGGCGGTCGCGGGCGGCGAGGATGCCTTGATCCTCGGTCGCGCCCTCGGCCCCCAGGTTGTCGGACAGGTTGTGGTCGTGGCCGTCGCGGTTGTCCTCGCCATTGGCGTCGTTGTGCTTGTCGTTGAAGCTGACCGTATCCCACAGGGTGAAGCCGTCATGGGCGGCGACGAAATTCACGCTGGAGGTGGCGGGCCGGTGGCTGTGGTTGAACTGCACCGGCGATCCGGCCAGGCGTTCGGAGATCGCGGGCAGCAGCCCCGGATCGCGCCGCCAGAAGGCGCGGGTGTCGTCGCGGAACTTGTCGTTCCATTCCCGGAAGGGCCAGCGGTATCCGCCGACCTGGTATCCGCCTTCGCCGATGTCCCAGGGTTCGGCGATTAGCTTGACGCCCGACAGCACCGGATCCTGGCGGATGGCGTTGAAGAACGACCCGTCGCGTTCGAAGCCCTGGCTCTCTCGTCCCAGGGTCGAGGCCAGGTCGAAGCGGAAGCCGTCCACATGCATCGCCTCGACCCAATAGCGCAGCGAATCCATGACCATCCGCAGCACCATCGGATGCGCGACGTTCAGGGTGTTGCCGGTGCCGGTGGTGTCGAAGCCGTGGCGCGGATTGTCGGGCGCCAGCAGGTAATAGGACGCGTTGTCGATGCCCCGGAAGGACATGGTCTGGCCCAGTTCGTTGCCCTCGGCGGTGTGGTTGAAGACCACGTCCAGGATCACCTCGATCCCCGCCTTGTGCAGCCTGCGGATCGCCTCTTTCACCTCTCGGATCTGGCCGGATTTCAGATAGGGGGCGTGGGGGGCGAAGAAGGACAGCGTTGAATAGCCCCAGTAATTCGACAGGCCCTTCTCCACCAGATAGCGGTCGTTGGCGAAGGCGTGGATCGGCAGCAGTTCGATGGCGGTGACGCCGATCCGGTGCAGATGTTCGATCACCGCGTCGCTGCCCAGCCCGCGAAAGGTGCCGCGATCGGCTTCGGGAACGCCGGGGTGAAGCTGCGTCAGCCCCTTCACATGCGCCTCATAGATGACGCTGTTCTGCCAGGGGGTGCGGATGGCGCGGTCGGTATCCCAGTCGAACTTGGCGTCCACCACGACGCCCTTGGGCATGAAGGCCGCGCTGTCGCGGTCGTCGAAGGACAGATCGTCCTGTCCCATCCGATAGCCGTGCAGGGCGTCGTCCCAGCGGATCCGGCCGCGCAATTCGCGGGCATAGGGATCCAGCAGCAGCTTGTTCGGGTTGAAGCGATGGCCCTGTTCGGGATCGTAGGGACCGTGGACGCGATAGCCATAGACCTGGCCCGGACCGATTTCGGGCAGATAGCCGAACCAGATCCCGCCCTCCATGTCGGGCAGGTCGATGCGGTGCAGTTCCTGTTCGCCGCTTTCATCGAACAGGCACAGTTCCACGCGCGTGGCATGGTCGGAAAACAGGGCGAAGTTGGTGCCCTCGCCCAGATATTCGGCGCCCAGCATGTCGGGGCGGGTGACGGACAGGTCGAAGGCCGGGCGTTGCTTCATGTCGCGCATTCCGTTCCCCCGGTCAGGCGACATCTTGGCGCGGCATGGCGGTTTGCGCCATGGCCGATGCGGGCAGCCGCATCGCGTCCCGGCGATCCAGCATCGCCTGGGTGATCAGGATCGTGTCGCGGTCGCGGCGGAACCACCGGGCATCCTCGTCGGCGTCTTCGCCCGCGACCAGTCCGGCGGGCACGCGCGTTCCCGGCGCCACCAGGCAGCGCGTCAACCGGGCCGATGCCGGGACAAGCGCGCCCGTCATCGCCACGCTCTCGCGGCCCAGATACCATTCCGACAAGGCCGACATTCGCGGCAGGCGGACGGGATGGCCGCCCAGGAAATCCAGATGCGACCGCCGCAGCGCATCCAGGGTGCCGACGTCGCGCCAATAGCTGTGCCCCGATGGTCCCGGCGGCAGGCGATAGGCGCAGGCCATGCCCTGCGCCACGGCGGCCGGGATCACCTCATGCCCGAAGTCAAGCGCCTGGGCATCCTGCCCGAACAACGCATCGCGCAGCCAAGCCGCCTCGAACACATAGATGCCCATCGAGACCATCGCCTTGTCCGGCTCGCCCGGAATGGCGGGGGGATCGGCGGGCTTTTCCAGGAAGGACAGGATACGGCCGCCGGTATCGGTGTGCATCACGCCAAAGCCGCTGGCCTGAGACAGGGGCACCACGTCGACGGCGACCGTCGCCGCCGCGCCGGAGGCCCGGTGCGCCGCGATCAGCGGGCCGTAATCCATGTCATAGATGTGGTCGGCGGCCAGAACCAGCACCTGATCCGCGTCCCAGTCGCCGATGAGATCCCAGTTGCGCCGCACCGCGTCGGCCGTGCCCTGGTAACGATCGCGGCCGTCGCGCAGGACCATCCCGCCCTCCACGAAATGCTGGCCCCAGCGGGCGGGCAAGTGGTCATGCAGGGTGCGGGGCGCGAACTGGGTGGCGACGATCAGACGATCCAGGCCTGATCGGACGGCATTCGCCATCGCGAAATCCACGATGCGGTTGCGGCCCGCGAAATGCACGGCGGGCTTGCTTTCGGCAGCGGTCAGGTCGTGCAGGCGGCTGCCCTTGCCCCCGGCCAGAAGCACGGTCGCAACCCGATGATCCGGCAGCGAGACGACAGGAGAACGGGGCGACGGTGCTGCTGACACGGGTCTGTCCTTCGATTGGGGGATGCAAGCGCGCGCAGGGCGGCTTGTTTTCCAAACTGAAACAACGCGTGATAGTTCCGGGTGTCATCAAATGTTAGTATTTTCCGCCACCTGGATCAGCCGGACGGAGACGGAACTGCCGTCCTCGAAGACGCGGGCAAGAAGGGGTTCGGCGGGCAGGGCGGCGCCGGGTGAAAATCCGGCGATCACCTGTGTGCCGCCTGCGCTGCGGATCAGGCGCAGACCGTCGCCGTCGATCTGCACGCGGGCAGCGGCATCGCGCAGGAATTCCCCGTGGCTGCCGCGCAGCGCCAGAAGTTGGCGGGTCCAGTGCAGCTTGGCGTTCGGGTCGGCACCTTGCCGCCCGAGGGCGTCCCAATCGACGGGCAGGCGGTTGTCGGGGTCCGTCAGCGCCAGCAAGCCGCCCTCGTCGCCGCGATAGATGTCGGGAAAGCCGGGCATCAGCATCTGGAAGGCCAGTTGGGCGAAGGCCAGGGCCTCGCCCCGGTCCAGCAGGGCTTGCAGCGCGGGATCCGGGCGGGCCGCCCATTGGTCCATCAGGTCGTGGGCAAAGGACTGGGCGGCGGTCTCGGCCGCCTTGTCGGGATTGGTCCAGAAGCTGGTCAGCTTGGCCTCTCGCATCGCCTTTTCGATATGGCCGTCCAGCCGGTCCGCCGCCCGGCCCGCATCGCCGTCCCAGATCGCCAGGGCCGATTGCAGGATATACCACCGCCAGCGGGGTTCGACCCCGCCGGCCGAAGGCAGCCCGGCCGCGGCGTCGAACAGCGCCTGGAAGGATCGCGGCAGGTGGCTGATGGCGACCAGCCGCATCCGGGAATCGCCCGACCGCTTGGTGTCGTGGGACGAGACCAGCACCATGTCGCCCGGCCTGCGCGCGGCCAGGACGGCATTGGCCTGGTCGGCGGTGACATCCGGTTCATCGGGTTCGGCGCCGACCTCGTTCGCGGCCAGATAGCGGGTCCAGCGAAAACCCGCCGTGTCCTCTTGCGCCTTGGCCAGCAGCGCGCCCGAGACCTGCTGGAAGCGGCGGACGAAGGCGCGGGCCGCGTCGGATTGCGGATCCAGCATCAGATCCACCAGCAGGTCGACCACCGCCCGGCTGCGCAGCCCCTGGGCGGCCTCGTCCGCGACGCGGCCCAGCAGGTCGCGGTCATCCGGGCTGGCCCGGCAGACGACATAGCTGCGATAGCGCGGCATGGCCGTCAGCAGCGCCGTCACCGCCTCGCGCAGCGACTCCGGTCCCGGCTGGGCCAGAGGAGAGCCTTGCACGGCCAAGGCCGCCATGTCGCGCAGCTGACGCCGTTCGGCGGCCAGTTCGTTGTCCAGCACATCCAGCTTGGCCTGGCGCAGCTCGGCGCGGAAATCGGTGTCGATGCCGGTGGCCGCGCGCCACAGGCGGTCCAGTTCGGCGATCCCCGCCGGGTCGGTGAACAGCCTGGCGATCAGGCGCGCGGCCTCGTATCCGGTGGTGCCGACGGTCTTCCAGTCCGGCGGCAGCGTCTCATCGCCGACCAGGATCTTTTCGACCCAGACCGGGGTGCCGGGCAGGGCTTGGTGCAGCCGGTCCAAATAGGCCGCAGGGTCGGCCAGCCCGTCGATATGATCGACGCGCAGGCCCTGGACCGATCCCGCGCGGACCAGATCGAAGATCAGCGCATGGGTGTCGTCGAAGACGCCGCGATCCTCGACCCGCATCCCGATCAGGCTGGTGACGTTGAAGAACCGCCGATGGGTAATGCCGTCGCGTTCCAGATCGGAATGGACCAGCCGCCAGTGCTGGGCGTCGTGCAGGACGCGCAGGTCTCCGCTCTCGGGGCTGTCCGGGGCCAGGGGCAGCGCGGCATCGCCGAAATGCCACAGCCCGTCCGCCGCCCGGAAGGCGCCGTCGGCCAGCATCTTCTCGAAGGGCTCGGGCAGGAAGGGCAGGACCAGCGGCCCCGCGTCCCAGTCGATGTCGAAATGCCGGGCATGGCGGCTGGCCGGGCCGTGCTTCAGCACGTCCAGCAGCCAGCGGTTTTCCAGCGTGAAGGCGGTGTGATTCGGCACGATGTCCAGGATGATGCCCAGGCCGCGTTCGCGGGCCGCGCGGGCCAGGGCGTCGAACCCCTCGCGCCCGCCCAGGGCCGGGTCGATGCGGGTCGGGTCGGTGATGTCGTATCCATGGGTGGAACCCGCCCCGGCCTGGAAGATCGGCGACAGATACAGGTGAGAGATCCCCAGACCGGCCAGATAGGGCAGAAGCCGCGTCACCTGCGCGAAGTCCACGCCGTCGCGCAACTGAATCCGGTAGGTCGCCGTGGGAATGGTGGGGATCATGGGAACCTTGTGCTGACGGAAAGGGCATAGGGATCGGTGCCGATGCGGCCCAGGCAGAATGCGGCATCGCCGGCGGCTTGCAGATCGGGCGCGGCCCGACCCAGGCTCAGCCGCAGATCCAGGGTTCCCCGGCGAAACGGCCATGTGGCCGCCAGCGAGGCCGGGCCGTGCCGCACAACCCGTGCGGGCCCGCCGCATCCGCTTTTCAGCAGCGGCACCACATGGTCGCGCCGAAAGGCCAAGGCGCGCGCGGTCAGGGCCAGCCAGTCGCGCCCCGTGGCGTCGTCGCGCCAGTCCAGCCGGGATCGGGCGAAGGTCTCGGGATCCAGCGGGTCGGGCAGGCCGGACCCCATCCGGGCGATCCCGGCGAATTCGGTGGCGCGGCCTTCGCGGACGGCGCGGGCCAGGTCGCCAGAGAAATCCGCGAAGAACAGAAAGGGCGTCGTCGCGCCGCGTTCTTCGCCCATGAAGATCATCGGGACATAGGGGGCCACCAGCAGCAGCGCGAAGCCCGTCTGGACGCCGCGCGGATCGGCCAGAGACAGCAGCCGTTCGCCAAGGGCGCGATTGCCCACCTGATCATGCGTCTGGGTCGCGTTGACGAAGGCCGTCGGCGGCAGGTGACCGCAGGGCTGGCCGCGCGGGTTGTCGCGGGCGGGGCGGGGCTGGCCTTCCTCGACATGGCCGCGCTGCAAGGCCAGGCACAGGTCGCCGATGGGGTCATCCGCGAAGCTGGCGTAATAGCTGTCGGATTCGCCGGTCAACTGGCAGTGGATCGCATGGTGGAAATCGTCGTTCCAGCTTGCGTCATAGCCGTTCTCTCGCAGGAAGGGATCGTTGCGTTCGTCCTCGACGATCAGGTGGATGGCGCGGCTGCCGTCCACGGCGCGGGCGCGGCGGGCAAGGGCGGTCATGAAATCATCCGCGCCCGGCCCGGTGATCTGGTGGACCGCATCCAGCCGCAGCCCGTCCAGGCGGAAGTCGCCCAGCCAGTATTCGGCGCACTGGATCCAGTATTCCCGAACCGCAGCTTGCGAAAAGTCGATGGCCGCGCCCCAAGGGGTATGGCGGTCTTCATCGAAAAAGGCCGGGGCGGCGTGGTGCAGAGAGGCGCCCTCTGGCCCGAAATGGTTCATGACCAGATCCAGGATCACCATCAGCCCCAGCGAATGCGCCTGGTCGACGAAGCGGCGCAGGTCGTCCGGGCCGCCATAGGCCGGATGCAGCGCGAAGGGCAGCACCCCGTCATAGCCCCAGCCGCGATTGCCCTGCCACTGGCCGATGGGCATCAGCTCGATGGCGGTGATCCCCAGATCCGCCAGCCCGGCCAGCTTGTCCGCCGCCGCCCACAGCGTTCCCTGGGGGGTGAATGTGCCCAGGTGCAGTTCATAGATCACCGCATCGGCCCAGTCGCGTCCCGTCCAGGGCGTCCGCCAGCCGTCAGTGGCGGGCGCGGTAACGACGGACGGGGCATGGACATCGCCCGCCTGCAAGCGGCTGGCGGGGTCGGGCATGTCCCGGCCGTCCACCCGCAGCAGATAGCGGTCGCCGGGCCGCGCGGGGACGGTCGCGGACCAGAACCCGTCCGCCTGCCGCGCCATCGGGTGGGCCTTGCCGTTCAGGACCAACGCGACCCGTTCCGCCCGGGGCGCCCAGAGGCCCAGGGTCCAGCCCGCAACGGTCCAGTATCCGCCCCAGCGTCGCGCCGTCATATCATCGGCTTGCCGCCGGTGACGGCGATGGTCGCGCCCGAGACATAGCTGGACATCGGTTCCGCCAGCATCACATAGGCCGAGGCCAGCTCGACCGGCTGGGCGGGGCGCTTCATCGGATAGTTCTCGCCGAATTTCGACACCTTGTCCGGGTCCATGCTGGCCGGGATCAGCGGCGTCCAGACCGGGCCGGGGGCCACCACATTGGCGCGGATGCCGCGTTCGGCCAGCAGTTGCGCGAGCCCCATGGTAAAGTTCTGGATCGCGCCCTTGGTGGTGGCATAGGCCAGCAGCGTCGGGTTCGGATCGTCTGAATTGATCGAGGCGGTGTTGATGATCGCGCTGCCCGCCCGCATATGCGGCACGGCGGCCTTGGTCAGGTAAAACATCGCGTCGATATTGACCGCGAAGGTCTTGCGCCATTCCTCGTCCGGGATGTCTTCCAGCTTGTCGAAGGTTTCCTGATGGGCGGCGTTGTTGACCAGGATGTCGATCCGGCCGAACGCCGCCACGGCGTCGGCGATGATCTTGCGGCAATGGCCTGGGTCGGCGATGTCGCCCGGAAGGGTCAGGCATTCGCGCCCCGCGTCGCGGACCAGTTGCGCGGTGGACCGGGCGTCCTCGGTTTCGTCCAGATAGGACAGCGCCACGTCCGCGCCCTCGCGCGCGAAGGCGATGGCGACCGCGCGGCCGATGCCGCTGTCGCCGCCGGTGATGACGGCCTTCATCCCCTCCAGCCGGCCCGCGCCGCGCCAGCTGTCCTCGCCATGGTCGGGGCGGGGGTCCATCTTCTGGAAGCTGCCGGGCAGATCCTGCTGCTGCTTGGGGAAGGGGGGCTTGGGATAATCGCGCATCTTGCGGCCTTTCCGATGAAAACGTGGCGCCCCTTGCGGACAGCCTGCCCCGGTAGAACCGCCCAGCCGACCAAGGGTTTCCATCTTGCTGTATATCAGTTGAAAAACCCGCCGTGCCCCATGGGAACAACTGCCGCCGCGCGGTCGTTTGATCCTCGAACAACAGGAGCGATGACATGCGCAGTTGCGACATTCTGATAGCGGCGGGAGGGTTCTTGCTGGTAGGCGGGCTGATCGCCAAGGCGATGGGCGGGTCCAATTCTCCCGATCCGCGCTATGTCCGACCGGCGGGACGCCGCGAGATGTCGGCCCCGCCCCGCGACTGGGATCTGGTGGACGAGGCGGCGGACGAATCCTTCCCCGCCAGCGATCCCCCCGGCACCTATTGAGGCCGCCATGGCACCTGACGTCCAGGCGATCGCCCATGCCAAGCTGATCGACGCGCTGCCGGACCTGCTGACCCCGGAGGCGCGCCGGATGCTGTGCGACTGGCTGGCCGAGCGGCAGGTTCTGCATGACGGCCAAGAAGACCCCGGCGCCGTCATGGTCGAGGGGCTGGAAACCGAACTCGCCATTGCCGAGACCTTCCGCCGGATCGCCGAACGGCTGGACTGCCGCCGGGAAGATTACGGCAAAGACTAAACCAGCGCGGCGATCAGCGGGGCGGTGTCCACCATCTCGATCTGCTGACCGAAGCGCTTGGCATACATCTCCATCGCCGCGTCATGGGTGTCGTCCGTCGATGAGCAGACGGCATCCGACACCAGGATGACCCGGTATCCCAGATCGACCGCGCCGATGACCGCCGCCAGAAGGCAGATATCGGTCTCTCCTCCGGTCAGGATCAGCGTGTCGATCCCGTCCTGTTGCAGCAGGGGGTGCAGCCGGCCGTCCATCCAGGGCGAATAGACCGGCTTGTCGAAGACCTGCGCGCGCGGCAGATGGATCTCCAGTTCCGGCAGCAGGCGCAGCCGGTTGGGATCCAGATTGCGCCGCAGCATCTGCGGCCATTTCTCGTAATAGCGCCGCCAGGTGCCGGGCGCGTTGTCCAGCGTCTCGGGCGGGATGAAGCGGGTGAAGATGGTGCGGTCGGGAAGGGTCTCGACCAGACCGCAGACATTCGGCAGCACCCGACGCAGCCAGTCCACCTCCCATTCCGAACCCTTGTCGAACAGCCGCTGCATGTCGATGCACAGATGCACCGCGCGGTCGCCCGGCGGACCATAGGTCAGGCCGTCCTTCGCCCCATGGGCCCCGGCATTCTGCGGAAGCATGTCCTTACCCGTTTCTGAATCCCGTGGGAAAACGGCGCGCGAGGCGGGAAGTTCCGGTCCCGCCCCGTGCCGGGGCAGCCCTGGGCGGCCCCGCCGGATGATGGGGTCACTGGACCTGGGCGATTTCCGCGTCCATGCGCTCGCGCGCCTTCTTCGACATCTTCGCGGTCTTGGCGGCGTCCAGATTCGCGGGCGCGTCGCCCACCTGGATCAGCCCCACCATGCCCATCGCGAAATGCGGCGTGCATTTGACACCGTAAAGGCCGGGTTCCGTCACGGTCAGCGAATATTCCTCGTTGATCTTGCTTTTGAACGGCTCGACGCCCGCGGGCAGGATCTCCTTGATCGCCTCGACATTGTGGCTCTTGTCGGTGGGGACGAAGTGGATCACGTCGCCGGGCTCGGCCTTCACGAAGGCGGGTTCGAACACCATCATCCCGGCCTCGCCCTTGTTGAGCATGTGGACCTCGTGCTCGGCGGCGAAGGCTGTGCCGGACAGGGCCAGGGCGAGGACCAGGGCGGGGGTCGGGACGGCAAGGAAGAGGGCGCGTTTCATCAGTCTTTCTCCTGAAGTCGCGGACCAGGAACGGTCCGTTCGAGGGCCGGATTAGGCCCTTGCGCCGTCCCGCACTTTGACCGAGCGCAAACTGGGTGCGAAAACCGGCGGGCGGCGGAATATTCCGTTCCGTGTTTGTTTCCGCTGCGCGGTCGATTAGACTGGCGGGGCAAGTCAGGGACCGAACCAGATGCCGCAACCCGACGATCCTGCCGGACCGATGGCCGAGGCGGTGATCCGCAAGATCATCCATGTCGACATGGACGCCTTCTATGCCTCGGTGGAACAGCGCGACAACCCCGACCTGCGCGGCAAGCCCGTGGCCGTCGGCGGTTCGGCCGCGCGCGGCGTGGTGGCCGCCGCCAGCTATGAGGCGCGGGTGTTCGGCGTGCGCTCGGCCATGCCGTCGGTGACCGCGAAACGCCGCTGCCCGGATCTGATCTTCGTGAAGCCGCGCTTCGAGGTCTATCGCGCCGTGTCCCAGCAGATCCGAGAGGTCTTTGCCGAACATACCGACCTGATCGAGCCGCTGTCCCTGGACGAGGCCTATCTGGACGTGACCGAAAACAAGCAGGCCATCCCCGTCGCCACAACCATTGCGCTGATGATCCGCGACCGGATCCGGCAGGTGACGGGACTGAACGCGTCGGCCGGGATCTCCTACAACAAGTTCCTGGCGAAACTGGCCAGCGACCTGAACAAGCCGAACGGGCAGGCGGTCATCACCCCGGCGCGGGGACCGGCCTTCGTGGCCGAACTGCCGGTCAAGACATTCCACGGCATCGGCCCGGCCACGGCGGCCAGGATGGAACGGCTGGGCATCGTCACCGGCGCCGACCTGCGCGCCCGTTCGCCCGAATTCCTGCGCCAGCATTTCGGCAAGGCGGGGGACTGGTATTGGCGCATCTCTCGCGGGATCGACCATCGCCCGGTCGAGCCGCACCGGATCCGCAAGTCCGTGGGATCCGAGGACACCTTTTCCGCCGACATCTTCGACTTCGACCTGGCCCGGCAAGAGATCGCGCCCCTGGCGCAGAAGGTCTGGCGGGCCTGCGACACCAAGCGGCTGACCGGGCGGACGGTGACGCTGAAGGTGAAATACGCCGATTTCCAGCAGATCACCCGCAGCCGGACCTTGACCGGCCCGGTCCACGGCGCCGGGGATCTGGAAACCATCGCGGTGGGCCTGTTGCAGCCGCTGTTCCCGACGGCCAAGGGCATCCGCCTGCTGGGCGTCACCCTCTCCTCGCTGGAGGAGGATGAGGGGCAGGCCGCGCAACTGTCCTTGCCGGGCTTCGATTAACATCGTGTTATCCCCATGGCTGGAACGGTCCTTGCCAGTTATCCCCACGCAGGCATTATGGGTGAAAGCGCCCGATGGACCTGCCCCATGAAATCCCGCATCGCCACCGTTTCCCTGCCGGGCAAGTTCTGTTCTGTTCGTCGGTCCATCCGGCGGCAATGGGCGGGATCAGCCGGGCCGCCGCCGATCTGGCGGAACTGGGCGACATCGCCGCCCAGCGCGGCATCCGCGTGGGATACGAGGCGCTGTGCTGGGGCCGCCATGTCAACGACCACCGCGACGCCTGGGAAATCGTCCGCCGGGCGGATCATCCGAATATCGGCCTGATCCTGGACAGCTTCCATACGCTGGCCCGCCGCATCGACCCCGACACGATCCGCCGCATCCCCGGAGACAGGATCTTCTTCGTCCAGCTTGCCGACGCCCCCGCGATCGAGATGGACCTGCTGCACCGGTCGCGCCATTTCCGCAACATGCCGGGCGAGGGGGATCTGGACGTGACAGGCTTCATGCGCGCCGTGATGGCGGCGGGCTATACCGGCCCCGTCAGCCTGGAGATCTTCAACGACCAGTTCCGGCGCGGGATGCCCCGGCTGGTGGCCCAGGACGGGCGCCGGTCGCTGGTGCATCTGATGGACGCCGTGCGCCGGGCGGAACCGCAACTGCCCGTGGACCTGCCCGCCTTTCCCGGCCCTGTCGCGGTCGAGGGGGTCGAGTTCGTGGAATTCGCGACGGCCCCCAGCGATGCGGGCGGGTTGGAGGACTTTCTTGCCTCGGCCGGGTTCGCGCCGGTGGGGCGGCACCGGTCGAAGTAGCCAAGCCCCCGGGGCGCGGGGCTGATGGCGGTCGATCACATCGCGCAGACCATGGCCTATGACGAGATGCTCAGCTGGTCGCTGTTCTACACCTCGATCTTCGCGGCGGACAAATCGCCCATGGTCGACGTTGCCGATCCCGACGGGCTGGTGCGCAGCCAGGCGATCCGCGCGGGGGCGTTGCGGGTCACGCTGAACGGCGCGGAATCGCGGCGCACCCTGGCCGGGCGGTTCATCGAGGATACCTTCGGCGCCTCGGTCCAGCATCTGGCCTTTCGCAGCGACGAACCGGCCCCGCGCCCTTTTCGCGCCGCCAGGCCAGGTCGAAATAGTCATCGGGCTTGCACAGCCAGAACATCGCATTGGCGACGACCGGGGTGCCGATGCTGCCGTCGCGGATCAATTCGCGCGCCTTCTGCATCAGCGGGTTGTGGCGGCGATGGTGGCCGGTCAGCAGCGCGACGCCCGCCGCCTCGGCCGCCGCGACCAGCCGTTCGGCATCGTCCACGCTGTCGCAGAGCGGCTTTTCGATCAGCGCGGGCAGGCCGCTGCGATGCAGTCCAGGCCGTTCCGCATGTGCATCTGGTTCGGCGTCGCCACGATCACGCCGTCCGGGCGCGGGCCTGCCATCGCCTCGTCCAGCGACCGGACCCAGGGCGCGCCGTACTCCTCGGCCACCGCCTGGCCTGCGGGCGAAGGGTCGATGATGCAGGCCAGATCCGCGTCGGACGAGGCCGCGACATGCATCGCGTGGCGCCTGCCGATCAGGCCCGCGCCCATGACGCCGATGCGCGGCATCACGCATCCGCCCCGGTGGTCAGGGTCACGATGCGGCGCAGGGCCAGGCGATAGCCCTCGGTCCCGCATCCGGCGATCACGCCATCGGCGCGCAGGCTGACATAGGAATGGTGGCGAAACGCCTCGCGCTTGTGGACGTTCGAGATATGGACCTCGATCACCGGGCCGTCGAAGGCGTTCAGCGCGTCCAGGATCGCGACTGAGGTGTGGGTATAGGCGGCGGGGTTGATGACGATGCCCGCCGCGTCCTCGCGCGCCTGATGGATCCAGTCGATGATCTGGCCTTCGGTGTTCGATTGCAGGAAGCGCGTCTGGACGCCCAGTTCCGATGCCAGCGCCGCGCAGTCGCGTTCCACGTCGGCCAGGGTCTCGGACCCGTAGATATGCGGCTGGCGCTTGCCCAGCAGGTTCAGGTTTGGACCGTTGAGGATATAGACGAGCTTCGGCATGAGCGAGACCTTTGGGGCATGACCTTTGGGGGCAGGGGGCGCCCGGCGGCGGGACCGCCGGGCCGTGGGATTGTCGGGCAGTAGGATTCTCGGGGCTTACTGGGCGATGGCAAAGGGCACGCCGTCCATTTCCGCAGGCAGTTGCGGCGGATCCATGTGCATCCAGGTGTTGTAGATGCCCTTGAAATCGTCGGTCGCCATGAATTCGGTCAGGAAGGCGTTGACGGTCTGGTTCGAGTCGGCCTCGCCCAAGCGGGTGCCGACGCCGTTATACAGCGCCGTCAGCGGCATCTTGTTTTCGTATTTGCCCGGCGCGCCTTCCTCGATCCGGCTGATATAGAACTGATTGCCGCCGACCGCATCGACCTGGCCCGACATCAGCGCCTGGATGGTCGCCGCGTCGTCGTCAAAGCGCATGATGTTGGTGCCCGACGGCGCGATGGCCGTCACCGCGGTGTCCTGGGCCGCCGAGCGCGGCACGCCGATGCGGACATTCGCCAGCGATTCCGGGGTCGAGAGATCGGCGTCCTTCGGACCAACGACCGACAACTGGTTCGCGGCATAAGGGACCGAGAACTGGATGGATTTCGCCCGCTCCGGGTTCATCCCCATGGTCGCGAACAGGACGTCCACCTTGTCGGTGGTCAGCGCCGGGATGCGGTTGGCGACGGCCAGCGGCACGAATTCGGCCTCGACCCCCAGGTATTGGGCGAAGGCGCGGCTCATCGCGGCGTCGTAGCCGTCGGCCTGGCCGGACGAGTTGATGCAGCCCCAGGGGCAGTTGTCGCCCTGGATGCCGATGCGGATCGTGCCGGATGCCTTGGCCTCTTCGACCGAGCGGGCGTCGGCCTGGGTGCCGGCGACGGCGGCAAGCGCCAGGGCCGCGGCGGCGACGATGCGGGTTATCTGAAGCATGGTGTTTCCCCCCCTTGAAGATGCGGGCCGCCGGGCGGTCCCGCTTGTGTTAAAGCGTAATACCGCCGGGCCGTGAAGGCCGCATCCGGGGCAGATCAGGGACCGGCCCTATGTGCAGTTCGTGATGGGCGTGAAGAACGCCATGCCCGCCGAACGCGAGGTGTTCGATTATTACATCCATACCGTCAAGCGGCTGTTCGGCGAGGATGCGCCCTGGTGCGCGGCCGGGATCGGGCCGAACCAGATCGTGCTGAACGACTGGGCCATCGGCGCGGGCGGCCATGCCCGTACCGGGCTTGAGGACAACGTGCGGCTGGACCGCGACCGGCTGGCGCCCTCGAACGCGGGCCTGGTCCGCCGCGCGGTCGAGATCGCCGAGCGGCATGGCCGCCCGGTCGCGACATGGCGGCAGGCGCGCCGGATCCTGGGGCTGCGGATGCCGCAGGCGGCGTGAATTCATAACCCAGAGGATATGGGATTGATGAAAGATTTCATGCCATAGGCTAAGTGTTTCTTCTGTTCGCCGGCGGCTGCGGCGGTACTATCGCCGCCGGGGATGAAGCCGGATCGCAGATCGTCGCAACGGGTTGGACGCCTGTCGCCGTCCCTTTGATGGGAAGAAGACATCATTTGCCGACCACCTTTGTTCAAAGCAGCGCCGCCCGGACCGTCGCGGTCCTGTGCTGGATCGCGACCGTCCTGGACGGCTTCGATCTTGTCGTGCTGGGCGCGCTGATCCCCACCCTGACCGGCGGCGACATGCCCTGGATGACGCCCGCGCAGGCGACCTTCGTATCCACGATCAGCCTTGTCGGCATGACGCTGGGCGCGCTGTCCATCGGCATCGCGACCGACTGGCTGGGACGGCGCAAGGTGATGATCTTCGCCGTGCTGGTCTTTTCGGCGCTGACGCTGGCCTGCGCCTTTGCCCAGAACCATGTCCAGCTGGGCATCTTCCGCTTCCTGGCGGGCTTCGGGCTGGGCGGCTGCCTGCCCACGGCCATCGCCATGGTCACGGAATTCTCCAGCGGCAGGGCCGGCAAGGCAT
The DNA here is from genome assembly GCF_029027965.1 of Paracoccus sp. S3-43. Taxonomy (NCBI): domain Bacteria; kingdom Pseudomonadati; phylum Pseudomonadota; class Alphaproteobacteria; order Rhodobacterales; family Paracoccaceae; genus Paracoccus; species Paracoccus qomolangmaensis. Next base: position 1,786,650 of record NZ_CP119082.1, on the reverse strand, counting down.
CCACCATGGTGATGACCGGCTATCACGTCGGCGCAGTGGCGACCGCGCTTCTGGGCCTGCTGGTCCTTCCGACGCTGGGCTGGCACGCGATGTTCGTCATCGGCGCCATTCCCGGCTTCATCCTGGCGCCGATCATGTATCGCACCCTGCCCGAATCGCCATCCTTCCTGCTGGCCACCGGCCGCCGGACCGAGGCCGAGGCGATCGCCGCCCGCCATGGCCTGACCCTGCCCGAGGCCGCGCCCCTGCCCGAGGCCCCATCCCTGCCCGAGGACCGCGCCTCGCTTGCCGCGCTGTTCCGGGGGCGGCTGCTGCGCAACTCCATCGCCATCTGCGTGACCTCGTTCATGGGGCTGCTGCTGGTCTATGGCTTGAACACCTGGCTGCCCAAGCTGATGGTGGCGGCGGGATACAGCCTGACGGGCGGGCTGTGGCTGCTGCTGCTGAACGCGGGGGCGATCTGCGGGCTGCTGGCGGCGGGGCGCGTGTCCAGGAACACCGTCTCGCCCTCGCCTTGCAGGCGGATGTCGAAACGGTATCGGCCGTCCCCGGTCTTTTTCGCGATCAGCGTGTCGACGCGCGGGCGCTGTTCGATCCGGGACAGCAGGGGATCGCCCTCGTTGTCCTCGTCCTCGAAATAGATGCGGGTTTGCAGGCCGATATTGATGCCCCGCGCCACCACCCAAAGCGAGATATGCGGCGCGAAGGCCCGGCCATAGCGCGACGGAACCCGGCCCGGCTTGACGGTGCGCAGCGTGAATTCCCCTGTCGCCGCGTCGGCGGCAAAGCGGCGATGGCCGCTGACGGCGGGGTCGGCGCCGTCCTGTCCGGCGAACCTGCCCGACGCGTCCGCCTGCCAGCTTTCGATCAGCGCGTCGCGCAGCGCCCAGCCGGTGCCGTCATAGACCGAGCCGACGATCTCGATGATCTGGCCCTTGGCGCCCTCGGCGATGGGGCTTTCTCCGATTTCCTGGTCGTAAGACCCGGCATTGCCCGCATAGGTCGGCATCAGCCCGATATGGACATAGGGCCCGGCGGTCTGCGACGCGGTTTCCGTCAGAACATTCAGCGGCTGGACCATCTTACATCCCCTCGGGCTTGTTTTCGAACAGGGTCTGGCGGCGTCCGCGCAGCACGATGTCGAATTTATAGGCCAGGTAATCCAGGGGCCGCGAATAGGCCATGTCCAGCGGCGCGACCAGCCGGTCCAGCTGGGACCGGTCGCGGATCGTGGCCGCGATCGGGCACAGCGGGATCAGCGGATCGCCCTCGAAATACATCTGGGTGATCAGGCGCTGCCCGAAGCTGTGGCCGAAGACCGAGATGTGGATATGCATCGGCCGCCAGTCGTTGCCCCGGTTCGGCCAGGGATAGGCGCCGGGCCGGATGGTCAGGAACTGGTAAGAGCCGTTGTCGTCGGTCAGCGTCCGCCCGCAGCCGCCGAAATTCGGATCCAGCGGCGCAAGATAGCTGTCCTTCTTGTGGCGATAGCGGCCGCCCGCATTGGCCTGCCAGATTTCCACCAGCGTGTTCGGGACGGCGCGCGCGTTTTCGTCCAGCACCCGGCCATGCATCAGGATGCGTTCGCCCACGGCGGGCGCTTCGCCTCTGGTCCAGTTCAGGATCGGGTTGTTGTCCAGCGCGCCGATCCGAGAATGCCCGAAGGTCGGGCCGGTTTCCTCGGACGGGCCGGATTCCATGGACAGCAGCGGCAGGTTCTGGGACCGCGCGACGGAGGTCTTGTAGTCGGGACAATACGCATCTGGGTGCGCCTCGCGGTTGCGAGGGATCAGCGGGCCTGGATCGATCATTCGGATGCCGCCTCCATCTCGGCATAGGTTTGCTTTGCCAGCTTGATGGCGTGGTTGGCGCGGGGAACGCCGGCATAGATGGCGACGTGCTGGAACGCCTCCATCACATCGCGCCGGGACGCGCCGGTTCGGGCGGTGGCCCGGACATGCATCGGGATCTCCTCGAAATTGCCGGTCGCGGCCAGCAGGGCCAGCGTCAGCATCGACCGTTCGCGTTTGGTGATCGCGTCGGACGACCAGATGGTCCCCCAGGCGGATTCGGTGATCAGATCCTGGAAGGGCCGGTCCAGGTCGGATGTCGCGGCCTCCGCCCGGTCCACATGGGCGTCGCCCAGCACCGCGCGGCGGGTCGCCATTCCTTGCGCGTGGCGGTCGGTCATGGGGCGGTCCTTTCCAGAAAATCGGTCAGCAGCCGGGCCGTGGCCGCCGGTTGTTCGACGCAGGGGATATGGCCCGCGTCGGGAATGAGGTGGAATTCGGCCCCGCACAGTTCGGCCGTGGCGCGCACCAGATCGGGCGGGGTCGAGCCGTCCCGGTCGCCCGCCATCGCCAGCACCGGCAGGGTCAGCGCGCGGGTGCTTTCGGTCAGGTCGGCGCCCGCGATGGCGGCGCAGCAGCCCGCGTATCCCGCGACCGTGGTGCGGGTCAGCATGTTGCGCCACAGGGGAAATTCCGGGTTCGTGTCGCGGAAGGCGGGGGTGAACCAGCGTTCCAGGATCGGCCCGGCCAGGGCGGCGATGCCGTCCGCGTTGATCGTGTCGATCCGGTCCTGCCACATCTGCGCCGTGCCGATCTTGGCCGCCGTGTCCATCAGCACAAGCGCGCGGACCAGATCGGGTCGGCTGGCCGCAAGCCCCTGGCCGATCAGCCCGCCGATGGACAGGCCCACGAAGGTCACGTCGCGCAGGGACAGGCCGTCGCAGACCGCCTCGGCATCCGCGACAAGCCGGTCGATGGAATAGGGGGCGGGCGTGGCGTCGGTCAGCCCGTGGCCGCGCTTGTCGAAGCGCAGGATCCGCAGCCCGGCCGGCAGCAGCGGCAGCAGCGCGTCCCAGATCCGCAGGTCGGTGCCCAGCGAATTGGCAAACACCACCGCGCGCCCGTCGCGCGGGCCTTCGTCGCGGATATGGATGGTGATGTCGGATGTCGAGATAGTCTGCATTCTTTCCCCCTTGCGCCGCTTATCGCATGACAGATACGGCGATGAAAATTATAATGACGGAAAGATACCATAACCGGAAGGTTATCATGCTGCATTCCCATCTGCGCCTGCGCCACCTGCGCTGCTTTCTGGAAACCGCGCGCCTGGGCAGCCTGTCGGCGGCGGCGGATGCGCTGCATGTCAGCCAGCCCGCCGCCTCGAAGACCATCCGCGAGCTTGAGGAGATCCTGGGCGTCCGGCTGTTCGACCGGTCGGGGCGCAAGCTGGCGCTGACCCCCGCGGGCCGGGTCTATCAGACCCATGCGGGCACCGCGCTGGCCGATCTGGAACGGGCGCAGTCGCTGGTCCTGTCGCCGCCCCCCGAACGCCCGCGCCTGCATCTGGGCGTGCTGCCCACCGCCGCGACCGGGCTGGTGCCGCGCGCCGCCCTGGCGTTCCGGGACAGCCGCCCCGATGTGCTGCTGGACGTGATGACCGGGCCGAACTGGCTGCTGCTGTCGCTGCTGCGGGAAGGCCAGCTTGACCTGGTGGTGGGCCGGATGCCCACCGCGGGCAATACCGAGGGGCTGGGCTTCCGGCGCCTTTACTGGGAACGCGTGGTGCCGGTCGTGCGGGCGGGCCATCCGCTGCTGCGGCGGGACTGGGACTATGGCGACCTGGCCCATCAGCCGCTGATGCTGCCGCCCGCCGGGGCGATGATCGCGTCCTCTGTCAGAAGCTGGCTGCATTCGGTCGGCATCACCGACCCGCAGCCCGCCTTCGAGAACGTCTCGCTGGCCTTCGGGCGCGAGGTCGTGACCCGGTCGGACGCGGTGTGGTTCATCTCCGAGGGCGTGGTGCGCCCGGAAATCGAATCGGGCGCCCTGGTCGTCCTGCCGATCCGAAACGAATTGCTGGGCGGCCCGGTCGGCATTTCCCTGCGCGAGGGCGGCGACCCCTCGCCCCCCGCGCAGGCGTTCATCGCCGCCCTGGAAGCCGCCGCTCAGTAGGGCAGGCCCAGGTCATTCTCGGCCAGGTCGCGGACGATTGATAAAGGTCGGTTCGGCGGCGGGGGCGCGGAACCGATGGGCGGGCCGGTTGTTAAAGAGGCGTCTCATGGCCGCGACCGTCGCGGCGGATCAAGCAACGGAGATTTTCCATGGCCGACAAGACGCTGGACACGCTGTTTCACGAAACGCTGAAGGACATCTATTACGCCGAACGCAAGATCCTGATCGCGCTTCGCAAGATGGCCCGCGCCGCGCAAAGCGAGGATCTGAAGGCCGCGTTCAAGGCCCACGAGGAGGAAACCCAGACCCAGGTCGAGCGCCTGTCCCAGGTGTTCGACCTGATCGGCAAGCGTCCGCGCGGCAAGACCTGCGACGCCATCGAAGGCATCATCGCGGAAGGCGAGGATGTGATCGACGAATTCAAGGGCAGCCCCGCACTTGACGCGGGCCTCCTGGCCGCCGCCCAGGCGGTCGAGCATTACGAGATCAGCCGCTATGGCACGCTGAAGGCCTGGGCCCAGACCCTGGGCCTGGACGAGGCGGTGTCGCTGCTGGACGAGACCTTGCAGGAAGAAAGCGCCACGGATGAAAAGCTGACCAGCCTGGCCGAGGCGGTCATCAACGCCGCCGCCACCCACGAAGCGGCCTGACCCCCGCCAAGGCCCGCGCCCGTCGCGGGCCTTTTTCGTGGGCCGATCCGGCGATGGACCTGGATCGTCGGAGGCCGCAGCATCCGCAGCCCGAGGGGCGCAAAGGCCGCGAATGACCAGGACTTGCTGTCGGCGCGGGATTCGTGACCGATCTGCTGGGACGCTTGCCCGGTGGCGATGCGGCGCGCCCGGTCTAGAAGGCGGCCTTGGTCGTCTGGAACCAGTCCGCATCGCTGACCGAACCGACGCTTTGGCGCCAGGGTAGGGGTTGCCTGCGGTCCTGCGGCAGGGGCAGGAGGCCGCGTCTGGCGTCCAGTTCCGCCGCCAGCAGGTCGGTCGCAAGGGCCATCATCGCATAGCGCCGCTGGGGCGTGTCGGCCTCGGCGATCAAGGTCAGCGCATTCACCATCCCCCCTTCGGGCAGCGCCATGTCGCCCAGGATCGCCTGGGCGCGCGGATCCGAGGTCGCCCCGGCCGCGCGGGCAGGGCCTGCGCCGCCCGGATCCGGGGGGACCGCGACATAGGCGCCCGTCACCCGCAGCGCCGCCGCCAGCAGTTGCGGGTTGCGCATCCCCAGTTCCGCCGCCAGTTCCCGCATCAGCCCCGGCGCGCCGTAAAGCGCCGACAGGCCGATGCGGTCGATGATGCCTTCGGCCTCGGCCACCAGGGCGGCGGGATCGGGACCGTCGGGCCGCGTGGCGTTCCGGTGCAGCCGCAGCAGGCTGGCGATGGATCGCAGGCGCGCCAGGTCGTTATGGGTCAGGGTGGCGACGCGATAGGCCTCGGACGCGGCGTGGCGGATGGCCTGGCGGTCCTGCGCGGGGGCTTGGATCGTGACGATCGGCGGGCCGTCCGCCGCCTTGCCCGCCTCGGCGCGGCCTGCCCTGACCCGGAACCACCCCGCCCCGGCCAGGACGAGGGCGGCGACCAGCAGCAGCCAGGGCAGCCGGTTTTCCTGCCGGGTCTCGGCGGGGGGCGTCGTCTCGGTCGATTGGGGGGCCTCGGGCCAGCCGGTCGCCATGTCGGCCTCGGGCGGGGGCGGCTGGCGGCGCATCGCCGAGGGCGGGACGATCGCACCGGACGGGGGCAGCGGCGGGTTCGGGGACATGGTTGCCGGACCGCCGATGGCCTCCGGCGGCGCGGACGGGCCGTCAGGCCGGATCGCCAGAGAGGCGACCCCCAGCAGCGCCAAGACCAGGGCCAAGATCAGCAGCGGCCACAGCGGCCCCGCGCCACGACGCCGCGCCGCTGCCCTGGACGGCGGCGCGGGCGGGGCGGGCGGCGCGGGCATGGGCGGCGCGGCCTTCGGCGCGCTCCGGTTCCCTTCGCGGGCCAGGCTTTCCAGCAGGCGCAGGTTGACGACCAGCAGCCGGTCGCCCGCCGCCTCGGCGCTGACCAGCCCCTCGGCGATGACATGCAGCGCGGTATCGGACTGGCCCAGCATGGTCAGCGCCTCGGCCTCGGTCAGATACAGGGGCGATCCGGGCAGGCGGGCGGCCCGTTGGTTCAGGACCGAGAGCGCCTGTTCCGGCAGGTCGTCGCGCATCAGGTTGCGGGCGGTCTGTTCGGCGCCTTGTTCCCATTGCCGCTGGTCGGCGGCGTCCTGCAGATCGGGGCGCAGATCCAGGTGCAGGCGGTTGGCCAGCCAGACCTGCGCGCGCGGCGGCAGTTCGTCCAGCGACCGCAGCAGATAGGGCTGCGCCCCGTCCTCCCAGCGGGCGTCGAGGTCGGCGGCATCGGCGTCGCGGGCCAGCAGGTGATAGATTTCCTCGGCCCGCGCGACGGGTCCGTCCTGGTCCCGGTAATAGGCGATGGCCGCGTCGTCCACCCGCGCCGCCAGGTCCGGCTGGTCGGCGCGCAGGTCGGCCAGGATCACCCGGCGCACGTCCTCGCGATAGCGCAGGGCCCCGGTGCCGGGTTCGGGCTCGGCCAGGGCGACCTCGGCCGCGAACAGGTCGAACAGACGCTCGGCCTCGGCATCGTCGGGGATGGGGACGCCGCAGGGTCCGGCCAGGACGTGGCGCAGCACGCCGGGCGTGACGCGGCGCAGGATCAGGCCCGGATAGGCCAGCCGCCGCACCTGAGGGTCGCGGATATGGCCCAGCACCCGGCCGTAAAGCTGGGCCTGGACCTTTTCGGTCCTGATCTGGCCGATCAGTCGCGCCAGATCCACGTCGCGGCGGAAGCTGTCCGGCCCCTCGGCGGCGAGGATCTTTCCCGCCAGATGGGTGGCCAGCGGGTTGCCGCGCGCCACAACGAAGATCTGGTCCGCCAGGTCGTCGGGCAGCGGGCCAAGTCCCGCGACCTTTTCCAGCACCGCCCGCGCCGCCACCGGGTCCAGGGCGCCCAGGGTCAGGGTGCGGCGCGGGGCCTGCGCCTCGTCCACGCGCCCGGCGATGATCACGCTGAGCCGGGGGTTCCCCGCGCGCAGGCTTTCGACCAGCTGCATCAGCCGGTTGACGGCGCTTGGCCCGGTGGTCTGGGCTTCCTCGAACGTGTCGATGACCAGCAGGACGGGTTGCCGGCCGGGGATCAGGGCCATGATGTCGCGGGCGATCCGGCTGACGGCCGACCATTCCACCGCCCCGCCCGACAGCGATTCCAGCGCATCCATCGACCGGCTGCGCCGTTGCAGCGAGGCGATATAGTCGCGCATCTCGTCCAGGCGGGGGTTCAGGACCGGATGCTGGATGCGCAGTTGCCGCCCGGCCTCTTGCAGCAGGGTGAAGGGATCGTCGATGACCAGTTGCGGATCGTCCAGGTTCAGGACCATCACGGTGGGCGGATGGGGGCTTTTTTCCACCGCGTCCAGGATGAACTTGGCCAGCACCGTGGATTTGCCCACCCCGCCCGGCCCTTGCAGCATCAGCACCGACCCTTCCGGGGCCAGGTCCAGATGCGCGGCGATTTCGGCCAGCACGTCTTCGCGCCCGGCGAAATGTTCGCCCACCAGACGGCGCAGCGGCGCCAGCAGCCGGGCGCGCGACAGTCGGTCGTCGATGTCGCGGGCCGAGGGCAGCCCGTCCAGGATGCCCTCGACCCAGCCCGCCGCCTCGCCCAGGGCGGCCAGCCCGACCGGATCGTTCGAATCCAGCAGCCTGCGGACGGCCGAGGGATCGTCCTGCACCAGGGCCTGAAAGGCCGCCTGCGTCGGATGGTCGGGGGCGGGGTTCAGCAGAAGCTGGGCCGCCATCGCCCGGCGCGTGCCCAGCCGGGCAAGCGCCTGCCTGCGGGCGGCGTGGCGCAGCCGCCGGGCGTGGCGGGCCGCGCGGCTGGGGGCCGACGCGTCCAGCAGATCCACCATCGCGGGCGACATGGGCGACAGGGTGCCCGAATCCGACCGCAGGGTCAGCGGTTCGAAATGCGTCAGCACCGCCGCCGCCGCGATCCAGGGCTGGGCCGCATCGTCGGCGGCGGGGGCGGGGCTGCCGAATGCCGTTTCCGACAGGGCCTGGCGCAGGTCCATTACAGACCGGCCTTGGCGTCAAGCGCCGCCTGGGCGATCCGTTGAATCCGCGTGGTCAGCGTCATCGCCCGCGCGATGGGATCGGCCACCGTGTCCCATCCCTCATAGCACAGGCTGAGGATTTCCTCGGTCGAGGACATGCCGCTGGGCATGGCGAACTGCCGGACCAACTCGTCCAGGTAGTCCTTGACATGCGGCCGGTCGAAGGACTGGACGCCCTGCTCGAACACCCGTCCCGGCGGAGGGCCGGAGATGGGCCGGTCCCAGGCCAGCAGGAACAGCCGGATCCGGCTGGGCTGGCCGTTGCCGACGATCTGGGCCAGGCCATACATCAGCATCCGCAGGCTGTCGTCGATCTTGGGACTGTCGAAGCCGTCGAAGATCAGCCACCAGTCCTCTTTCAGCTCGCTTGCGGCGATGGCGAACCACCGCACCAGGCGGGTGACCGCCGTGGAATCCTGCGGGCCGTCGGCAAGGGTGGGCGGTGCGCCCAGCTTCATCTGGTCGGCCAGATCCGCGATCACCTCCCGGGCGGTGGTGGTCGCCTCGAAGGGCAAAGGGACGTTGATGCGGGCGTTCACGCTGCGCGCGACATGGGCGATCAGATACTGGCTGTAGGTCTTGCCGCTGGTGGGCGCGCCGGTGACGTGCAGGACTTTCGGGCCGTGCGGCTGGGTCATCGTCAGCAGCGCGTGGCGCAGCGGGTGCTGGTTCACGAAGGGCGCACCGTCCAGCAGCAGTTCCAGATGCGCGGGCACGTTCGTCGGCGCGCGCGAGGCCCCGAAGCCGTCGATCAGCGCGATCAGGTCGGGACTGATCCGGTCGGCGGCGCGCAGCCCCTCCAGAAGCTGCCCGATCCAGCCTTCGGCATTCGCCGCCGTGACAAGCTGGAAATAATCGTCCTCCAGCGTTCCGCCCCGGCTGGCGATCCGCGCAAGCGCGGTGTTCATCGGCGGCTGCCCCAGGATGATGTCCAGCCGTCCAGGGGTCGGAAAAGCGTCCAGCAGGCGCCTGAACAGCAGGTTGGCCTCGGCATTGTTCAGCTTCATGGCGGCGCCTGCGTCCAGAAGGGATCGACCTTGCCGTCCAGCCAGCCGACGATGCGGTCCATCGGGATCGCCTGGTTGAACGCGGCGGTGCGGAAATGGTTGGGATCGCCCGCATGGTGCAGCCCGATCAGATCCAGCTTGCGGTTGAAGACCGGAGAACCCGACGATCCCGGCTCGGTCGCGACATCGTGGCGCCACCGCAGCCCGGCCCCGTGCAGCGCGGTCAGCCGCCCGACGCCCAGCTTCAGCGGCGCGCCCTCGGGATGTTGCAGGATGAACAGGTCGTCGTTCTGGGCCGCGTGCAGCGCGGGGTCGATGCCGATCCAGCCGCGCGGCGGATTGTCCGGCCCTTCCTCGCCGCCGCGCGGCAGGGTGCCCAGCGGCCGGGACAGGCGGATCAGCGCGAAATCCAGGTTGTCGGGGGCGGGGATGTCGTCCTCGGCCGGGCTTTCGTCTGCGGGATCGGGCGGGCGTTCCTGGACCAGCCAGTCCTTTGCGACGGGGACCGCCACCCCCTCCTGCACCTGGACGCCGCCCGCGTCGACCAGGTAATCGAACCGGCAGGTCATTCCCGCGCCCGCCCCCAGCCCGTCGATCACATGCTGGTTGGTCATCACCAGATCCGCCCCGACCAGAAAGCCCGTGCCAAGCGCGCGGGGCGGCGAACCGGCAAGCTCGATCCGGCAGGTCTGGCCTTCCAGCGCGGACAGGCGGGCCAGAAAGGTGGCGATGTCGCTGAAATCGCTGTTCTCGCGCACCACCCGTTCCAGCCGGACCTGCGGCTTTTCGGCGATGGCCCGCGGCGCGGCATCGGCGAGGGTGACGCGCGCGCCGCTGGTCAGCCCGTCGTCCAGCATCAGATCCGCAAGGGCAGCGTTTCCCGGCACCGCCTCGTGCGCGGCGCGGGCCAGGGCTTCCATCCAGCCCTCGGCCTGGACCTGGACGACGATGTTCCAGTATTCCACATCCAGCGTGCTTTGCGGGGTCAGTGTGTCATAAAGCACGCCGAACCGCTGGCCCAGGAACATGGCGAATTTGGCGCGAAGCGGGAATGCCGCCTGCAATGCCGTGCTGAGCTTGGCCTTGTTCACCGCGACCGCTTCCATAAAGGCAGCCCGCGCGGCTGCATCGGACTGAAATCTTACCGCGAATCGGCTTTTGTGTCATCATTTCCGCAAAGGTTGTGGGGTGGGAAGATGCGGTCCCGATTGCACCTGGCATTGGCCGTCGCGACGGGGCTTGCGGCCGCGCCCCTGGCGGCGCAGCCCGTGGAACCGGAGACCGCGACCGACGCCGTCCCCGCCATCCAGCGCCTGGCCGAGGGCACGCTGCCCATCGTCCCCTGTCCGGGGGTTGCGAACCAGGGCTGCGTCGAAATCCTGTTCGACGGCGATACGCCGCCCGCCGCCTGCTGGACCCTGCCGCCCTTCGGCAATGCCACCGTGACGATCGAGACCGCGCAGGCGGGCCGGATCGCGGGCAGCACCACCCGGCGCATGAAGATCCTGTTCCGGCCTCTGGACCAGGTGCCGCCCGCCACGCCCGCGACGCTGCGCTTCGGCTTTCCCCGCCCCGGCGCAAGGCTGTCCTGCGACCAGACGGTGGCGGTGCAGCGCCCCGCCGGCGTCCTGGCCCTGCCCGCGGAACTGGACCTGGGCGTCCTGCGGCTGGCACCGTGGGGCGGCGTCCGGGGCGCGGACCGCGTGCAGGCGGTCTTCGCCGCCCCCGGCCAGCCCGCCATCGGGCCGCTGGGGGTTTCGTCCCAGGCGGGCCTTTACGGGACCGACCGCCGGGGCAGCCCGGTTCGGGTCCGGCTGGACCTGCCCGCAGGCGCAACCGTCACGGCGGGCAGCTTTGCCGAACTGACCGTTGCGCCCCGCCGGGCCGGGTTTCTTCCGGCGCTTGGTCCGCTGTCGGGGCAGGTCTGGATCACGGCGCCGCAACTGGTGCAGCCCTTTGCGCTGACGCTCAAGGCCACAGGCCAGATCGGCTGGCCCGCGATCTGCGCGTTTCTGGTCCTTGGCATCCTGCTGGGCTGGGCGGTCCGCCACCAGATCCTGCCGCGCCAGTTGCTGGCCCGCGCCCGGCTGGAGGCGGGCCAGGCGCTTGTCGCGGCCAAGGCGCTGCGCGCCCGTCAGCGCGACGCGGTCGTGGCGCGCGCGTTGCACGAGGTGATCGCCGGTCAGGAACAGCAGGTCCGGTCGGCCAGGGACCAGGATGCCGTCGCGAAGGCGGTCAAGGACATGACCGACGCCCTGGACGCGCAGTTGAAGGAGGCGGACGCCCGGCGCCAGGCGCTGGCCGGGTCCGTCGCGCCGTCTCTGGCCGCGCTGCGTGGCCTGCCTGCGGTGTCGGAACTGCCCGCGCGGCCGCTGGACGACTGGGCCGAGGCGCTGGAAACCGCCCAGGGCCTGATCGAGGCGGGGGAAATCGACCGTCCCCGGCGCCTGATCGAGACGCGCGCCGCACAGGCCGAACGGGCCGCGCTGACGGCGCTGTCGGATTTCGCGGCGGATGCCGGGGCCGCGATCCGGGATCTGGACCTCTGGACGCGCGACGCGGCGATCCAGGCCTTCGCTCCGCTGCAAGCGGCGCGGGCGGGGTTCCTGCCGCCGGACGACGCCAGCCCGGCCGCGACGCTGACCGCGCTGCGCGACGCCCATTACGCGTTACGCCGCGCAGCCGCCAGCGCACATCCGGCCATCGCCCGGCATCTGCGCGCCTTGGCGGCGGGAGCCGCGAACAGCGGTTTCCCGGAAGCCCCCGCCCGGACCGAGGAGATCCTGCGCGACCTGGACGGCACGCCCGTCGCCGCGCTGACCCGGCTGGCGGGGCTGGTCCAGGATTATCAGCGCCATGCGAGGACCGCCAAGCTGGCCTCGTTCGAGGATCTGGCCGATGTCAAACCCTCGGGCGTCGAAGCCGGGACCGATTCGGTCCCCCCGGTCGAACGCCGGAGCGAACCGCCCGAGCCGCCCGTCCCGGCGATCGAGACCGATCCCCGCCTGCCCGTGGCCGGTCAGGATCTGCGGATCGGGCTGGCGGACCTTCCCGCCGATCACATCGCCCGCATCTGGACGCCCTATGGATCGGTGCGCATCGGCAGCCGCGACGATCCGCCGCTGACCATCCGCCCGCCGCATCCCGGCCTGATCCCGGTCCAGATCGTCCTGGCCGACGCCCAGGGCCATGTCCTGTCGCGCCACTCCACCACGCTGACCGTCCAGCCCGCCCCGGACCGCGACATCCCGGTTTTCCAGAAGGAAAAGGACCGGGCCGACCGCCTGGCCACCGGTGCCGCGGCGGTCCTGGCGCTGCTGTCGGGGGCGGCGGTCTTTTCCGTGGTGCCGCTGACAGGCTGGTGGGCGCTGCTGGCCCCGTTCCTGTGGGGCTTTTTCGTGAACCTGAACCTGCCCGACGCGATCCAGGGCCTGCAATCGCGCCGTGACGCCGTGTTCAAGACGCTGAACATCGGCTAGATCGCGGGCATCGCCAGTCCCAGCCGGTCGCAATCGGCCCGCACCCAGTCGCGCAGGATCGCCAGCACCGCGTCGTCGAAGCGCGGCGCGGAATTCGCGGTGATATGCAGGTCGAGGGGCGTTCCCGGCACGCCATAGGCATGGATGCCGACGCAGACGGGCGGGCTGTCCGGGCCATCCTGCGCCCAGACCGGGGCGCCCGACTGGCCGGTGACGGTGTCGATCTCGTAAAACAGCCGCCGGGGCGTGACCGCCATGATCCGGTTGGCGTGGTGATACTGCGCCTTGGCCAGTTCCTTGTCGGTCGGATAGCCCGAGACGTTGACCATCCGCCCCACCAGGTCGGCATCCGCAAGCTGCCGGACCGGAAAGATCCCGGTTCGGTCGCCCAGCGGTTCGGGCAGGTGGATCGCGGCGATGTCGTGGTCGGCGGCCTGGCCGTCGACCCAGACGTTCAGGGTTGAAAAATGCGCGGCCTCGACCTTGCCGAAGGGAAAGCTGTCGCCGGTGCGGCCGGCGGCGATCAGGATGCGGTCGGCCCAGCCGCCGAAGAACATCGGGTAATGGACGCAATGCCCGGCGGTGACGACGGTCGCCGGTCCGGCCAGCCAGCCGGTGCCCTTGAAGATGCCGCGCGGGCCGATCAGGTCAAGCTGGCAGATCCGCTTCCACGGATCGGCCCCCGCGTCGGGCACCCGCCGGCGTTCGTCGTTGCCGATTACGGTTTCCAGCCCCGTCACCGGGTTGCGCGCGCGGGGACCGGGGCTGGGCGGCTGGAAGCCCGTCGCGGGAACGGGTCCGGGGGGCGCGGGCTCGACCTGTCCGGCCTCGAGCGGTCCAGCCTCGACCGGGGTCAGCGGCGCCGGTTCGGGGGCGGACGCGTCGAAGGCGCGGTTGCTGACGCTGAACAGATCCATGCCGGTCACCGGATCAGCGACAGGCGGCCCACGGTGATCTCGGGCAGCGCGCCCGCCTCGACCCCGTAGGTTCAAGGGGCTCGCGGGGTACGATCTGCACGTCGATGGCACCCCCGTCAGAGATGCCCGCCCGGATCTGGCGGTCGATCAGGCCGCTGACATCGAAGGCCTCGACATAGGTATCGCCGCCCTCGGGCGGGGCGAAGGGCGCGAAGAGGCGCGCGAAATAGGCCGGATCCCCGTCGCGGGCGGCGCCTTCCGGGGCGTTCAGATAGACCTCGAACACGTCCACGACCTGTTGGGGTGGTGTATTGGGCGACCACATTGCGGACGCGCGCGGAACTGATATGCGCCTCGATCACCACGGCGGGCAGGCGCACTTCGAATTCCAGGCTGTATTCGACCGCCGCGATGGACCCGCCCTGGCGCAGCACGTCGGCAAAGACCTGCGCGCCCTCGAAGGGCATGTCGGTGACGATGGACAGGGTATTGCGCCCGAACAGGGACGGCCTGCCCAGGTCGATATTGGTGACAAGCTGGCTGCCCGGACCCCTGGCGATGCGCAGCGCGGCGGTGCCGCTGGTGAAATTCACCGGCCGGATCTTGGGCGTGGGGATCGGAGCGCCGGGCGACGGCGCCTCGGCCCGCAGGATCTTCTGCGCCTCGTTCAGGGCCTTGGGGCCGACGATGTCGGCGGGGGCGGTCAGGACCGTGGTCATGACCATGAAGCCGCCGCCCTGCTGCTTGCCTCGATCGGCAGCCCAACCTGATACAGCACGAACTGGAACTGGGCGAGCCGTCGGGGTTGCGGGCCAGCTCTACGGTGTTGGGCAGGTCATAGAAGGTCTCTTTCGCTTCGTCGTCGCGAAAGAAATCGACCCCCTCGATTGAAAATCCGTCGGTCAGCGACAGCATCCGCGCGCATCCATGAAAGGTCAGGCGCCGCCGATGCGGTTCCTGACGTAAGACAAAATTGCGAAAAACAGGGATATTGTTACATTTAATGACTCTGGCGTTGATGAAAGTAAAGAAATTCTTTGTGCATTATGTCGGTGGAACTGATTTTCATATTGCCAAGGCTTTGTTGCGCTATTCGGGATGCGGTCGGAAGTGTCCCTTTCCCGTCTATATTCAGCGCATGCGGACGGTCTCGGGCGTGCCGAGTGATGTAAAGCGGTTCATGAGGGCGATGCGGATCTGAACCTCCGCATCCTGCCTGTCGAAGTCTCTGGCCATGATACGCTCGCCCAGGAGCTTGAGGCATCTCATCTTGGCCTTGACGCGACTTCGTCGGTGATATCCGGACCATTTCTTCCAGTTGGCCCGCCCGAACCGCTTGCAGGCACGTAGCGCTTCGTTTCACGCCTGCAGGCCGGGATCGTGGCCCTTCCAGACCCTGGCATTTCGTCGCGGCGGTATGATGGCATCGGCCCCTCGGGCCGCGATGGCGGTGTGACATCCTTTGGTGTCATGGATGCCGTCGGCGGTAACGCTGCCGATCCGCTCTTGCAGCGGGACCTGCGCCAGCAGATCGCGCAGAACGGGCGCATCTCCGATGCGGTTGCCCGTCATCTCCACCGCGCGAACTTCAAGCGTTTCAGCATCGATACCGATGTGGATCTTGCGCCATTGCCTGCGGCGGCTGGCCCCGTGCTTGCGCACCTGCCACTCACCCTCACCAGAGAACCTGATACCCGTGCTGTCCACCAGCAGGTGCAACGGTCCGGATGATGCACGATACGGGATCTGCACCTTCAGGTGCTTCTGCCGGCGGCAAAGCGTCGTGTAATCCGGCACCTGCCAGTCGAGCCCGGACAGGCTCAGCAGGCTCTCCACGAACCCCGTCGTTTGCCGTAGTGGCAGCCCGAACAGCACCTTGATCGAGAGGCAGAACTGGATGGCCGCCGCCGAGAACCTCTCAGGATGGCGAGGCTTGCCCTTCAGCGCCGCGAACCACGACATCTCCGGTCAAACCACACCATCAGCGAGCCACGCCGCTTCAGAGCCTGACTGTAACTGGACCAGTTCGTCGTGCGAAATAGCGGGACAGGCTTGCTCATGCCGTCAATCTAACCCGCTGACGCACAGACATGAATCCGACAACCAAGGGATAGCGCAACAAAGCCACGGCAAGCGCATTTCATCAACAGAATTGACAACAGGAATATTTTAAGACGGCGGCCCGCCCCATTCTGGTTTCAATGGCTTGGCCGACTTTTCCTGTCGCTGCGGTGGCAGGCGTCCTGCGGCGAACCTTTGCCGATGGCGCGATCGCGTCGATGTGAACGGAACGACTTGGGACGGCGCCCGTTGGTCTTCACCTGGTCAGCCAGGGCCGCTCACCATCGGGGACCGAATGACCGACGAACCCAAGCCCGACGTTCTTCCGCTGGTGGAAGAACGGGTCACCCTGACCAAGCGGACCGTCCCGACCGGCCGCGTGCGCATCGATACCCGGACCGAAACCGTCCAGCAGCACCTTCCCGCCCAGCTTTCCAGCGAAGAGGTCGAGGTGCTGCGGGTGCCGGTGAACCGCCGGGTGGATGCGATGCCCCCAACCACCACCGAGGGCGACCTGACCATCATCCCGGTGGTCGAGGAGCGGCTGGTCGTTACCCGCGAACTGTATCTCCGCGAGGAGGTCCATGTCCGCCGCATCACGCGGCAAGAGACGGTCGACATCCCGGTCGAGACGCGTCGGCAAACCGTCCGCATCGACCGTCTGTCCCCCGACGGCCACACCCAACCCAGCAGCAAGGACCATCACGATGACCTATGACAACGATTTTGCCGCCACGAGCGAAACCTCGGTGACCGCCCTGTTCGACAGTCGCGACGACGCGCAACGCGCGGTGGACCGGCTGACCCAGGCGGGCATTCCCACGGACCGGATCAGGATGGTCGCGGGCGGGTCGGACACCACGACCGCGACCGCCTCGCGCGACGGGGACAAGGGTTTCTGGGACAGCCTCAGCGATTTCTTCTTCCCGGACGAGGATCGCTATGCCTATGCCGAGGGGCTGTCGCGCGGCGGCTATCTGGTGACGGTGACGGGCCTTGAGGCCGCGCAATACGACACCGCCCTGGACATCCTGGACGACGAAGGCAGCGTCAATCTGGACGAGCGCACGGAAAGCTGGCGGTCCGAAGGCTGGGGCGGGTATGAAGGCAGCGACTATGCCGTCCCTGCGGCCGGTGCCGGGACGCTGGCGGGCGGCCGCGCCACGGGCGATCTGGATGCCCGGACCGAATACGGCGCGCATTCGGACCAGCGGGGCCTCGGGACCGACGATGAAACGATCCCGGTGGTCCAGGAACGCCTGCGCATCGGCAAGCGCGACACCAGCCATGGCCGTGTCCGCGTCCGCGCCTATACGGTCGAGGAGCCGGTGAGCGAAAGCGTCGATCTGCGCGAGGAACGCGTGGAAATCGAACGCCGCCCCGTGGACCGCGCCCTCAGCGGCGCCGACGCCGAATTCCAGGACCGCACCCTGGAGGCCGAGGAATACCGCGAGGAAGCGGTGGTCCAGAAGGAAGCCCGCGTGGTCGAGGAAATCGGCCTGCGCAAGACCAGCGACACGCATCGCGAGACCGTCTCGGATACTGTGCGCCATACCGAGGTCGAGATCGAGGATGATCGCGACGGCACCGGCACGATCCGCCGCGACCCCGACCGGAACCTGTAAGATCGAAAGGCGGCGCCCCCAGGGGCGCCGTTTTCCCTCAGCCGCGCATTTGGTCCACCGTGCGGCCGCGTGCCCGGCCGGGACGCCCGCGCCGCCTCCAGTGCGGTGACGATGCCGCCCGATCCGATGATCCCCGCATCCGGGGCCGCCGCGCGTGCCGCGCGGATCGCCTCGGCGGTGGGAATGCCCCGTCCCGCGAAACAGGCCGCGGCGGGGTCGGGCGCCCCGTCGGTGCCGCCCGCGCCCGCCACGTCGAAGATCGCACGCCCTCGGCCGCCAGCCGGCCGACGACGCGGGCGGACAGGCCCATGACGAACTCTTTCACGACGATCGGCATCGGCAGGTTGCGGGCCGGCGACGATCCGGGCGGCAAGGCCCGCCGCCGCGCCCCCCTCGATCATCACCCGCTGCGAGCCGACCGGCAGCGGCAGTGGGACCGTTGGCAGACCTGCGCCAGCGTGCGGTTGATCGCTCTATCCGCACATGTCGGTGCGCCGGAACATCGCCTTCACGATGAAGATGGCGGGCGTGCCCCAGGCCCAGCAGGACCGCCGCACATCGCGGCCGCCGTGAAGCTACCTCGACCGGCAGCCCCGTGAGGAAACCTGTTCGCTGACGGCGGCCGGATACGGCGCCGCGACCATTGGCGTCCGCCCCGAGCACCTGCGCATCTCGGACCAGGGCGGCAAATGGCAGGGCCGCATACGGCGTCAGCGAACAACTTGGATCGGACAGCTTCTTCTATGTGGAAGACACCGGCCTGGCCGAAACCGTCACCGTCCGAGCCAGCGGCAAAATCGGCCTCCACCCCGTTGCGAACGGGACGGTGTTCGGCCCGCTGCGCGCCAATCCGCGATTCCAGGAAGCCTTTGCCCGCAAGCTGAAGCTGGTCCAGGACGCCTATCTGTCGGGCAACTGAAAAAACCGGCCCCGCAGGGGCCGGTTTTTCGCCGATCAGGGCAGCCGTGTCAGGGCCGCAGGGTCTGGATCGTGACATAGCCCAGGACCGGGCCGAGCCATTGGCGCGACACCGGGATCTGGCCGCCCTGCACCATATAGCTGTTCTGGAAGCTGGCGCCATGGCCCTGGCAGGATTCCACGATCACGCCGGGGCGCGGGCCCGCGCCCACCGTGCAGGCGAACCGCAACGGCCGTTCCAGCCCGTCGCCCGACAGATAGCGCATGACGCGCGTGCCGCTGCCGGACGCACCCGCGCGGATCAGCCCTTCGGTTCCCGGCTCGGCGACCGACAGGTCGTTGCCCAGCCCGCGCGTGCCGACCAGCATTCCGTTCCGCAGGATCACCGCTTCCTCGGACGGGGTCATGTAGGTGCGCATGGCGCCGTTCTGGCCGGTCATCGCCATGACCTGCGTGCGGTCCAGGTTTTCGAAGCCGACCTGGATCAGCGGGCCGGGATTGATGCGCAGGGCCTCGGCCGCGGCCTCCTGGGGGGATTTGGCGGCGGCGGCGGGTTGTTGTCCCTCGGCGCGGCGTTCGGCCATCACCTGACCGGCGGTCTGGACCAGAGCGCCGAACGGACCCAAACCCCGGCCATCGTTTCCACAGCCTGCAAGCCCGGCCAGCAGGGTCGCCGCCAGCGTGATTTTCAACGTGCCGTTCATCATCGCCAGAACCTCCCCCAGCCTTCGTAAAGTTCGACGGAATGGCTTTCGCGAACCCGTTCATACAAGCGGTCGTTGACATTCAGCTGCGCCCCGCCATCGCGCGACAGCGACCGCAGGCTTGAATTGACCCGTTCGCGCGATGCCTGCCCGGTCGCCCAGCCCAGCGGGATCGACAGGCTGACGCCCTTGTCAAAGCTGCCTTCGCCGAACTCCTCGGCCGAGAGGTCGGTCTTGGTCGCATAGGCACCGATCCGCCAGCCATTCGCGAATTCGCGGGACAGGCTGATGGTCGCGCCCTTGTCGCCCGCCAGATACTTGCCGACATCCAGTTGCGCGATGAAGCCCTGCCGGAATTCGTAATAGGCCGAGACATGGCCCATCGTCACCTCGTAGTCGCGGAAATCGAACAGCTGGTTGAAGTCGCGCTTCCTGACGTGGTTGATCTCGGCCCCCAGGGCCAGGGGCGATCCCGCGGGTTTCCACAGCACCTCGGTCGAGACGCCGCCGAAGGCGCGTTCCAGCAGGCCGGCGGTCACGCGGGTATAAACGGCCGGTGTGGGCTTTGCGAAATAAGCCAGCGTCAGTTCCGGGATGACCGGGTTGGGATTGTCGCTGTACATGCGGGTATCCGACCGCACCCGCGGCACTCCGTCGGACGATGTTTCCAGCGAGGGGTCGGCCAGGTATTCGTCATAGCTGTAGCGCCGCCCATCGATGGTCGGACCGCGCCGTTCGATATTGCCGAAGGCCCGCTGGCGCAGCGCGCCGGTCGCGACAAGCCCCGGCATGATCTCATAGCTGGCGCGGGCCTGGCCGCCTGCCTCGTAGCTGATTCCGTCCTGCGCATTGAAGACGCCCAGGCTGAAATACGGCCTGACGGACCAGCGGAAGCGCGGATAGACCCCTTCGCTGCGCACCAGGCCCGGCGCGCGCGCCGGAGCATCCGTCAGGGTCGAGACATCGGCGATCTGACCCGCCTCGGTGTTTTCCAGCCGCTCCACGTCCGAGCGTCGCAGGGTCACGGACGAGGTGGGAATGCCATCGGCCGTCGAGGTGATGACGAAGGTTTCCACCGAAGGCGGCAGGGCGCGGGTCATCAGGCGGGCGGTGCGGCCGATGGCCTCGGCCTGGCTGATATAGCGGCCGTTGCGCAGCCGCACCTCGGCCCGGTTGGACGACAGGGCCATGCTTTCCAGGATCTGGCCTTCCTTGGCCATGGCATCGCCAAGGGCGGTCTGGAGGGCGGGCTGGGCGGTCGGATCCTGCGCCCAGACGCCCGACCAGCCATCGGGATCGGCCTGCGGGGCCGGGCGCGGGCGGACAGGCGCCGGAGCCTTTTCCAGGCCCGAGGGATAGGGCGACTGACGCGGGTTCAGCAGCAGCGAGAACTGCGCCCCGAAGGTCTGCCCGCCGATGGTGTAAAGCCCCGCTTCGTAATTCTGGCCGAAGCGGTAATGGGCGGCCAGGTTCAGGCGGCTGGCCGGCTCTTCGCCCTGCTGGTAGACCCCGCCATCGATGTATTTCGCGATATATTTGTTGTTCGAATATTCCGCGACCAGGTTCAGCCGGTCGTTGACCTGCCAACTGACCGAGGCAAAGGGCTTCGTGCCGCCCCGGAACCAGTCGTCGACATTGGGCTCGCCGCCTTGGCCGGTATTGTCGATGGTGCGGGGCTTGCCTGCCAGGATGCCCCAGCCCAGACCGGCCGACACGCGGATGCTGGGCGTCACCGACTTGGTGGCGACGATATACTCGCCCGAATGGACTCCGGTCCCCAGAAAGTCCTGCAACCCTACGGCAACCGCCGGGCGCCAGCCCTGTTCCTCCAGCACCTGATAGCGCAGGTCCAGCGACCGGTCCGTGATCGCATCGTTATCGGCTTCCGTGATGCCGTCGACCCGCGAATACCGCAGGACCGTGGTCAGCTTCGGCAGTGCCTGGAACACCACGCTGCTGCGGCGGCTATAGTCCGACCAGGACACCGTCGCGCCCAGCGTGCCGTCCGGCAGGGTTTCCGCCGTGGGCGTGTCGATGCCGCCCGCCAGGCCATAGGTGGACATGTTCCGCGCATATAGCGGATCGGCCACGGCGGTGGTGCTGACCGACCCCATCACAAGGGCCACGGGCAGGGTTGTCGCCATCAGGCGTCGGATAAGGGGGGATCGGCGCATGGCGTGTCCTCGTTTCGGCTTTGGCCGGATCATAGACGGCAATCCGCCCCGCCGACAGTCCGCGCGCACCAGGAACTGCCTGGTGCGGCATGGCTGCCGCAGGGCGGTCGGGCCGTCATTCGGCGGGTTCGGTGGGGGTCGTCGTCACCGCGTCCTGGGCCGCGTCCGGGGCGGCGCCCGTCGATCCTGCGGGCGGCAGGGTGCGCAGTTCCGGGACGATCGGGGCGGCGGCGCCGGTTTCGCCGGTTTCCGCAGCCGGGGAGGCGGGCGTGGATTCCGCAGCGGGCGGCGGGGGCAGATCGGCGGTGCCCCCGGATGCCGGGGCGGGGGGCGTTGCGGGCGCCGGGGTAGCCGCCGGGGTGGTCGTTGGGGCCGGGGGCGTCGTCGGAGCCGGGGCAGCGGGCGCGGTCTCGGCCGGCGCGGGGGTCGGCGCGGGGCGCGTCGCCGCCGGACGGGTGGCGGCCGGGGTTGCGCGCGGAGCGGCCGGGGCGGGCGCCTTGATGGCGGCGACGGCGGTCGCGACCTCGGGCGCGGCGGGGGCTGCGCAGCCGGCGTTGGACTTGCCCGATACGGTCAGGCGGGCGGTGAAGGGGAAATCCTGCCCCGACATGCTGTCCTGGCATTCGGTCGCGCGGATGTTCAGCACGAAGGGACGGCCCGCATGGACGCCCACATATTCGACGCCCTGCGCGAAGGCCAGGCGGTTCACGCGGATCGCGCGGCCCTTCTGGTTGTCCGGCGTCTTGTAGATCGCGGTGCTGCCCGCCACGTCGACGGCCCAGAACGGCTCGTTCCCGCGCGCGCTGAAGGCGGCGGTGTTATAGGTCGCGGCCTCGGCGGTCGATACGGCCTTCGCCTCGGTGCCGGTCTCTATGGGCTGTTCCAGGGGGGACACGCCGGGGGGGCCTTTGTGGCCCTGGACCTGCGGTTCGGCGGTGCCGAAGCCGGGAAGGGTCACGCCCTCGCAGGCGGCCAGAGGCAGGGTCATCAGCGCGATGAGTGCAAGACGCGGTGTCATCGGTCAGCCTTCTTTGGGGATCACTGTCACGCCAGCGTTAGCAACCGCCGGGCGGCGGCACAAGCGGATGGCGGCGCGGGCGGCGACAGCCCGCCGGAAGGATCGATCAACAATTCGGCACGTTGACGGCCAGCCCGCCCAGCGAGGTTTCCTTGTATTTGTCCGACATGTCCCGGCCGGTCTGGCGCATCGTCTCGATGGCGGCGTCCAGCGGCACGAAATGGCTGCCGTCGCCGCGCAGCGACAGGCTGGCCGCGCTGACCGCCTTGATCGCGCCCAGGCCGTTCCGTTCGATGCAGGGCACCTGGACCAGTCCCTTCACCGGGTCGCAGGTCATGCCCAGGTGATGTTCCAAGGCGATCTCGGCCGCGTTTTCCACCTGTTCCGGCGTGCCGCCCAGCACCGCCGCCAGCCCCGCCGCCGCCATCGCCGACGCGCTGCCGACCTCGGCCTGGCATCCGGCCTCGGCTCCGGAAATCGAGGCATTGTGCTTGACCAACCCGCCGATGGCCGCCGCCGTCAGCAGGAATTCCGGGATCTCGCGTTCGGATGCGCCGGGCACATGGTCCAGCCAGTATCGGATCACCGCCGGAACCGTGCCCGCCGCGCCGTTGGTGGGCGCGGTGACGACCTGGCCGCCCGCCGCGTTCTCCTCGTTCACGGCCATGGCATAGGTCGACATCCAGTCGTTGATGACATGGGGCGCGGTCAGGTTCATGCCGCGTTCGGCCAAAAGCTTCTCGTGGATCGCCTTGGCGCGGCGCTTGACCGACAGCCCGCCCGGCAGGATCCCGTCGGTGGTCAGGCCCCGATCCATGCAGTCGCGCATCACCTGCCAGATCCGCATCAGCCCGTCGCGGATCTCGGATTCGCTGCGGAACACCCGTTCGTTGTCGTGCTTCATCCGGGCGATGGACTTGCCCGAGGCCGCGGCCATCGCCAGCATCTCGGCCGCGCTGGCAAAGGGGAAGGGCACGGCGGGGGCGTCGTCGCTGCGCTTCTCGTCCCCCTTGCGGGCCAGTTCCTGATCGGTCAGCACGAAGCCGCCGCCGATGGAGTAATAGACGCGGTGGAAGATCACGTCGCCCTGCGCGTCGGTGGCCGACAGCGTCATGCCGTTGGCGTGTCCCGGCAAGGCGTGATCGTAATCGAAGCGCAGGTCGCGGTCGGGGTCGAAGGCCAGATCGCCCAGCCCCTCGGGCGACAGGACGCGGGTGTCGCGGTTCGCGGCCAGGGCGGCCTCGGCGGCCTCGGCGTCCAGCGTGGCGGGCAGGAAGCCCGCAAGGCCCAGGATCGTCGCCCGGTCGGTCGCATGGCCCTTGCCGGTAAAGGCGAGGCTGCCGTGCAGGCTGGCCTTCAGCCCATGCGCCTTGAAGGGCTGGGCGCGCAGTTCGTCCAGGAACCGCGCGCCCGCCACCATCGGCCCCATCGTATGCGAGGACGACGGGCCGACGCCCACCTTGAACAGATCGAAAACCGACAGGAACATGCGTCCCCCTTGCAATGACGCCCTTATCTAAACACGTGCAGGGCCGGGCTGCCACGGCGATTGCGGCAAGGCTGCGGGATCTTGGCGACAGGTCGGATCGCGCTGGCCCTGCCTGCAAAGCGGGCTTATTGATTAAAATATAGGCAGGTGCGCGGATGGTTAAAGAAGCGGCATCGGTGCCCGCAACCGCTGGCTTGCGGCCCGCTTGGGTCAAGGCGAAGGAACAGGACATGCAGTTCGGCGATCCGATCATTCTGGGCGACACGCGGCTTGGCCCGCCGGTGTTTCTTGCACCGATGGCGGGAATCACCGATCTGCCGTTTCGCCGCGCCGTTGCGCGTTACGGCGCCGGGCTGATGGTCAGCGAGATGGTCGCGTCAACGGAAATGGTGACGCCGCGCCCGTCCACCCGCGCCGCCGTCCGCGCCAGGGCCCTGACCGAGGGCGCGCTGCCCGTCAGCGTCCAGATCGCCGGGCGCGAGGCCGGGGCGATGGCCGAGACCGCGCGAATCGTCGAGGGCATGGGCGCGCGGATCATCGACATCAACATGGGCTGCCCGGCCAAGAAGGTCACGGGCGGGCTGTCGGGCGCGGCGCTGATGCGCGACCTGGATCACGCGCTGACGCTGATCGACGCGGTGGTGGGTGCCGTCAGTGTGCCGGTCACGCTGAAGATGCGGCTGGGCTGGGACGAGGACTGCCTGAATGCCGCCGATCTGGCCCGCCGCGCCACCGATGCGGGGGTCAGGATGCTGACCGTTCACGGCCGGACGCGGGCGCAGTTCTACAAGGGGCAGGCCGACTGGACGCGGATCCGGGCGGTGGCGAACCTGACGGGCCGCCCGCCGCTGGTCGCCAATGGCGATGTGGTGGACGCGGCCTCGGCGCGGGCGGCGCTTGCGGCTTCGGGCGCCGAGGCGGTGATGGTCGGGCGCGGCGCGCAGGGCGCGCCCTGGCGGCTGGCGCAGATCGCCCATGATCTGGTGGGCGCGCCCGCCCCGCAGGTGCCGCGGGGCGGGGCGCTGGCCGATGCGGTGGCCGAACATTACGAGGACATGCTGGATTTCCATGGCACCGATCTGGGCCTGCGCGTGGCGCGCAAGCATCTGGGCTGGTATGCGGATGCGAACGGCGCGCCGCTGCGCGACCGGATGCTGCGCGCGGACAGCCCTGCGGCTACGTTGGCGCTGATCCGCCTGGCCTTCGGCGATGCCTCGGTGGCCGCATGACACGGCGCAGCCCGGCAGGTTTCGACGAGGTTCGCCCCGGCTCCGGTTGGGCTACCCTGCCGCTGCCCGCCCTGGTGCTGGACGGCCAGGGCCGGGTCGCGGCGATGAACGACGCGGCAGAGGTCTGGCTGAACCTGTCGCGCAACTTTATCCTGGGCCGGACGCTGGATGGCGACGAGATGGCCGCGCGGCTGCGCATCCAGCCGTCCCTGTCGCCGCTGGTCGCCCGCGTGATGCGCAGCGACGAGGCGCTGTATCAGCCCAATGTCTGCTTCGAGATCGGCGACCGCGCGGGCGGCCACCAGGACCGCCGCGCCGCCGTCCATGCCAGTCCCGCCGCCGAGATCGGCGGAGCGGTGTCCCTGCTGCTGGTTCCCCTGGACGAGGCGGGGCTGCAATCGCAAAGCCGCGCCGTGCGCACCGCCGCCCGCAGCGCCATCGGCATGGCGGAAATGCTGGCGCACGAGATCAAGAACCCCCTGGCGGGCATCCGGGGCGCGGCGCAGCTGATCGGCATGAACGCCCCGCCCGAGGACCGCGAGATGGCCGAGATGATCGTCAGCGAATCGAAACGCATCGTGTCGCTGCTGGAACAGGTGGAACGCTTCGGCGACACCTCGGCCCCGAACCTGCGGGCGACCAACGTCCATGACGTGCTGGAACAGGTGCGCCGCTCGGCCGCCGTGGGATTCGCCAGGAAGGTCGGGATCGTCGCGGAATACGACCCCTCGCTGCCCGATGCCCTGGCCGATGCCGACCAGTTGACCCAGGTCTGCCTGAACCTGGTCAAGAACGCGGCCGAGGCGCTGAGGGACACCGACCAGCCCGTGATCCGGCTGCGCAGCTTCTATGACCACAGCCTGCGCCTGCCCCCGGACGAGACCGATCCGACCGGCCGCCCGCTGCCGTTGCAGATCGAGATCGAGGATAACGGCCCCGGCCTGCCCCCCGCCATCGCCGATCAGGTGTTCGAGCCCTTCGTCTCGGGCCGGGAAAACGGCACCGGGCTGGGGCTGGCGCTTGTCAGCAAGATCATCACCGACCACGGCGCGCTGATCCGGGTGGACTCGCGCCCCGGCCGCACCGTTTTCCGCATCTCATTGCCCAAGGCATAAGGACCGACGCCATGGACGGAACCGTTCTGATCGCCGACGACGACCGCACCATCCGCACCGTGCTGACCCAGGCGCTGACCCGCGCGGGCTGCCGCGTCCATGCCACCGGCAGCTTGGCGCAGCTGTCGAAATGGGTCGAGGAGGGGCGCGGCGATCTGGTCATCACCGACGTGATGATGCCCGACGGCAACGGCATCGACCGCATCCCGGCGATCCGCGAGGCGCGGCCCGACCTGCCGGTGATCGTGATTTCCGCCCAGAACACCATCGTCACCGCGATCCGCGCGACCGAGGCCGAGGCCTTCGAATACCTGCCCAAGCCGTTCGATCTGCCCGACCTGATGGCCAAGGCGAACCAGGCCCTGTCGCGCCGCCCGCGCAGATCGGACCCGCCGCCCGATGCCGCCGCCCCGCGCCCCGCCGCCGATCCGGCGATGCCGCTGATCGGCCATGCCGCGGCGATGCAGTCGCTGTTCCGCATGGTGGCGCGGATCCTCAATGCCGACCTGCCGGTGCTGATTGCGGGCGAGCCCGGCGTCGGCAAGACCACCATCGCGCGGTCCTTCCACGACCTGTCCGACCGCCGCGACCAGGGGCTGGCGATCCTGACATCCGCCGATGCCAGCGACGAGGCCATCGCCCGCGCCGCCGACAAGGCGCGGGGCGGGACGATCCTGATCGAAAACCCGGCTGGCTTCGACGCCGCCGCGCAGGCGCGGCTGATCGGGCTGATCGAATCGCTGGAAAGCGGCCCGGACCGCGCCATGGCGCCGCGCATCGTCGCGACCACCGGGCCGGATCCCCAGGCGGACGTGGCGGCGGGGCGGCTGCGGTCGGATCTGTATTACCGGCTGGCCGGGGTGACGGTCACGGTGCCGCCGCTGCGGGCGCGGGTCGACGACATCCTGCCGCTGGCCGCGCATCTGCTGGCCCGCGCGGCGACGCAGGGCCTGCCCGACCGCGCCCTGGGCGACGACGCGGCCGCCCTGCTGCGCGTCCATGCCTTTCCCGGCAATGTGCGCGAGCTGGAAAACATGATGCGCCGCCTGGCCCTGACCGCCAGCGGCCCCACCATCACCGCCGCCGAGATGCGAGAGGCGCTGACCCAGCAGGGCGGCACCCGCGCCGCGCCCCTGGCCGCCTCCCTCGCAGTCGTGCCGATGCCCGCGCCGCCGTCGGCGGGCGAGGGGGCCGGTCCCGCGCCGTATCAGCTGGGCGGCGGCAACGGCCCTCTGTCGGATTCGGTCGAGGCGCATCTGCAACGCTATTTCGACCTGCATGGCGACAGCCTGCCGCCCCCCGGCCTCTATGACCGCATCCTGCGCGAAATCGAACGTCCGCTGTTGCAGGTCGCCCTGGACGCCACCGGCGGCAATCAGCTGAGATGCGCCGATCTGCTGGGCATAAACCGCAACACCCTGCGCAAGAAGCTGACCGAGCTGAATATCGAGGTGACACGGCGCCGCAAACTGATGTAAAACCGCCACAGGGGCCGCGCCATCCGTATCGGCGCTGCAACAGAAAGCCGCGTCAGACGGCAGGCGGGGGCAATGGCAGGTGCCGCATCAGGGCTGAGCTGGGACAGGCTCGCAAGGGTTACGCTGCCGCGTCATTGGCGCGGCGCCATGGCGGTGGGCGTGCTGGCCGTCGGGCTGCTGCTGGCGGGCGCCACGATGACGGTGCTGGGGCCGCTGGCCCAGGGCGCCGAAAGCCGCATGTTGCGGCTGATCCTGCTGCTGGATCTGGCCTATCTGATCGTCCTGATCGGGATCATCGTGCTGCGCATGGCCCGGCTGATCACCGCGCGCCGCAAGACCGCCGCGGGATCCCGGCTGCACGCCCGCCTTGTGCTGATCTTTGCGGGCCTGGCCCTGGTGCCCACGGTGCTGGTCGCGCTGTTCGCGGGGTTCCTGGTCAATATCGGGCTTGAAGGCTGGTTCTCGGGCCGGGTGCAGCAGGTGGTCACGACCTCGCAGGCCGCCGCCGAGGCCTATCAAGAGGAACACCGCCGCGACCTGACCCAGGACGCGACCGCCCTGGCCGGCGTGCTGACCCAGGCGGGCCGCGCCAATCCGATGATCGAGGACGGCGAGATGCGGCAGCTTCTGGTCCAGGGCCAGGCGCTGATCCAGCGGGGCCTGCGCGAAGCCTATATCATCAACGGCGCGGGCGAAATCCGCGCGCGGGGCGAGCGGTCCTACCTGTTCTGGTACGAGGCCCCCGACAGCAGCGACCTGGACCGCGCCCAGTCCGACGGCGTGGTCCTGATCGAGGATTGGGAGAACAACGAATTCCGCGCCCTGGTGGCCCTGCCGCCGCTGGCCGACCGTTACCTGTATGTGACCCGCGACGTGGATGGCGCGCTGCTGGGGCTGGTGGACGACACCCGCGCGACGGTCGGCAGCTATCGCCAGCTTGAACAGACCCGCAGCCAGGTGCTGTTCGAATTCTCGCTGGTCTATCTGGCCTTCGCGCTGCTGCTGGTCGCGGTCGCCGTGCTGCTGGGCCTGTGGTTCGCGTCGCGCCTGTCGCGGCCCATCGGCCTGCTGGCCCAGGCCAGCGAGCGGGTGGGGCATGGCGATCTGGACGTGCAGGTGCCCGAACCCGATACCGGGGACGAGATCCAGACCCTGGGCCAGTCCTTCAACCGCATGACCCGGCAGTTGAAGGCGCAGCGAGAGGAACTGGTGGACAGCTATCGCGTCAGCGACGAACAGCGGCGGCTGTTCGACAACGTGCTGTCCTCGGTCACATCGGGCGTGATCGGGCTGGACGCGGCGGGAGAGATCGACTTCGTGAACCGGTCCGCCAGCCGGTTGCTGGGGCTGGATCCGAAACGCGACATCGACGCGCTGCTGTCCGAAGCCGTGCCGGAATTCGCCGCCCTGTTCGAGCGGCTGGCGGCCTCCGTGGCCGAAACCGTGCAGGACGAGGTCCGGCTGATGCGCGACGGCCGGGTCGAAAGCCTGCTGGTGCGCATGGCCGTGCGGCGCGGCACCGATGGCGATCTGGAGGGCTATGTGGTGGCCTTCGACGACGTGACCGAGCTTGTGACCGCGCAGCGCATGGCCGCCTGGGGGGACGTGGCCCGCCGCGTCGCGCACGAGATCAAGAACCCGCTGACCCCCATCCAGCTATCCGCCGAACGCCTGCGCCGCAAGTTCGGCAAGCTGGCCAGTCCCGAGGACAAGGCGTCGCTGGACCAGTATACCGATGTCATCATCCGCCAGACCGGCGACCTGCGCCGGATCGTCGACGAATTCAGCCGTTTCGCCCGGATGCCCGAACCCGACCGGGCCGAGATCGACCTGGCGGCGCTGCTGCGCGAGGTCGCGCTGCTGCAACAGGACGCGCTGAAAGGCGCGCTTGCAACCGACATTCCCGACCAGCCGGTGATCGTCGATTGCGACGCGGGGATGCTGCGGCAGGCCATCACGAACCTTATCAAGAATGCCGGGGAAGCCCTTGAGGAGAAAGCTGAAAATCTGCCGGACGGCTGGACGCCCCGGATTGCGGTCGATATGCAGGCCGACCATGACGCGGTGACGATCCGCATCGCCGACAACGGCCCCGGCCTGCCCGCCGACCGGTCCCGCCTGTTCGAACCCTATGTCACCCTGAAGGCGGGCGGCACCGGCCTTGGCCTGCCCATCGTCAAGAAGATCGTCGAGGAACATGGCGGCAGCCTGTCCCTGTCCGACCGGCCCGACGGTCAGGGGGCGATCGCCGAAATCCGCCTGCCGCGGGAACGCCATCCCGTGCGCGGCGCGCAGCGTAAGACCAGAACAAAAGAAGATGAGGCAGCACCGATATGAGCGATATCCTGATCGTTGACGACGAACGCGATATCCGCGAACTGGTCGCGGACATCCTGAAGGACGAGGGGTTCGAGACGCGCCTTGCCGCGAACTCGGACGAGGCGATCGCCGCCCTGAACGACCGCCAGCCCGCGCTGATGGTGCTGGACATCTGGCTGAAGGACAGCCGGATGGACGGCATCGACATCCTGAAACAGGTCAAGCGCAACAACCCCGACGTGCCGGTCATCATCATCTCGGGGCACGGCAATATCGAGATCGCGGTGGCGGCGATCAAGCAGGGCGCATACGACTTCATCGAGAAGCCCTTCAACATCGACCAGCTGATGGTGGTGGTGAACCGGGCGATGGAAACCAGCCGGTTGCGCCGCGAGAACAGCACCCTGCGGCGCGGCGGCGACCGCGTGGCCGAGATGCTGGGCCAGTCGGTGGCCTTCAAGCGGCTGCGCGACGCGCTGGACAAGGTCGCCAAGTCGAACGGCCGGGTGATGCTGGCGGGCGAGCCGGGCACCGGCAAGGAAATGGCCGCCCGCTATATCCACGCCCACAGCCCGCGCAGCAGCGCGCCCTTTGTCACGGTTCCCTGCGCCACCATCGAACCCGAACGGATGGAGGAGGTGCTGTTCGGCCGCGAGACCTCTGAACGCGGGATCGAGCCGGGCCTGCTGGAACAGGCCCATGGCGGCGTCATCTATTTCGACGAGGTGGGCGACATGCCCCTGGGAACGCAGCCGAAGATCCTGCGCGTGCTGACCGAACAGCAGTTCGTGCGGGCCGGGGGAGCGGATCGGGTGCGGGTCGATCTGCGGGTGATCTCGTCCACCAACCGCGACCTGCCGGCGGAGATCGCGGCGGGCCGGTTCCGGCAAGAGCTTTATGACCGGCTGAACGTGGTGCCGGTCGCCGTGCCCTCGCTGGTGGAACGGCGCGACGACATCGCCCTGCTGGGGCGGCATTTCATCGACCAGTTCCACAAGACCCAGGGCCTCACGCCGCGCGAACTGCCCGAGGAAACCGTGGCCGCCCTGCAATCCATGCGCTGGCCGGGCAATATCCGGCAATTGCGCAACGTCATCGAACGGGTGCTGATCCTGGCCGAGGAAAGCGGCCCGATCCAGCCCGCCGAACTGGAACCCCAGGGCGCCACGCCCGACAACAGCGACGCCCTGGCCTTGGGTCCGCAGATCACCGCCATGGCCCTGCGCGAGGCGCGCGAGATGTTCGAACGCGAATACCTGGTGGCCCAGATCAACCGCTTCGGCGGCAATATCAGCCGCACCGCGCAATTCGTCGGCATGGAGCGCAGCGCGCTGCACCGCAAGCTGAAATCGCTGGGCGTGGTCGGCGGAATGCGCGCCGAGGACGAATTGCTGATGGGCAAGTAGCCCGGTTGCGCCCTGCGCGGCGGCGGCATAGGCAGGGGGGACTCTGGCGGCAGGGGAACGGCCATGAAGATCATCATCTGCGGCGCGGGGCAGGTCGGCTGGCAGATCGCGCGCCACCTGTCGGGCGAACGCAACGACGTGACCGTGATCGACAACAACTCCGAACTGATCCGCCGCGCCACCGACGCCCTGGACGTGCAGGGCGTCACCGGATTTGCCAGCCATCCCGACGTGCTGGACAGCGCGGGCGTCCGCGACGCCGACCTGATCATCGCCGCCACCCATTCGGACGAGGTGAACATGGTCACCTGCCAGGTCGCCCATTCGATCTTCCAGGTGCCGCGCAAGATCGCCCGGCTGCGCAGCAGCGCCTATCTGGATGCGATCTATTCGGATCTCTACAGCACCTCGCACCTGCCCATCGACGTGGTGATCAGCCCGGAGCGAGAGGTCGCGAATGCCGCGCTGCAACGGCTGTCCGCGCCCTCGACCTTCGACGTGGAGACCTTCATGGGCGGCAAGGTGCAGCTTCTGGGCATCCTGCTGGAGGAGGACTGCCCGGCCCTGAACACCCCCCTGCGCCAGCTGAGCGACCTGTTTTCCAGCCTGCGCGCCATCGTCGCCGGGGTGCGCCGCCGGGGGCGGCTGTTCGCGCCGAAACCGGGCGACCAGTTGTTCGCCCATGACCAGATCTATGTCTTCAGCCATCGCGAGGATGTGGGCCGCACGCTGGAAATCTTCGGCAAGCCGCCCCTGAAGCAGGAACGCGTGGCGATCATCGGCGCGGGCAATGTGGGCCTGGCCGTGGCCCAGGCGCTTGAGGCCCGGCCCGACCGGATCCGCGCCAAGCTGATCGAACGCGACCGAAGCCGCGCGGAATACGCCGCCGACCGGCTGGAACGGACCATCGTGCTGAACGGCGACGGGCTGTCCGCCGAACTGCTGGAGGAAGCGGCCGTCCCCACCGCCGACGCGGTGCTGGCGGTGACGGACGACGACAAGACCAACATCCTGGCCTCGGTCCGGGCCAAGCAGGCGGGGGCGAAGCTGGCCATCGCGCTGATCAACGACCCGACCATGGTGTCGCTGATGGAGGTGCTGGACATCGACGCCTATATCAACCCGCGCGCCACCACCGTCTCTACCATCCTGCGCCATATCCGCCACGGCCGGGTCCGCGACATCTATTCCATCGGCGATGCCGAGGCCGAGGTGATCGAGGCGCAGGCCCTGTCCACCTCGCCCATATCGGGCCGGGCGATCCGCGACATCGAATTTCCCGAAGGCGTGCTGATCGGCGCGGTGCAAAAGGGCGACCGCATCGTCAAGCCCGTCCCCGACACAAGGATCGAGGAGGGCGACATCGTGCTGATGTTCGCCCTGACCAAGGACGTGCCAGAGGTCGAGCGCCTGTTGCAGGTCTCGATCGACTTTTTCTGATACGCCATGGCCGTGCTGCTGCGCCTGCCGCTGTTCGTCCTGCTGGCCGCGATGACCGGGCTGGCGATGATGCTGCCCGCCGCCTATGCCTCGGTCCACGACAGCGACGAACTGGCGCGGATCTTCTTCTATTCGGGGCTGCTGGTGCTGGTCGTGGCGGGGCTGATCGGTCTGGCGACCGCCGCCAATCCGCGCCGGACGAGGCCGCGCGACACGCTGCTGATCATGCTGGCGGTCTATGCCGGGATGCCGCTGATCATGGCGCTGCCCTTTTCCGAGGCGATGCCCGATACCGGCCTGTTCAACGCCTGGTGGGAAATGACCTCGGCGCTGACGACCACCGGGGCCTCGCTCTATTCCGCCGACCTGCTGCCGATGCCGCTGCACCTGTGGCGGGCGATGGCGGGCTGGATGGGCGGGTTCTTCATCCTGGCCGCCGCCACCGCGATCCTGGCCCCCCTGCATATCGGCGGGTTCGAGATCATGGCCCAGCCCTATGGCCGCCGCGAATATCTGGAACGCCTGCCCCGGTCCGCCGATCCGCTGGACCGCAACCCGCATCTGTCTGCGCCGGGATTCCAGACGGTGCTGACCCATCCCCATTACCGGCTGATGCGGTCCGCCGCCGCGGTCTTTCCGGTCTATGCGGGGCTGACGCTGGCCCTGTGGCTGATCCTGCTGGTCCTGGGCGATCCGGGGCTGATCGCGCTGTGCCGGTCGATGGGCACGCTGTCGACCAGCGGCATTTCTCCTGTCCTCGGCCCGCCCGGCGCCGGGTCCGGCCTGCCGGGGGAAATGGCGATGTTCCTGTTCCTGATCCCCGCCCTGTCGCGCCGCTTCTGGCCCGGCGGCGGCGCATTGCGCGCCACCGACCGGCTGGTCGACGATCCCGAACTGAAGATGGCGGCGGGTTTCGTGGCCCTGGTCGCGCTGTCGCTGTTCGCCCGGCATTTCCTGGGGGCCATCGACAGCGCCCGCGCGCCCGACGGATCGCTGGAAATCCTGCACGACCTGCGCAGCGGGCTTGCCGCCTTCTGGGGCGGGCTGTTCAACGGGCTCAGCTATCTGACGACGACCGGCTGGACCTCGATCGACTGGCAGGGGGCGCGGGCCTGGTCGGGGCTGACCTCGCCCGGCCTGATCCTGGCGGGGCTGGCGATGATGGGCGGCGGCGTCGCCACCACGGCGGGCGGGGTCAAGCTGCTGCGGGTCTATGCCCTGGCGCGGCACGGGCAGCGGGAAATGGAGCGGATCGTGCATCCGAACTCGATCGCGGGCGGCGGCCAGATCGCCCGGCGGCTGCGGCGCGAGGGGGCCTATCTGGCCTTCATCTTCTTCATGCTGTTCGCGACCTCGATCGCGGTCTGCGTGGCCTTGGTGTCGATCCAGCGGATCGAGATCGAGACGGCGACGATCCTGTCCATCGCCGCGCTGACCAATACCGGCCCGCTGGCCGCCGCGATCCCCCTGACCCCCGCCTTCGAGGCCACGGCGGGCATCGCATCCGCCCCGTGGGAAGGCTGGTCGGGCCTGCCTCCCTTCACCAAGGCGGTGCTGGCGGGGGCGATGATCGTCGGGCGCATGGAAACCCTGGCGATCCTGGCGCTGTTTTCGCCGCAATTCTGGCGCCGTTAGGCCGTAACAGTCCGGCGTCCCGACACGCTTGCAAGGGCCGCATCAACCGCATAGATGTGAATTCGACCGGGACAGCAAAAAACGGAAACAAGAATGGCTGGCGACAAGCAGAACTTGCAGGACGCATTTCTCAATCATGTCCGCAAGGCGAAGGTGCCCGTCACGATCTTCCTGATCAACGGCGTCAAGTTGCAGGGCGTCATTACATGGTTCGATAATTTCTGCGTTCTTCTGCGCCGCGACGGCCAGTCGCAACTGGTCTACAAGCACGCCATCAGCACGATCATGCCGGGCCAGCCCATTTCGCTGTACGAAGGCGAGGACTGATTGACGGAGCCCACCCCGACCGAGGCTCGGCCGACCCGCGCCTATGTCATCCATCCCGACCTGGCCGCCCGCACCCAGCGGCGTGAACCCGAACATGCCCTGGCCGAGGCCGTGGCGCTGGCCCATGCCCTGCCTGGGATCGAGATCGTGGGGGATGAGGTGGTGCGGCTGCGCAAGCCCGATCCGGGCCGGCTGTTCGGCAAGGGCAAGCTGGCCGAGATCGGCGGGCGGCTGGACGCGGCCGAGGTCGATCTGGTGCTGATCGACGGCCCGGTGTCGCCCGTGCAGCAGCGCAACCTGGAAAAGGACTGGGGCGTCAAGCTTCTGGACCGGACCGGGCTGATCCTGGAAATCTTCGCCGACCGCGCCCGCACGCGCGAGGGCGTGTTGCAGGTGGAACTGGCCGCGCTCTCCTATCAGCGCACCCGGCTGGTCCGCGCCTGGACCCACCTGGAACGCCAGCGCGGCGGGTTGGGCTTCGTCGGCGGTCCCGGCGAGACGCAGATCGAGGCCGACCGCCGCGCCATCGACGAACAGATGACCCGGTTGCGCCGCCAGCTTGAGCGGGTCGTGAAGACCCGCACCCTGCACCGCGCCGCCCGCGCCAAGGTGCCCTATCCCATCGTGGCGCTTGTGGGTTACACGAACGCCGGGAAATCGACGCTGTTCAACCGCCTGACCGGGGCCGAGGTTCTGGCCAAGGACATGCTGTTCGCCACACTGGATCCGACGATGCGCGGGGTCCGCCTGCCGGGTGCCAAGGGTGTCTCGGGCGGCGGGCAGGGGCGCCGGATCATCCTGTCGGACACCGTGGGCTTCATCAGCGACCTGCCCACCGAACTGGTCGCCGCCTTCCGCGCCACGCTTGAGGAGGTTTTGGAGGCCGACCTGATCCTGCATGTCCGCGACATCAGCCACCCCGAGACCGAGGAACAGGCCGCCGACGTGGCCGAAATCCTGGAATCGCTGGGCGTTGACGACGATGTCGCCCTGATCGAGGTCTGGAACAAGATCGACGCCCTGTCCCCCGACACCCGCGACGCCCTGCGCCGCACCGATGCCCGGACCCAGGGCATCCAGGCCGTCAGCGCCCTGACCGGCGAGGGGTTGGACGAGCTGACCGCCGCCATCGACGCGCATCTGTCCGAGGCCCTGGACGAACCGAAGGAAACGGGTGCGGTGACGCTGCCTTTCTCGGACGGCCGCCGCCGGGCGTGGCTGCACGAGGCGGGCGTGGTTCAGCGCGAGGAGTCCGGCGAGGACGGCTTGACGCTGCATCTGCTGTGGACCGAACGGCAGAAGGCGGGCTTCGACGCGCTGTAGGGTCAGCCCGCATCCCGAGGGACAGGGCAGGTCATGCCGCCCAATCCACCGGCTCGCGCCCCTGCGCCACCAGCCAGGCATTGATCCGCGAGAACGGCCTGCTGCCAAAGAACCCCCGCTTCGCCGACAAGGGCGAGGGATGCGCCGTCGCGATCACCAGATCCTGCGGGCGGGGCAGGCCCGCCACGGCCTTCTGCGCCTGCGCGCCCCACAGCAGGAAGGCCAGCGGGCCGTGCTTCTGCGCCTCGGTTACGGCATCGCGGGCCAGCCGGTCCCAGCCCCATTTCGCGTGCCGCCCGGCATCCCCCGCCGGCACCGACAGCGAGGTGTTCAGCAGCAGCACCCCTTGGCGCGCCCAGCCCGACAGATCGCCGGTGGCGGGGGCCGCGCCCAGATCGTCGCGCAGTTCGGCAAAGATGTTCTTCAGCGACCGGGGCAGGGCGATGTCGGGCGCGACGGAAAAGGCCAGCCCGTTCGCATGGCCCGGCGTCGGATAGGGATCCTGGCCCAGGATCACCACCCTGACCTGTTCGGGGGGCGTCGCCTCAAGCGCGGCGAAGACCAGGGCGGGGCCGGGCAGCCAGTCGTCCAGGCCCGCAAGGCGGTCGCGGATCGCGGGCCAGTCCTCGCGGAAAAAGGGCAGGTGGTCCCAGGCCGTGGGCGGCCTCATGCCTCGGGCGCCCCGGTGACCTGGGCCAGCCGGTCCAGCCGCGCCTTGGCCGCGCCGCTGTCGATGGATTCCGCCGCCATCGCGGCCCCCTCGCGAAGGTCGGCCACTTTTTCCGCGATCAGCAGCGCGGCGGCGGCGTTCAGCAGCACCGCGTCGCGATAGGCGCTGCGCGCGCCGTCCAGCAGCGCGCGGAAGGCGGCGGCGTTTTCATGCGGCTCTCCGCCGATGATCGCCTCGAACGGGTGGCGGGGCAGGCCCGCATCCTCGGGGGCGATGGTGAATTCGCCGATCTCGCCGTCCTTCAGCGCCGCGACATGGGTTTCGCCCGCGATGCTGATCTCGTCCGTGCCGTCCGCGCCATGGACCAGCCAGGCGGCGTCGCTGCCCAGGTCGCGCAGAACCTCGGCCATCGGGCGGATCCATTCCGCGCTGAACGTCCCCGTCAGCTGCCGCCGGACCGAGGCCGGATTTGTCAGCGGACCCAGCAGGTTGAAGACGGTTCTTGTGCCCAGTTCCGCGCGCGGCGGGCCGACATGGCGCATCGCCGGATGGTGCATCGGCGCCATCATGAAGCAGATGCCCGCGTCGCGGATCGCCGATTGCGCGACCGCAGGCCCGCCCATCACGTTGATGCCCATCTTCGTCAGCGCATCCGCCGCCCCGGATTTCGACGACAGGTTGCGGTTGCCGTGCTTGGCGACCGGCACGCCCGCGCCCGCCACCACGAAGGCCGTCGCGGTCGAGATGTTCAGCGTGCCCTTGCCGTCGCCGCCAGTGCCGACGATGTCGATGGCGCCCTCGGGGGCATGGACGCGGTTCATCCGCTTGCGCATGGCGCGGGCGGCGGCGGCGATCTCGTCGACCGTCTCGCCCCGCACGCGCAGGGCCATCAGCAGCCCGCCGATCTGCGCGGGGGTCGCCGCGCCGTCGAACAGGGCGGAAAAGGCGGCCTCGGCCTCGTCCGCGGTCAGCGGGCGGGTGGCGGCGATGCCGATCAGCGGGCGGATGTCGGTGGGGGTCATGCCGCCGCCTTTCGCGGAGTGCAGCGGGCCAGGAAGGCGCGGATCATGTCGTGCCCGTGTTCCGAGGCGATGGATTCGGGATGGAACTGCACGCCCTCGATGGGCAGGGCCTCGTGGATCAGGCCCATGATGGTGCCGTCGTCCGACGTGGCGGTGACGCGCAGGCAGTTGGGCAGGCTGGCGGGTTCCACCGTCAGGGAATGGTATCGTGTGGCGGTCAGGGGTGAGGCCAGCCCGGCGAACACCCCACTGCCGTCATGATGAATTGCGTCGGTCTTGCCGTGCATGATGCGGTTCGCGCGCACGACCTTGCCGCCGAAGGCCTCTCCGATGGCCTGGTGGCCCAGGCAGACGCCCAGCAGCGGGATCGCGCGGTCGGCGGCCGCCCGGATCAGGTCCAGGCAGATGCCCGCCTGCGCCGGATCGCAGGGTCCGGGAGAGATCACGATTCCGTCAGGTTCCATCGCCAGGGCGTCGTTCACGCTCAGCGCGTCGTTGCGGCGCACCACGACCTCGGCCCCGGCCTCGGCCAGGTAATGCACGAGGTTCCAGGTGAAGCTGTCGTAATTGTCGATCAGAAGGATCATGATGGGCGCCCTGATATGGTGGCGGTTTCCCCGCCTGAACGGGTCCGCTATAGATGGGCCAAAGCAAGCCGGGGGGTCAAGACCGGCAGGGATACGAAGGGGCCTATGGCACGCGGTTTCTGGACAGGTTTGTTGCATGGCGGCGTGGTCAGCATCGCCGCCGTGGCCGCGTTGTCGCTGGCCGCGCCCCTGCCGGTGCCCGCGCCCGTGCCTGAATCCGCGCCGCAGCAATCCGCGCCGCAGCCGGAACCGGTCCCGGTGGCGGAACCCGTGGCCGAACCCGCGGCCGAACCCGCGCCCGTCGCCGTGCCCGAACCGGAACCCGCCGCCGTGGAACCGCAGCCCGCGCCCGCAACGCCCGCCGACGCGCCGGTCGCGGAATCGGTCGACCTGCCGGTCGGGTCGGAATTCGGGCGCGGCGGGGATCTGGCGCCCAGCCTGCCCGCGCCGCTGGCCCAGGACCGTCCCAGCCAGGCCGAGGCGCCCGCCGTCGTGGCGCCGACCTCGGAA
Source organism: Paracoccus sp. S3-43 (assembly GCF_029027965.1). Lineage (NCBI taxonomy): Bacteria > Pseudomonadati > Pseudomonadota > Alphaproteobacteria > Rhodobacterales > Paracoccaceae > Paracoccus > Paracoccus qomolangmaensis. The sequence continues at coordinate 1,748,077 of NZ_CP119082.1, read as the reverse complement.
CCCGCGCCGGTCGCGGTGACGGTCGCCGATCCGCGCCCGCAGCCAGCGGGCGAACGGGACGGCCCGGTCCAGACCGCCCCCGCCGCGGGCGAGGATGCGCCGCAGCTTGACCGTCCCGCCGTCCTTGCCCAGCCCGCCGCGCCAGCCGCCCCTGACCGGGCGGTCGCGGATGCGCCGGACGCAGCCCCGGCGAGGCCCGCCGATCGTCCGGCCGGAAATCCCGCGCCGGGCCTGCCCGCCCCGGCGCTCGATCTGTCGTTGCCGCCCGACCTGTCCGATCTGCAAGGGCTGTCGCGTGACTGACACCGCGGCCCTGAACCCGGCTTTGGCCGCGACCTTCGCGCCCCCGGTGATGGAGGCACGGCGCTGGCTGGCGGGCGCGACCTTTCCGCCCGACCGCCCGCTGATCAATGTCAGCCAGGCCGCCCCCGTCGATCCGCCGCCGCTGGCGCTGCGCCAGGCGATGGCCGATGCGGCGCTGAACCGGGCTGACGCGCATCTCTATGGCCCGGTGCTGGGCAATCCCGACCTGCGCGCGGCGGTCGCGGTCGAGTTTTCCCGCAGCTATTGCGGTGCGGTGGATCCCGCGCAGGTGGCGATCACGCAGGGCTGCAACCAGGCCTTCTGCGCGGCCATCGCGACGCTGGCGCAGGCGGGGGATCGGGTGATCCTGCCGACGCCCTGGTATTTCAATCACAAGATGTGGCTGGACATGCAGGGCATCGGCGCGCTGCCCTTGCCCTGCGGCGACGACCTGCTGCCCGATCCCGAACGGGCGGCGGATCTGATCGGGCCGCGCTGCCGGGCCATCGTGCTGGTGACGCCGAACAACCCCTCGGGCGCGGAATATCCCGCCGAACTGGTGGCGCGGTTCTTCGATCTGGCCAGGCGGCACGGGCTGGCGCTGATCCTGGACGAGACCTATCGCGATTTCGACAGCCGCAGCGGGCCGCCGCACGACCTGCCGACGCGGCCCGGCTGGGATCGGACGGTGATCCAGCTTTACAGCTTTTCCAAGGCCTATCGCCTGACGGGGCACCGGGTCGGCGCGCTGATCACCTCGTCCGACCGGATGGCGCAGGTCGAGAAATTCCTGGACACGGTGGCGATTTCGACCTCTCAACTGGGCCAGATCGGCGCGCTGTGGGGGATGGAGCACCTGCGCGGCTGGCTGGCCGGGGAACGGGCCGAGATCCTGGCGCGGCGCGATGCGACCGTCGCGGCGATCCGGGCGCTGCCGGGCTGGCGCGTCAAAAGCGCGGGGGCCTATTTCGCCTGGGTGGACCATCCGCTGGCTGAATCCTCGGCCGATCTGGCGCGGCGCATGGTGGCCGATATCGGCGTGCTGGCGCTGCCGGGCACGATGTTCGTGCCGCCCGACGATCCCGCCGGGCCGCGCCATCTGCGCATCGCCTTCGCCAATATCGGCGGCGACCGGATCGCCGCCCTGGCTGATCGGCTGCGGGGCCTGTCCGGCTGACGGGCTTGTCGCGGACCCCCGCGCGCCCTAAAGAAACCCGACAGGATCACGAAGGAAGGCCGGGCCATGAAGAACCTGCGGACACACGGAAAGTCCACCATCGTCTGGGTGCTGATGGGCCTGATGGTTCTGGGCCTGGGCGGTTTCGGCGTGACCAGCTTTTCCGGCGGATCGACGGCCATCGGGTCGGTGGGCGACACGACCATCACCGCCGACGACTATGCCCGCGTGCTGCGCCAGCAGATGAACGCCTATCAGCAGCAGACCGGCCAGCCGCTCAGCATGGCCCAGGCCCAGGCCATCGGCCTGCCCCAGGCGGTGCAGTCGCAGCTGATCACCGCCGCCGCGCTTGAGGAAGAGGCCCGCAAGATCGGCGTATCGGTGGGCGACGAAAAGGTCCGCCAGGCCATCCTGGAGGCTCCCGCCTTCCGCGGCCCCACCGGCAGCTTCGACCGCGCCGGCTATGCCGAGATCCTGCGCCGCGAGAACCTGTCCGAGGCCGAATTCGAACGCGAGGTCCGCATGGACGAAGCGCGTCTGCTGATCCAGCGGGCCGTGGCGGGCGGCGTCGATGCCCCCAGGGCCGCCGTGGACACCACCGCGAAATGGATCCTGGAACGGCGCGACGTGGCCTGGCGGGAACTGACCCCCGACCTGCTGCCCGCCCCCATCGCCGAGCCGGACGAGGCGACGCTGAAAGCCTGGCACAGCGCCAACGCGGATCGCTTCACCGCGCCCGAGATGCGCAAGATCACCTATGTCTGGCTGACGCCCGAGAGGCTGGCCCCGACCGTGCAGCTGGACGAGGCCGCGCTGCGCGCCGCCTATGACGCCAATATCGACGAATACCGGAAACCCGAACGCCGCCTGGTCAGCCGCCTGGTGTTCCCCTCGGCCCAGGACGCCGAGGCCGCCAAGGCCCGGATCGACGCGGGCACCGCGCCTTTCGAGTCCTTCGTGCTGCAACGCGGCCTGCAACCCGAGGATGCCGAACTGGGCGAGGTGTCCCAGGCCGATCTGGGCGCGGCGGGCGCGGCGGTCTTTGCCCCCGATCAGCCGGGCGTCGTCGGGCCGATCCAGACCGACCTTGGCCCCGCGCTGTTCGCCGTCCATGCCGTGCTGGAGCCGGTGAACATCCCCTTCGAGGAGGCGCAGGAGGATCTGCGCGCCGAGGCCGCGCTGGACCGCGCCGCCCGCACCATCGAGGATCGCACCGCCGATTACGAGGATCTGCTGGCGGGCGGCGCCTCGCTGGAGCAGGTGGCCGAGGAGACCGAGCTTGAACTGGGCACCATCGACTGGTCCGCCGGTGCCGTGCCGGGCGAAGGCAGCATCGCGGGATACCAGGCGTTCCGCGACCGCGCGGCCGAGGTATCCGAGGCCGACTTCCCCGAACTGGCCAGCCTGGACGATGGCGGCGTGTTCGCCCTGCGGCTGGATCAGGTGGTTCCGCCCACCCTGCGCCCCTTCGAAGACATCCGGGCCGAGGTCGAGGCGGACTGGCGGCAGGCGGAAACCCATCGCCAGCTTCTGGCCCTGGCCGAGGAGCAGCGCCTGTCCCCGACGCCGCCCGAAGGCCAGCCCGCGCCGGAATGGACCGCCGCCCCCGACATCACACGCGACGGCTGGATCGAGGGCGTCCCGGCGGATGCCGTCACCCGCGCCTTTGCCATCGCGGAACCGGGCGAGATCGAGATCGTGGACGCCGAAAACCGGGTGATCCTGCTGCGCCTTGACGCCATCGACGAGGCCGACCTGGCGGGCGAGGATGCGCAGCGCATCACCGATGCGGTCGGCGGCCGCCTGGGCCAGTCGCTGCAATCCGACATCTTCGATTACTATGCCCGCGCCGTGCAGCGGGAGGCGGGGATAAAGCTGGACCAGTCCGCGATCAACGCCATCAACGCGCAGGTCCAGTAATGGAACTCACCCCCGATTTCGCGGCCTTCGAATCCGCCTGGAAAGCTGGCCAGAACCAGCTTGTCACCATCCGCCTGGCCGCCGACCTGGACACGCCCGTCAGCCTGATGCTGAAGCTGACGGATGCCGCGCCGATGTCCTTCATGCTGGAATCGGTCACGGGCGGAGAGATCCGGGGCCGCTATCAGATCATCGGCATGAAGCCCGATCTGATCTGGGACTGCCGCGACGGCAAGGCGCGGATCAACCGGCAGGCGCGGTTCTCGGACGATTTCGTGGCCGACGACCGCCCGGCCCTGGACAGCCTGCGCGGCCTGATCGCCGAAAGCCGGATTGAGCGGATGCCCGACGGCATCCCGCCGATGGCGGCGGGGCTGTTCGGATACCTGGGCTATGACATGATCCGGCTGGTCGAACGCCTGCCCGACGTGAACCCCGATCCTCTGGATCTGCCCGACGCGATGCTGATGCGGCCCTCGGTCGTGGCGGTCCTTGACGGCGTCAGGGGCGAGGTGACGCTGTGCGCGCCCGCCTGGCACGACGGGTCCGACAACGCGCGCGCCGCCTATGCCCAAGCCGCCGAACGGGTCATGGACGCGCTGCGGTCGCTGGACCGCCAGCCGACCGAACCCCGCGCGCTTGGCCACGACGCCCGGATCGGAGAGCCGGTGTCGAATTTTTCCAAGGCCGACTATCTGGCGGCGGTGGAAAAGGCCAAGGATTACATCCGGGCGGGCGACATCTTCCAGGTCGTGCCCAGCCAGCGCTGGCGGATGGATTTCCCGCTGCCGCCCTTTGCGCTGTATCGCAGCCTGCGCCGCACCAACCCGTCGCCCTTCATGTTCTTCCTGAACCTGGGCGGCTTCCAGATCGTCGGCGCGTCACCCGAAATCCTGGTGCGGCTGCGCGATGGCGAGGTGACGATCCGTCCCATCGCGGGCACCCGACCGCGCGGCGCGGACGAGGCGCAGGACCGCGCCCTGGAAGCGGATCTGCTGAGCGACCGGAAGGAACTGGCCGAACATCTGATGCTGCTGGATCTGGGGCGCAACGACGTGGGCCGCGTGGCCAGGCCCGGCACGGTGAAGCCGACCGAGCAATTCGTGATCGAACGCTACAGCCACGTCATGCATATCGTCAGCAACGTGGTGGGCGAATTGCGCGAGGGCGAGGACGCGCTGTCCGCGCTGCTGGCGGGCCTGCCTGCGGGCACCGTCTCGGGCGCACCGAAGGTTCGGGCGATGCAGATCATCGACGAGTTGGAGCCGGAAAAGCGCGGTGTCTATGGCGGCGCGGTCGGCTATTTCGCCGCCAATGGCGAGATGGACATGTGCATCGCCCTGCGCACGGGTGTGCTGAAGGACGGCGCGCTGTATATCCAGGCGGGCGGCGGCGTGGTCTATGACAGCGACCCTGACTCCGAATTCCTGGAAACGGTGAACAAGAGCCGCGCCCTGCAACGGGCTGCCGAGGGCGCGGCGCGCTTCGTTCGCGGAAACTGAAACGGTCCCGCCGTGACGGGGACCGGTGCGTGTCGTGCTGCGGCGGAAGGTCGCCGGATCAGTCAGTTGGCCGGGGCGGGCGCGGTGCCGTCAGCCGGTTCGGCGGGCGGGGTTGCGGGGGTTTCCGCCGTATCCGCCGGGGCAGGGGCGCCGGTCGCGGCCGGATCGGGCGTCACTGCGGGATCCGTGACGGCGGGATCGGCGGTCGTGGTCGAATCAGGAGTCGCGGCCGAATCAGAGGTCGTAGCCGGGGCTGCGGCGGGGTCCGTCGCCGTCGTGCCTGCGGGCGGGACCGCAGCCGAATCCGTCGCCGCTCCGGGGGCGGCCGTGGTGTCGGGGCTGGCCTCTTGTTCGCGGAAGACGTATTCCGGCGCGGCCTCGGCCTCTTCCTTGGTGAGGTCGCTGGTGATCTCTTGCGCGTCATAGTTGATCGTCAACTGATCCCAAGGCACCGCGATCTGCTTTTCGCCGATGCCCAGAAAGCCGCCCACGCCAATCACGGCGGCTTTCACGGTGCCCGCGCCGCCGTCCACGATCACATCGGTGATGTCGCCGATGGCGCTGCCGTCGGGCGCGTTGACGGTCGCATCGGTGATCCAGTCGATGCGCAATTCGTTGGCGGCCTGCTGCTGTTCGACCTTGCCGCTGGCGGCGACCGCGGCCGCGTCGGCGGCATCAGCGGCGGCCTCGGCATTCTCGGCCGCGGGGTCGGTGTCCGCGCCCATGGTCGTGCTGTCGGTCGGCACCGTATCCGTGGTGGCGGCATCCGTTGCGGGATCGGCGGGGGCAGGCGTCGTCGCGGTGTCCTGTGCGAAGGCCTGGCCCATCATCAACGGCAGGGCGAGGGCGGTGCCGAGCATCAACTTGCGCATGTCTTTCCTCCTAAGGTTGGCGCATGACGTGCATGCGCGATTGATGAGACAATGCCCGATCACCCTGCTGGTTCCGAAGGCAGAACCGAAAAACGGCCCTGGGCGGGCCTCAGTCCTCGCCCCGGTAGGGCTGGACGTATTGCAGCGCCATGTCCCAGGGAAAGAAGATCCAGGTGTCCTGGCTGACCTCGGTCACATAGGTCTGGACCATCGGCTTGCCCTTGGGCTTGGCATAGACTGTGCCGAAATGCGCCCTGGGATACATGGCCCGGATCAGGTCCAGGGTGCGGCCGGAATCGACCAGATCGTCGATGACCAGGATGCCGTCGCCGTCGCCCATCAGGGCGGGGTCCGGGGTGTTCAGCACCTCAAGCTGGCCCTGGCCGGCCTCGGCCGCGACGCCCTTGTAGGACCGGATCGAGATCGAGTCGATCACCCGGATGTCCAGTTCGCGCGCGACGATCATCGCCGGAACCAGCCCGCCGCGCGTGACCGCCACCACCGCACGCCAGTCGGTGCCGTCCAGCCGCCAGGCCAAGGCGCGGGCGTCGCGGTGCAGTTGGTCCCAGCTGACGTGGAATCCCTTTTCATGGGGCAGGCGGTCGATCATGGCGGTTCCTTTCAATGACGCAGGATCAGCGACAGGCCCAGCAGCCCCAGGGCCAGCCCGGCGATGCGGTCGATCCAGAATTTCGCCGCATAATATCCGCGCCGCAACCAGGGCAAAGCCATCAGCGACGCAAGCGCGGTATAAAATGCCAGTTCCACCGAAACCGCCGTCGCATAGATCGCCAGCTTGTCGCCTGCCGACAGCAGGGCCGGAAAGATCGACAGCAGCACCGCCGAATAGAACAGCGCGGGCTTGGGGTTCGACAGGTTCAGCATCATTCCGCCCGGAAAGCCCATGCCCCGGCTGCTTTCCGCCGGGTCGGGCAAGGGGTCCGGGGCGTGGCGCCACATCTTCCAGGCGATCCAGACCAGATAGGCCCCGCCCAGGATCTTCAGCGCGGCATAGGTCCAGGGCAGGGCGCGAAAGACCACCGTCAGGCCCAGCAGCGCGAAGATGCACCAGAACGACGCGCCAAGCGCCAGACCCCAGCCATAGGGCAGCGCGCGGCTGCGGCCCAGGGCGAAGGCTGCCTGACTGACCGCGATGACGCCGGGGCCGGGCGACAGGATCGCCACGCCCAGGGTTCCCACGAACAGGGCAAGCTGGTCGGCGGTGATCGCCATTCCCCTTTGGTCAGTCCTTCTTGGCGGTCGAGATGTCGGGCGCGTCCACCGCCTTCATCCCCACCACATGATAGCCCGCATCGACATGGTGGGTTTCCCCCGTCACGCCCGCGCCCAGACGGGACAGCAGATACAGCGCGGAGTTGCCCACATCCTCGGTCGTGACATTGCGGCGCAGCGGAGAGTTCAGCTCGTTCCACTTCATGATATAGCGGAAATCGCCGATGCCGCTGGCGGCCAGGGTCTTGATCGGCCCGGCGCTGATCGCGTTGACGCGGATCCCGTCCTTGCCCAGATCCTCGGCCAGGTAACGGACGCTGGCTTCCAGCGCGGCCTTGGCGACGCCCATCACGTTGTAATGCGGCATCACCCGTTCCGCGCCGTAATAGGTCAGCGTCAGCAGGCTGCCGCCGTCGGGCATCATCGCCGATGCGCGGCGGGCCACTGCGGTGAAGGAATAGACGGAAATATCCATCGTCATCAGGAAATTGTCGCGGGTCGTGTCGGCATAGCGGCCGCGAAGCTGGTCCTTGTCGGAAAAGCCGATGGCATGGACCACGAAATCCAGGCTGCCCCAGGTCTGGCGCAGCGTCGAGAACAGCGTGTCGATGGATGCCTCGTCGCTGACATCGCAGGGCAGGACCAGGGTCGAACCCAGTTGCGCCGCCAGCGGATCGACGCGTTTCTTCAGCGCATCGCCCTGATAGGAAAAGGCAAGCTCGGCCCCTGCATCCGCCACCGCGCGGGCGATCCCCCAGGCGATCGACTTGTCATTCGCCAAACCCATGATCAGGCCGCGCTTTCCAGCCATCAGCCCTTGCTTCTGCTCGCTTGACATGTGCTGCCTCTCGCGCTTTCAACCCTGTGTGAAAGGTGCTTAGGCCAAAGGATTGCAAGCATCAAGCGCAAGGAACCATCATGGCTGACAGGGACGGACTATTCGCGGGCGACGACCCGTTCGACATCGCCAGACGCTGGCTGGCCGAGGCTCGGGCGACCGAGCCGAACGATCCGAACGCCATCGCGCTGGCGACGGTGGACGCCGAGGGGATGCCCGATGTGCGCATGGTGCTGCTGAAGGACATCGAGGGGCAGGGCGCCGACGGCGGCTTCGTCTTCTATACCAATTACGACAGCGCCAAGGGCCGGCAGATCGCGGCCACCGGCAAGGCCGCCTTCGTGATGCACTGGAAATCCCTGCGCCGCCAGATCCGGGTGCGCGGCGCGGTGACCCGCGTCGAGGGCGAACAGGCCGACGCCTATTACAACAGCCGCGCGCTGCAAAGCCGGATCGGGGCCTGGGCGTCGCGCCAGTCGCAGCCCCTGGAAAGCCGCGCGGCCCTGATGGCGGAAGCCGCCCGCCAGGGGCTGCGCCACGGCACCCGGCCGCCCCGGCCCCCCTATTGGGGCGGCTTCAGGATCGCCCCGGCGCAGATCGAGTTCTGGGCCGATGGCGCTTTCCGGTTGCATGACCGGTTCCGCTGGGACAAAGAGGATTCGGGGGCCTGGTTCGTCAGGCGGCTTTCACCCTAGGGCTTGACGAAAAGGTCTTGGTGGCTGACCATGGTGGATAGGCGCGGCACTTGCGCCTTGTCTGCCGTGAACCACCGCCGCTTCGACGTCACAGGAATTGAACGGTGGGTTGGTTGAATTCGAGGCAGGACAAGACGCGCTGAGCGCATGGTGGAATGATGACGGATGAGAAGGGACTGAAGCTTGTGTCGGGGTTGGTCAAGTGGTTTGACCCGTCCAAGGGCTATGGCTTCATCCTGAACGAGGAAGGCGGCGCGGATATCCTGCTGCACGCCAATGTTCTAAGGAATTTCGGACGCAGTTCGGTCGCCGACCAGTCGCGGGTGACGGTCTGGATGCAGCCCACGCAGCGCGGGCTTCAGGCGACCGAGGTGGTGTCGATCGAACCCCCGATCTCGGACGGGTCGGCGCCGATCGCGGATCTGGACAACGGCGTCATCGAACACCTGGAGGCGCTGCCGCTGCGCCCGGCCCGCGTGAAGTGGTTCGACAAGGCCAAGGGGTTCGGCTTTGCCAATATCTTCGGCCATCCCGACGATGTTTTCCTGCATGTCGAGGTGCTGCGCCATTCCGGTTTCGCCGACCTTGCCATCGGCGAGGCGATCGGCATCCGGGTCGTCGAAGGCCCGCGCGGCCTGATGGCGGCGCAGGTGACCAGCTGGGACCGGGGCACCGAACAGGGCGCAACCTCTCTGGCCGCAGAAAATCTGGGCGACCAGGTGCAGGATATCAAGGATTTCATGGCGCATGTCGCCGAATAGGGCCGGGCTTGCGGCCCTTGTCCTGTCGGCGGCTTTCGCAGTTTCCGCTGCCGCGCAAATCGCCTGCGCGCCGGATCGGGCGATCTTCCAGACCGATGGCGGCCCGGTCGCCTTTCAGGTCGAACTGGCCGACGACGAGGCCGAGCGCGCCCAGGGCCTGATGTTCCGCAAGGCGCTGCCCCAAGGCACGGGCATGTTGTTCATCTATGACACGCCGCGCCCCGTCAGCTTCTGGATGCGCAACACCTATATCCCGCTGGATCTGGTGTTTCTGGACGAACGCGGCGTGATCCGCCACATCCACCGCAACGCCCGGCCCTTGGACGAGACGCCCATTCCGGGCGCGGCGCCCGGCGATCCCGACCCCTATCGGCAGGTGATCCTGGAAATCGGCGGGGGCGAGGCCGCGCGCCTGGGGCTGGCCGTCGGGCAGGCCATGGCCCATCCCCGGCTGCATCGGGATTTGGCCGAACTGCCCTGCGGCTAGGGCTTTCCCCTGTCGGCGCTATCGGCTAAGCGTAAGCGGTCGGGGCGTAGCGCAGCCTGGTAGCGCGACGGTTTTGGGTAGCGTAAGTCTGGCTCCTGAAATACGTTGCAAATCAAGCCTGTAAAAGCTCGAGATCGGGTCAGTTTACATGTGTCGTTTTGGCGTCCGATTCGGAGTGTAGCGCAGTCTGGTAGCGCGCCTGGTTTGGGACCAGGATGTCGGGGGTTCGAATCCCTCCACTCCGACCACTCCTTCTCCCTACGTTTGCTCGTTTCAACCCGGAAAGCAGAAATCTCTACTGCCCCTTTTCGGGCGTCGTTAAAGCGTTTCGGTAAAAACGTGAATCGCGACGGGCTTCCCACAAGGCGTGGTCTGTGATCCTCTTGTTTGGGGAGAATGGATCATGTCAGCACCTTTGCCGGATGCGCTCCGGACGCGGTTTCAGCGGTATATCGAAGAGGGTCTGAGCGGCCGTGCCGCAGCCATGCACCTGAAGCTGTCGCCTGCGGGCGCGACTGCCCGGAACGAGGCCCTTCGCGCATCGAATTACCTTGGCCGCGCGATCTGGCGAAAATGGCCTGGATATCACGCCGAACCCGCGCCGAGACGAAGATGCATTGCGTGAAGCTGCTGGGGCAGAGCCTCATGGCACGCGACTTCGATCGCCAAGTCGCCGAACTCCAGATCCGCGCCGCCGTGCTCAACGACTACACCGCGCTCGGCATCCCGATCACGGAGCCCGCAGGACAAGGGCATCTGGGAAAGGGGAAGTCCGGGCTTCACGCTCTTTGCACAACAAAGGCCCGTCGATTAGCATTCCGCCAGAACTCCGAAACCACCGGATACCCACGGGGCCGGAAACACCCGCTTCGACCGCGACATCTTCACTGGACAGACCCGCAGCCACGCCCTGCCAGAACCGACATAGATTCTCACCCTGCCAAATCGGCGGTTGTCCTGGCGAACACAATTTGCGCCGCGTTGAGCGCTGCGACTTCCGTCGTCCCGTCGTCATCTGCACCTCCAGCAATAGGGTGATGCGACGACCGGTTGAATCCGCCCAATACTGTGCCCATGAATACCAGAAGCTCCTGCGGTATCGTGGGTTCAAGGTATCGATGAGCGGCAAGGGCAAGTGTTACGACAATGCGGCCGTCGAGAGCTTCTTCAAATCGCTGAAGGCTGGTGCGGCTGTTCGGCCCGGCCATCGAGGTGATCGGGATCAACCATCATGCTTGCTGGTCCGGCGCTCCGCTGCGCGGCCGACCGCTACCCGGATCATCGATCGCGCTGAGCGAATGCTCCTGGCACGATGGGCTGCCTGATGCCGAGGCGCGGTTCCCGGCCATCCGCAGTCGCGCAGACTGGTGGCAGCATGTGCAAGATGAGATCGACGCATCCGGCGTGCCGCTGGTCTGCGCAACCTGGGCGCCGTGGCTGCCGATGGCGTGGGAGCCGGGGGAAGGTCTGGCCCAACGGCTGGCCAGGGCTGGCGGCGTGAGGCCGTTTCGGGGCGAATCAGGGTCGGACGTTGACGAAATCTTGCCATAGAACAGTGCTTGTTCTTGCGCCGTTCTGCGCGACGGGCTGGTCTGCGAAAGTTTTGATGGATGTCATCATGAA